>DKAT01000007.1 GCA_002450905.1 Spirochaetia bacterium UBA6919
TCAAATTTTTCAGGCCACTACACATTATTGATATTTGTCCATAGATTAAACAGATAAATAATGAATATCGAAAATATTTTGGTATACATATCATTTTGACTTTCATGACAATTAATATTAATTTATAAAAAGATCTTTCGCTTATTATATATTTAAAGTTGCAAACCATGTTTATTGTCTTATTTAGAAAATTATTTAATGTATTAAAAAAAGAAAATATTCCCGTCATCTTTGCCTATGTTATTATCTTGACGTTTGTTTCCAGTATATTATTTTATCATTTCGAAAACCAGTACACAAGTCATAATCTAAAGTTAACCCAGAAAATAAATAAACGTCAATTAAATATTACAATCCCAAAATCCCTCCAAAACAAAATTGTTTATAAACCAGACTCATCAACCCTTCACCTTAACGGATTTCTCTCTACAACAGAAAAAGACCTGTTAATAAACTTGTCCCGTGATCCCGATTTTAAATCTGCTGTGAATAAATTATACACAAAATCCAATGAAGATTATATAACTTATTGGGACAGCCTCTGGTGGTCTGTGGTGACTTTCACTACAGTGGGATATGGAGATCTCTATCCAAAATCACCTGGTGGACGTATTGTTGCAGTCTTTGCAATGATATTAGGAATCGGTTTTATCGGCACATTTATGGCGACAATAGCTACAATCATCATTCAGGCAAGAACAAAGGAGTTAAGAGGTATGAAAAAATTAAAACTTAAAAACCATCTTATCATCTGCGGATACCATAAACTAAAAATAGATAAATTCTTAAGCGAATTCAGATTCGATCCATCTTACAAAAAAACACCCATTGTACTCATCACGAATTCCATTGATATGAACCCCTATCCCGATGAACATAATTTTTATTTCGTCCAGGGAGAAACCACAGATGAAGAAGTCTTGGAAAGGGCATGTATCAAAGACTCATCCAAAGTTATTGTAATAGCAGAATCCTTTACAGATCAATCTTGTGATGAAAAAACCATATTAACGGTACTGCTCATTGAGGAAATCAATCCAGATATCTATACCACAGCGGAAATCCTTTCACCCTCTAAAAAACATCTTCTCTACAAAGCCCATTGCAATGAAGTGATCACCCTTTCTGAAATATCTGTGAAACTCATGGTACAAGCTCTCCAGGATCCGGGAATAACAAAAGTCATTTCAGAACTGGTAAGTAATTCTTTCGGACAGCAATTTCATAAATCGAAAGTAGATCCTCGATTTATAGGTAAAACTTTTTTAGATCTCTGCACCGATATGCTAACCAAAGAACATATTGCCATTGCTATAGAGCGGAATGGTGAGCAAATCGTCAACCCACAAAATGATATGATACTCCAGGCAGACGACGAATATTTCTATATTTCAAAAACACGCATCGAAGAATTATCAAAATAAGATTCTATATAACGAAAGACAATATTTTTAGTATAAAATGACTGATATAAAAACTATGAAAAATGATTGGAAAAACGGTAAATAATCTAATTATTTATTTATATTTAAACCAATATCATCAAATCCGGTTGGTGAGCGGAGTCGAACCATCCAGTGTCAATTTCAAAAATACGAAGATGATAACACCCGATTATTTCTTATCACTATGCCCAAGATGCTTTTCTGGTGCAATAAAATCCCTCACAATCTGCTTTAATTCCTTGGATTCAGGGAACCGTCCCATATCTTTTCTGGAATAAACCAACTCATCATTGACCCGCACATCAAAATTACCACACACCCCGGGGACTAAGGCAAGCTCCCCAAGTTCATCTTTAAAAGTGGTGAGTAACTCCTGTGCCATCCAACTGGCTCTCAAAATGAAATTACATTGAACACAATATTCTATTTCTACACGTGGATTACGATTTGCCATCATGGTTCCTTTAAAATTATTTATACCAATACTCTTTTAAATTTGAAATCAAATACTTCTCAATCGCTTGTTGAACGGAGCCTGTCCTGAGCCCAGCCGAAGGGCAGAACCATCCATTGACCTTTTCAAATTAAGAAAGTTATCAGTATAATCATAAGAATAATATGGAAATATTTTATAGTCAATAGAACAGGACTTGATGGTTTAAAAAAATTGTATTATTCTTTTTGAACATGAAACAAATGACAGCCATTGAATTAAAACAATATATAGAGACCAATCCCATCGATACAGTGCTTCTCGATGTTCGGGAGCCCTGGGAGTTTGAGAGATGCAATATCACAGGATCCGTCCACATACCCATGGGACAAATACCATCCTCCCTCCACCAACTGGACTCATCCAAAGAAACCGTCGTCATCTGCCATCATGGGATCAGAAGCTATCAGGTTGCCTATTATCTTTTGAGGATGGGATTTTCCAACGTGATCAACCTATCTGGGGGAGTCGACGCCTGGGCAAGAGACGTAGACCAAACCATGACAATCTACTAGTCCCATTTTATCTGTACTTAAACCACTCCCCACAACAGTCATAGGATGTTTTCCCATCCTGTCATTGCGAGTAGTAAAGCGACGAAGCAATTAATAGAAAAGATTATTATTTTATTCTTTAAACCTATAGTATTGAATTATATTTACCATAATGAAATAGAAATAATCAATTCAATACTTGGCCAAAATCCATTCTTGTAGAATTGTTATCCCTGCTCCGTGATCCTAACCTGTGTGGAGCTATATTGGAGCAAGAGTCATATTATTCAAATATAAAATAATTTAAAATTATATTAAATTGCAAGGTTAAAAGTTAAACCTGTTGCGGCATATGAACCCATTAACTCTACACCGGCGCTGTTTTTTACCGATGGATCAAATACAAGGCCAATAAAAAGACCAAAGTATACTTGATTTTTTACTATAAATCCAGGTGTAAGACCTAAAGCAACTGCAAAACCAGTACCTTCATTATTTACACCTTCATTTACACCGAGGGTTGCTCCTATAAACCAAGAAAATTCACTTTTTTTTCTGGTTTATTATATAGGGTGTACAAAGATTCAGTTGTGTGTGATTAAAATCATTTTACTAATATTCATTCTATCTCAATAAAAATTAATAAAATATATATTATACACCCTACAATAAGCCATAAATCTCTTTTCGACTTAGCATATACAAAATCTCAAGGCTTATGGGAATGAAAATGGATATTTTTTTACGATTATTTTGAGTTGAGAGGATTTGTAAGAAGTTCAACGCACGGGGATAGGTATCAGAATAGGTATTTCAGTCATCAGAATCTGTTGATGTTATTTCCCGTTTACTCCCCTGAAACAAATCGTAGATCTTTCGATGTCTCAGATAGGAAAATTCATAATCTCTCTGGTCATATTCCTGAACCCATTTTTGAAGGAACTCAAAATGTTTATTCTGTTCTTCAAGGGAAGCATATTTATGAGATTCAAAGGGTCTTTTTAAGTTATTCAATAAGCATTGTTCAATCCCTGGATTCAAAAAAATAAGTTCTGTAGAGTAGGGGAGGGCTCTTTCAATCAAATCCCCATAACACCCTTCCATAATCCACTCAGGGTGTTCATTGATAAATTCCATTATTTGGTGGACACTCACATCAAGGGCTAGTCGAACCCCGGGTTGATCAGTCACCCAGGTAATGGTATCCATATCCAGCACAGGGATATTATATTTCACTTTGAGCTGACCTGCCAGAGTGCTCTTCCCCGAACCCGAATTACCGTAAATAATAATTTTTTTCATAATATATCCTCTTTAAATAGTTCTTTAATTCAGGTAGAGGATGGATCGGGTGTAGTTCTTGCCTGTACCTTTGATGATGTGCTATAAACTTTTGTCATTGGTGGATCGCCACCGCTTCTCTTCTTTAATATAGTGCCAGTCCACGTCATCTTGATAGAATACCTGGATATTCCTGCCTTCAATGATACTCAGGATTTCATTGGTATGATAATTGTGTTCATCAAAATCGGTTATCGCATTTTGTGCCATCTCAGAGTATATTTTATTGAGATCCAGTAAGTATTCATTGATTTCATGATCAGATCTATTTTATCCTCATCATCCATGTGATAGGAAAGGATTTCTTTACATAATTTTAAGGAGAGGAATTCTGAGCGATCCACAGCACCAATTACCAGTGGATGAATGTATTGAAACAAAGCTTCATAGGGATTTTTTGAGTTATCACTCGCTTCTGATTTCCATAGTCGGACAGTTCTATTCAGTTCATCCAGACTGACAGATACTTTTTTGTTATTCCTATCCAGTGGGGATAATTCATGGGTAATTGATGTATCAACAGCAGTCAGGTGGGCAAGGGGCCCCATTTGGATCTCATCTCCACCTATAGCTATCATGGTTGCGGCTGAGGCACACTCCAGAGGTATGAGGATTGTTATTTTTTTAAAATATTGGCGTAATAAGTTGACGATTCGGAGAGAAGCCTGACCATTGCCTCCATCGGATTTAATGAATAGAGCTACGTTATCTTGTTTACCAAGGTCTTGTAATATTTCATACAGGACGTTTATATCATGATCACACACCTCACCGTGTGTGGAGTTCCAATAACAGAGGAGAGGGACTTTTAATCTTTTTTCAATCTGTGCAATAATTGTTTGCGTCTTATCAAATAAAATTGGGGGAATATGATTGTGCTGTTTCTTTGGCATAAGTATTTTCCATATGTAATAATATATATCGCGATGAAACTTATCGACTTGTGCAAATTAAAATCTTTAGCCCCCCATATTCACCTGTCGGAAGCGGGCTGGGGAACTGCCGTGACTCATGTATCCCGTTTGACCGGGTTGTCCTTTCCCGCAATTCATCACCCCCCAGAGATCCCAGTATTCGTGATTTGCGATTCCATCACAGGATGCCCAGAACTCCGGTGTGATCCCCTGATAGATGGGGTTTTTTAATATCTTGCCTAATTTCCCTTTCTTGATTTCCCAGGCGATTTCGCATCCAAACTGGAAGTTCAGGCGTTTCTGATCAATACTCCAGGATTTGTTGGTGTCCACCAGGATTCCATCATCGATACCGGCTATGAGGGATTCGAGGGTGTCCTTCCCCGGCATGAGACTCAAATTAGCGATCCGGGTGATGGGGATATGAGTGAAATCTTCAGCCCTATTGCATCCCTTACTCGAAGACTGACCAATCTGACAGGCGGTTTCGCGGTTGGTCATATACCCGGATAATATTCCATTCTGGACAATGTGCCATCGCTGTGCCTTAACGCCATCGTCATCATACCCTTGAGTGGCAAGTCCTGTAGGTACCGTGTTATCCGCAACGAGATTCACAAGATCACTTCCATAACGGTATTTATTGAGCTTCTCGGTGGTAGCAAAGCTTGTTCCAGCAAAATTGGCTTCATATCCCAATACACGATCCAGTTCTGTAGGGTGTCCCACTGATTCGTGGATTTGTAATTCCATCTGATTCCCCATAATCACCAGATCCTTCTTACCCGATGGTGTGGGATCAGCAGATAATAAGGCGATAGATTCTTCCCGAATACGTTCCGCATGGTCTAATAAGTGGAGGCTTTCGATGAGTTCGTATCCCATGGACTTGTACTGTCCTCCAAAACTACTTGGGTAGGATCTTATTTGTGAATCGCCATTTCCTGAAGAAGTACAAGAGAAACCCCCGCCCGATCGTAAGATATTTTGTTCGATAAATGATCCTTCCGATGAGGCAAACCACTTGTGCTCATTGACAAATTCCATAGACGACTCCCTGGAGGTGATCTGCTTTGCCATGAGGAGCTTATCGATGGTATAGAGTAGTTCTAATTTCTTTCCCATAGGAACCTTGAAGGGATCAATCTGATAGGGGGTCTGCCAGAAATCAAGATAAGCGGGTTCTTTAACAAGATCCACAGGGATATCCATTAATAGACTGCTGGCTTTCGCTATTTCACAAGCCTGTACTGTAATTCTCTGGACTTCTTCCATGTTGAGATCACTGCTTGAGGCATATCCCCATGCACCATTGATCAACACACGAACACCAAATCCTAATTGAGACTTTTGCCTGAGTGATCCAAGTTCTCCATTCTTCACCCTGAGAGCTTCTCTATGTATATCAACAATTCGTATATCACAATAATTTGCTCCTCTCATTTGAGCAAGATTGAGAGCTTTTTCAGTATATAATTTCATTTTTAAACTCCAAATTAAATATATAAAGAACTTGTTTTCTTCTTCCAATCAATATTCTTATTAATATTAAAACTCCGTCTTTGATGAGAAGTTAAAATCACTTATTTTCATCCCTGAAACGACAAATCCTCCACCAAAGAACGATCGTATATAGGTGGATTTATTTTCTATCGCCTCAATCTGATTGAAAGCATGGATGAGGGATTCTGTGAAGCGGAAGTTCTTAACGGGCTTCGTTATTTTGCCATTCTCAATGAGGAATAGACCATCCCGTGTCATTCCAGTTAAGTTCATTGCCATGGGGTCTAATATATTTGTGTAGTGGAGCCGATTAACATATAAACCCTTATCGGTAGACTGAATCATCTCTTCGATACTCATATCCCCTGTACCCATAACAATATTCAAAGGAAGAGGACCCGATGTGTTTGGCTCAGGAAGTGAATGTCCATTGGGATCCATACCCATTTCCATAGCTAATTTACGGTCAAGGACAACTTCTTTAAAAATCCCTTTTTCGATGAGAGTCACCTTTTTACGGGGTAGTCCGACAAAATCAAATGGAATGCCGTTGGAGAGGGGGTGGGAGTAATCATCCCATATCGATAATTTATCGGAAAAGACCTTCTGGCCTAACTTATTATGGAAGTAATTGGATTTTTCCTTTATTCCGAGGGTGTTGAAACCATCAAAGGCTAAGAAATACAGGAGTTCACCTATAGCATCAGGGCTCAAGATAACAGTATATCGGCCTGGATCAAGATCAATGGGATTTCGACTTTTTAATGTAATATCAATCGCCCGATCAATAATAGTATCCAAATGGATATTCGATAGATCAAAGGAGGATTCTTCACACCATCCACTGGAATTGTGATCTTCCATACTAAGATTATAATCTGCTGTACTGAAAATATTATAAGCAAAGAGACCCTTGGAATTACCAATACTGATAATCTTATATCCATTACTGAAGAATCCGGCAGCATCCAGCATATTTTCTTTTGCCTTGTCACAAGCCATTTTAATCATCTCTGCTTTTTTAACCGGATTGATGAATGCTGTATCCTTCAAATAGTTTTGAGTCTCATCATATTTTTGAGGATTTACCAGAGGGAGAATATCGTCTTGTTGTTTCTGATATTGTGAGGATAAAAGAGCCTTATTAAGTGTTTTTAATAGAGATTCTTTGGATAAATTGTTGGTTTCAGCAAGTCCGATCCGTTTATCCTTAATCACACGGATATTAATAGATTTATTCTTCTGAGATAAGTTCTGGGTGATGACATTATTGGAAAACCGGGTAGATGACCGCTCGTATTCATCAAAGAGGATTTCCGTTTCGTTCGCGTTAGAGCTATTTATAATATGGTCAAATAATGACTTAATTTCATCCTGGGTATACAATGGGCTGTCCTTGAAAATTATTTTATCTGATACAATAATAAGAATTCTTTAGGGAGAAGTTAAATATTTTTTATAGGGTATTGTGGAAGGGTTGTCGGTGCACAAAATACTCTTTTTGAATTGTTTAGAAATCTACTAAGGAATATTTCAAAGAAGTATTTGTTTATGTCATTTTATATTTATTTTCATTGAAATTAGAGATCAATTTGGGATTTTAATAAATCATTTCAAACTCAATTTAATGTATGAAACATTTAATTTCGTCTGCATTTTTTTTCTATAGCCCTCCCTGAAATAGATTTATTTACAGCCAGATCACTAATTACTACCTGATATCCACAATATACACAAACTGCAGTATGAGACCAACCATATTCCATCCACCCTTTCATCTCGTGATTTTTTTCTCTGCATTGCTCTAGAGCTTTGTGTTTTAACTCTTCTATATATAACTTTTCATTCATATTTAAAAAATAACACTTCTTATCAAATTGTCAATAATAATACATTCCGTTAATTATAGGAAAATATTCGAATGGATTTTAAAGAAAACTGGTTAGATATATAAATCTTTTTTCCCATAATTTTCCCATCTTTCTCCTATAAAATGACTGTGATCAGATTTTTTAAAATAATTTTCCGATTTTTATAACTAATTAATAAAATGATTTTCTTAGTATGGAAAGGAATATTTAATTTATACTTTCATCTGGAAGGGGTTTTTTTGTTTTAATAGTTCTTCAAATTGTTCAGAAGAAACAGGACGGCTGAATAAATATCCCTGCCCTTTATCACAAAAGTTTTCATAAAGAAATTTGAGTTGTTCATAGTTTTCAACACCCTCAGCTATAATTTGTAGCCGTAAGTTATGTCCCATAGCAATAACCGCCTTTGTAATGGAAGCGTCATCCTGATTTTCGACGATATCCTGTACGAAGGAACGATCTATTTTTAGTTTATCTATAGGGAATTTCTTAAGATAACTTAAGGAGGAATAACCTGTCCCAAAATCATCTATGGAGATCTTAATCCCTCTTGTTTTGAGCATTTGTAAGGTATTTATAGTCATTTCTGCATCGTGCATGATAATACTTTCAGTTAGTTCAAGTTCCAGAAATTTTGCATCGAGTTGTGTCTCACTCAGTACCACATCAATGGTTTTAATCAGGTCGCTTTGCTGAAATTGTCTGGAGGATAGGTTTACGGCAATAGAAATAGGTTTGTAACCCATCATCTGCCATTGCTTATTTTGTTCGCAAACAGTTTTTAAAACCCAACTTCCGATGGGGATTATCATACCAGTGTCTTCAGCGACTGAAATAAATTCGGTTGGGGGAATTATTTTTTTTCCTGACTTCCAGTATATGAGTGCTTCTGCTTCGATAATTTCACCACTGATTAAATCAACAATCGGTTGGTAGAGGATATAAAATTCACGCCTATCAAGGGCTCTTCGTAAGTTTGTTTCCAGTTTAAGACGTTCTAAAGAAATTGTGGTCATCATAGAGGCGTAGAATTGGTAAGTATTTTTGCCCTTTTCCTTTGCATGATACATGGCGGTATCTGCATTTTTCAGGAGGTGTTCAAGATTATCTCCATCATCAGGATATATTGCAATACCCAGGCTTGCGGTAATATAAAGATCCTGTCCTTCAATACTAAACACAGAAGAAAGGGATTGAAGTATTTTTTGTGATACTTTAGCAGCATCCTGAGGACGTTTAATTTCTGATACGATGACAATAAATTCATCACCACCCAATCTTGCAACAGTATCTCCTTCGCGGACACAATTCATCAAACGCTTTGCAACAGCCCTTAGAAGTAAATCTCCTACAGCATGACCTAGAGTATCATTGATAATTTTAAAACGATCCAAGTCAAAAAATATGATTGCAACAAGTTCTTTATTTCGTTGAGCATGAGATAATGCCTGTTGGAGACGATCATGGAAAAGAAGCCGATTGGGGAGTCCTGTGAGAGCATCGTGGTAAGCCAGATAATTTAATCTTTGTTCTGAGAGTTTGATTTTAGTGATATCAGAAAAAACACCTACATAATTTACAATTTTTCCATGGCTATCTTTGATGGCGCTTATATTTAACCATTGGGGATAGATTTCACCATCCTTTCTACGATTCCATATTTCACCCTGCCAGACAGCTTTTGATCGGAGAGACTCCCACATTTTAATATAAAAATTAACATCATGTCGCCCTGACTTAAGTATACTTGGACGTTTACCAAGTGCTTCCAGATCAGAATACCCAGTGATCACAGTGAAAGCAGGATTTACAGATTCAATGAATCCATCTACATCTGTAACCATTATTCCTTCGGATGTATTTTTGAAAACATTTGCAGCAAGTCTTAGGGTTTCTTCAACTTTTTTTCGTTCTGTAATATCTTTTATGGTACCAATTTGGGCTGAACTTCCTCTGAAAATAAAATGCCCAATAGACATATTTACTATAACACTTTTAACTTTTGTAAAATGATTTAATTTAATTTCTAATTCATGTGGTTTTATATTTCCTATTTCAAGCTTTTTAAAAAAATCTTCTATTTCTTGGTGGTAATCTGAGTGGATAAAATCATAGATATTTTGAAATATTAAATCTTCAGTAGTATATCCAAGGATTTTTGCAAAAGCATCATTTACATACTGGATCATGTTATTTTGTACAACAAATATACCATCTTGTATGTTTTCTATGAGTTTACGATATTTTTCTTCAGATTCTTTTAGGGCGCTCTCAGCCATTTTTCTTTCAGTGATATCCAGGATATAACCATAATAGTGAGTGGGCAGCCCCTTATTATCTCTTATAATTATAGTAAAATCATAAATCCATCGGGGTTCACCATTTTTATTAATGATTCGATAATCCTGTTCAAAAGAGAAATATCCATCGTCACTATATCTATCCACCTCATTTATAACTCTATCAAGATCTTCATGGTGAATAATTGAGGTATAAGAAATCGATTTATCTATGAAATCGGCTGGAAAGTAGTAGAATTGGGAGATATTTGAAGATACATATTCTACAGGCCAGCCTGGACTAGCGATCCATTTAAATACAGTAACAGGACCTTCCATGAATAATTCCTGATTTCTTCTGAGGGTTTCCAGATTCCTTTGCTGTTCTATAGCATATCGGATTGATCTTTCTAATAGTGGAGCAGACATTTGTCCCTTGACTAGATAATCAGAAGCACCCGCTTTCATTGCCTCCATGTCAATACTTTTATCAGACTGCCCTGTTAATATGATAACTGGAGCTTTTAATCTTAATTTATTTGTTTCCTGAAGAAGTTCTATACCAGTATTGATTCCGAGTCTATAATCAAAGAGACATACATCAAACAGGTTTTCAGGAATAATCTCGAGAGCTTTGTGATAGGAGGGGATCCAAGTAATTTCGTATTTAACATTTTCTACTTCAGAAAGAAGTTCTTTTGTTATAATATAATCATCTTCATCATCATCAACGAGAAGGAGCTTTATTGGATTAAGATCCATTTTGTTTTCAACTCCCCAAGTTTCGAGTGGGGGGTAACTCGACAACAGAGAACCAAAATTCACTTAAAATTTTCATAATAGAAACTAAAGTTTCATATGAGGCTGGTTTTGTAATAAAAGAATTACCTCCTGAATCATATGTAAAATGGATATCTTCATCGGTTTTAGAAGTTGTCAGGACTATTATGGGAATTTGTCTGAGGGCTGGAAACTTTTTAATTTCTTTCAGTGCTTCCCTCCCATCTTTTTTAGGCATATTAAGATCAAGAAGGATTAAAGCAGGTGTTGACAGGTCATTATTTTTAGAATAATTTCCTTCTTTTAACAAATAATTCATTAATTCTTCGCCATTTTCAACAAAAAAAAGCTTTTTATTAACTCCATTCTCTTCGAGAGCTTCTTGAATTAACAAACGATCATCAGGATCATCTTCCGCTATAAGAATAGTAGGTGTTTTTCCATATTCTTTCATAGCCAATCTCCAACAGTATTAATAATTTACTAGTTATTCCAGCCCCTAAGGAATATTAGTGTTAAGTGATTTGAATATTTACATAAAAACAGCTTATTATTTTGATAAAAATATTTTAATTAAGAATCTAAGAAAATAACAATTTTAAGAACTGTATATATGATATATTTTAAAAAAACTTTCAGTAAATAAAATGAACATGTTACGGTAAAAAATCTTTTTATGCACTAGTTTGACGCATCTGAATAAAGTTTTTCATGTCAATTTAAAAAATAATAAATAATGAACATTTAGTAATAAATTGGATTAAATAATAATGTAAATTTAATATCACATGTGATAAATACCAAATATAATCAGAGTTTTTTTTAAATTTGAATAAAAAATTACAAATATTCGTTTGAGATTCAAGATATTTTCCTTAATTAACATGATTCTATATTAATATTTATTTTTTATGCATTAAAATTACTTTAGAGACAGATATATTATTCAGTTTCTTCATATTTATCATTTTTCGAGTAGTTTTTCATTTTGTTTAAATAATTTTGAATTATCATTTTTTGTTTAGGGTTTAATGTATTCATATTTATAGATTTTTTGAGGTCATTTCTTTTTAAAATCGTTTTTAGGTAATTTTCTGCATTGATTTGATTTTTTTCTCTGAAAAGTTTTATGGGACGAGAAGATTTGAAATCATTTTTATCCAATGAGAACTGAATGGATTTTCCCTTAGATTGTTTAATAGTTTTTGTTGCCGTCTCCTCAAGTTTTTGAAGTAGACTTTTTTGCTTTGCTAGTATTTTATTTAATTTATTATTTTTTGAGTTGATTTTCATCTCTTCTAATTGTCTTTTTAGATTCATAAAACTATTTAACATTTTTTTAGAATTATAATTATTTAAGTCTTTGTTATTTATTAAATCATTGAATATTTTTTTTAAATTTTCCTGTTTATGAGAAAGGTTATTGAGAGAGTTTCGTTCCCTTGGAGATAATTTCTTAGACTTCATGTCATTAATAAATTGTTGTATTTCTTTGTTTAGATTCTGAATAGCTTTAAAACTCTTTTGGGGTATTCCTGAAGAGAGAGACGAAGTGCTACCAAATGACTGACTTGACGTTTTTAATTTCATAACTTTCAATGTTAGAAGATTTAATTTTGTTAAAATGATTTCCTGATTTTTATAGGCAAAATAAAACTCATTAGCGGAGATGTTTTTTGAAGTGTTGTCTAAGGATTTGAGGATATGATCAAAGAGAGAAATAATCTCATACATGGATTTTTTGTCGATGACTTTGTATAATTTATCCTGGAATTCGATTTTTTTAATGTCAAGAAATTTTTTTGTTGATTGAGTGGATTTTATAAGATTATTAATTTTTTTAGTTGATTTCTGACTTTGAATCATTTCTTCTGTGGCATAAGTTTCAGACTGGATGAAAATCTTTTTTGTTTTGTTTCCTTCAATTTTTCTTAGTTCAATTAGTTCAAGTAATGTATTTCTTAGAAATCTTATTATTTCCGATTTTTTTTGTTGTTTGAATTTGGTAATTTTATTTTGAATCATTTTTTCTAATTGATTAAAGGAGTTTATAAGTTTATTACCCATTTTGTCTGCACTTTGTTTATTATCATTATCGATGGATTTAGATAAATATTTGAGATCGTTATTAATTTGATTATTAAGATTTTTTGTAGTTGTAGAGATATTTGAATTTGTGTTTAATTCAATTTTAAAATTGGATGATTTATTGTTATTGATAGATAAGTTATTTAATAGTTTTGAGATATTTTTATATGTATTATTAATATGGTTAAAATCTTTTTTTAAAGGAATAATGGAATTGGATTTGCTGGCTTTGTAATTAAATGCTCTTTGGTACTTTATAATTTGTTTCACCTTGGATTTTATTTCCAGTAAAGTTCGTAGTTTTTTTAAGTTCTGCAAATCTTTGATGATTGATTGAAGATCTTTTGTATTGTAATTTTCATTCTTGGATGTAAACATGGTTTCAGATGATTGGAGTTGATTCAGGTAATTTTGTAATTCTTTAAACTCTTTGCTATTTTGATTTTTATAGAGATTTTTTAATAATTTATCTAGATATTTTAATTTTTTTTGGATATTTTGGGTGTGCTTTGGAGAATTTGTCTTATCAGTAGATGATTTTAGTTTGTTAAGCTCTTTGATTGCTTTGTTGATATCACTTTTTAGATTAGATTTTCTTTGATTTATGTCAATACCCTTTGAATCTTTATTCATAGGTGATTTATTCTTTCTCTCAGACTCCATTTGTTTAATATGTTCATATTTTTCTATAATCTCTTTGAGATTTTGAGAGATATTTAAGTCGTGCAAGAGCTTTTGGGTAAGGTGTTGATAATAATTATACTTTGTATTTTCCATGTTATTGAGAGTTTCCAGCAAGCTTTTTTTGATATCCTGGAGCTGATTATTCAATTCACTCATAGAAACTAAGTTTTGATTTACCATACTATGCTGGAGGTTATGTATATCCTGAATTGTTTGTTTCAGACGAGATTTTATACTTTCTTCACTTTCTTCAAGTGATTTTAATTGTTTGTCAGTCTCTTCCTGAGAGATGGTATTCGAACTATCTTTTTTGTATATATCGTTATATTTGTTAGATAGGTGTTTGTACTCCCCTAAAATATCTTCCACTTTGCTGATAAGATTTTGCTTTATTTTATCTATGTCCAGAAAGATTTCATCTGGTTTGAGGTAAATAAATCTTTGTATAGGAAAAGAATTTTGATACTGACCTCTGTTATCAATTGCTCTTACATGGTATTCTATGTGGTTTCCAGGTTTTAAAATTAGCTTCTGGAAAGGAATTGAAATAATACCCTGAATAGTAGAATCGGGCTTTATTTGTACAGGAATATATCCATTTGAAATAATTTTATGTCCGGATTTAACAGAGTAGTATAATATCAACTGGGCAACCATGAAATCATCTGACGCTTCGATATAAACCGGGTAGGATTTATTTAGATTTCTAAGACTGACAATAGGCCCTGGGCGTATTATTTTTACAGATGGAGGCTGGTCATTCAATAAAGAGATAGTATATTTAATTGGCTCGCTCTGATTATCATCTTTATCAATCATTGTAATTGTGTACCCACTCTGTGAACCATTGATTTTAAATTCTGTATAAGCTTTGTTAGATTGTATATTCATATTTTGAATATTATTTTCAATAGAATTCATCTCATTCTCAGGTTCAATAAATTGCAATTGCAAATTTTTTAATAAATTATTTGATATGATTTCCAATTTTACGGTTGACCCTTCAAAACCTTCTATGTCACCTCCAGATTGATTTTTTGAAGGGTAATTGTATATCTCCGGATATATAACTGTTGTTTTGATAGACGAAATTCTCGGGAGTTGAAATACTTTTACGTTATAGGTAGGAGTTTTTACAAAATGTGATTTTATACCCAATATGATATAAAACGAAAATGAATGATTAATTTTTATAATATTGTGCTGAAAATGAAAAACAGGTTTACTCTTGTCAAATACCTTTTTTTGAAGGTAGTATTTTTTGCTAGTATGCCCATAATTCATTACTAGTGTAGCTTTATCAGATGTACTATATAAATCGAGATGAAAATTATGTCCGAATTGGATTTTTTGGGAGAAATCAATATTAAAGTGAATTCCAGATTTATTATTAAATAAGGAGGATTTTAATGTATCAATTGGAGTATATGAAAATGTGAGTGAACATATGAAGAGGATAAAAACTATAATTCCAAGTGTAACAGATGGTTTTAGAAGGAAGCGTTTTTGAAATAATGAGGAAATAGGAATATTTTGTAATTTATTGTATGTTTTCTCAATGAAGATTTTTTCGAGGGATTTATAATGGTTGTATGTGTGTTCCAAATAGTCAGCACTGCTAATAACTTCGCCTGAACAATATTTTCTATTCTCATATAATTCTGCGATCTCACCCCATAATGATTTTTGTAAAAAAATGCGGTAAATATCTTTTCCAAACAAGATAATAGTAGTAATAATTGGGATACCCAGGATCAGTAGAATATTCTCTTCTAAATAATCTACTTCTTGGGAAATGGAAATTAGATTGATAATCCAAACGATGGTTATTCCTAATAAAAAGAAAGTTATGAAATATAAAATGATTTTTAGCAGCAATTCTAATTGGATAATTCGTTTGAATTTTAATAAATACCTGATCAGTGGATTTGTAATTGGTTTTATCATTATCGTAAAACTATTTGAAAATATTGTTAATCATTCCTTTTTTTTGCTGATACAATATAAAATAACAATTATTTTTTAAGAATCAATTCGTTGGTTAAAAATAATTGGTAAATAGATTGATATTTCTAAAAAAGGTATTTTACAGAGTTTTTAAACCTGTGCATAAAATAAAAATAGCAGATTTCTTTGACGGAGAGTTTTGTGAAGTCAAATTTAAGTTTATTATTTTTAATATTTTCAAGGACGCTGTATCTAAAATTAATTAAAATAATTTGTATTAAATCATTTCGGGAGATTTTTTGTTCAAATGAAAGACGATCTAAAGCACGTTCTACGGAAAGACTGATCTTCTCAATATCAAGGATTCTGTCTTTTACAAGACTTTTTAAGAAACACCATTCCTGCCTAACTATGTAGAGACTTCGTTTCATAGAATATCCTAACATATTAAAAATGATAGCTAATGACAGAACTCTTATAATAATGAATATCTAAACCATCTTTCTCCAAAACCACCTGAAACTTTGTAATTTCTTTTAAAACACCAGTTTCATGAGTTCCATCAGATAACCTTAAAGTCATTTCTTTTCCACGATTTTCTTCTACAATATTTTCTTCGTGTTCAGCGATGTTTAAAAGACGACCTACCTGTTTTTTTAATTTTTTTAATTCTTGTTTTACTTCTTCCATATCTCGTGAAGACGAACCAGAGACAGGTTTTCCAAAAGAAGGTTTAGGAGCACCTTTTGGTTTAATTTGTATTTTACCTTTCAGTTCTTCAGACATATTAACTCCATGCCATGAGCATTATTCTGACAAAATATATCGTTCGAATTTTATTATTCCATTAAACATTTATTTTATTTTCTATACTTTGAAATTAAACACCATTGTGATGAAGAAATATTTATTTCAATTGACAAATATTAAAAAAAAATTTATGTTCATACCTACAAATTTATATTTCGCAATTTCTTCGGAGAGAAAAATGGATATTACACAATTGCCAATTACTGATATATCTAAGCAATTTTACGAAAAAAAAATTACTTCCAAAGAGCTTACTCAACTATTTTTAAATAAAATAAAAGATGATCAAAATCACGATAAACCTCTTAATGCAATCACAACATTAATGAATGATAAAGCTTTATCCATGGCTGACCAAGCTGATCAAAGACTTTCAAAAGGGGATAAATTGCCTCTACTAGGTATTCCAATTATTATTAAAGATAATATTAACATCAAAGGTGTACCTAGCAGTTGTGCATCAAAGATTCTTGATCAATACGTAGCTACATTCGATGCCACTGTCATATCCAAGTTAAGGGAGGCAGGTGCAGTTTTAATTGGGAAAAGTAATATGGATGAATTTGCCATGGGGTCATCGTCTGAACACAGTTCCTTTGGTGTAGTGAGGAATCATGTTAATAGAGACTACTCTCCTGGTGGTAGTAGTGGTGGTTCCGCAACAGCAATATCCGCAAACTGGTCTCCTATAGCACTTGGATCGGATACTGGAGGTTCTATTCGGCAACCAGCATCTTTTTGCGGAATCATTGGATTAAAACCTACTTATGGAAGAGTGTCTCGTTATGGTCTAATCGCATATTCCTCCTCTTTAGATCAAATTGGAACATTTTCTAATCATATTGAAGATACAGCATTACTTTTAGAAGTAATTAGTGGTCACGATAAGATGGACTCTACCTCAAGTTCGGTTAATGTTCCCCAATGTCTTAACAGTATGCGAAAGGAATTAAAAGGGCTTCGTGTTGGACTGCCGAAGGAATATTTATCAAATGAACTTAGTCCTATAATACATAAGCAAATTCAACAGTCAGCAGATTACTTGAAATCTCTGGGATGTGAGATCATTGAAGTTTCTCTTCCCCATACGGAATATGGTATTCCCGCTTACTATATTATTGCGACTGCAGAAGCCAGCTCAAATCTCAGCAGGTTTGATGGAATCCGTTATGGAAAAAGAATTGAAGGAGATAATCTCAATGAAGTCTTCCTCCAGTCAAGAAGTACCGGTTTTGGAAATGAGGTGAAAAGACGCATTATCCTAGGAACATACGTGCTTTCCAGTGGATATTATGATGCTTATTACCTGAAAGCTCAGAAGGTACGTACGTTAATCAAGCAAGATTTTGTGGAAGTATTTAAAAAAGTTGATATTTTATTAACACCGACATCTCCCACAACAGCTTTTAAAATTGGTGAAAAGTTAAATGATCCTCTCCAAATGTATTTATCGGATATCTATACCGTCAATGTAAATCTGGCTGGACTTCCTGGGATATCAATCCCTTACGGAAAGGATGATAAAGGCTTACCCATTGGAATCCAACTAATAGCTAATTATTTCCAGGAAGAGAAACTTATCCAGACCTCATGGCATCTTCTGAACAAATAAAGCTAATTTGAATTTTCATGAGGATATATTAAAATAAATTAATCTTTATCACTACTCTGTTAAATCTATATTCATTGAATATTTATTGGAGATATTTAAAAACTGCTTATGAATTATATCTTTAATTCCGAAAAAGAATTATGCGACTAATTCTCTTTTTATTAATCATTTTACAATCAAATCTATTAATAGCAAAAAATAATTCTGTTGAAAAGGAGTTATATTACGATGACAGCCAGTTTATAAGCAAATACATTAAGAAACTTACTTCTATTAAGGAACTAGAAAAAATTCTCCATACATCAAATGATATTACTTTAAAAATAGCCACAATTATTCGTCTCTGTGATTTCCTAGATAATGATAGAGCATTTCAACTGGTTTTAAACTCTGTTCATCAATATAGGGTAAGTGAATTTCAGCACGATATATATTGGAAGATACGTACATCAGCAATTTATAATCTTGGTAAAAAAAGTGTTAAACTATCTGCAAACAAGAAAATACAGATCCAATCCCTTGCTATCCTTCTATTTAAACAGGATAAAAACTTTTTCGTAATAGGTGCATCAGCTCATACAATGGTGAGAATTGCTACAAATATTAATCCAAATGCTAATGTCCATCGATTCTTTAAAAAAAGAACAATTGCAAATCTTTTTTCAGAAAGACTTCTCGAGCTCAAAGAATATGAAAATGATTTGTGTATAATATTAACAAAGGCATGTATAAGATTAAAAGACCCCCAAACATATCTTGCACTTATTGAGGTTCGAAAAAAACGTTTCCATCCAAAGGTCTTAGTCATAGTTCAGAATGCAATATATTATTTGAAAGGACTTTAATATTGTAAGTCTTAAATAAATATTTATTTATAAAATTAAAATATTCCATTGATTATTAATTGGTGCTTATCATAGATATTTTTTTTATATTTTATCCTAATTGTCAAATCTCAATTTATTATTAATTGATATTTTTTTACATAGTCAAATTACCGAATTTTATAGATAATCAATCTATATTGAATAAATTACAAAATCGGATAGAAAATTGAAACCTGTCTATATAAAATATCTTATTGAATCAATTCACGAAATATTCAATGAAAATTTTGGTGTTGTTCCTGAAAAAAACAAAATATCATTTTATACCCATGGATTATCTGCAGATGTGGCTGCATCTATTGGTTTAGTAGGTAATTTAGAAGGGAACATTATAATATTCTTAAATAAAGAAACAGCTTTAAATATAGCTTCACAGATGTTTCAGGATGAGATCAAAGAATTAGATCCATTATCCCTTTCATCAATTACTGAATTAATCAATTTTATTGCAGGCAGAATGATAACAAAACTTTTTCAATTAAAATATGACAATGATATTACGCCACCAGAATTATTAAACAATGAAAATATCATCTTTGATGAAACCAAGATCCTGGCATGCAGAATATTGTTTAATTCTTCTTTTGGTCAACTGGAATTTGCTCTTGCTAAAAAAAGATAGTCACATAAATTGAATTGACTTTAGTTTAACATTTAATTGCTTTTTTTTCAAAAGAAATATGATACTCCAAGAGTTCCAGATACACCATAAAATGGTTCACCAACATATTTTATTAATATAAATTTAACTGGTAAAACTATATTTAGATTTTTAATAATTTCAAAATTTAATGTCAAATCAGCTCCACCATAGAAATTTGTCACAGAATTAGATTCTTCTTTTATTGCTCCATAAGAACTTGCACTTGATAATGTAAATGCAGGGCCTGCATCAAGCATCAAAGACATTCGAAAAAAAGAAAGTGTAAAGGGATACCATTTTACACCCAATGAGGTGACGAATATATTTAATTTAACATCACGACGTGCAGAATCTGATACAGTTCCCATATTTATATAATGGGCATTTAATACACCAAATAACTTTCTTTTCTTAACTAGAAAATCTAATTCATATCCAAGAAATAAACTTATCATTATTGCAGGCTTTTTATAAACAGAACCAAAACTTCCCATGGGATAAAATATTCCTCCCGTGATACCAGGTTCTAGACCAAGTGGTTGAATGTATTTTTGGATGAAAATAAATTGATGATTATCATTATTTAATGCTACCCGTTCTGAAATGGGGAGTATTTTAGGTTGCTGATTTAATCTGATTTTTGCAAATTTTCCCTGTTCTTTATCTAATTTTCCCCAGAGAGCAAGATATTCAACATATTGTTTACCTCGATTCGTTACATAAGAAACCAGGTCATTAAATGAAATGTTCTCATTTTTCTTAAATTTATATTCAGCGAAAAACATTCCAATCATTGCTGTGAAATATCCATTTCCCTTTAGTTTATCAATTTTTAACACATTTTTATGGAAGGCCCTAATGTGACTAAAAAAAGTATTACTGTATCTAATTTCTTTTGCTGATAAATGAGCTAAGCTTGCATAAATTCTAATTGAATTCTTTTTAAATTGAGCCTCTTTTTTATCTTTAAACATTTCTTTTGGACCTTCGTTTCCACCAGAGTAACAGGCATCCAGCATCAAAATTGTATCATTTGTAAATGAATTAATCAATTTCTTTAAATCGTCTGGGCTTAATTTACCACCATCCACAAATACTAATGAACCGTCTTCATCGCCGTGTCCGCTATAAGTTATGATGACGTTGCTGTCTGGATGTTGTTTTACGGTTCGGATGAATTCTAAAAAATTCCCAAGAAATTGCTCATAAGTTACGTCTCGGTTTACGAATATACGTTTTTCATCTATTTTTAAACAATTAACAAATATTTGTTTTAAAAGCTTGGCATCGTTATAGCATTGTTCTAGAGGAGCAAAATTAGATTTTTTTTGATATTTATCATTACCAATAAGGAATGCAAAAGTATCTTGAGGTTTAACACTTTTAAAAGTCTCAACTGTATTTACTTTAAAATTAAATCCTTTTTTCACTGATTCTTTGAAATTGAATTTTTTTGTCTTTCTTTTCTTGATTGCAGAGCCTCTGGAATTTAACTTTGTAATCAATGGTTTACTTATAAGAATATCAGAAGATACGAATGTCATGCAAAGAATAAGTAGGATAATTTTAACCAAAGCAACTATAAGATTCATATTTTTAACCTATTTAAATTTGTTGAGTTCTCATAATATTTAGTCGGATATGATCCCAAAAATATTAAGTATAGAGAAATATTTGAATAAAATATAAGTAATTAGATTATTAGGATTGATATAGCTAAGTTATTAAAGGGGTAATTGCATGTATTAATATATAATATAACGAATATAAATTATTTTTCAATTAAAAAAAATCATTTTTCGTTGGTAATTTTTTTTGATTTACGAATTACTAACCATGTAAGGAGGCCAATAATAATTAATGGTAGAATGCTAAGAAATACCACCATAAATCTATAATTTTCAGGGGCATCTCCACACACACTACATGCCCAGCTTGTATTGGTATTGAATAGAATTCCAATAAAAAATATGAGTACAACAATTTTTGTCATCTGGTAAATATTTTTGCTCAATAACATTTTAAACCTCATTATAAAATATATACTAAATAATATAAAATAGGCCATAAACTAACAACAAATAGCCAATAATTTCTAACTACAATAAGATTTATGGGAGTAATCGCTGAAGAGCTTTTTAGGGATTTTAATATCATCCACATTAAAATAGCTAACCCGACTAGAACATGAAAGGCATGGGCGCCTATAATTATATAAAAATATGATCCAAAATTACTTTGTGCACGAATGTATTGTTTATGAAATGTTAAACGAAATTGCTTATCACTGGATATAGCCAGGAGTTTTTCTCTGTCATCAGCTGAAAGTACGCCTCTTAAAGTTAATTCATTAGTTTTTCTATTATAATATAATTTTTTTTTATATATATTTAAAATAGCTTCTGATGGCATTTTTTCAAGTGGGATTATAATAATACTTTCATGGGAATGGCTCATGACGATTTTGAAAAGACTTTTTAAAGCTTGTTGATAAGATTTGTCTTCTGATAAGATTAGTAAAGATTTGATAATTGTAAATATCTTTTCTGAAGGTTTTAACTTAGCACGATCAAATTGAAGTTCTTTTTTCTGAGTATTGTATAAAATAGAGGGGTGAAGATTTACACTAAATTCAACGTACTCAGGAAGGGCACCGATTTTTTCAGAAGATCCGGGACCCATCGTTAATCCAGCTTTCAGGAGGTTGTTCCATTCGTATCCTTGTATACCTACAAAAATACCCCCTAATAAGAATGTTATTCCAAGCCATTTTGCGAGATTTGTCTTTTTATTATTTATTGATTTTACAGCTAAATACATTGGAATTAGACTAAGTAGAAGAATTATTGTATTTATTGCTGTAATTTCTATTGGTAGAACAGGTAATCCGCTTGGTGGCCAAATCTTAGCTTCAAATCTTTTAACAAGATGAGCGCTTATTAAACCACCAAAAAACATTACTTCAACAGCAATTACAAGGTATATTATTAATATACCACTCGGAATACCTGATCGAGTTTTATCAAAGGACATATAGTGAATATCCTATTAATGTTGAGGGTGAATTTTGTTACTAAAACTTTTTATATCAATTACTTTTTTTGTAATTTGATCCTTTTTTTTAGTTTTCAAACTCTTGATATTGTTATCTAAATTTTTGATCCATTGAATATTATCATCATAAATGATCTTGTTATCCTCTTCTGTAGAGTGGACAAGCATTTTGGTGTTTGGATCCATAGAAGAGACATCCGCTTTCACCAACCAGAAAAGTATTATCAGACACAACAACCCAGTGCCAACAACACCAAACACTAATCCGGGTTCAAACTTAAGATGCATGAAGTTTCGTATAACCAATATAGCCTTCCATGTAGAAAAGAGGAAGATTAAAATGACAGTCCACCAGACAATATCAATTTTATGACCTATTACCAATTGTACTATATTAGGAATAAGGGTAACTACAAGAAAAAATAATAATAATAAGTAGATGTTTCTATAATTTGGATGTCCGTGATAATCTTTTTTATAAACATCTTCCGGGTTATCACTTGCTAATATACGTTTATCACTCATAGAATCTCCTTATGTTATCTTGATAAATAAAATAATGGGAAAAGGAATATCCACACCAGGTCAACAAAGTGCCAATAGATTCCTGACATCTCTACACGGTGTAAGTTTTTACCGTTTCTTACATTGAACATGACTATCAATATTGCCAGCATTCCCAATATTACGTGAGCTGCATGCATCCCAGTTAAGAAGAAATAAAACCACCAAAATGTTTTACCAGCTCCAATATCAAATGCTGCCATGTTATTTAGACCAAGTCCAGCTTGAATTTTAGGTATCCATTCAAAGGATTTGACCACTAGGAATGTTGCACCTAATAAGATTGTACCTATCATAGATAATTTCATTTTGCCAAGTTCTTTTGTAGTCGAGTAATGGTGAGCCATGACAACAAGAAAACTACTTGTTAAAAGTACAAGGGTATTTAGAGCTCCCATTGGAGTATTTGTATTACTTGCCATTGCGTCGTAGAGAGCGGGATGGGTGAATTTATATAATAAATAACAAACCACGCCTCCACCAAAAATAACTATTTCACCTGCAACAACCAGCCAAATAACCATCCGTCCTTTAGGAACATCTGAGAATCGTACTGATCTTGCTTCTGCTAAACTACTCATTATAATTTCCTCCTAATTTTTTTTTTATCATATCCAAATTAATTTTGTTCATTCTGAGGCCAGTAATCTTTCTCTCTGCCAGGAGTACTGAATTCATAAGGCCATCGATACACTGTAGGATATGTGTGAAAATTACCATGTCCTGGAGGAGAATCTGCTACCCATTCAAGAGTATTAGCCTTCCAGGGATTTTTCTCAGCCACTGTTCCTGCAAAATAACTTACGATCATATTGTAAAAGAAGATAAGTTGTGCAGCTATCATAATATATAACATGATAGTGGCAAATACTCTGATATCCTGGTATCCAAAAAACATTTCAGGGAAAATATCAGGCATGTAACCTGCTATTCTTCTATGCTGTCCTGCCATTCCGGGTAAGAACAATGGAATAAAGATACCCATGAAAGCGAGATTTGTTATCCAGAAATGGATCTTACCAAGGGTTTGATTATAATTTTTTCCTGTGAACTTAGGAAACCAATAGTGTATTGCAGCCATACCACCGTAAATCGTTATAGGAACAAATGTGAAGTGGAAGTGTGCAACAACAAAATATGTATCATGGAGTGGAATATCTGAAGCCACCGATCCAAGATAAATACCTGTGACACCACCAATCATAAATGTAAATAAAAATCCTAACGCCCAGAGCATCGGAGTACTGAGGGTTATAGAACTTTTTGATAAAGTTACAATAAATGAAAATACCATACTTGCAAATGGAACTGAAATTAATATAGTAGCAACGGTAAAAAACACAGCCATTCTTGGATCAATACCAGCCACAAATTGATGGTGAGCCCAGACGATGAAACTTAAAAAACTAGCAATTAATGCAGCATATATCAGTTTCTTATATCCAAAAAGAGGTTTTCTACTAAATGTGGTTATTATTTCCCCGACAAATCCCAGAGTAGGAAATAAAACGACATAGACTTCGGGATGCCCAAAGAACCAGAATAAGTGCTGGAATAAAATCGGATCGCCCCCTCTTGCTGGATCAAAGAACCCTGTCCCAAATATTCTGTCAAATAATAACATGATAGCACCAGCGACTAAAGGCCCTACAGAAA
>DKAT01000102.1 GCA_002450905.1 Spirochaetia bacterium UBA6919
TACAGGAGAAAATACCCTACTGTCAGATTAAATCTTGTCTTTTACAACTTACCCGCCCGAAATCTAATAGAATGACAAAATGATGAGTTATGATATTAGTCTATAAACTGTTACAACAAATCTGACCTTTTTATAGTAAGATTTGTAGCTGATTAAGAACCTTCAGTTCAACTGCTTTTTCTAACATATCCTGCCATTTCTTGAACTTTGTGTTATTCTTGATAAACTTATTCCATTCTTTCTTTGAAATCTTATCAAAATCATCACCTGACTTTATTTCAAATCCACCTTCCTTAAACATGTCTTCCACAGAAGTAAATCTCGTATATTCTTTCAGAAAATCTTCTGTGAATAATTCTTCAAGTGATAGGGAAGATTTTTCTTCTGTTAATTTTTCTGGCATATTGTTAAAGATCGTGTATGAAATTACTGAATCAAATGTAATATATTCATACTGATATGTCAATAATTATTATCATTTTGTGGTTATTCTTCTATTCTTACTCCCATAATACCAGTTTAATTATTTATTCGTATAGCTATTATGTACACGAGGTTCTGGTATGGTTCGATTGAGATCTTTGGCTGTTTCTATCCAAAAAGTTATTGCTTCTTTAATATTAGTCAGAGCATTTTCTTGAGTATCACCATGCGCCATGCATCCTGGTAGATCTGGTACCTCTGCAACAAATACATTATCCTCTTTACTCCACCAGAGGACAATCTCATATTTATACATTATTTGTCTCCTATATTATATTTTGATAATATGTTACGGATTTGACGAACCTGATATTCCTTTGCTTTGTTATTATTTTTTTGTAAGTTAAGCTCTACTATATCTTCCCTCGTGAAGATGTGATGACTACCTTTGATCCTCTCATCAAAACCTATGCTTATTAACAAGTTGCATAAATCAGAGAAGTTAATATTATTATCCGAACTACCTTCCATTATCTTCGTAAACAGTTTATCTATTTTGGACATTATGAAATCTCAATTGTGGTATTCATAAAACCTATCTCATGAACGATTTTATAATTATATTCATATAATTTCGAACCTCTGAAACATGGTTCGAGAGCTTCATCAAGATAGTGTTGATATTACGACTTCAATTTTAAAAGAGTTTTGGTATAGAACAAGAAATATTAATTATATTTCATTAATTATTTCTGATAATTGCAATTGAAATCCTGGTAGAATATCTTCTCCTAATAACACCCTATTAAAATTATCTACTATCTCTACCTCTGTAGATGGTCTATAAATATATGCCTTTTCTTCCAAATGATCAATAAGCCATGCTAATTTACAGCCATTTCCCATCCATTCTCTCATTTTTAATTTTAATCTTTCTAAGATATCACTTTCTGATCGAAGTTCAGCTATGAAATCTGGACAAAATGGTAAAAAATTCTTTCGTTTCTCTAATGGAATAGCTTTCCAGTGATCCATTTTAATAAAAGAAACATCTGGTGATCTCATTGCTCTGTTTGGAAATATAATACCAGCACTAGAGCTTTATATTATTCCTATTTTAGTTTGTTTACTCCATTCAGTAAAATAATATGTTAGTGTAGCTTCACGAATACCAGCTTCTCCTCCAACAGGAAACATAATCTCTATTTTACCTTCTTTGATTCGTTCAATACGAGCTTCTTTATTTAATTCGCAAAAATGTAGTAATTTATCATCATCTGAAAAATCAATTAGATCATCAAAATCAAGTACAACAGGTATGGTTTCCAACATTGAATTAATTATAATGTTCATATTTACTAATATAACAAAGAGATATTTATTAGTCAATTAGAATTTACCCATCCCCGCACTTTTTCCTATTTGGAATATAAGTATCTAATTACCAGCTCTTTTCACCGTCTAAAGTACCGATCGATGCCTCTGTCCAACAGTGGTTACTATCTGCAATGGATTCCATCTCATCATATATTTCATAGATAATATCATCCAGTTCCTTCTCAGTCGTGTAAGGTATAGTGAGAGTATACTCCCAGCTGTAGGGATCTTCCTGGGCTGGATCGTACTGAGCTAAACAGTATCTTTCTATTTCCTTTCTGGATTTCTTCATGCCCCGAACAAACTTGCTATTCCTTTCTACTCTTAAATGGAGATTCAGCTTGATTTCCTTCGGATCCTTCTTCTCTTTAAGGATTTTAGCTTCTTTAGTACGGAGATATCTGTACAAAGTAGACTTTGACACATTTAACGTGTCACATACTTTTTTAACAGGGATAGATACATCCTTCATCATCTCTACTGCTAGTTTAAGCTTGGTGTCATCCATGGATTTAGGTCGTCCTCCTAGTCTCCCTCTTGATCTGGCGGACTTAAGACCAGCCTGAGTACGTTCACTGATAAGATCCCGTTCAAACTCGGCAAGTGATGCAAAGATATGGAAGATCAACTTACCAGAACTTGTTGTTGTATCGATATTTTCCTGAAGACTCTTAAAACCAATTCCAAGCTCATTAAAATGATTTACAAGCTCAATAAGATGTTTGATTGATCGCCCTAAGCGATCCATCTTCCAGACAACAAGAGTATCGCCTGCTTTAAGGATATTTAGTGCCTGATCATGACCAGGACGGGATGTTTTAGTTCAACTCACTTTATCAGTAAAGATTTCATCGCATCCTACTTTTTTTAAGGCGTCCTTTTGAAGATGGAGATTCTGATCCAATGTCGAAACACGTGCGTAACCAACTTTCATAGATTAAATATAACACCAAAGTCTTAATAGTCTAGTATAATAATATTAAGACCTTAATAAATAGAATGATTATCGTCACTTAACTCGTTGTATCAAATTTGGGGTGCAGTCCAATTTCTAGACTCTAATAATCAGATACGTTTAATTCATAAACATCAAAATGGATATGACTATACTCAAAGATCTTGGTTTTATTATTCTTCTAAACGAAAATTGCTACTTGTATCATATTTAATTTACAGTGTAAGACATACCCGCAGAAATGCAAAACCTTATGATCGAACATTTATTTCCCAAAATAATGTTATTTTGTATTCAAAACCTTCTTTTACCAGCAACAAAATTAAAATCCTTAACATGACAGACCAGGTCACTGACATTCAGGAAGGATAAGAAGAATATCATAAAAAATTTGGAAAGAACAAATGGTATAAAATCCGTTTTGGTTCAAAGAAACCAATGATCGGATGGATATTCGGAAATTATTTAGAGCCTATCAAATTAATGAAAAACATTTATTAAAGATAATAAGCTATTTGTAGGTTACTAAAAGGCTTATGAAGCTTGTAAATTAACTATCTATAAGATATACTTGTCTGAAAACCAAACATCTATTGATGTGATCCAATTTGTGAGATTGTGGGTTTGATATTTGGGCGGTACTAGATTCGAACTAGTGACCCCTTGCGTGTCGAGCAAGTACTCTAACCAACTGAGCTAACCGCCCTCAATTTCTAAGGGTAATTAAAAATAATCAGGTTTCACTTAAAATGCAATAACAATTTAAAATAATTTAGAAATCCTCATAATAATTTTCGGACAGGATGAAATTAATTCTTTACACTAATATTTTGAGATCGTAGATAATCACGGACTTGTTTGATCGAAATTTCCCGAAAGTGAAATATAGATGCAGCCAAAACAGCTGAAGCTTTTCCAAGAGTAAATCCCTCTAAAAGATGTTGCATCTCCCCAACACCTCCCGATGCAATCACAGGGATATGCACAGCTTCAGAAATGGATTTAGTTAGTTCCAGATCATACCCCTGACGTGTCCCATCCCGATCCATGCTGGTGAGCATAATTTCTCCTGCACCCAGCTCCTCAACCTGTTTTGCCCACTCTATAGCATCCTTATAAGTATTCTCTCTCCCCCCTTTGATAAAGACATTAAATCCACCTTTATCATTTCTTTTCGCATCAATTGCTACAACAATACATTGGGTACCAAATATTCTTGCTCCCTGTCTGATAATTTCAGGATTTTTAACAGCGGCAGAATTCATAGAAACCTTATCGGCTCCAGCTTTCACAAGTCTTCTCATATCCTCTACATTGCGAATCCCACCACCTACTGTAAATGGGGTATATATATTATCAGCTACCTGTTTAGCAATATCAAAAATCATATCCCGTTTATCAGATGTTGCTGTGATGTCCAGGAAGATGATTTCATCTGCCCCTTCCTCATCATAAAACTTTGCATTCTCAAGAGGATCTCCTGCATCTACCAGATTTACAAAATTTACACCCTTGACAACACGCCCCTGATTAATATCAAGACATGGTATAATTCTCTTAGCCAGCATGGATCTCCTCTAGTGCCTCCCCAAGCTCGAGTTTCTTTTCGTAAAGGGCTTTTCCTATAATAACTCCCTTTAATCCTTTTTTCTCCAAAGGAATTAGTCTTTTCACATCATTAAGCTGAGAGACCCCACCTGACGCAATAATCTTCATCTTTGTATTCTCTAAAATCTTGTCGTAGAAATCAACATTAATCCCTGTTAACATACCATCCTGTTTTATATCAGTAACTATCAGTTCTTTGATTCCATGATCCTTTATTATTTTTGCGAAATCATAGAGGTGAGTATCTGTAATATCCTTCCAGCCATGTATAGCAACAAAATAATTCATCACATCTATTCCCACAATCAACTGTTTTGAATATCTTTTCGACGCATCTTTGAGAAAATCTTTATCCTTATATGCAGCACTACCCACAATAATTCTTTGAATACCAATCTCCATATACTTCTCAATTGTGCGGATATCTCGAATTCCTCCACCAATCTCAATATCTACCTTCACGCTATTACGAATGTCTTGAATGAGATCAATATTTTTGGGGATACCTTCAAATGCACCATCAAGATCAACAATATGGATCAGCTTTGCCCCTTTACTTTCCCAAATCTTTGCCTGTTGAACAGGGGAATTGGAATAGACTGTCTCCTGATTGGGGTCTCCTTGGGTTAATCGGACGCAACATCCATTTTTTATATCAATTGCTGGAATGATTAGCACATATTTCTCCAAAGTTCTTAATGATTTGTAAGCCTATACGTTGGCTCTTTTCTGGATGGAATTGGGTTGCAAAAATATTTTTATATTCTATTGCAGATGTGAAGGATAATCCGTAATCTGTAGTAGTCGATATAATCGATTCCTCTTCAGGAATAGCATAATAGGAGTGGACAAAATAAAAATAAGATCCACTCAAAATACCATCGAGGAGATGAGTTGATTTTTTTATCTCAATTTGATTCCAGCCAATATGGGGTACTTTTTCATCTGTTTTAAAGCGGGTCACATGACCTTTTAATATACCTAATCCCTTCTGAGATCCAAATTCATCACTGGATTCAAATAATAGTTGAAGGCCAAGACATATTCCTAATAAGGGTTTACCAGATTGAACAAAAGATTTTATCACATCAGTAAAGCCCTGATCATTCAAACAGGTCATGGAATCACCAAATGCCCCAACTCCTGGTAATACGAGTCCACTGGCATCTTTGATAGAATTGGGTTTATCAATTATTTCTGCCTGATATCCAAAGTGATTAAAGGCCTTTTTAACATTATTAAGATTTCCTCTCCCATAATCTATGATTTGGATCATTTATAAAACCCCTTTTGTAGATAGAAAACCATCAATAGTATCATCAATAGTAATTGCTTCTCTTAGAGCATGTCCAAAAGATTTAAAGATACCCTCTGCTATGTGGTGCAAATTTTCACCATAGGGAACATTGATATGTAGTGTGATACCACCATTTAAGGATAAGGCTCTGAAAAATTCTTTGATTAATTCAACATCAAAAGTGCCAATTTTCTCAGTTCTTAATGGAGTATTATAAACAAGATGAGGTCTATTACTTAGATCAAGAGCTACATTAGCAAGGGCTTCTTCCATCACCAGGGAGAAGTGTCCGTAACGTTTAATCGACTTACGATCTCCAAGTGCATCTTTGAGCGCCATACCAAGACAGATCCCAATATCCTCTACGCTGTGATGTCCATCCACCTCAAGATCACCCTTATTTTTTAATTTCAAATGGATTCTACCATGTTTTGTGATATGGTTTAGCATGTGATCAAAAAAAGGAATTCCACTATGAATCTCACTTTCTTCACTGCTATCCAAAGAAAGTTCAAGATTGATCTCTGTTTCTTTAGTTCTACGAATTATTTTTGCATATCTGGACATATTTGGTTACCTATGTAATTAACTACCATGTGAAACAATCATCTCTATTGATGAATATTCAATAAATAATATGATTTAATTTCAAACAATATTAAAACTTTGTTGGTTTAAAAAGCTACTCATTGGGATAATTCAATCTAAAGTATTGTATGAAAATAACGCTTTTAGGCAAGTTTGTCAATTGTTTTAATATAGTCTTTATTTAAGGGATCAGACAAATAAAATAATATCAGTATTTTTTATGTGTTTTTATATTAATAGAATAAGAATCATGTATAAATATAAATGAAATTACGAAATAATTTTTTATTTATACAAAATATGACAAACAATTTATTATATATTTATCGAATTTATGATATTAAGTATATAACTTACTTAGGATACTTTAATATTAAAAACGATTTCGGATTTATTTATAGGGATATTCATTGTTTCAAAAAAAAATTATTTTACAGATAACAAAAAGAAAATAAATATATAGAATAAGGGGTTTTCAAAATATTTTTTTTTATTTGATTCTCCTTGTATCTTTAATAATGAAAAGTTATTTTAATAAAGAGAGGAAGGACATTAATAAAAATAGAAGTGCAGTAGATCGTATTCTCCTGAGGTTATTTAAACCGTAGACAGCGTGATCCCTGCACTCTTTAGTGAAAT
>DKAT01000086.1 GCA_002450905.1 Spirochaetia bacterium UBA6919
CTAATTATGCAATGACTCTATTTTTTGATATTATTCTGATACTACTTATTGTTCACATTGTTGTAAGAATTTTTATGATCTTTATAATTATAATGCTGAATTGTGAATATTGATTCAATCTCTTGACCAAGATTATCAACATCGTAATGAATTGTAAATTATTCAAACTCTAAAATAACATGTCAATATGTTTAAAATATTCTGGTGTATCTCTTTTGTAATTAGTAAAGTAAATTTCATTTGTATTTGTCATCTAATAAAAAGATTTTATTCTACTTGACTTAATATCATAATAACAATTTATTTACTATGCTCTGACGAATAATACATTCTCAATTAGATATATTGTGTAATCTCATAATTTTTTTGTATAAATTATAATAAAGTGTTTGACCCATATAAAAAAATACCTTATATTTCAATGAAAATATAGGGATATAAAAATGGACTTGTATCTTGATACAGCAAATATTGAAGAAATTAAGGAAATTAATGAACTTGGCATCCTCTCAGGAGTCACCACAAACCCCTCTCTTATAGCCAAAGAAGGACGTGATTTCAAAACAGTTGTCCACGAAATTGCATCTCTTGTCGATGGTCCTATAAGCGCAGAGGTCATCAGTACACAAGCTGATGGTATGATCGAAGAGGCTTTGGAATTGGTTAAAATCCATCCAAATATAGTTATAAAAGTTCCACTCATTGAGCAAGGTATTAAAGCAACTTCAATTCTTTCAAAAAAAAATATCAAAACGAATGTGACTCTTTGTTTCTCTTCCACACAAGCTCTATTAGCCGCTAAGGCAGGAGCGACATATGTCAGCCCATTTATCGGGCGTCTGGATGATATCAGCCATGATGGCCCACAACTTATTAAAGATATTCTTACTATCTATAAAAATTATAACATCGCAACAAAAGTTATTTCCGCAAGCATTCGTCACCCTATCCATATCATACAATCAGCCCTGGCTGGTTCTCACATAGCAACTATTCCATACAAAGTCATGAAACAATTATTTAAACATCCTCTCACGGATATAGGGGTGCAAAACTTTTTAAAGGACTGGGATTCATTAAAAAAATAACATGAAGTCTCCAATAGCGCTTGTAATAATAATTATACTATGCCAGTTCCTTTATTCAGAAAATAAAATCAAATATCAATTCCCAAAAGATCACTTTGCCCATAAGGGGTTTCAAACCGAATGGTGGTATTACACTGGTCACTTACGATCCTCAAATGGACAAAAATTCGGCTACGAACTCACTTTTTTTAAAGTAGAATGGTCTAAGTACAAAAATGAGAGACCGCCTGACTGGAATCCAAGACCAGTATATCTTGCCCACTTTGCTCTATCGGATATCCAAAATAAAAAATTCTACTACTCTGAAAAAATATCTAGACCTCTTGGGAATATCTCAGGTGCTAATACAAAAAAATATCATCTGTGGAACAATGATTGGAGTGTAAAAGCAATAAGAAATACTCATTATCTGAAGGCTCAGTCAAATAATTTCAGTATATCCCTTCAACTAACTCCTCAAAAACATCCTGTCATCCATGGAAAAAATGGAAAATCACTGAAATCTAATAACAAAAACGATTTCTCATTCTATTATTCCTACACTAATCTATCAACCATTGGTACAATTTCTCTGAATGGAACAGCCCATCAGTGTACAGGATTAAGTTGGATGGATCATGAGTGGATGAGTAACAGGCAATTCTATAATAATTCATCCCCCAAATGGGACTGGTTTAGTATCCAATTAAATAATAATACGGAAATTATGTTCTACATTATAAGAGATAATAAAAATAATCCAATATCTGTTTCCAGTGGTTCAATAGTTGATCCAATTGGCAACAAGACTCATTTATCGAATAGTGATGTCCGGATTAAACCACTTGACTACTGGCAAAGTCCTCTCACAAATGGTAAATACCCTATCAAGTGGCAATTTTCTATCCCCAAAAAAAATATTAAATTAATAATAACTCCATTTTTTAAAAACCAGGAACTGATTACAAAAAAAAGTACGAGAATTATTTATTGGGAAGGTGCTGTAAAAGTAAATGGATCTATAAATAATACGAAAATAACTGGTCAGGGATATGTAGAAATGACAGGATATGCAAAAATAACTCGACAATAATCAATATTTATATATATTTAGACACTAGTGAGTCTATATTATGAGTATATCAAAACCATTAGATGATATTAATTTATTAATTTTATCAGAAAAAATCATTAGTACCGATGATCTCAATAGCATTCTCGATACTATAAATACTGAAACTACTTCAATTTTAGAAGCTGAACGGTGTACCCTCTATGTCTATGACCCCTATAAAGATGAATTATGGTCAAAAATAGCCCAGGAATTAGAAATTGACGAAATTCGCTTAAAACCCGGACAAGGAATTGCTGGCGAGGTTGCGAAGACTAAAGAAGTTTTAAATATTAAAAATGCTTATGACCATCCAAGTTTTAATTCAAGAATTGATGAAAGAACTGGATATCATACAAAAACAATTCTAGTGTGCCCTTTACTGAATATAAGCCAAGAACTAGTTGGTGTAATTGAAGTTTTAAATAAAAAAGAGGGTACTTTCACTGAATGGGATGAACATTTTATTAAAATTCTATCCAAAATTTCAGCTATCGCGATTGAACAAGCCCAGTTATATGAATGGAATAAAATTTTGAGACAATACAATGAAAATATCATTGAAAACATGTCTTCTGGACTTCTTGTCCTTGATACAGAATATACTATCACACTATTAAATAAAGTGGCTGAAACAATTTTTTCTCCTTTCTCAAAAATATCAAAAGGACAAGTCCTATCCAATGATTTCCCACTCTATAAATACATTACCCAAATGCTCGATGATATTAATACTAAAGGTTCATCGAGAATTCATAATGTTGAAATAGCTCAAAATGACAAAAAATACTTTTTTAATATCCGTGGATCAAAATTACAATCTGATTCAGATATTGATTATGGATATATTTTCCTCGTTGATGATATAACTGAAAAAATCCTCTTAGAGCAGGCTAGTAAACAAAAAGAAAATCTTTCCCTCATCGGAAATATGACTAGTTCTATAATTCATGATATTAAAAATCCATTATCTATTATAAAAGCATATTTACAAATCATGAATAAAAAAAATACCGATGAAAACTTCTCAAAATATTTTTCAGTTATATATAGTGAGATAGATAGGCTAGTGTCAATGACTGGTGAAGTTTTAAATTTTGCAAGGGGAGAATCTGACATCAAACTCGAAACATGTAAATTTATTGATTTCATATATGACGTTGCACCTCTTATTAAACAATTATTTAGAGAAAAAGGAATTAAATTTAAAATCCGTGTCCAATATCAAGGAGATATACTTATGGATAAGGATAAGATTCGAAGACTATTTTATAACATAGCATCAAATGCTAATAATGCTATGCGTGAAAATGGCGGTGTATTTGATATTTGGGCATATAAAGAAGAAAATCTATTAAAAATTCATTTCAAAGATAATGGACAGGGAATACCTCATGATATGTTAGAGCAAATATTTATACCGTTTATTACTTCGAATAAACACATGGGTATTGGCCTTGGAATGTCTATCGTAAAAAAAATTGTTGATGAACACAACGGATCTATTTTGGTTACGAGTAAAGAAAATGAAGGAACTGAAATTATAGTACAATTGCCTCTAATACCTGTTTAAATAAAGAATTATACAATGGATTATCATGAAATTGATGATAATCTGATAAAAAAATGACCCTTGTTCTATATTTCTATCAACTGAAGGGACCAGGGATAATATGAATAGAATTGATCTTCTGATAAGCGTTTTGGTGATAAAATCATATATTGATTAAAAGGATTAATTAAAGTAGTTGATTAATTCATTTAATGATAATTATTCAATTTTAATTAGAAGATTGTTCAAAAGAATGTTTTTATTATAATTTTTAATCCTTATTTGGCGTGAAACTGTCAATTGACTCGGATTTTCTAAATATTGGTATATCTTTTTTTGGATACTTTCTGGGATGTCTTTATTAGCAGAACAATATTCTATTGCTAGTTTACCATTTTTGTCTTTGATCTTTTGATTAGCACCATTTTTGATTAGGAATTTAACTAAAGAAAAATTTCCATGATATACTGCAAAATGAAGTGGTGTATGACCATCTAAGGTTTGTGCATTTACTCTAATTTGTTTTTTAAACATTAGTGCAATAATTGGTGTATGATAATGTTTTATACTCTGTGCCGCGTAATGAAGTGGGGTCATATTTTTTTCTCCAGCAGCAAGATTAACAAATTCAGTGCCCTTGGATATAAGTAATTTTACAGTATTATAGTATTCTTTATAAAGACCGAAAGAATCATACCCAAAGACATAGTGTAGAGGGGTAAGACCTACAGAGGATTTTATAATTTTTGCCCCTTGTTTAAGTAATACTTTCACTATTTCATCGAAACCACTTGCTGAAGCATAATGAAGCGGGGTGATATTAGATTTATTTTTTAAATTGATGTTTACACGTTTTTTTAATAGAAGTTTCACAATATTAAGATAATTTTTTTTTCTGAAAAATTGTGCTGAAGACCTGTTTCCTTTAGTGACATAGTGTAAAGGAGTTTCATTGTCAATATCTTTAGCATTCACATTAGCATCATGTTGCATAAAGAGTTTAACTAAATCATCTAAACCATTCAAAGCTGCTAAATGTAGTGGTGTTACCCCATGCCTTGATCTTGCATTGACAGAAAGACCTTTTTTTCTAAGGTATTTAAATATTTGATAATGTCCATAAGTTGATGTACTTACTATAACTAATTCTCTGGGATAGAACAATTTATTTTCGCCATTAATGGTATAAGCAATTGGAGGATATTGTTTCGTAATCAAATTTATTTTACCAAATGCCAGGTAGTGAAGGGCATTTAAATTTTCATCCGATTTCTCGCGGGGATTTAATCCTTTTTTAATCAATAACTTGACCAATTGATAATTGCCTGAAGCACAACTAAAATGCAGAACTGTTGTTGCATTATTAGTTTTAGCAAAAATGTCTCCCCCTTTTTTTAGTAAGAAAACTACGATTGTTTGATGACCTCTGTAAGCTGCTTCATGAATAGGGGTGTTTCCTTGTCTGTTCTGAACATCTATACTGGCACCTTTGCTAACAAGTAACTGGACAATATCAAGGTGTCCCAGGGAACTAGCAATGTGTAGTGGGGTATATCCATTTCGATCTTTTGGATTTAGAAGGGCTCCTTTATTAATTAATAGAAGGGCCATGTCGATCTGTCCCAAGCTTGCAGAAATATACAATGGGGTAAGTCCATTATTATCACTAGCATTAACATCTGCACCTTTTTTTAGAAGTAGAATTGTCATGTCAATCTGTCCCCTGCTTGTAGTGATATGCAATGGGGTAAAACCATTTTTATCTCGTACATTAACATCAGCACCCTGATTTATGAGATTTTTAGCAATAGCTATATCATTTCTGTAAAGGGCAATAAGAAGGGAGCTTATTTCAATATCTTTGTCTTGAGTAGTATTTTTAGCGGCATTACTTCCACAATTATAATTAATTGAAATGATTAAGATAGATATCGATAAAAAAATGATCAAAAACCTTTTCTGAATCATTAACATATATTACTCCTTAATATGCACATAATAATGATAGTAGATAAATCGTCATGGATATTGAATAAGTCTTTAGATACCAATAATTTTGAAAAGTAATTATGGTTGTTTCAAGAATTTATTCGGAAAATAATTTAACTTTGAGTATAAAAAGTTTATTGTATTTTAAATTTTAGATTAAAATTACATGATATTTTTTAAACAGTCAATTAAAGAATTAAAAAATTGTTTATTGAGAGGATCATATTATTTTGAAGAGCTTTATAATTTAGATTTTATATGAAGATTATATAAATTACAATTATTAATTATTTTTTATGATATCATTAATCGACAGGTAAGAATATAACAAACTTTGCTCCCCCTTCCATTCTGTTCTTACCCTCAATTCTACCGCCATGATTTTCTATAATTCTGTATGATATAGCCAAGCCTAGTCCAATGCCATGATCTTTTGTTGTGATAAATGGTTCAAAGAGACTTTTAATGATATCATTGGGAATACCTGTTCCATTGTCCTCGAATGTGATTCTTACGTATTTTTGTGATTCTCTCTGCTGGATTCCTGTGTTGATAAGAATATGACCCTTACCTATGTGAGTATTTTGTATCGCATTGACAGCGTTTAAAATGATGTTTATAAATATTTGTTTAATTTGGTTGTGATCACAATAAATTGTTGGGAGGGTAGAGTATAAGGATAATTTGATATTGATATAATTTTTTTTTAATTCGATATCCAGGAAATTCAGAGTGTCTTGTATGAGGAGGTTGATATTGCATTTTATTTTATGAAGGGGTTTTGGGCGGGCAAAATCAAGAAAATGATTTACCAGTTCAGTGAGGCGATCAATTTCAGTTTTAATTACCGCCAGATCATTGGCATAAGTTTTTTCTTGGACTTCACCGATAATCTCATCAACCAACATCTTTATGATGGCAAGGGGATTCTTGATTTCGTGGGCTATACCACTTGCCATGGCTCCCAGACTAGATAGTTTTCCTGATAGAATTAATTGTTCCTGCATGGTATTGATTTTTTTAATATATTGTTCTTCCAATTTTTGAAAATCTGTTGAAAGCTGATCTACTCTGTCGTTTTCATTTAATGTATATAAAATATATAAATATATGTTGAGAGTAGTTTCGAATAATTTTATTTTCGCATCTGTAAAATTAGTCTCATCTTTAAATAAGATCAGTATAACACCCTCAATTCTTTCAAATACCTTCAGTGGATAAGTGATTAAAGCATTGTTCGTTTGGTCAGGGATGTCTTTTTCGATAATTCTTTTATCGTCGTGAATGGAACGAACGAAATAGGGTTGATTTTCCAAAATGGTACGGACGAGGAAATTCTTTTCGTCCCGGATAGGGATATTTTGAAATTGAATATTGATGGATGTATTTTCTGATTTATATTTTAGATTAAGAAAATCCTTTTTATCATTGAGGAGATAGATGATTAGGGAGGAATTCTTAAATATTTGCTGAATTGATTGGATAATAGAGTAGTAGAGAGAATCTATATCTTTTTTATGTAAATAGTTAAAGAAGTGATTTGAAATAGGAATATAGTTGAAATTGGGATTATCTAAATACTTTTTAATTTTTAATTTCTGGTATAAAACATAGATAATTGTAAATAACAGTATTATGAAGATAATTAGAAAAAATATTAATAAATGTTGACTGATGATCATATAGATTTATTATTTTTCTATCCGAATAATATATTCTTTATAGGAGTAAGCATGGCATTTGAACCTTATTTTATTGGATGTTCCCATCCCATAGAAACATCAAAAATTGTCATTACAGGTTATCCTTATGACGGGACATCTTCTTATCGTCCTGGCTCCCGATTTGCACCTCATTCAATCCGTGAAGCTTCGTATGCCCTTGAAACCTATTCTCATTATCAGCAGCTGGATCTTGAGGATAAGTATATTCATGATGAGGGTGACATCTCATTACCTTTCGGTGATAAATCACGAATTCTTCACCTTATACAAGAAAATACTAAAAAACTTTTAAAAAGTGATAAAAAGATATTATCTCTTGGAGGGGAACACCTTATCACTTATCCCATTATTAAGGAATATATAAAAATCTTTTCAGAACTTGTAATTATTCATTTTGATGCCCATCTGGACATGCGGGATGATTATTTGGGGGAGAAAGAGTCCCATGCGACCGTATTGAGAAGGGTTTATGATCTTGTAGGGGATAAAAAGATTTATCATTGCGGAGTACGGAGTGGGACAAGGGAAGAATTTCGGTTTGCAAAAGAACATTGTCATTTATATCCCTTTTCTTTAAATCAGCTCAAAGATGCTTTTATAAATATATCAGATGATAAACCCATATATATAACAGTTGATCTTGATGTATTAGACCCATCGATATTTCCTGGAACAGGTACTCCAGAACCTGGAGGGGTGCTTTTTCATGAACTTCTTGAGGCATTTTATTTACTAAAAAATAAGAATATCATTGGGTGCGACGTAGTGGAATTATCACCGGATTACGATTCGTCAAATATATCTTCTGCAGCGGCTGGAAAGGTCATAAGGGAATTGTTATTGATGTTATGAAGTATTATCTATCAGGTGACAGGCACAATAATGCCCCTCTGAAATCTGTTTCAAAACAGGAATTTCTTTCTTACAGATATCAATGACATTCGGACATCTGGTATGGAAGACACATCCTGAGGGCGGATTAATAGGACTTGGAATGTCACCCCTTAAAATTATTTCATTTTTTTTGTAATCAGGATCTGGATGAGGGCTTGCAGAGATTAATGCTTTGGTATAGGGGTGATGAGGATTTTTTACGATGATGTCTCTACTTGCAATTTCCATTAACTTACCAAGATATATGATAATAATACGATTACAAAAATAATCCACTACTGCAAGATCATGGGCAATGAAGAGATATGTAAGATGAAACTCTTTTTGTAGTTGTTGCATAAGTTTTAGCACCTGTACCTGAATAGATACATCGAGTGCAGACACTGGCTCATCACATATAACAAATTTGGGATTCAAAACTAATGCACGGGCTATCCCTATACGTTGTCTCTGTCCCCCACTAAATTCGTGAGGATACCTATCGTAATAATCCTTATTGATACCAACTTTTTCAAGGATATCCATCACTATTTTCTGTCTCTTTAAACGATCACCAGCATGATGAATTACTAACCCTTCTTCTATTATATTTCCAATCGTCATCCTGGGATTTAGTGATGAAAATGGATCTTGGAAAATAATTTGAAAATCTTTTCGTAATTCTTTTAATTCTTTAGGCTTGAGATTTAAAACCTGTTTTCCCTGAAATGATATATTGCCCTGGACATTGGATATTAATCTTAAAATGCCTCTTCCAATAGTTGTTTTACCTGAACCACTCTCTCCAACTAATCCAACAGACTCACCTTCATAAATTTCAAATGAAACGTCATCAACCGCCTTAACAAATTTTAAATCCTTTTTAAAAAAACCTTTTTTAATCGGAAAGTGAATTTTAAGTTGATCTATTTTCAAGAGGGGTTCTGCCAAGATTTATTCTCCAGAAAAGTTTTATGAGGTTATTCGATTTTTTTTGTAATTATATATGATCAGTCCAATACTTGTTAAAATAACCATTATTCCAATGAATTGAGCTGCAGTCAGACTGAAAAAGTCTTTTGGCGTATCAGTCCGAATAAATTCAATAAGAAAACGGGTTATAGCATAGTAAATGAGAAATATAAAAAATAACAATCCTTGAAAGGGAAAAGATTTATGATATTTTGTATATAAAATACTCAGGATGATAAACATGATCAATCCATTAGCAGAGGAAATAAGTTGTGCTGGCCAAATATGCAGATGATCATGGTTTAATTGGGGGAAGTTTCTTAAATAATGATCATAGACTGGAGAATCTTTCTGGAAGAGAGATAACGGAATACCTAAGATATTATTGGAATCAGTAATCCCTCCCCAGCAGCAGCCTGCAAAGTTACATCCCAATCGGGCAAACATCACACCTAGTGCCAGAGATGGAGCAAAGATATCTGCAATTTTACCAAGGGGGAGTTTTTTCTTGTAAATATAAATAAGAGAAAATGTTATTCCAAATATAAATCCACCATAAACGACCAGCCCGCCTGAACTGATATCAAGAAAGCTCGAAGGGTTATTGAGAAATGCATAAGGAGCCGTAATAAGTTTCTTTGAAGCGGGATCAAACATTTCATATTCAAATATCATATAAAACATTCTTGCACCAAGCATCGATACAAGAATACCCCACAAAGATAAGTCTAACAATGGCTCTTCAGGGATATGTTCTCTCCGCGCCTTTTTGCTAATTAAATATACACCCAGTAAGAATGCAATAGCCAGCATCAGACCATAACTATTGAAGTCAATGGATTTTTGTCCCGTTATCACCGTGAAGAGTGAAAGTAATAAGAAGAGTAATCCTATATAAAACAGAGAATTGTAAAGATTAAACAGAAAAGACTTTTTATCCCGGGATTTTATATTTTCTGAATTACTTAAAAAATAGAAAGCGAATGTAAATAATCCTGAGATTATTAATATTATCCAAATAGTTTCTCTGGATAAATCGACTAATGAAATTTGATATATTTTAGACAGCATGAATCACATTATCCTATTGACTTGAAATTATGATAATTTCTTAACAAGGACATCAGCAATTTGAGCTGGTGTATCACAAACTGGAACGCCTGCTGAGTTGAGGGCTTTTATTTTGCTTTCAGCTGTACCCATTCCACCAGAGATAATAGCTCCAGCATGACCCATTCGTTTCCCTTCAGGAGCAGTTCTTCCAGCAATAAAAGATGCCATTGGTTTCTTGATATTCTTTTTAATAAATTCTGCAGCTTCCTCTTCGTCTGTACCCCCAATTTCACCGATCATCGCTATGGCTTCAGTCTCCGGATCTTTATTGAAGAGGTCTAAAACATCAATAAAATTTGTACCAATAATAGGATCACCACCAATTCCGATACAAGTAGTTTGCCCAAGTCCTACATTCGTAATAGCTTGAACAACTTCATAAGTTAATGTACCAGACTTGGAAACAACCCCAACTTTACCTGGTTTGGCAATCTGGCCTGGCATAATACCAATTTTACATTTACCTGGTGCGAGTAATCCAGGGCAATTTGGTCCTATTAATCGAACATCCTTCCCTTTAATATAATTATATACCCTTAACGCATCATTGACTGGGACACCTTCTGTTATACAAATCACCAATTTTACACCGCTCTCAACAGCTTCTAGAATAGCATCAGCAGCAAAAGGGGCAGGTACATAAATAACACTTGCATCAGCACCTGTTTTGTTTACTGCATCCATCATGCTATTGAAAACAGGAACACCCTCCATAGACTGTCCACCTTTACCAGGAGTCACACCACCAACTATTTTTGTCCCATAAGAAATCATTTGTTTGGTGTGAAAAGAACCATCACGCCCTGTGATCCCCTGGACGAGAACTTTTGTATTTTCATTTACTAATATTGCCATTGATTACTCCTGAATATAAATATGTTCTAATCATTTTATGACGAATTAAATTACAACTAATATATAAAAAAAAACACAAATAATCTAATTTAAGCAATGAATTTTTATAATTTTTTTAATCAATCTGGTAGTCTTAGAAGATCCTTTCCAAGGATAACTCAAATTTATTTAATGGCATATTATCTTAGCACTTGAAAGGAAGTAATTATAAAGTTAATATATATAATACTAATATTTTAAACGGATTGGGCTCCAACAAGTACAATACGATTTAATTGATCATGATCGGAATCAGAAATTTTAATTCCGATGTTCCTTAGATGAATTATCTTTCTTTGAATCTATTTTATTATTATTATCAGGGGTTTTTCCAGTTTTATTAGGTTCATCATCTTCAGATGTGTTTTCCAGATTCTTATTATTGATCTTTTTTGACTCCAAGTCATTGCTCTTTATAGATTTCTTATTCTTCTTCTCGGTTGTTTTTTTTGTTGAATTATCTTCGTCTTCTTCCTCGTTAGCCTCTTCATCATTCTCCTCAGAATCATTTTTTGTTGTTGAATCATTAGTCCATACTTTCAATCGTTTTAATATGTATTCAGCCCATTTTTTTACACTGGGATTTTTGTCTTCATTTTTTAATTTAACAATATAATCTGATGAGTTTTTTCCTAATAGTTTAGCAAGGGCATCCATAGCATATATACGAACAATAGGATCTTTATCTTTTAGTAATTTAATAAGATGAGAAAGAATTTTTTTATCATTATATAATAAAAGGGTTTCAATTGCAGCAATTCGAACATGAGGGTGAGGATCATTCAATGCTTCGAGTATGTAGGGTAAATATATTTTATTTCTTGAATATCCTAAGGAATATATTACGGCTTCACGATTTTCCCATAATTTTGATTTTAATAAGTTAATAATTTTATTGGGATTTTGCTCATATTGAATTTCTTTCGTTCTATTTACATCTTTAGCGCATTGATTTAGTACAATTAAAGTGAAGATAAGAAAATATGTAAATTTCATTGATTTAACCCGTGAAAATAATTTTTTGTTATATCAATTTGTTATTTAAATTATTTTTTATATTTAAATTTTATATAATCCCAGTATGTTTTAATAGAATCTGCACTTCTGGCAATATTAGATACTCTCATTTCATCAATGATCATGCTGACGTTACTTGAGTTTTCAGCCCAAAAGTTTCTTCCAATAATTAATTCTTCTTTACTAATTTTAATTTCATCTTGATATGATTTTGAGCTTACCAATTTGCCATCAATATAGAAATTTATTTTATTTCCATCATAAGTTCCTGCAATATGATGCCATTCATCAGCTAATGATTTCCAAGGGATTTGACTATCAAGATCATATTCTTTATTATCTTTAAAATTAATTCTAAATAAAATAGTATATAGCGGGAAACCATCGTGATGGGCATTTACAATCCAGAAACTATATGATGGAGAACCACTTCCAGTCTCCAATTGAGATGGTTTTGTGAGAATAGTTGGATATCCACCGTGTTGATTTGAGGATAAATTTATTAACATTTCAATGGTTAACGCATGTGATGGGTTTAAAGATTTTTTATTTGCTACAACGATTGAACTATTTATTCCACTTAAATGAATAGCTTTACCAATAAAACCATCAACCCACTTTCCATTGGTAATAATCCCATCATTTTCATTTCCGCTATTATCAAAGACAAACTGATCTCTTCCTTCATTAAAATTATATAAGAGTAGGGTGTATTTATCTTTTAATAATTCACCTGATTCTGGATTAAAACTTTTAATATTGGTTATATATTCTAATTTTTTATTTAGTTTAGATTTTTTTTCATTGGATGTTTTTTGGCTACATTGGATTAAGAATACTGACAATAATATAAATAGTATTTTTAAATACAACATATTAACCTTCAATTTAATTTAGATTTTAAAACATTTATATAGTGCTGCTCTAGTTCTGATACAATTTTATATATGTTAAACCGAGCGAGAACTTTTTTATATTCAGATTCATCAATTGGCTTTCCATTTCGTCCTAGTTGAATCATATTTTTCAAGATAAGTGCCAATGATTTATGATCTCTAGGGTTGAATGTAAATCCGTTGATATTATTTTGGATAATTTCTTTTGGCCCACCACTGGATGTTGTCACAACTGGGACATCCATAGCCATTGCTTCTAATAGTACTATTCCAAATGGCTCTTTTAATGATGTTAATACAAATATATCAAACATGGCCAGGTGATTTGGAATATTGTTTTGTTCTCCTAGAAAAATAATAAATTTATTAATTTTTTTTGAATTACACAACTGTTTTAAATATAAATCTTCATCACCCTTGCCAATTATTAATACTAAGAAATCGCTTCTAATTTTAGATAATTCTTCAATCGCGTTAATTAGGGTTTTATGATCTTTTTCTTTAGATAAACGACTAATATTACCAATGATAAAAATATCATCGGGGATATTATATTGAGCTCTCATTTGCTTTGAAATTGAAATTTTATTGAGTAGGGAATCATCGAATTTTAATAAATTGATTCCATTGTATAGTGTAACACAAGATTTTTTTAATTCAGGATTAAATTGAATTATTTCATTTGTATTTTCAATAGTAATTCCAATTCCAAGATCTATCCATTTTAAGAGATATATGATAAGTATCAGGTATATCCGTACAAATATTTTTTTTTTTAAGTAAGGCTGTAATGTCTCGACTGATAATCCGCTGTGATTATGTAAAATAACTTTTTTATTATAAATACGTCCCAAAATTGGTGCAATAAGATGGGATTTTCCAAACTGGGAATGAATAATATCAACCTGTTCATTTTTAACAATTTTAGGTAATTTAAAGAAAACAAAAATATCATACATAGAACTATTCATGTCATATACCTTGATATTCAGTTCTTTAAATCGTTGTGAGTATACACCTTGTTTTGATAGATTGCAGATGATCAATTCAAACATATTGTGATTAATAAATTTAGCATAATTATAAATAACCTCCTGAGCGCCTCCAATATTTAAATTGTCTATGATAATGAGTATTTTAATTTTGTGATTACTTGATTGAACTTCCATATTTAATTTATTCTACCTCAGTGTAATTACCTTGATTTTATGACAGTTGCGAGTGGTTATTTTATGTGGAGTTAAATTTTTATTCCTTAAATAATTTTTGTATAATTAAGATTATATTAAAAACTACTTTAATATTTTTTGATTAAAATGAATATCTATTATTTTGAATAAATATAATCATTTTTAATTAGAAAATTAAAACTATGTTTAATTGCTGAGGATTGCTATATTGATTATATGGATTTATTTATGTTATTACTTTTCAATCAAATGGATAAATATATTCATATCATAATTGTATATTTCATTAAATTATTTTAATTTGAAAAAATTATATGGATTTAAAAATAAAACTTCTTTGACAAAATTACATTAATTGTTATATTAAATTTACTTCAGTCCATATTTAAATAAATTTCTAATTGATTTTCCAAAAGGGGAGTTCATGAAAAAACTATTATTATCTATAACTCTGCTATTAACGCCTGTAATTAGTTTTGCAGGGGAGGCAGATCTAGTCCTTCCAAAGTTAAGTAAAGATCAATCATCCTTGCTCACATGGGGTATCCTTATCTGTGTGTTGGGGTTTTTATTTGGTCTTTATCAATTTATGAATGTCAAGAAAAATAAAGCTCATAAAGCAATGCTTGATGTTTCTGAAACAATTTTTGAAACCTGTAAAACCTATCTTATTCAACAAGGTAAATTTATTGTTATATTATTCTTATTTATAGCTGCGTGTGTTGCATTCTATTTTGGTTTTTTACAACATTCCGGTGTTAAAGGTGTATTATTGATTCTTTTCTGGACAGTGGTTGGGATCATGGGATCCTATGGTGTTGCATGGTTTGGAATTAGGATGAATACTCTTGCTAATAGCCGAATGGCATTTGCATCCCTTGAAAAGAAACCCCTTAAACTGCTTAATATCCCTTTAGAAGCTGGAATGAGTATTGGTGTTGTTTTAATTTGTGTTGAATTAATTATGATGCTTACCATTCTCTTATTTGTTCCTGTAGAATTGGCTGGTGCGTGTTTCGTAGGATTTGCAATTGGTGAATCTCTTGGTGCATCAGCACTGCGTATTGCTGGGGGTATTTTCACAAAGATTGCTGACATTGGATCCGATTTAATGAAAGTAGTATTTAAAATTGGCGAAGATGATCCACGTAACCCTGGAGTAATTGCAGATTGTACAGGTGATAACGCTGGCGATAGTGTTGGACCCACTGCTGATGGATTTGAAACATATGGGGTAACAGGTGTAGCATTGATTTCATTTATTGCCCTTGCTGTAGGGACGGGTATGCCAGAAGCTACAAGGTTTCAATATCAAGCAGAGTTTATCACATGGATATTTGCAATGCGTATCTTGATGATTATCACTTCCATCGTTTCATTCTGGATTAATGGATTTGTAAGTAATATACTATATAAAAATAAGCAAGATTTAGATTTTGAGAAACCACTTACCCATCTTGTTTGGATAACCTCCATATTATCAATTATTGTAACTTTCATAGCAAGTTATTTATTGGTTGGCCCAAACAGCGTGATTGGCAAGGCATCAGGTAATTTATGGATGGTACTTTCCGTAATCATCAGTTGTGGTACTCTTGGTGGTGCAGTTATACCAGAATTTACAAAGATATTTACCAGTACTAAATCAAAGCATGTTAAAGAAATCGTAAATGCAGGTCGTGAGGGAGGTGCGTCTCTTACAGTACTATCAGGATTTGTAGCAGGGAATTTCAGTGCATTCTGGAAGGGTATGGTATTTTTAGTACTTATGTTTGTCGCTTACATAGCTAGTACATGGGGATTAGGCCAATTTATGATCTATTCATCTATATTTGCATTTGGACTTGTAGCCTTCGGATTACTGGGAATGGGTCCTGTGACAATTGCTGTGGATAGTTATGGTCCAGTTACGGATAATGCCCAATCTGTTTATGAACTTTCATTGATTGAAGAGATTCCAAACATCAGTCAGGAGATTGAAAAGGATTTTGGGTTTAAACCTGATTTTGATACAGCAAAACACTATCTGGAAGCTAATGACGGAGCTGGAAATACTTTTAAAGCTACTGCTAAACCAGTACTCATCGGTACTGCAGTTGTTGGAGCTACCACAATGATATTCTCCTTGATTCTGGTTATTAAAAATGTCCTTGGAGTGGATCCTGAAAAAGTATTAAATCTTTTAAATCCCTGGTCAATTCTTGGTTTTCTAGCTGGTGGTGCTGTGATTTACTGGTTTACAGGTGCTGCAACTCAAGCTGTTACAACAGGAGCCTATCGAGCAGTAGAATATATCAAACGAAACATTAATCTTGATCCCAATGCAGAAAAGAAAGCATCGATTGAGAAATCAAAAGAGGTTGTGAAAATCTGTACCCAGTATGCTCAAACAGGGATGTTCAATATATTCATCGCTATATTTTCCTTTGCACTGGCGTTTGCATTCATAGCAGGATATAAAACTATTGGGGTCGATACCAATACAGCAAACGCAGCCACATCCTTTTTTATAAGTTATTTGATTTCAATAGCTGTTTTTGGTTTATTCCAGGCGATTTTTATGGCAAATGCCGGTGGAGCTTGGGACAATGCTAAAAAAGTCGTTGAAGTTGATTTAAAACAGAAGGGGACTGATTTACATGCCGCAACAGTTGTTGGTGATACTGTAGGAGACCCTTTTAAAGATACATCATCTGTAGCAATGAATCCTATAATCAAATTTACAACGTTGTTTGGACTGTTAGCCATGGAGATAGCGATATCTGAGAGTTTCAGACCCATTGCTCCCTATATAGGTCTGGGATTTTTATTAGTCGCTCTTATATTTGTCTGGAGATCTTTTTATGGTATGAGGATTAAGGTCGGATCTTAATTCTATATAATTTATTAATTGACGTGATGAAGTGTTTCATTCTATATTTCAAAATTATTTGGAGCACTTCATTATAATATTTCTTTATTTATTGTTATTTTAATCCATAGAATATTCATAAGCTATTCAATTTTTTTCATCTAAAATATAAAATATCACATCTATTTCATTCTATTTATTATATTTTCTTTATTGAAAATTGTTGGGAATCAGTCATATGCCCAGATTAGTTTATTTGTTAATAATACTTAATTTTATTTTACTTACAACTTGTTCCCAAGAGAAAAATATTTCAAAAACAAATAATAAGATTCAAATCATTACGAGTTTATTTCCTGTTAGCGATATCGTTAAAAATATTTCTGGTCAACAAAACGTCGATTTCATATTACCACCCGGTGTTAGTCCTCATGATTTTGAGCCAAACCCTAATCAATTAAAAAAATATGCAAATGTGAAATTGATTATACTCATCGGAGGAGATATCGATGAATGGGTTCTTAAATTATTAAGTAATTTAAAATATAAAAATGATTTAAGAATTATTAACCTCCACTCAAGTATCATTAAATCAAACTACTATAAAATCCATCTGACAAAAGAATATCATCCTCATGATGACCCTCATATCTGGCTTGATCCCATATTAGTACAGGAAATGGTCAAGATTATCACAAAGGAACTGATTTTATTGAATCCCAAAGAAAAATCTCGTTATAATCAAAATAGGGATAAATATTTAAAACAACTTAATGAATTAAATACTAAAATAATAGATACTTTATCTCATTTCAAAAAAAAAGATTACATCTCTTATCATGGTGCTTTTGATTATTTTTCAAGGAGATATGGATTGAATACTTTAATTGTGATTAAACGGTCTGTAAATAAGGAATTATCAGTAATTGAAATGAAAAAGATTATCCACACAGGAAAAAAAAATAAAATCCAATATATTGTTACAGAACCCCAACTGAATCCAAAAGAGGCTTTAGTAATTGCTGAAGAATTAGATGCCAAAATAATAACTATCGATCCCATAGGTGATCCAAGAGATCCCTCAAAGAATACATATATCCGGCTAATGGAGTATAATCTTAATATTTTTAAAAAAATATTTGAAGGCAGATAAGATGATTTCTTTTCATAAAGTCGATTTTAATTTTAAAAATAATTATATCCTTCAAAAAATTAATTTGGAGGTGGAGGAGGGGATATTTCTAGGACTTATTGGGCCCAACGGCGGTGGGAAAACGACTCTTCTGAAATTATTACTTGGCTTGATAAAAGGGTATACAGGAGATATTAAAGTATTTAACAAGCCACCCCATCAACTTACGAAACAAAGGCCATGGATCGGATATTATCCTCAGAAGCAGAATATTAATTGGAATTTCCCTATCTCAGTATCGGAAGTAGTTCTCATGGGAGTTATCCCTAAAACAGGTATTTTTAAATCTATTATAAAAGAAGATAGGGAATATGCTGATCATTTATTGGACATTTTAAATCTTTATCCTCATAAAAATAAATCCATCGGACAATTATCTGGGGGACAGCAGCAAAAAGCCTTTTTAGCCCGTGCACTGGTTTCTAAACCCAAATTACTTATTCTCGATGAGCCGACTTCAAATCTTGATACCACTAGCCAACTTCATTTTGTGAATCAGATTATAAAATTGAAAGAGGATTTTAATCTTACCGTGATAATGGTTTCTCATGATGTGAATTCTCTTGCCAATAATGCAGATAAATTAGTATGTCTTAATAGATCAATCCATTTTTGTGATAAATCAGAACTTATAACCCATGAAATGATTGAGCATGCCTATACATGTGAATTAGAGACATTTCGTTATAACCGACAAAAACTCCATGGGATATACCATGATTGAATTCTTTCAGGATATAATAACTTACCAATTTCTTCAACGAGCCCTCATTGCAGGATTTATTGTTGGGATCACCTGTTCTGTATTATCAAGTTTTGTCATATTAAAGAAAATGGCTTTTATAGGTCATGGAATCAGTCATGGTGCCTTCGGTGGAGTTGCTCTTGGATTGCTTTTAGGAATTAATATTAGTCTGAGTGCTTTAGTATTCTCTTTAGTAGTATCGATCTTAATCTGGTTGTTCAGTAGAAAAAAACGCATTTCTGAAGATAGTGCAATTGGTATATTACTTGTTACATCCATGGCGCTTGGGATATTATTTCTGGGATTTCGAAAGCAGTATACTTATGATGTATTTGGATATTTGTTTGGAAATATTTTAGCTGTAGATACTAATGATATCTATATTATTTCATTTACAGGAATAGTCATTATTGGAATCATAGTTCTTTTTTTCAAAGAGTTTTTATATTACTTGTTTGACCCGGAATCTGCTGCTGTTGGGGGATTAAAAGTTGATGTCTATCATTTTCTGTTACTCACCCTCTTATCCATGACCATTGTCATATCCATTAAGGTTGTGGGGATTATTTTAGTATCAGCTTATCTTGTAATCTCTGGTTCCACAGCTTATTTGATCTCCAATCGGATTAAAGTAATGATCTGGATATCCATTGTGGTCGGTATGCTCTCTTCATTAGTAGGCTTGTATTTATCCAATGCATACGGGCTACCGTCAGGGGCAGTGATTGTCCTTGTGATGACATTATTTTTTTTAATTGCTCTTGGATATAACACCTGGAAGAAATATGCTTTCAAGTTAGATGAATAGATGGAAATAGGATGATTGTCACGGGAGATGGTTCTGTAACCCTTTATTCTGACGTATATAATGAGCATTATCACTCTATGACAGGTGCTTATGAAGAAGCTCTGCATAAATTTGTCTATCCATCCAATGTTTTGGAGTTATCTCTTCACAGAGAAGTAAGAATCTTGGATATCTGTTTTGGTTTGGGTTACAATTCCCTTGTGACTCTTGAGATGGCTATAAACTCCTATCCCATCCATATCACAGCGATAGAAATGGATTATCACCTGATTCATAAGATAAAATCCATAGAATATAAGAATCCATCCTGGTCTGAGGTATGTTTTGAGACCTATAAAAATAAAATATCCTTTTATAGAAACGGGAAAATAGAACTTCTTATTGGGGATGCCAGGGATGTGGTGAAGAATCTTGAATCTACATACGATATTATCTATCTTGATCCATTTTCTACCCTGAAGAATACTGAGTTGTGGACTTATGATTTTTTTAAGTTACTTAAATCTAAATTATTTACTCATGGATTGATTGTCACTTATTCCAGTGCCCTACCTGTACGGAGCGGGTTGTTACGAAACGGATATAATGTCTATACCACACAGCCTATTGGCAGAAGAAGAGGAGGAACTTTAGCCAGCTTGAAACCTTATTCAGATGGAATTGAACTCAGTTTAAAAGATAAATACCTTTTAGAGTATTCCGACGGGAAGCTTCCCTATAGGGATAAAAGTCTTAATGGTAATTGCCTGGATATCCTTTCAAGACGAAAATCACTTGTTCAATATCTGATTCAAAAGAATAAGATAAAGAAAGTGAAGGATTGTTATAGAGATATGGCTTCTATATGATTGATTAATTATTTAGCCCGCATCCACCGCTACCGCACTGAGAAGCTCCACAGCCAGAAGGTGCACTGGATGGCTGAGGCTTATTCTTATAATCGGTTGAATAGAACCCAGAACCTTTGAATATTACTCCCATTCCCCCGCTCACCATTTTTTGAACAGTGTGATCCCCGCATTCGGGACATTCTTTAATGGGTTCTGCTGTAATAGACTGGAACTTTTCGAACTCGTGATCGCAGCTTGTACACTTGTAATCGTATGTAGGCATGAAATCCTCCTGAAAATGATTTCTAAATGATATATCAATGTTTATTAATTTTCATCAAAATATAGAATACCCTATCAAATATAACATCCTTATGGAATATCGTCAATCCATTTATAAATGAAAACAAGGAAAGATTATAATTTATAAAAAAATAAGTGTATGATATTTTGTAAACATAATTTGATAAATTCTTATTTATTGATCAGCCATTTTGAGATGATATCTAAAAAATCCTTAAAAATATTGATCTGATCTTTGGGAAAATTGTATTTTTTTTCGGCGTTTTCTAAAACTTCATAAAAACAATTTAACCAGATGTCTCTGGCTTCCTTATCAATTGGGAATGGCTTGTGACGATTTTGGAGATTGGGACTCCCATATTTATCCTGATAGCGGTTAGGCCCACCCAATATTTGGATGAAGAAATCTGCAGATCTTCGGGATGATGAAATCATATCTTCTTGAAACATAAATCGTATTTTTGATTTCTCCAATTGAAGATAAAAATCCTCCAACATCTTATATATATTTTCCTCCCCCATTTGATGATAAATATTTCGGTCAGGCCAGGTAACAGGGGGGTGGGCATGAGCAATTCTTAATAAATTATCGTTTTCCATAAAATACCTCCTTTCTATACTAAAACTCTTTTAAAATTGAAGTCGTAATATTAATGCTGTCATAGTGAGGCTCTCGAACCATGTTTCTAAGGATTTCAAATTTAAAAAGTTACCAGTATATATGATGAAACAACATAAGATTTTTTATTTATTTCAATATCAAATATAACAAAATATTCATTTTACTTGTCTCTGATGAAAATTGTCAATTTCTTTAAATCGATTTATATTGGAGTAAATTATTATTTTGACTTGGAAAAAATAAAAGAAATCTATATTTTTGCTACCGAATTAATAAAATAAACACGATAATATCACAGCAGAATGATAATTAAATTTGTTAACTATTTGAAATCTGGCAAAAATTATGAAAAGTAAATTATCACAAAAAGAGCAACGTCAAATTATAGATAAATTAAGAAATGAGTATTTTGAGTATGCAAAAAAATACAGTCCTAAAATATTTGATATAAATCCTTTTGAAGAACGTTTGCAATATGTATTAAAAAAAGGATTTAATATAGATGCCTTTCTCCTGACAGAAATTACTACCCTTGAACAGGTAAAACAAACAGTAGAACAACGGATTGAAAGAACACAAAATCGTTTTATTAATAAGGTAGATAAGATCATTGAGGAGAATAATAAAAAAATCGCCCAATACCCTGAATATATTATCCATCCCAAAGCATCTTCTGAGCTTCAAAAATTGCTAGGGGCTCTAAATTCATTTACTCATCAAGACTTTCACATTATTGAGCATATCATTTTATCACAAAAAGATCAGTCTATCAAAACAAAATGGGATGCATTTATAGAAAAGATTAATTTTTATATACTTGAAAGAAATCAGCGGTTTGCACCTCGGATAGAAGACCACATTCTGCTGTTGAATCGAAAAAATATTGATCACAGCGAAATCGAATTGGCTGAAAAGCATTTTATAAAAGATATTGCATTATTCTTAAATGACATCAAAGATTATCTTATCTTAATAACGTATAATAATGTCTTGAGTGAATATGAAAAAATATTCCAATCCCATGAGATTTCAATAGAAAGTTCAAAGCAATATTCAGGAAAGTCATACAAAGAAATCCTGATTAAAATTATTCAAAATCTAAAGAATATCATCAATGATTTTCGATTACAAGAAATCAGAAGTCGATAAAAATATTTTATGCGATTTATTATTCTGTAAGCAGGAGGTGGAATGAAAAATAGTATTTCCTATCTGATTGGACAATTCTTAGAAATCATAGGATATACAGATCCTGAAATAATTAAAAATCATAGTCATATAATTACGCAGATAATCTATTTTCTCATAATACTCCTATTCAGTTATTTAGTATTTCTTGGCCTAAAAAAGATCTTTTTAAATAAAATAAAATCCTTAGTATTAAAAACAAAACCACATTGGGATGATAATTTATATAAAAATAAAGTCTTACATCGCATTGTCTATATGATTCCTGCTTTGGTTCTCTATATCTTATCACCGATTATAAGTATTCCTTTATTCCAGTATTGGATACAGAAAGCATCTTATATATATATAATCATAATAACATTACTTACGATAAGTGCATTTATTGATGCCATTGTAGATACCTACCAAAGCTTTGAGATCTCCAAAGGTAAGCCCATAAAAAGTTATTTGCAATTGATCAATATCATCATATATCTAATCGGGGGTGTCCTCATTATATCGACACTTCTTAATAGCTCACCTTGGGGATTTCTAACAGGAATAGGTGCTTTGACAGCAGTTCTAATTGTTGTTTTCAAAGATACAATTTTAGGATTAGTTGCGAGTATTCAGATTTCAGCCAGTGATGTTGTAATGATTGGTGATTGGATTGAAATGCCACAATATGGTGCAGATGGAAATGTCATTGATATCAGTCTCCACACTGTTAAAATACAAAACTGGGATATGACCATCAGCACAATCCCCACTTATTCTATTATGTCACAATCCTTTAAAAATTGGAGAGGGATGCAGGAATCAGGAGGAAGGAGGATTAAAAGATCCATTAAAATTGATATGAATTCTATTCAATTCTGTACCGATGAGATGATCAAAGAGTTCAGGAAAGTCAGTTACATCCGTGAATATCTGGATAAAAAACAAATTGATATCGGAAGTTCAAATCAGGAGAAAAATATATCACCCGATGATATTAGCGGACGTCGTATGACAAACATCGGGACCTTTCGACAATATATAATAAGCTATTTACGCCAACACCCCAAGATCAATCAGGAGATGACATTACTTGTGAGACAACTGGATCCTGGTGAAAATGGATTACCTGTTGAAATATACGTGTTTAGCAGTGATCAGGAATGGGTTAATTATGAATCCATCCAATCAGATATTTTTGACCATGTGATTAGTGTGATCCCTGTTTTCGGACTAAAGGTATTTCAAAATCCATCTGGTCAGGATTTTAAATCGATAATGGTTCAAAAATAATTATACTGCCATATGGATATAAATCAATCTATAATTTGACTATATTGTTAAAATAAATTAATTTCTTTTAAATTATCTATAAAAAAATATTAATCAAGAGACAAAGAAAAATTATTTTATTATATTTTGTGGTAAAATTGATAATTAACATTTAAATACGAAATCAACTAAATCTCTAATAATAAGATTGACTTGTGAGAATCAATAAAATACATATGTTATATTAAAATAATTCTGCAGTAACAACTCACTATCGGATAAATATGGATATAAAAAAAATTCAAACCTACACAACCCTTGATGACGCATTAAAAGAACCTCATAAGGTTATAAAATTAAGTTTAATAGGTAATTCTCTAAAAGAACTCCCAAAAGAAATTGGTTTGTTGACAAATCTTCAGAGAATATACCTCACCGGGAACCAAATTTCTCATTTACCCCCAGAAATTAAAAATCTTACAAATCTACAAGTCTTGGAAATGATTGGAAATAATCTGAAAGTCATTCCCCCTGAAATTAAATACCTTAAGAGTCTGGAATATCTCTATCTTGTCAATAATCAACTGGAGAAGTTACCCCCAGAAATCGGCGAACTATCTAATTTAAAAGGATTATGGCTTGAATTAAACCGTATTACATATCTACCTCCTGAATTCGGAAATCTACATAAACTTGAATTAATGGAAATAAACAAAAATTTATTAGAACAACTCCCCCCAGAAATTGGAAAACTCAATCATTTAAAGGCAATTCGATTAAGTGATAATGGGTTAAGTGAACTCCCCAGAGAAATATGTGAACTTGATAATCTTATGGGATTGCTCATTGATGGTAATTTAATCAAAGAACTGCCAGCTGAGATAGATAAATTATCAAATCTCCAAAAATTAATCGCAAATAAAAATAAAATATCTAAAATTCCCTCATCCATCTCTCAATTACATAACTTAACAGATCTAGATCTGAGTGATAATCGCATCAGTGAATTACCAAAAGAAATCGGAGATTTAAAAAAACTGAAAAAACTCAACCTACGTATAAATCAAATAACATCTCTCCCAGAAGAAATCAGCGATCTATCGGCTCTTGAAGATTTAAATCTTGAAGCTAATCATATCAGAAATATTCCAAATCAAATTGGTAAATTAAATAAACTCCAATTTCTTGAGCTAAATCATAATCACCTCCAGGAATTACCAGTTAGTCTTGGTGATCTCTTGAATTTAAAGGAATTATATCTTGCAGGAAACCAGTTAAAATCTTTCCCTTCTCAAATTAGTAATCTAATAAATCTCGTTTCCTTGAGTCTCACAGAAAATAAATTATCAGATATTCCTAATGAAATTGGACAACTCAATCAACTAAAAGACTTATGGTTAGATAAAAATAACATCGAAATCCTCCCGGATGGTATCAAAAATCTCTCATCCCTCGAACGTCTCAGATTAAATTATAATCAGCTTAAAACTCTTCCAGATTCAATAGGTAGTTTAACACAACTCCAGGAGCTATATCTAGGTCATAATCAATTAAAAAATCTTCCCGTGATTATATCTAACTTTAAGGAATTAAAATTACTAGACCTGAGTAGCAATCACATCGAAGAATTACCAAAGGAAATCGGTTTCCTAAAAAGCCTTCAGGGATTATGGGCAGAGGAAAATAAATTTACCTCTCTTCCTAAAGAAATTGGATTGCTTAAAGATTTACATGGAATTGGTTTAAATAATAATCAGATTAAGTCACTCCCGAAGGAAATTGGACAATGCTGTGAACTACAGGAATTATATTTAAAGCAAAATAAATTAGAAGAATTTCCTCCGGATATACAGCAATGTGAGAAATTAAGATGGATTAATGTAGAAGAAAATCCCTTATCGAAGGAGGGCAAAGAGAAAATAAATCTATATTTCCCAAGATGTGAAATTCGTTTCTAAACAAAAAAATATCAACTTATTTATGATAACCAATCGCTATTTAAAAAATAATAAGAGTAAAAAATTATTCTTCACTTGACATTGGAAAAGATTTTCGTTAAGATTTTGTAGAGAAAAAGCCAATAATTATGGATAATATGTTAAATTTTATTAATAGTCTATCAATTTTTAAAGGTTTTAATACAGAGCAAAAGGCTTTATTATTTAAACTTCTGGAAAAAAGAGAATACAAAAAAAGAGAAGTTATAATTTATGAAGGGGATCAGGATAAATCACTATTTTTGATATATTCAGGTAGTGTTCGTGTTTTAAAAAGAACGGATTTAAATGAACTTGTCGAAATTGCTTTTCTGAGCAAGGGGAATTATTTTGGAGAATTCTCTCTAATTGATAATAAACCAAGATCTGCATCTGTAGAAGCATTTGAAGAAAGTATTTTATATAAATTAACCTATTTAAGTTATACTGAACTTTGCAGAAAGTTTCCTGAAGTTGAAGCATGTATACTTAAAGGATTTTTGCTGGATATTGTATATAAACTAAGAACTACTAGTGAAAGTATCATCAATGAAGGATTATTATTTACATTATGATGCTTTTTGTTTCTCATCCTGAGAAGTCATTTCACAATTCCCTTCAAATAAGACACCATCAGCCATTTTTAATTTAGAAGTTTTAATGTTACCGAAAAGCTTGGCAGTGGAAAGAAGCTCTACTTTCTGGGACGCATCAATATTGCCCTTTAATGTTCCACTTATCTTGACACTTCCAGCAATTATATCAGCCTCAACCAGTGCATCACTGTCAATCCATAAAAAACTTTTTGTCTCAATCTTCCCCTTAAACTTACCTTGAATTTTTAAAGGAGAACTATAAACTAAATCTCCTTCAAAATCAGTATCGGGTGCAAAAGTGGTTATTATTTCAATATTATCATAATCAACAAAATTTTGATCCATTTTACCGACCTATTATTTTGTTTTCATAACAAAGACACCATCCCACTCAGGTGGTGGTGGTGTCTTTATATATTCCTGGCATCTTTCTATATAAATTAAAGTAGGCTCATCACCTGGAATATTTTCAAGAACTTTTTGAAAACCTAGAAGAGCTTTTTGAAAATCTCGTTTTTTATAGTCTGTTAAAGCTAAATTATAATTTTCCAATTGGTTAATTTTTGCCTCATTTTTATATGACATATATAATCCAAGTTTATTTTAATACTGCTATGACATCATCGATTTTTACAATAAGATGTTCTTCGCCACTTAATTTTATTTGAGTACCAGCATATTTATCATAAATTACAGTGTCATTAACCTTAACTGTTATTTCATCTGATTCCCCAATTGCGACGACGACTCCTTCTTGTGTTTTTTCTTGTGCTGTAGGAGGTATGTAAATTCCACCTGTGGATTTTTCTTCTTGCAATTTAACTTTTAAAAGTACACGATTACCTAATGGTTTGACATTCATATTTCCTTTTCCTCCAAAAAGTTGAATACTATTTATTGTGTATCGAAAAATAATAAAAATCACTATAAAAGTCAATGGATTAATTTTTAAAATTATCTTTTCTGGAAAGTGTTTATAAAATTCTTATGACCTAAAGTAATCTAAAATAATACAAGATATGTCAAAACTGGTGTGAACCCCAAAATGTGT
>DKAT01000115.1 GCA_002450905.1 Spirochaetia bacterium UBA6919
AAACGACCGATTATTTTTAACCATACAGACTAAGTTATCGCTTGATTTTTTTAACCATATAATGTATTTTTTAATTCAAATATATCTTTTTTTAGTCGGATGGTAAAAATGGCACAAATTGTTGGATACATAAGGGTCTCAACGGATAAACAAGACTTAAATAACCAAAGGCTATCTATTTTGGATTATGCTAGAAAGAAAAAGATTGAAATTACCAGATTTGTTAAAATCAAAATCTCTTCGAAACGATCTTCCAAAGAAAGAAAAATAGATGAACTGGTTCAAAATCTTAAAGCTGAAGATACTTTAATTGTCAGTGAATTATCCCGGATAGGTCGAAGTTTAGGACAAATTGTTAACATTGTCGATTCTCTTGCTAAAAAGAAAATTAACTTTATTGCCCTCAAGGAAAACATTTTTGTATGCGGAGATCAGGATATTCAAACTAAGGTTGTTGTTGGATTATTTGGATTGTTTGCTGAAATAGAAAGAGACCTCATCTCAGAACGAACTAAACAAGGGATCCTTGCTGCAAGACTAAAGGGTAGGCTTATCGGTAGACCTAAGGGGATAAAAGGAAAATCAAAACTTGATGGCAAAGAGCAGGACATCGAAGATCTCTTAACAAAAACTGTATCAAAGACCTCAATAGCTAAAATACTAGATGTATCACGCTCATGTCTTCATAATTTCATCAAAACAAGAGGAATCAAACCTCAAAAGACTGTGAAGAAAAGGTAGGCAAGTATTTTATTCAATAACATAGACCCTTTTCGTGAAAATAAACATGGAACCCCTCTTTTAGTTACCTTTTTTTCTATGTACGTAGATTAGATTAGATTCATTTTGCCTATAATGACCATATTGAAAAGGTAAACGTGTGATAGATTTTCTTAAATATTGTTCATGAAGAGATTTTTGGAAAATAGCCAATGGTTTATGATAATAACCAAAATAACTGATATCCCAATTTTTTAAATTATAAAACTTTATTGGAATACCTGAATCATCTTGTATAATCGCAATGCTTTTAGATAGGATAATATTCCTTAAAAAACTGAAATCATCTTTATGAAGTTGATAAAATGATGATCTAACAATAGTAGTGAAAGATTGGTAATTTGTAAAATAGTCTACTAATTGACTATTTTTTCTAATAAAATTATTATTCATACTGATAGTAAAATATCGTAATCTTTTGATAAATGATGTTTTGTTTTCCTTAAAAACTATTTCCAAACCTTCAATATTATTTTTGTTTTTTTTAAATGGAATAATTTGATTTTTTTTATTAAGAAATATTTTTCTTATGTAAAGAATAGTATAGTTCAGCCGTGATAGAAAAAAAATCATAGTTGTAACAAATATATCAGTATCCTTAAGTTTAAAAGATAGAGGATGACCCGCAGTTTTAAAAAATTGATCAATTTTTAAATAACTTTTGATATATTCAATAAATATATTCATTTTATTTTTTATTTTAGAATGATCAAAAAAATCTTTATTTGAAAATACTCCTGATGAATGTTCTCCAAATAAAATAAAGTCTTTTCCATTTTCAAAAAATGCAATGGGGCTATAAGAATCAGGTCCACTAAACGGATATAATATAATTTTATTATTAATAGGTTTTAGATTTAATTTACTCCAATTTTTTAAATTAATTGTATTAGTTTTTAAATATTTATTCCATATGTTATCTAATTCATTCTTATATTTTAAATACCATGAACTAAGGTATATCTTGTGTAAATGATAATACTCTTTTTTAATTTTTAAACCTGATAATATTTTAGCTGTATCATCATATGATTTATTAAATAAATCATAACGAATAGAACCATGTTGTAAAAAATGATTTGTCACTTTGTTATTATTTATTACTTTGAATTCATTATTAGATACTTGGTTATTCATATTATTTGTATTTTTTTGCTTTACACATAAAAAAAATTGTATAATCAATATTCCTAACAATATAACTAATTTATTATACATTTTTGTTGACCTGCCAATAGTGTATTACTATATAGTTATGGGTTATTATCTTGCGGGTTATTTTTCTCAAAAGATTGCCCATCTTCAATTCTAGCTGCACCTCCCTGTTCTTTAAATAGTTGATCATGACCCCATCCTCCACTAAAAATCCCCTGTGGATCAATTCCATGACCAAGTTCATGGCCTAATGCCTCTGACCTATCTTTTCTAGACCCACGAAAATCAATTACATGAATCCCACGAGTATCACCTTGTTTTTTTGAATTTGTTCTGCTTGGTAATTGTTTATCTATTACACTTATTGAATCTGCTCTAACGCCTAATGGATTTTTTCTTCTGTCTGTTTGTTGAACAAATGAGCCATCTAAGCCCGAAGATGTTTTAGTAGAACCCGAATTTAAAGGATCTATATCTAATGAATCATAAAGAAATTTTGAATTACTATCTTCTCTACCGCGAACATATATTTCTTCATCACTAGCAGCTTTATATATAACAACATGTTTTGTATCATTTGATTCCATGGCTGTTTTAACATGTGTCATACTTTTTGCTGTACCTACAAATTTTCCCGTCTTTGGACCGAAAACGGCATACTGTACTCCATTTACTACTTTAAATCTAACTCCTTGTCTTTGCAAGCCTGCTCTATCTTGTGCCGATGCTTCACTATGATTACTTCTAATATTTATATCTTCTACAAAATATTTTAAACTGGTAACTGGAACCCAAATCTCATTTCCATCATTATCTTTATAATTCTTTGGATTTTGAGCAGCATATCCATAAAGATTTAATACTATTGGTGTATATATAGAATTTATTTTCTTACCTATAAAGTATCCACAAAGAGCAGGATCAGGAGACTGCCACACACCAGTTCTAGGATCCATATACCTCTGCCCATAATAATATAACCCAGTTTCTCTGTCGAGTTCTTTACTAGTAAAAAGGTACGGAGTCCGTTCAGTGTTACTTGCTTCTTCCACCCAGGATTCGCCCTGTGGGAAGTATTCGTTGTGTTCATAGACTTGCCCGTCAGAATCTGTGACGTATTGAGTCGAACCCAAATGATCGGGATGATAGAAATATAAGAAATTATCTTTTTTAGATCCACCTTTTCCTGAACCTTCTGTATAAAGTTTTGTATTAATTCTTTTTGTTCCAGCAAATACATGTTTAGAAACCACCGATCCATTTCGAACAGTAAAGAACTGATTGACATAAACGGTCTCTCCCTGCTTGGTCTTCTTTATGATCCTCTCTCCACTGTGATCATACTTATACTCACTGGTCTCACCCTTATCCTCAATCTTCTGTATCCTGTTTTCCTCGTCCCAGGTGATAACTCTTTTCTCCCCGTTGTCTAAATTATTCCACCCTGTCTGGTTTCCATTGGCATCGTAGGAATAAGTCCGTCTGCCTATCTGACTTGGTGCATGCACCTGCTTATGATTATAGCTATACTGGAAATTATACGTCGTCTGAGCCTGAGGGAGTTTATCCCCATTAGCCTTAATAATGTTATTCACCTGATTCTTTGATACAATGTTATGAATACTATCATAGGTCATTTCTAATGTGTACTCATTCTGCTGTTTGGACGCATCATTGTAATTTCCCTGTAGTGGCCTGAAAAATTTGAA
>DKAT01000099.1 GCA_002450905.1 Spirochaetia bacterium UBA6919
TCGGAGCTAACTAGATAAGCATTAATTAAAATACATTATACTTGCCCAGGAAGAAGTTTATTAATATATTATTTGTATACTACAATAATTGCATAGGACAATTTTATAACTTATGGATTTCAACATAAAAAAAACAATAGGCTACCTAATCAATCGATCAGCGATATTAATAAGACAACTGGTCACGAAGGAGTTCCAGAAGAATAATTATAACGTCACACCGGAAGAATGGGCAATACTCAATATGTTATGGTTAGAAGACCAGCAGCCCCAGTCTAAGATTGCAGAAAGCACATTTCGTGATAACTCTACATTAACAAGGTTAATAGACAAAATGATCAAAAAGGATTTTGTCAAAAGAGAAAACGATGAAAAAGACCGCAGAATTGTCAAGACTTGTTTACTTCCAAAAGGAAAAAAACTTAAAGCACAGTTAATCCCTTGTGCACAAAATATTCTTAAACGGGCTTGTCATGGAATTTCAGATTATGATTTAGATATTACTAAAAAAACCTTGGCAAAGGTCATAAATAATTTGCTGGAGAATGATAATAGTGAAGTTTAGAAGAAAAAATATCATTTATATATAAAAACAAATGGAGGATATATATGAATCAAGACGTTTATAACTATAATCGATTTGACGCTAAGTCATATGATTTTCTTAATTTCAATGGCCCCAGACCAGGTGAAAAGTTTCCTGAGATTAAGGGTGAATCCATTGATGGAAAGGAGATGAACTTATCCGACTTCAAAGGAAAATGGTTTGTATTGGAGACGGGAAGTTTCACTTGTCCAATGTATATTGGTATCATTCCAAAAATGACTGCACTAAGCAAAATCTTTAATGATGTCGAATTTCTTGTTTTGTATGTTCGTGAAGTTCATCCTGGGACAATTATCACAGCCCATACTAATATGGATGAAAAACGGATATTAGCAAAACGCCTTCTTGCTGAAGAAGCTGAGAATAGAACACTCATTATTGATGATATTAATGGCACAGCTCACAAGTCATTAGGCAGTCTACCCAATATTGTATATATCGTTAATCCAAAGGGTATAGTTGTTCATAGGAGCTGTTGGGCTGATCCGAAAGCTGTTGAGGCAATATTAAAACTCCGTGATCCAAATTACATCGATCCCCTTGAGTTGCGTGAACCTCCACAAAAGCCAATTAAAACAATACTTAGGGTCTGCCCTCGTGCAGGGAAACATTCTTTTTGGGATCTAATGAAAGGCATGCCAAGATTGATAAACAATTATAAGCGAATTAGGAAATTACAAAAACAATCAACATGAGCTTTTATTGGGTAATTCTATGAACCGACGACAATTTATCAATCACTCCACAAAACTGGCAGGATCAGCTCTCATCGCCACCCAGATCCCCGGCTGTTTAAAATACGATGACCTGTTCTACCCAGGCTTATCCAATGGTATTACCTGGTTCAATCAGCAAATGGTCATTGACAAAACTACAAATAGTCTCACAGTGGATGATACTGACATGACGGCACCTTGTGTAATTAAAGATGGCAGCACTTACAAAATGTGGTATTCAGGTTTCAATGGCAATTATGTAATTTGTTTTTGTGACTCCACTGATGGAATTCATTGGAGTAATTTCAGCAAAACCATCTATTCTGCTGGTGGAATTGTGGGACAAACATACGAAGGAACCAACGACAATGGGAATATTTTTGGACCTGCCGTCCTTAAAATTAACTCTGTCTATCACATGTGGTACTCAGGATCCAATGCAAGCTGGTGGGTATTATATTGTAATTCTAATGATGGTATTAATTGGGGTAATTTCAAATGGCTTTCGGATTTCCTCGATCCGGGGCTTCCTAATGCATACATGCCTAAAGTGCTTAAAAATGGTTCTAAATATCAAATGTGGTATCGGAAATCTGCTGACGTAAGTATATATTATGCTGAATCAACCGATAAAACAACCTGGACAAATCTTCAAAATATTGGTGTTACAACCAGCGCCCCTACGGTTAGTTTAATATATAATGGATCAATATATAAAATGTGGTACACGGATACAACTTCGACTATTCTATACGCCGAATCCAATGATGGTATTAATTGGTTTAATAATCAATTAACGAATATAACAACCGGTTATCATCCCCATGTGATAAATGATTACGGTGTCGGAAAAATGTGGTATCGAGGTACCGATGGGAATATCTACTACGCCGAATCCTATTAACTATTCGACACCCCTATTTAAAATTACAACCCCAAGACGATATTACTTATAAAATTTGTTCATTGCATAAAATATTATTACTTTTAGATGAGTAATAGTTCGGGGTAATTCTATGAACCGACGACAATTTATCAATCACTCCACAAAACTGGCAGGATCAGCTCTCATCGCCACCCAGATCCCCGGATGTTTAAAATACGATGACCTGTTCTACCCCGGATTAAGTAATGGCAAGTCCTGGACAAATCATCAAGCCACAAATCTTCCAACGGGTAGTAACGGTCCAACGGTCATTAAAGACAATGGTACCTATAAAATGTGGTATGTCACAACTGGATCAAGTGTATACTATGCAACATCTTCTGACGGAATTAATTGGACTCAACATGGCATTGTACTTCAGTATGGAGGTAGTATTCTATCCACTGGATTCTTTAATCCCTGTGTCCTTAAAGATAACGGGGTCTATAAAATATGGTTTCAAGACGGTGGAAATATCTCTTACTGTGAATCCTCCGACGGAATCAACTGGAGTAATAACAATTTATCCATAATAACAGGAGGTGGATCACCTTGTGTGATGAAAGTGGGTTCCTTCTATCGGTTGTGGTATGCTAATACTCCAGTAATTTATTACGCCGATTCCAGTGATGGGATTAACTGGTCTAATAATCAAGCCTGCATCTCTGCTGTTTCCTACCCCGGGTATACAGAAAGTTCTCAGGGTGAACCCTGTTTAATTAAGGATAGCGGCATTTATAAATTATGGTATATAGGAGCCAGTACAGCTGCCGACTCAAATATCATCTATGCTGAATCCAGTGACGGGATCAATTGGTCAAATCTGATTCTTGCTCATACAACAGCTTCTTCAGGTATAAAGGCATCTCATCCATGCATTGTCAATGATTACGGTGTGGGGAAGATGTGGTATTACAATATTAATACAAATAGTATCTGGTATGCTGAATCTTATTAAGGTGATACATTATGAAACGACGAGATTTTATCAAACAATCGGCTAAACTCACCGGGACAGCCCTTGTTGCCTCGCAGATCCCCGGCTGTCTAAACTACGATGACCTCTTCTACCCCGGAATGTCCAACGGCAAGACCTGGAACAACTATCAAAGCACCTCTCTTTCAGCTGGAGATCCTTGTGTCATTAAGGAAGACAGTGTTTATAAAATGTGGATGACCCAGGGTACAAATATCACTTATTGCACCTCATCCGATGGAATCACCTGGTCAACACCCAAAACTGTTCTTGGAACTAACAATTTATTAGGATATGATAGTAATTTAGTTTATACACCCTCTGTTATCAAAGATGGTTCTATTTATAAGATGTGGTATTCAGGAAATAATGGTGTTAATGTCAGGATTTTGTATTGTGACTCGGGTGATGGAATCAGTTGGTCCAACTTCAAATTGGCTGTAGATTTCGGATCACAGGGTGTTTATGATCCAAATTATGCTTTTAATCCCTGTGTCATAAAAGAAGGGAGTGTTTATAAAATGTGGTATGCTGGTGTTAATACTACTCCTACTCCTAATGAATATAGAATCATATATTGTGAATCCAGTGACGGGATCACCTGGTCCAACTTCAAATTGGCTATAGATCTTGGATCACAGGGAGTTTATGATACCGTCATTTGTTCTACACCCAATGTAATTAAAGAAAGCGGTATCTACAAAATGTGGTATGGTGCTGATAATACTGATTTTACAAATACTCTTGTGCTATACTGCGAATCCTATGATGGTATTAACTGGATGAATTTTTATTCCCAACCATCTGTTCCATACAATGCTGTGGGTAGTGGCGATATTTATGGTCAACATGTCATGAATGATTATGGTGTGGGCAAAATCTGGTTTGCAAGTGGTGGCACCATCTACTACGCTGAATCCTATTAATATCCAATCATCATCCTATCGATTCTATCCTTCAATTTGAAAAATCTATGAGAAATCCAAAACATAGGTAATACAATCCAGCACCATCGGAATTAAAAAATTTGGTTCCGATTCTGTTTATTTAAATCGCTTTTATTGAGCATGTCTATTATTTTGTTGAATAGGTATTTGGAATAGTTTAATAATAAATTATGCTGTATGAAAGGGAATTTGGCGGAGAAATCATTTAAAGATATCTTGTGGATTAAATATCCTGGCGTAACTTGTGTTATTGATTATTTAAATGAAGATTTTTAAAATACTCAATTTTAATCCTTTCCCCAGTGATTGAGCCATAACTCGAACATAAATAAGGTCCATAATTTCTTTCTATGATCTATTTTCCCACTCAAATGTTCATTGATCATCTTATGAATGACCGGGTAATTAAAATAGCCTTCCTGTTTGATTTTCTTTTCTGAAAAGGTATCGAGAAGCATTTCTTTTAAATCTTCCCTGAACCATTTGGCGACGGGGATACCAAAACCCTTTTTAGGACGGTGGAGGATGTGGTGTGGGAGCTTTTTTGATAACATTTTCTTGAGTAAATACTTCATGGTGAGGCGATTCATCTTGTATTTATGCGGGATTGTTCCGATAAAGTTCATGATATTGACGTCCAAGAAAGGGGCTCTGGTTTCGAGGGAAGTTGCCATGCTTGCTCTATCGACTTTAACAAGGATATCATCGTGTAAATAGGTTTTAAAATAAGTGTAAGAGAGGCGATCAAGGTGGTGTTGGGTGTCGTTGTGTTCATTGAAACAGATGACTTCGTTAAACAAAACTTCATTTGATGTTTGGTGAATGCTATTGGAAGTAATAAGAGATTTAAGGTCTGATAGAGAGAAGGCACCGAGCCATAACTGCTCACGAAAACGCTTATCTTCTTTAACGGCATATAAAAATCGTTTGATCTTGAAATCCAGACTGATATTCCCCATTGAGACAGGGATCAGTTGTGCCATTGGCTGAATAATGTTTTTATGGAGGATTTGCGGCATCCAGTCGTAGAGCTTACAGAAAGCCAC
>DKAT01000069.1 GCA_002450905.1 Spirochaetia bacterium UBA6919
TAATATCAAAGATTTATGGGATTGAGGTGGGGCGAGGATTTTTTATGGGGTGTTGGAGTATCTGTCGCAGGTGGAGAGATTTTGGAAATGGGGTTTGGGAGGGTTTTCTCAAATGTGTTGGAATTGAGGTATCCTATTATAAATTTGTTGAGGATTTCAGGGGAATGGGATAATTTATAGTTCTCTGAGGCAGGGTTGGGGATAATTATTTAGTGACTTCTGGGATAGTTTCTTCTTCTACACGTATATCTATTTTTTGTTCTTTCTTTTTTTGTTTGTTATCAATTTTTTTAGCGGTTTTTTTATTTTCTTCATCGGATGAGAGGGAGTATGCATCATTGTGTGGATCGCCATTGGTGTTTAGTTCAGATTTTGTTTTTAAATCAGGTTCTTTTCCTATGCCATTTCCGTTGCCGTTTTTAGGGGATGTTTTCTTATCATCTTTCTTTGCGGTATTTGAATCGGATTTTTTTGTGGTTATAGATTCTTCCTGATCTTTATCGTTGGAGTCGTCTTTTTTTGTAGAGGTTTTGGAATTATCTGATTTTGTAGAATCGTCTTTTTTATTTTCTGTAGGTTTGATGGTTGCGGATCTTTCTTTTTGATATATCAGTTGATTTACTCTTTGGATGAACTGTTGGATGACATCGGCTTCTTTACGATTTGCTGATTTGTAGGCGGAAAGGGCTTTCTCATAATATTCTCTTGCTGATTTGAGATCTCCATCGAGTTGCTTGATATATCCCATCCACCAGTATGTATAACCCGTTCCAACAGGATCATTGGTTCCACGATAGATGGTATTTGCTGTGGTGTAGTGATCCATTGCTGTTTTATTGTCTTTTTTATTGCTGTAATGGATGTCTGCCATATTGATGAGTGTAGAGGCTTCTCCTCGCTTGTTATCATCACTTTTATATAATTCCTGTGCTTTCTGAATGTTTTTTAAGGCGTTTTCTATGTCACCCTTTGACTGATATACCAATCCGAGATTATTATAACTGCTGGCGGTTTGTGAAGGGTTATTTATTTTGTACTGGAGTTTGATTGAATTATTGAGATATTGAATTGCTTCATCATAATTCTTTTTTTGGTGTTGGGCTAATCCCATGTTGTGATAATCAATGGCTAATCCGCTTTCTATTTTAAGTTTGCTATCTATTTCTATGGCTGATTTGTAGTACTCAATTGCCTTATCGTATTGTCCCATGTGGTAATATGTTGTGCCAATATTATTATTTCTTATGGCAATATTTATTTGATTTCCCATTTCTTTTTCGATGAAAAGACTTTTGTTATAGAATTCAAATGATTTTTCGTAATCCTTTTTATCTTTGTAAAGAGTTCCGAGATTATTGAATACAAGGGATTTTTCCTGTTTATCTTCTTCACCAAGGCCACTGAGAGCTTTTTCATAATGTTCCATTGCCTTATCCAGTTGTCCTAATGAGTGATATACCATACCGATATTATTTATTGCCATGGAAAGATTTTTATTATTTTTGAGTTCTTCGAATATTTTTTTAGCTTTTTCAAAGGCTTTCAGGGCTTGGGGATATTTTCTTTGTTTGAGTAGGATACTTCCCAGATTATTAATTCTTATGGCTGTTTCTAAGTCAGGTTTATTTGGACCACCCTGTTTTAAACTCATATTGATTGCTTCAAGAGCTGATTTGACATCCCCTTTTTTCATGTAAGTGAGGGAAAGATTATTATAACCGTTTGAAATTGCTTCATTATCGTCTTTTGAGAGTTCAATATATTTTTTATAATTTTCAATTGCTTTGTCCAACTGTCCCAATCGATCGTATGCTTGTCCCAGACGGAAATAAGCTGGCTTGAAATTGGGATTTTGTTTTAGGGTATCCAGAGATATATCTATAACCATCTGATTTTTACCCTGGTCGAGGAGTTTTTTAGTATCATTAAAGGATGGGGTATTTTTTGTATAAGAGAAAATGGGTATAATTATAAGAATTAAAACAAATAATAATTTTTTCATAGTGAATTGCTCCTTTCCATACCTTAGAATCGGTTAATATCGAAGAATCATTAAGATATATTATAATAATAATTTTATAATTTGAAATAATATTATGTGGATTTTTTTAGTCTATACTGATAATTTTTGATATCTGAAATCCTTTGAAACATGGTTCGAGAGCCTCACCATGACAAAGTTGATATTACGACTTTAATCTTAAAAGAGTTTTAGTCTATTATTCTTTTTTATCCTTATTTTCTTTTTTGACATCCTTTTTATTTTCTTTTAGATCAGGGATATCAAGCTTTGGTATATCTTTTGTGGAGATATCATTCCATTCTCCTCCGCGGAATACCTGACGTCTTACGATTTTGTTATTCTTAAAATATTCTTTGAGAGTGAGTCTGCCATCTTCATATTTATATTCCTCTCTCTCCAAGGGCTTTTTATTAGGATTATATTTAATTCTTTTTAAAAAGTAGTTTTTATCGTTGTAAAAATATTGATAGTAGTGTAATAATCTCTTTCCGCGAAATGTTTCTTCTTTAGAAAGTAATCCTTTATCATTATTTATGAAATTTGTATGATAAACCAGAGTACCATTTTTATGGATTTCGATTTTTTTGAGATTTCCCTTCTCATCGATTTCAAACCATTTTCCGTGGGGTTTGTTGTTATTATTGTATGATTGGATTTTAGTGAGATTCCCCTTTTCGTCATAAGATTTTTTTATGGATTGATTTAATTTGTCTTTGGTAAAGATTTTTTCTTCTGTGATCCGAGAATTGTCATTATAAGAATAAGATTTTGAAGAGCCATTTGGGAGTTGGACTATGACTAATAAGCCTTTTTCATAGGTTTGGGTGAGGATATTTTTGTTATTTTGGATATATTTAATTGTGTAGTCGTTTGGATTTTTATAATTATATTGTAGTTCGAGGACTTTTTTATCGTTTTGAAAGATTTCTTGCTTTGTTAATTGGCTATTATTATAGGAATCAATTTTTTTCCCGACAATTTTATCCACATCATTATAGTGTGTCATGATTATCTTATCTTTATTTTCATAATTGAAACGATATGTGGATAAAGTTCTTGATCCATCATGTTTTTTTATAGTGATGATTTTTTTGAAGTCTGGTGTATGATAATAGATAATACCATCCCTTAAGGTGTGTTCTACATATTCTTCTGAGTTTAAGACATCGCCCTTTTTATTATAGAGAACACGAAAAAAATTACCAAGGGTCTCGGCTTCCTTTTCAGTTAGCGGGTACATATAATCAAACTTAAGGAATTTATTACCTAATGAGGGTTCTGCTTTTCTGAAGAATTTAACAATGGGTTTGATCTTTTTTATGGAGCCGTGTTCAGTGGAAGATCCCTTGCATTGATTTAGGATTAAGATAAGGAATAATAATAAGATAATGCGATATGCCACACAAACCTCCATTTGAATGAAGTTTAAATATAATAAAAATTGGTGGAAAATGTACTTAAATTATTTTAAGAATAGATTCCATTATCGTTGTGATATCAATGAATTCTTAATAATCGGTAAGCAATATAATATATTTTTTAGTATATCTATTTGGTAAAGGAAAATACAGCTTTCTGAGATCGACCATCCGTATTTGTGAATGCTCCATCATGGAAGATTACATAATAGGTAGTTCCATAATTAAGAGTGACATTCGGAGTCAGGGTATAATTTTTCGTTGGAGTTGTTCCTGAAAAGGTAAATCCAATACTCGAACCGGTAATTCCGCCTTCTCGAAGACTTATCTTTGATGTATCAAAACTATTCGCGGAGACATACAAATCTATATATACCGCTACACCTGAGTAAGAGTAATACACATCGTATGGGTTGGGTGGAATAGTATTTACACATTGATTATTACTCCAGGGATGTGTAGAATATCCAGTGTCACAGGAACAAGTATCCCCGGAAATAGATGAACTGGTAACATGCTCGTGAGTACCACAAGTAGTACACTGCACAGCAAAGAATGCTAATAATGTGATCAATAAATATATAAAACGCATGAAAGACTCCAAGTTATAAATATTTTTTAAATAATCTAATCACCCGATATGACCATTATTCCTTTAATATAAAACAAATCCAAAACCAAGATTAAAATATAAATCATTACTTACAAGATTAAGTGATCGTTTAGCCCTCTCATAACCGATTTCAAAAGAAAATACTCCAAACGGCCGGTATCTGAATTGAAACTCTATTTTGGTTATAAAACTAAATCCATCTTTAAGATCTTGAGAGGATATGTCAAATGCATCCTGACCAGGACCGCTGCCATAGGGATCCAACTGACCATCGTATTGATGAAAGTATGATCCTCCAGCACCAATTAGAAATGTAAATTGCTTAGTTATGGGAAAACGAAATTTAAATATGAGTGGGATATTAAATTCCCGTAAAATTATATCCGACCTTCCCCAAAAATAAGACCTCAACATAAATCCTAATTCTATATCTAAATATTTTATGGGTATGAAATCTACAAAAATACCTCCACCTATACCAACACCGGATGTTTTGCCGTAACTAACATTTTTCAAGAAGGATATATCGTTACTTGTAGATGCAGACAGGGTTATGGGGAAATTTACTTTTAACGACAAAATAACAAACGGATCTTGCTGAAACCGTGGAACGCGTCTTTTATATCTGCGTTGTCTTCGAGGTGTTTGATTCTCTTCGTAATATTGGTTATCCTGACCCTGAGAAGAGTCATCATATTGGTTATCCTGACCCTGAGAGGAGTCATCATATTGGTTATCATCGTAAGGCACCTGTGAATCTTCTACACCCTGATCTGATTGGGCATAAGTTGTAACAGGATAATAGATTGTAAATATAAGAAGGAGGATGGATAAGATTTTCATAACAGTCCTAAAAAAAAGTTTTTATATATAATAATATAACGTCATTTTTTAAGTTTTTAAATCATTATTAAAAAAATCTTTTTAAATTTTAATACTTGTTATAAATAAATAATTAAAAATTTATAATAACTTCTTAAAAGCACTATCTAGCTTGGTGATTTTCATATAAAAGATTTAGATGTCAATTTCATAAAATCTTAAGATATTTCTATTGAAAGCAAAATCTTTTTTCGATAAATGATTTTTAAATAATATTTAACTTGATGTTATATTATCTAATATTCCGAAATATTGAGGACACGTTGAAAAAATCTCTGATCATCATACTAATTCTTATTTCATTAATCATATCTCCAGAAAAGAATATTCAGGGTGAAGAAACCTCAAAACCACTAACTGAAGAACAATTAAAAAAAGAGAAAGTATATTTTAGTCTGAAAGAAGCTCTGAAAAATCCATTGTAGGTCTATATACTGGCATTATTACATACACATATAAGAATAAAAAAATTTCCTACAGAAATTTTAAAACTTAAGAATTTGACTTATCTTGTAATATCAGGAGCATCAGGAGGTTCAACAAAAATAAGAGACAAAGATATAAATGAAATTATTGGAGAATAGGATTTTAATGAAGGGTTATTAGATAAAAATGGTAATATGAAATAGATGGTTGATTATGAAAATAATGATAATGATATTATTATTTACTATTATGTATAGTGTTAATTGTAATTCTAAAATTAGTAAAGGATTTACAAATAAACATAAATACGGAAAGTTAAAACTTTATATTATTAATGATAATTTATATATAAGTCCTATAGATATATCAGTTGAATTAGATGATAAATTAATAATTAACAATGAATATTTCTATCATGGTAATCATAATTATAAGATTTATGATTTTAAATTATTAAAAGGTGAACACAGTCTAATTGTAAAATCTAATAAGGGTAAAGCAATGTTGGGTCTTCGTTTTGAGACTTATGCTGATGAACATGAGGCTCTGTTGTCATATGAATATGATAAAGATTCAATACATAATAATAAACACTTTAGTTTTACTATTTTGTCAACAGGACTTGATCTTGATTAGTAAGGTGGTACAATGGATAATTTGGGTGCGTCGTGGTGATGAGAAGATGAAATGCTGTAATTTGAATGTATAGATTCTCCTGTGATTTTCCTGTTGTTGTCCTGTCTCGCTATAGGGTGTTAAGATGATCGAAAAAAAATAATTTCTTATATTATTATCATCCGGATCACTTAGGGTCGACTCAATATGTGACGGATAAAGATGGCGGGGTCTATGAGCATATGGAGTACTTCCCCTTCGGCGAGACCTGGGTGGAAGAGGCGAGCAACACTGAACGGACTCCGTATCTATTTACATCCAAGGAACTCGACANNTTTTGGTAGTCGTTACAATGATCCGCGGACGAATGTATGGCAGAGTCCGGATCCTATTCTGGGGAGTTATCTTAGTGGGAGACCCAATGGAGGTGTTTTTAAATCTAAAAATCTGAATTTGTTTGCATATGTTGGACAAAGCCCTGTAAGTTATATAGACCCTAATGGGGATTACAGGTACAATATTGTAATTGTTGATGCTACTGATTCTCCAAGTGAAGTTAGAGAAAGATCAAATCCTAAAACATATCCTGGGAGAAAAATATATTATATAAATGGTAGATATCATTATGGTAGCATGAATAGACCAACTACGGCTCCTAAAGGATTTTGGTCAAAAGATGAAAATCAAAAATATACACTAATAATTCATGCAGAAAATAAAAAAGATATATATAAAGGGATTACTAAATTACTAAATAATAAGGATGTTGTGGATAGTGCAGTAATTAGATCACATGGCTGGGCTCAGGTATTTGTTTATGGTGGAGAAGATATTGAAAATAAATCAGAAGCAAGTAGGGCTGGTTCACACCTTAGAAAATCAATAGATGATTCAGGGGCTTCTGTATCAAGGATTTTTAAAATTGTTATTGCATCATGCTATGCTGCATACAGTAAAAAATATCGAGCTGTTCTCTCAGCCTTTGCTGAAGGATTTTTAAAAGGAGACCCATTAACAGATTTATATTTATATGGTAGTAAAGAAGGTGTTTCAAGGGGCGAAACTATGTGGTATCATGAAGATACAATGATGGAATATCGTTCAAATCCTAATGTTTTAAAACCAAAAGAAGGGATATGGGGAAGAGACAGAAATTGGAGAGAATTGGATGATTCGGAATTTGAAAAAGCTACAAAAGATATAATAAAATCTAAAAGTTGGTAAATAAATGTACTTGTACAAAATATTAATATTTTTTACATTTTTTTTTATTTTCTCATGTAAGTCAGAATTAAATAAAATAAAGTCAGAAAAATCAGATATTAAACAAAGAGAATATATGATAAAAAAAATAACAAAGAAAAGACCATTCGAAATAAGATATACTGAGAAACAGAAATATTTTTTGCCTTCAAAAGAAGAAGCTTTTGAAAATAAAAGAACTATCTTACAATTTTTAAAAAAATACAGTATTTCTAAAGATGATTTTGTTGAATTTAAAGATAAGTTTTTTAATCATTTTATTTTTTTGGGAATAGGGATACTTCCTCATGATATAAAACAATACATCGGTACTAATTTTAACGATTATTTAGATAACTACACAATACCATCAGGTTACCACCCAATAAAAACGGATATCTTTTTTAATAAATGGAATCCTGAAAATATTTATACATATAAATCATGGGGTTTAAATGAAGAGAGTAAATATGGATTATTTAGAGGATTGAAACCTGAAATGCTGGACTTTAGACATAAAGAATTACAAAATCAATTACGAGGTCAGCAAATGGGGAAAAAATTTAATGGCAAGTTTTGGTATAGAAGTTCAATACAATTATACAGCCATTATAAAAATAAAATTCCTTATTTGGCCGTGTTAGCATCAATAGATTTAATTAAAAAAAAGGACCCATTATATAAACAAGTACCTAAAAATTTAAATCTTAATGGTTACAGTCATATTGTACAAATATTTAAAACAAATTATAACAAAATAAAAATAATAAGTTTTAGGTCATGGTTAAAAATAAATGAACAATCTCCTTATAAAGATGATAGTTACCTTAACTTTATCTATGATGAAAAATATGATAAAACGATTGTCTTTTTTATGTTATATTATGATGAGCCCAATGAAGAAGATATAAAATGAGGTGATCTTTTAGTTGTTGTG
>DKAT01000021.1 GCA_002450905.1 Spirochaetia bacterium UBA6919
GCCATAGGATTATTCCTGATGTATTCTCTGATTTCTCCTAAAGACTCTTCGTTTCGTATGATATGTTCGTAATAATTCCTCTGCCAAACGGGAAAACCTTTCATTTGACGAAGTTCATTAATTCGTCTGGATGAAAATGATTTAAATCCCCGAACAATTTCCGGTAACCCATGTCTTTTCTTCACATCATCTGTTGTAGGGGCGGGTTTCAAACCCGCCCCTACGGGTTCATCCTCGAGAATGATAATGATCCCGTGCACATGATTGGGCATAATAACAAATTCATCTAATTCAATATGATGATAATGGTTTACCAAATCAAACCAACATATTAAAACTATTTTCCCGTATTCATTCAAAACAACCTGTCCATCGGCAATCTCACCCAACAAACGATACCCCTCATGACAACATATCGTCACAAAATATGCCCCACACTGGGAATAATCATAATCCTGCAACCGTATTGATTTCCTGTGATGGATTTTGGGATCATACATTTAAACCCCCTTTCGTATCACCCCCTGTTCTATATACCTAGCCTGTTTTATGTGATTATTCCACCCCGTGTAGGGGTAAACCTGCGTGTTTGCCCTGTACTCCATTTGGTGAACACAACCAAACCCCTACACATGGAATATCACACCATCTTTTGTAGGGGTGGGTTTCAAACCCGCCCCTACGGACACATCCACGTAGATCCCGAACCACAACCCAAAAACCCCCTCACAAAGAACGTTTGTGTCCGGTATCAGCAAATTATATATAAACGAATCAGATTAAAGTCTCATTTCAATATTATCATAAAATGCGTCACCAGTTCCACTCCAGTTAGTAAGATAAAGAACCCCAAGGGTTGGTGAACTTGCATTAAATGTATCGTTTGCTGATATTAAAGTTCCATTGATATAAATATCATATCTTTGAGTAGACCAGTTAATGTTTTTAAATTCTACATGGTACCATACATTATTAGAAATAGAATAGTTTGTTGATCCATAGATATTAATTCTACCTCCACTACAAAATAATGCAACAGGCATATTGGTATCAGTAGAATCAAAGAACTTAAAGTTGCCTGAATCTTGTGTATTTGCAACTCTCACATAATAACTAATATACGTTGGTGTTATACCACCAAGATTTTGTCTTAAACCATTTTTCTGCCCTGATAAACCACCTGTTAACCTCAAACTATACGAACCTGCATAAACAACACTTGATTGAGCGTCATAGAATGTATAACTTGCTGGTGCTTGATTTGTCCAGGTGTTTGATACTGTACCAGGACCTCCTTCAAAATCATCCCAGAAGAGCACGGATCCTAATCTTGAACCATCATCTGCTGTGCTTACACTTGTAAGAGCTCCAGCACTTCGATACGCCTGAACGGTATAAGAATATGTATTTATTGCAGCAGTGGTATAATCATCAAAAGTGGTTGCAGTGGTATTGTTAATTTGACTATAGGAACCCGATGTATAGTCTCTACGATTGATATAATATCCACTCGCACCAGTTACCGCATAACCACTTAAACGAATATAATTTAAGTAAAGATTATCACTTGCAGTAACTGAAGGTGTCGAGAAAGTTAATATTGTGAATGAACTGGTATTATAATTAGTATCATTCGTTGCATTACTGTCTCCGGACATACCACTGATGACGACAACAAGATAACGTGTCCCCGCTGTAGTGGTAGTCGGCCAGCTTCCATTAAAAACTACCGGTACAGAACTACTAGCATTTAAAGAACTTCCATAGCTTCCACTGGCTACGGTACCTAGACTTCCAGCCGATGTTGTTGATGTTGAAACGTGGACTACATAATTAAATCCTGTAGTACCATTCCCTGTTCCTATATTTTGGACAGTGAATACACCAGAAACACTATCACCACTCACACTACCCACGTAATAATTTGTTGAAGACATTATGACGCTAGTAACACTATAATCAACTGCGTTAGTGACTGTAACAGGTTGTATACTTACGTTATTGGATGTATTCACATCATCTGTCGAAGTGATGACTATGATGATATTATAAGATCCCGTTGTAATTGGCCAAGTACCGTTATAATTTATTGGTCCAGATACAGCCCCTGCATTGAGAGGTGGCGTAACAGTCCCAGAAAGTAATATGCTTTGATCACCTGTTGTAGTATAGCTGTTATCAATAGATAAAAATACATTATAACTAATACTTTGTGTCTCGGTAACCGTACTTATATTCTGTATACTAAAACTACCACTGATGGCTGAACCTGCGGGTCCTCCTGTTTGAGCACTGACACTCACCAAACCATTATCCGGTATCCCAACGGGTATCGCACTACTGTATACTGTATTATTTGTACTATTCGTATCATCAGTTGCTGTAACAACCGCAATGAGATAGTAAGTTCCTGCACCTGCTGGCCAGCTACCTGTAATACCTATGCCAACGGTACCACCAGCCACGAGAGCTCCTGTTGAACTATTCATGATTTGAGTTGCTCCACTAAGCGAAGCCGAAGTATTATAATACAATTGATATTTAACGGGTTGCCCACCATCAAGGGATCCGATATTTTGAATAGTGAAAGTCCCCCCTATACTTGTGCTTGGTGTTCCTGATGTTACACTAAAGTTGGATATAGTATAATCAATAATTCCTCCGCTAATATTAAATGTGGTGGATGTAATAGCAGAGGCAATTCCATTTCCTGATATGTCCTGTGCAAATGTCGATAATGTGTAATAAGCTGTTCCAGCAGGCAAACTGGGAAAATAGAATGTCACCTGAGTGTTGGTACCATTCCAAACTGTACTGCTAGGTGTACGAGCTATTCCATTAACAATTAGAGTAAAAGCACTTGCAACATTACCTGGACTCATAGCCTCATCAAATTGAAATTGTATGCCTTCAAAAGGATTGATTGTGCCACTAACAGGAACTTGTGAACCATTAGATATTGCAAATTGACCTGTAACAGTAGGTTTAGTTGTATCAGCTATAGCTGAAGATGTGTAGGAACCAGTAAAATCAGCTTCCATAGGATTTTCACTTGAACTACGTAAATTGGTACTGGAAAGTCTCATACTATATATAGAGTCTTGAGCTAGAGTATACGGATTAATTGCAGTAAATGTTAAAATAGTATTATTAGTTGCCCATGACCAAGTATAAGCTGATTGGCTAACTGTTCCGGCAGATGAAGTCATAGAAAAATCATTTGAACCTAATGTACTTGTATTCATTGATTGAGAAAAGATAAATACAAAACTAGAGTTTCTGTTAACTGCTACAGCTGTATTTGCAGTAGGTACAACACTCAAAGTTACATATGTATATTTCTTACTCGACAGCTTCCAAACATAATCTCCATCCTCACAACGGGTCAGGAAGAAGATTCCCCCAAACACCATAATAAACAATAATAAATACAAAACTTTTTTCATAACCACACCTTACATAATATTTTATAGGAGTTAGTATAATCGATACCATACTATCGCCTATACAACATTCTTTCAATAGACCAAAGATGAATAATTCTAAATAATTGATGTCCATCACAATTGGTCATGAAAAGGATTCTCAAGCATACTACAAAGGACATCAACTTTGATATAATTATTTTCGACGACTAGTTAATATTAAATAAATAATTGCTATTTCAACGATCTGGACATAAAACGCCATGACCGCATAAATCTATTTTCATTCAGAAAAAGAGGGTGATAAAGATATCTAACAACTTGATATATCAAGATCATTAGAAAAATCCTAATAGAGTTATCGGAAAGGTATTGATTGCATGTTAATTTATTATTACTACATAGAATTTAACACGAAAAAAAACATTTTCAAGTATTTTTTTATTTTTTTTTCATAACTAAAATAATTCTATGGAGAGAATCGCTAAATGGTATGTTATAATAAAAAATACAACTACGTTAGCCCCATACCCTGCAACCCAAAATTATTTTCTTAAAATATATCTCCCAGAATATCAATTATCACTCTCAAAATTACGATAGGAAATAAAACATAAATGGTTTCTTGTGATTTATCAATTGAATAACTAATCAATAAATATCAAACTTATGTTAATATACACAAGGAACTATATAATTTTAATTGACAAAATTGCAATATTATAATATTATTTATCATACGAAATAGCAGGTCGTAGATATGGATGAAGCACAGTTTCTTGAAGAACTTAAAAAAGACTTTTTCAATGAAGCACAAACACTTATAGAATCTTTAGAAGAAAATATCCTAATTATAGAAAAAGACCCCACAAATTCAGAAGCGATTAACGAAATCTTTCGAGCCGCTCACACAATCAAAGGGGGATCTTCCACTCTAGACTTGGATAGAATAGCCCATTTCACACACGAAATGGAAAATCTCTTGGACGAAGTCCGCGGTGGAAAAATAAAATTAAATCCAAATCTTGTTGACCTCCTCTTAAAATCTATTGATATAGTAAAAAAACTCGTAAACGATTCCCAAAATGGCGTCCAAACTCCCGAGGGTATTGAAACTGAAATTATTGCAACACTAAAATCAACTTCAGAAGGTGCTCCTGTTGAATTTACACCTAAAAAATCCCCTCAGCAAAGAAAATCTACGCCTCAACACACCATTCCCCTCAATGAATACGAGCGATATCTTATAAAAAAAGCTCCAACAGAGGGATATAATATATTTAATGTATATGTCCACTTTGATAGTAAAAATCCCATGAAAACGGTAAGTGGTCTGCAAATTCACTCCCAGCTTAAAGAAATAGCCGAAATATTAAAGAGTGATCCCGACATTGATGATCTCATGGGTGATCAATTCTATGAAGAAGCAATTTTTATAGTCCAATCTAACGGTACAAAGGACGAAATTTATAGAAAAGTCTTTCTAAGTGATGTAACACTAAAAGTTGAGGTCGATGATTACACAGACGAAATTGAAGAGCCACATCCAGAGGATAAACACCAGGATTCTAATCTCCAGCTAAACTCCCAGGATCTCCAGGAAATCCAAACCAATTTACTACAGGGCAAAAACGTTTTTAAAGTAATTGTCCGGTTCGACGAAGACAACCCCATGAGAAGTGTAAGTGGTGTCCTGTTTTATACCATGCTTAGAAATAAAGGTACTGTCCTCAAATCCTTACCCACTTACGATGATTTTAAAAAAGATACTTTCTACCCATACAGTGAGATCATTTTCTCCACAACCTCTGATGTCAAAGAATTAAAAAATAAATTATACCTCAGTGATGTCACAAAAGAACTTAAGTTCCAGGAATTCAAAAAAGACGCAACCGCGGCACCACAAATCATAGCCCCGGAAATTAAACCACAAGAATCCCAACCTGTACAAACAAAAATAATTACACCGCAAGTCCAGGAACAACAACAAGATGAGTCTAAAGAAACACAACAGGTTGAATCTCAAATCGACACATCAGGAAAATCAGATAGAAAACAAACCACCAGTGTCCTCAGGGTTGAAAGCGCTCGTATCGATGATATGCTCAATCTCGTCGGGGAATTAGTTATTATTAAAGCAAGTTTCGTCCAGTTAAATGATCATAGTACCTCCGCCCTCGATAATTTAATCTCTTCCTATAATCAATATAGAATTCAGCTCCGCCAAATGACCAATGACCTCAATGACTTTCTTGAATCACAATCCCCTGACAATAATCATCAAATGCCAATCCCCAATTCAAATAGTCACAATATTGAATATATAAAAGAATTTATCAAAGAAAAATTACAAATCCTTACAACTCATTTTGACTCTATCTTACCCCAATACAAAAACATCCAGGAAAAATTGAAAAGCTCATCCCAGGGACTTGGACGCATCACCGATGATCTCCAGGAAAGTGTCATGAAAGTCCGTATGGTACCAATAAGTCAAATCTTCAGTCGATTTCCAAGGCTTGTCAGAGACATTTCCCGAAACCTCCAAAAGAAAATCAACCTCATCATGGAGGGAGAAGAGACAGAGCTTGACAAAAGTGTCATTGAAGACCTCGTAGATCCCCTGATCCATATCGTAAGAAATGCTGTAGACCATGGAATAGAGCCAGAAACCGAGAGAATTCAAAATGGCAAAGACCCCTCAGGAAATATCCTTTTAAAAGCTGATCACGAAGGAAATACCGTAAATATTATTGTCAAAGATGACGGGAGAGGGCTTAACTTAACAAAAATCCGTGAAAAAGCCATCGCAAATAATCTAATCGAACCTAATTCAGAACTTAGCAAATCCCAACTTATAAATCTCATTTTCGAGCCAGGATTCTCAACAGCCAGCCAGGTCACATCTCTTTCAGGACGCGGTGTCGGTATGGATGTTGTCCGTAAAAAAATAGAAAACATCGGTGGTATAGTAGAAATTGAATCCGAAGAAACCAAAGGAAGCACTTTTCGTATTAAAATCCCATTAACTCTTGCCATCATACAGGCTCTACTCGTCCAGGTAAAGGATTATGTCTATTCCATCCCAATAAATTCAGTTATCGAAACTCTGAGGGTTGGTCCAGAAGATATTGAAACCCTTGAAAAAACGGAAGTTATTAGAGTAAGAGATGAAGTTCTATCGATTGTACACCTCGATTTCTTATTCAAACACCGAAAGGGAAGAAGAGATGATGAGTCATTTTACGTAATTATCGTCGGTACTTCAGGAAAAAAAGTTGGACTGGGCGTAGATAACCTCATCGGCGAGCAGGATATAGTAATTAAACCACTTAATAATAAATATACAAATGTCAAAGGCATTGCTGGGGCAACTATACTAGGGGATGGACAAGTGAGCCTTGTAGTAGATGTTGTGGGGGTATTCAATCTTATTTCTGATCATAGAAAATATCTCGTGACAACAGCGGTATAATGGATGCAAACAATAACTAAAATTAATCAACTTGTTACATTCCAATTGGAAGAGGATATCTTCGGTATTGACATCATGCTCACCCAGGAAATTCTCAAATTGGATAAACTGCGTAAAATCCCAAATTCCCCCTATTTCTTTGAAGGAATGTTAAATCTAAGGGGTGATGTCATCCCCATCGTCAATTTCAAAAAACTATTCAGCTTCGGTACTTTCGACCTATCAAGAGATAAAAGCATAATCATTATAAAAATATCCGGCGAGAGATTTGGAATCGTTATCGATAAAGTCCTCAGAGTAATTCCTCTCGAAAGCGAAGTTCAAATTAAACCAGTTCCACAAGGATTTTCACAAGCTCTGAAAAAATATATCCAGGGTGTCATTGAAAATCAGGGTGAATATATCGCTCTTCTTGATATCCAAACAATATTTAAAAACACCAAAGAGGAGCTAACCCTTGGAGGAGAGGTCGGACAATATAACCTAAATTTCATCAGAGATAAATTATACACCCTCGATGTTGAAGATGACAAAGCTATAAATAAATTCCTATCTTCTATCTCTTTCAAAACAAACATCGTTACAGATGCAGGTATCCGATTTTACTTCGCTAGACAAAAAATAAGACAAAATATCCCTATTTCAAAAATTACCCAGAAATTAAAAAAATCCATCGATGAAAATATATATAATCCATTTAATCAATCAGATACTAACTTATTTTATAACTTGGAAGAAGATTATAACGCCCTTCTGGATATCATCGAAAACCTCATCCTCCCAAAAAAATTAAAGGAAAATAATAACTCTCTTAAAATTATCAATATCGGTTGTGGAAGCGGACAAGAACTCTACTCTATCCTGTTCATCTTCCAGGTCTATTTCCCAACTCTTGAAAAATGGTCTATTAAACTCATTGGAGTAGATGACAATTTAAATCATCTAAATGCCGCAAAACAAGGTATATACCCCGAAGAAAATCTCGTTAAAATTAGTAAAAAAGACATAAAACAATTTTTTGAACACAAAGAAAAAAATTATCACGTCAAAGATTTTTTAAGAAATATGGTAGATTTCCGATTTGGTACAGCAAAAAATTTTGATATCATTAAAGGGGTTGATTTATTTTTCTGTCGTGGTATTTTTTCAAGTATGGAAAAAGAATCCATCCAAAGACTTCTCAGTTCCATGACTGAATCGTTGATCCCAGGTGGTGTAATTTTGCTTAGCGAAATCGAAGATATTTATTATATTGATAATAATGACCTGTATCCGAGAGAAATCAATGGACATAGATATTATATCCGATCGTAAAATATTACTAAGGAGAAAAATATGAGACTTGAATATATCAACCCCTTCGTGGAAGCATCCTGTGATATCATGAAAGAGGTCCTAGACACCGATGTAGAACGGGAAGAATTATTCCTCAAAGAAACCACTGTTCCTATCCTTGGTGTAGCGGTTCTAATTGGTCTAACTGGAAGTGTCAGAGGTCGGGTACTAATCGATATGGAACTAGCCACCGCTATTAAAATTGCTGGAATTATGAATGGTGATGAATTAAAACAATTTGATGATCTGGCAAAGGCTACTATCACCGAGCTTGCCAATATGATTGGTGGACGGGCTATCACTGAGTTACACAATGAGGGATTTACTTTTGAAGTCTCCCCACCAACTATTTTTACGGGAACTAATATGGAAGTTAGTTCCCCAAACCTCGAGGCATTTATTGTCCCTCTTGTCACTCCATTTGGAAGACTTGAGGTTAACGTCGCTGTTAGAGAAAGAGAAGATAGTGATTTTTAATGAATTTTCTACTATAGGAGAGTATTATGGCATCTGAAGATTACCCCAGCCTGAATGAGAGAGACCCGGATGGACTAAAACCCGATGGAGGGCACTTTAAAATCATGGTGGTTGATGATTCCATGTTCGTAACAAAACAATTATCCCAAATTCTCACTTCGGAAAGCTATGAAGTTGTCGCTATCGCTGAAAATGGAGAAATTGCACTGGATAAATATAAAACCCTCTACCCGGATATCGATCTGGTCACCATGGATATCACTATGCCCAAAATGGATGGACTGGAGTGCCTTAAAAAGATCATCGAATTCGATAAAAATGCTAAAATTATTATGATTAGTGCTATAGGAAAGCAGGATCTCGTCAAAGAATCTCTGTTAATCGGTGCTAAAAATTATATCGTAAAACCATTAAACAGGGCAAAAGTCCTTGAAAGAATTAAAAACGCCCTCTCATAAAGGTTTTATAATGCCTAAAAACATCGCTGTGGGTATAGACATCGGGGGTACCCACATCAAAAGTGCTCTCGTCCAGGAGAACGGGCACATCCTGTCAAAAAAAAAAATCCATACAAAAAAGCAGGATGACTCCAAAGAGTTCATAAAATCATTAATTGATCTTATAAATCATTATAAAAATGAAACCACTGGTGATTATGATCTCATTGGTGTTGGAATCGGTGCTCCAGGAAATGTTAATCGCGAAAGTGGTTTGGTAGAAGGCGCCTATAATGTCCCCCCACTCCAAAATGTCCAGTTAATTAAGGAATTAAAGCCAATTATAAATATCCCCGTCTATGTGGATAACGATGCCACAAATGCCACCAAAGGGGAATTCTTATTCGGTTCAGGAAAAGGATATGATCATCTCATTGGTATTACGATCGGCACTGGTATCGGCGGTGGAATTATTCTAAATCGTCATGTCTTTCATGGTATTACAAATTATGCCGGTGAAATCGGTCATATGATTATAATTAAAGATGGTATGATGTGCAGTTGCGGTAATCGGGGTTGCCTTGAAGCCTATGCATCCACCACGGCAATGGTTGACCACGCCAGACAACTCATTAAAAGAGATCACAAAAGCCTCTTACAATCCTATAATCCTTCTGAAATCAATGGTGAATTGATCTGTAAACTAGCCAATGAAGGCGATGAAGTCTCCATAACAGTCATTCAAACCATAGGATATTATTTAGGTCTCGCAATAGCTAATATAGTAAATCTGTTAAATATCCCTATAATCGCTGTTGGCGGTGGAATCTCAGATGGTGCACCCAATTTGTTCAATGTCATCGAATCATCAGCCAATGAGCATGTCCTCCCTAAATTACGAGGGACCTTTCAAGTGGTTAAAGCCCAATTGGGAAATGATGCAGGGGTTATAGGCTCAGCTTCCACGGTATTTATGGAAGGGGAATCCGCTTATTGACAGAAGATATCACCTCAGAATATATCAAAGATTTTCAATACCACATCTCCTCCTGGTATGAAAAAAACACCCGATCCCTCCCCTGGAGAGAAATTCAAAACCCATATCATACGTATATCTCCGAAATCATGCTCCAACAAACCCAGGTGAACACCGTAATCCCCTATTTCCACCGGTTTATAAATCGTTTCCCGGATATCCATTCCCTCGCCAAATCACCCATAGAAGATGTCCTTACCCTCTGGTCAGGCTTAGGATACTATAAAAGAGCCCGCCAGCTTAAACAATCTGCTGAAGTTATTTCTAATCAATACGACGGCATTATCCCCGACAACTACTTAAAATTAATCAAACTCCCAGGTATCGGAAAATACACAGCAGCAGCAATTCTGAGCATAGCCTATAATCTGAAATACCCTGTAGTCGATGGTAATGTCATACGGGTGATCACAAGGATTTTTCAAATAGAAGATCCCATCCATCTTTCAAATACACAAAAATATATAACTTCCATTCTAAATCTGTTAATCCCTGATAACAATCCAGGACAATTCAATCAAGCTCTCATGGAACTGGGATCCCTCATCTGCACACCAAAAAATAATCAGTCAAAGTGTCTTCCCTGTCCTGTAAAATCATTGTGCAAGGCAAATACTCATAATCTTATACACAAATTACCAAATAAAATTCCCCAGAGACAACGCGAAAAGATCTCCCAAATTATATTTATACTCACAAATCATTCCAAAATCCTTATCCAAAAAAGATCAGAAGGAAAATTACTCAGCACAATGTGGGAATTCCCCTATCACGAACTCGATAATAACGCAGATCACAATAAAGTATATTCAAATATATCCGAAGCCTTGTTCAATACCCAGATAAATCCAAAATACATCTCCTCAATCAAGCACACCATCACCTATCGGGATATCACCTGCTATATCTATCAATTGGAAGCCCAACAAGAAAACGCCATCACGATAGAATCTTTATTCAAACAAAGAAATATTCATTTTCAATGGATCTCTCCCCATGAAATAACCCAATTCCCCCACTCTTCAATGATAAAAAAAATCCTCACCAAGATAGATTTGAACAACCTATCAATATTTTAATTAAATAATCCTTATATAAATGTTCCCATCCAATCAGCCATTCCAGAATAACCAAAAAAACTCTTTCATCAAAATCAAATTTAATTATATTACATATACTGAAAGCAATATCCTAATGTTGACAACAAGGATCACTATGAATAGATCCCTTATAATATTATTAATAATTTTTATATCCACAAAAACCTGGGCTGGTTTAAAAAATGATCTCGTGAATGCCATCCAACAGGGAAATTTGACAAAAGTTCAGTTATTAATATCAAAGCTAAATCTTCAGAAGGCAAAACATATCTACATTATGCGGCTCAGAAAAGTTATACAAAGATTGTTAAATTTATTATTGACAAAGGATTAATTGTTAATGCAATAACAGATACTTTAGATGACAAGAAACAGGTTTATAAATTAAGTAAGTAAGATCATATTAAACAAATATCTATGTCTGAAATTATTGAAAACAATATCCTCCCCTTCATCTGGCAATACGTAATGGATATTATGAATGTTCTAAACTTCTCATTGAAAGACGTGCCAATATTAATGCGAAAGCAGACATGTTTCCTACAGAACAAAAATTACAACATCGATTAACAAAATAAAAATTATATTTTTAAATCAATTCCAGATTATAGTGTAACCCCCCTCCATCTCTCTGTGATGAATAATTATATCAGTATTACAAAACTTCTATTAAAACATGGTACAGATATTAATATTCAAAGTCGATTTTTAAATACTCAATTGCATTATGTAAAGAGTTTGGAAATTGTAAAATTCCTTGTACGACAGGGAGCAGTTGTCAATGTAAGAGATTATTTTAATACGCCCCCCTTACACAAAGTTTCACAAAAGGGGTATGATCAAGTTATACGATACTTAATTCAAAGAGGGGCTAAGATATATTATCGGAATAAGTACGGATGGACAGCTCTACACTTAGCAGTTCGATGGAATCATTTGAAGGTGGTCCAAATCCTTGTTGAATACAAAGCTAATCTAGAAGTCAGATCAGTCCACAACGGCAGAAGTGTCCTTCACATAGCCTGTCAATATGGATATTATAAAATTACACAGTATTTAATTGAAAGGGGGGCTAATATTAATGCCAAAGATCAACACGAGAAATTACTTTTCATTATGCTCCGGAAGGGAAAGTAAATTTCAGGTCATCACGCTGTTTATCTTATTTTAGTAAAGAATTTATGGCAGGTACGTCACCACTACTCATCACCTTAAGTGAAAAGTATATTAATTTTTCAAGATTCTTAATCCAAAATAGAGCCAATGTTAATTGAAAAATTATCAATGGTTGGACTGTACTCCATGAAGCTATTATTAAGGGTCAAGATGATATTGTCAAACTCTTAATTCGTAAAGGAGCAGATATTCTTGCTAAAGATAAATCAAATTATTCCATATTTCATGCCAGTTGTTCTTCAGGGTTAAGATTGCTTATGATCAGACTGATTAAATTAAAAATGAATATAAATTTAGCAACAAAAGTTGGTTTTTTATCAGGTAATGAGACAGGGATAATTATGGCAACAAAAAATGGACATCGCAATATAATCCAACTCTTGATAAAAAAAAGCCCTTTTAAATATTAAAGATTACTATGGCAAAACTGCTCTCGATTATGCCTCAAATAAAGAAATCCGCAAACTCCTTATTAAATACGGCGCCAAATCAGGCAATCAAATCAAAAAATGAAATTATATTCATTTCAATAGCCCAATTTCCTAATTCCCAAAAGATAATATTGTATCAAAATATATTTTATAACATTCTGAGACAAAACCACCCCAAGGCAACACCATCGGAACTAAAAATTCTGANNGAGTATGGGAATTTGTCAAAACAATCTGTACACCATTGAAAATAGTTTTATTACTCTGACGATTCTTGATTGTCCTTTGACTCAATTGGCTATGCTGAAAATAATCCTTTCGAAATATTCATAGTAATCCAGAATATCAGGCAGATCCCTCCAGTAGTTTAAACTGCTTTGTCCACTCATTCAGGTTATTAGCGATGAAAATATCCTGTTCACTCATTTTCTGAACTTCTGTAGCCGTCTTATGTAAGATATAACTATTAGAAACCTGTTTGGTAACAGATTGTTTAATGGATTTCGTGATGGATACCAATTCCGTTATGGAAAGAGCGATATTTTCGCCATCCTCTCGCTGTTCCTTTAAAGCATTACGGATATTATTTATAATATAGTTTATGGATTCAACAGACTTTAAGACCTCTTCCGAGGATTGTAATTGTTCCTGGGTGGCGTGGGCAATTTGATTACTAATCAGAGAAGTCTCCTTAATTTGCATCAATATGATGTTGAGGGTTTCCTCCGTTCGACCTGCTGTTTGGGAAGCGTTATTAATCTTATCGAGGACAGTATTCAATATATCAGAAATAGTTTTGGCACTGCTGGATGTATTTTGGGACAGTTTTCGTATTTCTGTAGAGACCACTGCAAATCCCNNATCCCCTGCGTGAGCCGCTTCGATGGCAGCATTCATAGCTAATAAATTGGTTTTGGTGGAGATATTATCGATAATTTTTACAATATCTGCGATTTGATGAGAGGATTGCTCAATATCCTTAATGGCTTTGAGTTCGGAACGGATATCCACAGCTCCCTCTTCAGCTTTGAAAACAAGATTACCTGCTATTTTTGAAGCATGTTCTGATAGGGTGGCTACGTCCTTGATTGACGTGTTTAATTGTTCAATCTGGGTTGCTGATTGGATTACATGACTGATTTGATTTTCCAGGTTATTCGTAAGATTTAAGATGATGTGGATCATATTTTCTAATCTTGTGCTTGTAGACCCTATCGCATGTTCGTGCTTCGAAATACTATTATCCACGTCTTCCATAGACTCAACCATAGTATCAATAAGCTCTTCAGCCTTCTTAAGTCTGTCAAAAAGATTTTGGCTATTTTGAAATAAGTCCAAGGAGAAATTCTTGAACCGAAAGACCACATCGTGTAACCAGTCTAAAAATAGATTAAATCGCGTTCCAATCTCCCCTGTTTCATCTCCAGCATGGGCATCAATTCTTGCGGTTAAGTCTTTTGTTGTGGCTATCCTGTTCATCGTATTGGCTGTATCACTTAAAACATTTCTGGCACCATGTTCTATAAAATTAAGACCTGCCTGCTCCTCTTCGGGGGTAGGACGAATCCCCATAATCACTTTAATTGATTTGAATATTATATACCCCACAACCATTGACCAAGCAAAGGCGCTGAGTATCCCCAGTCCTTGAATAAAGAGTTGATCAAACAAATTACCAGCAGGAAGTTGTTTTGCTGGTATAAATAAAGCAACTGCTAATGTACCCCAAGCCCCACATACTCCATGAACAGCAACTGCACCGACGGGATCATCTACTTTTAATACCCTTTCAATAAATAAGGCTGATAATTCAACAAGTATACCTCCTATTCCACCAATAATGACAGCAGATAGTGGAGATACAAAATTGGCATTGGCTGTAATACTAACTAAACCTGCTAAAACACCGTTGAGAGCAGAAAATATGATGGGTTTGCCAACTCTTGCCCATACGAATAAGAGGGCAGTTAAACCACCAGCAGCAGCAGATAGATTGGTATTGGTGATGATTGATCCCACTGATAAATCTGCTTTGCCAGTACTCCCTCCATTGAAACCAAACCACCCCAGCCAGAGGATAAACGTCCCCAGGGTAGCAAAATTAAGATTATGGGAAGCGATTTGATTTGGTGAACCATCTTCTTTGAATTTACCCATTCTTGGACCAATAACCATAGCTCCAATAAGACCTGTCCATCCTCCAATACTGTGTACTACAGTTGATCCAGCGAAATCTACAAATCCCATTTGACTTAACCAGCCATGCTGGGTTGTGTGTAGTAAATTTCCCCAGGCCCAGTGACCGAATACTGGGTAGATAAGTCCGGATACAAAGACGGATATGATCATATAAGCCTTAAACTTCGTTCGTTCAGCAATGGCACCTGATACAATCGTGGCAGCAGTACCAGCAAATACAAGCTGGAAGAACCAAAATGTGTAGTTTATTTTAGAATAAGATGGATTGAGAAGGAAACCATCCGTTCCAAAAAGTCCCTGGTAAGTTATACCAAACATGATAGCGAATCCAAACATCCAGAAGGTGAGCGAAGATATGATGAAATCAACGAAATTTTTAATAGCAACATTAATCGAGTTCTTCGAACGGACAAGTCCAGCCTCCAGTGCCATAAAACCTGCTTGCATAAAGAATACCAAAATACCCGATACTAAAACCCATACATGATCTATAATAGACATTGAACCTCCAGAGACAAATTGTTTGAACATGATTGTGTATTGAGATGATACAACGGTGGAAGAAACAAATAACGTGCCAAGTACGATGGTTAATAAAAAATATTATATTTCACAAAATGGACTTAAAATATCCTTTATCAAATTCAATCCAATGATATAAATACTGTTTAAATTTTATCATTTCGTACTAAAATCAGCAGGAGATTTCTTGTTGGCATAATTTAACAGAGATTTCTAATTTAGTACGGTAATGCTGACTGACAAGGCATTTTGCTTGTAAAGTGCTTTATTTAAACCCAAAATAAATTATATTAGATATACTGAAAGCTATATCCTAATGTCGATAACGAGGATTACTATGAATAGATCCATAAGAAATATTTTATTTAGTGATCCAAAAAAATTGTTAAGATGTTGTAATTTTTCTTATAATGAATTTACTTTTAAACAATCTTTTATTATACTGATAATTATGAAAGAATTAATATTGTTGTCTCTACAAAGAATTAAATATATTCTCAATTTGTCAACAGGTTATAGACAGTTTCAAGCACCAGAAATCCTCCTAAAAGACAAACATACAACATATCAATATCAAAAATCATTAGTCCGGGATATAAATTATGGGTGATCCAAACGCTAAAGTTGAATTAACAACTTACGATAAAATCTCTGTAGCTCTCTATCGGAGTGGGATAATCCTTTCGATGTTGTCCTACGTCTTCTCAGCAATATTTTTTTATAAAATCTTAAATGGCACAACAAATGAAGAGATATTCAATGCATCCAACGCTAAAATTGTTTTCTGGGTATTTCTGGTATCCGTTGGGGTCTCAATAAGTTTCCTCCATCTCTATAGCAAACAAATTCTCAGGGTAATCCAATCATTTTTCGTAATAGGAGCCACCATCTGGATAGCATTATACCTTACTAGCTCGGATGATGTATTCAAATTAACCTTTCAAAGCAGTGGAGGTACTGGTAAAATAGGAACCATCGCTTTGGGATTTATCCTTGCCGCTTTCAGTGGAGTAGGAGCTAAAGAAGCCTATTGTTTCCGATTATATGAAGGATATTTCTACGGGATATTGAATGCGATTTTAGTCCTGACACATCTTGTAGTGCCAAGTAAGTTCGAGCTGGGTATTTTAATCATTATAACTGGATTGGTAGTTCTGTTTACCTTCAGAAAACTTTTTTTACCCATTCACTACGATATTGGTGACAAAACAAGGTATTGATCATTCATTTTATTAAAATCCAATAGATTAAACCACAGAGTAAAATAATATTAATTCTTATCCTACAATATTACAAACCTTTATCAACAACTATTAATCTTTTATTGAATAAATTTTGGAAATCAAAAAAAATGTGTTATCTTAATATGTTTTATAAGCTAAATTTCAAAAAATTGAATTGTCCCATAAAAGGAGATTTACTTGACTAAACGTCTTGTAGTTATTTTTATAGCCTTCTTGATGTTATTGATTTTAAATCCATATTTATCTACTCAATCTGAATATGTAAAATATGAAGGTAAAATTATTAATGAAATCATTCCCAAAAACCTTATCAATACAAATAAAGAATTAATTCTTGGTATCTTAAGTAATAATAATATAGAAAAGGGCAAAAAATTTAATTATCAAACACTCAGAGATAATTTCAAAAAACTATATGATCTGGGTTTCTTTAGTAATATCAGTGTCGATATTGAAGAAGCTTCTGGTGGTAAAATTAATCTTATAATTACATTTGAAGAAAATCCAAAGGTCGGTGCTATAGCCATCGAAGGAGAAAATGATATTGATGAGAAAGATATCATCAGTGTTATGATCTTGAAACCAGGGAATGTTTTCAGAGAATCATATCTGGATAAAGATCGTGAAAGTATTTTATCTCTCTATAAATCAAAAGGTTTTGAAGGTACAGAAATTCAAGTCCGTGCAAGAACTGGTGCAAATAAAAAACTCGTTAATATTATTGTTCAAATTAAAGAGGGAGAAGAAGTTTATGTAGAGTCCATTAAAATCATTGGTACTAAAAATCTTGACCCCGATGATATCTATGATGTCATGGATACAAAAGAATCTACCCTCCTTAGAAGTGGACAAACCCTCAATGAAAGAAAGCTCATCGCCGATCGTATCGCCATTGTACAATATATGAAAGATCATGGTTATTTTCTCGCTAAAATTAAATCTGTTAAAAAAAAGAAAGCTCTCGTAGACCCAAAAAATCTGAAAAAAAAGAAAAAAGGGTTTTTTATTGTCATTGAAGTTGAAGAAGGTCTCCAATTTAAAATGGGTGATGTCACCATAAAAGGAAATAAGGTATTTAAAACGAAATTCTTACATTCTCTCATAAAAAGTAAGAAAGATGAGATTTTCAATGATTCTAAATTTAAAGCAGACCTGCAAACAATTCGTTCCCAATATTTTAACAGAGGTTATATCCAGGTTCAGGTAATTTCAAATCCAAGAATTGATACCACTAAAAAAATTATCCACTGGGATATTGATATTGTCGAAGGTGAGAAGGTCCATATCGAACAGCAAAGAATCACTGGACACGAAAAATCTATGATATGGGTTATTGACAGAGAGCTAAGATTATTCGAAGGAGAAATTTATAATCATAAAAAAATCATAGATAGCATCAATCGACTCAGAAATACACAATATTATAAAAATATTGAACCCCAATTTGAAAGAGGATCTGAGGATGGTTTAATCAAAATCAATTACAAAATCACGGAACAAAGAACGGGACTTATTACTATCGGGGCTGGATATGGTACTTTGACCGGCTTCTCTGTCTTTGAAGAAGTTCAGGAAAAGAATTTTCTAGGAAGAGGTTGGCTAATCCGTGAACGTGTCGAATGGGGACAAAGACGTAAAAATATTGAGTTGGGTACCTCCACAAATTGGTTATTTCGATATACACCAATCCAGTTTTCTCTTAATTTACGATGGCTAAAAGATACAATCGATGCAAGTTATAGCTTAAAAAATGGTATTATCCAATCAGGTACTGAATATACATATGATCTTGAAGCATGGGAAGTGGATATGTCTCTTGGATATTTCTTGACAGACTACTGGTTAATATTCTCTGGATTCCTCTTTTCCATTTCAAAAGCAAATAATCCTAAAAACTTTGCATTGTCTGATTTAGATAGTTCTACCGTAAGAGGTAATGCTTTGTATCAGGATCTTTATAGTGGTATAACTACTGATAAATATCTAATTAAAGTGAGTCATCGTATCGGATTTATTTATGATACAAGAGACGTCCATTTAAACCCCAGAAAAGGTTTTAGAATTAAAGGACTTTTCACATATACTGGTGGTATCTTAGGTGGAGATAGCCAATGGCTCAAATGGGAAAATGAATATAATTACTATATTAACCCCTTATGGAATTTTGTTTTAGCTTTCCGATTTGGTTATACCATGTTGTTCAAGCAGTTTAATGGCACCTTTGAGATAAGAGATTTTGATCGACTTCGCTTTGATGGTTTAAATGAACTAAGGGGATGGAGATCAATTTATACTGATGAAATTGTCGGCCAGGGTGGTAAAATATCCATGAGTTTTGAAATTAGATTTCCTCTATTCACAGAAATTCTTTGGGGTGTCTTATTTGCAGATTCTGGTGATGTTACAGACACTCACGGATCTCTGCCTAGTAAAATACAGTATTATAGCTTTGGATTTGGATTTAGAATTGAAATCCCCCTCATCAGNNCCCTCATCCCAATTCGACTTTATTTTGCTAAAAAAGCTGATTATGGTATTACAACCCCTAAAACTTTTACTTTCAGAGAAATGGAAGTCGTGTTTACGGTGGGTGGATACTTTTAAGCACTCCATAAATTGGTAAAATCAAATTTTATTTATTTAAATAATAATTAATTTGTCAATTCATAAAATAGTATAATATATTATATATACTTCTTTCAATTCCTAAAAAATATATCTTGGAGGTCTTTATGGAAGATATAATAAAAATTATGGAATTATTACCCCATCGATACCCGATCTTACTGGTGGATAGGGTCATCAGTTCAACAGATAATTCTATAATAGGACTTAAAAATGTTTCTTTCAATGAACCACACTTTCAGGGACATTTTCCCGGACATCCAATAATGCCTGGGGTACTCATCGTTGAGGGTATGGCGCAATGTGCCGGGGTGTTGATGTTAAGTAAAATAGAAAATCCGCAATCCAAGTTGGTATTTTTCGCAAGTATTGATAAAGTAAAATTTAGAAAGCCTGTCGTCCCCGGTGATCAACTCATTTATAAAATAGAAATTACCCGATTTGGCGGAAAAGTGTGTAAGTTTAAGGGGGTAAGTTCTGTCAATGATGAAGATGTTTGTGAAGCAGAGATGGTTGCCACTGTAATGGATAAATAATTTTCTAACAAACGTTTTTACAAATGAATGAATACCATATTTTTTTCTGCTGGAGAAGTATCAGGAGATATTCACGGCTCTTATATAGCTAGAGCGTTATTCCAGGTAAATCCCTCGTTAAATATTGTTGGAATGGGTAGCAGAAATATGAAAGCAGTTGGAGTCAATGTTCTATGGGATATTATAGAGTTCAGCTCGATTGGTTTCATTGAGAGCTTAATTCCTGCCATTAAAATATATTCTGTATTACAAAAAATTAAAAAATATTTGAGGGATCAAAAGATTGATCTTTTGTTCCTTATTGATAATCAGGGTGTAAATATCCCTCTTGCCCGTATGGGAAAAGATTTAAATATCCCTGTATATTATTATTTTCCCCCTCAGGTCTCTATATGGGGATCCTGGAATGCTAAAAAGATTTCTGGTCTCACAAGTAAGATTCTCATTCCATTTATGGATGATTATTTAGTTTATAAAAATGTTAGTAACAAAGCATATTATGTTGGTCACCCGCTTCCTGAGATTATTCAAAAAAAGCTTGACGAGAATATTATTAAAAAAAAATCAACGGAACAGGAAATATTTACTATCGGATTATTCCCAGGTAGTCGTACAAGGGAAATTAAATCTCTCCTCCCTGTTATGCTTGATTCGAGCGAAATGTTGTCAAACGATGTTAAAATAAAAATACTCTTACCGCTTTCATCAATATATTTCAGAGATATTATTCAAAAAATACTTTTTAGATTTAAAAAATTAGATATAGAAGTCATTGAACATGGTGATTATACAAAATATCAGGAATGTGATTTTGCAATTGCCTGTAGTGGAACGGTTACACTCGAATTAGCTATACTGAATATTCCTATGATTGTGGTATATAAATTAAATCTAATAACTTATCTCATTGCTAAGTATCTTGTTAAAAAAAGATATATATCCCTTCCAAACATTCTTCTGGGAGAATATCTTGTTCCTGAATTGATTCAAAAAAATGCTAGTCCCCGTCTCATTTATGAGAATGTAATGAATACTTATTTTGATAAGCATAAATTATCGATATTCAAATTAAAATTAAAAGGGATCACAAAATACCTGGGTGACGGAAATACTATTCAACAAGTTGTCGATCATATCCAAATTAAAATATAATTAAAACATATAGATAGATAATATTATTTTGGTTTCTGTGATATTCGCTTAGAAAGTAATACTATATGCATGTGTTTCTCCCATACTTCTCCCATGATTTTCCCATGAGGAGGTTGTTTTGTGTATGTATTGGAGATCATTTGGTCATGGTGAGAGACAATATGGAGTTTATTAGTGATTGGAAGTCGTTGAGGGATTTTTTTACGCCATCCATGTCGTAGATCTGGGTCTTCATTTTTAAGTTATTTAGCCATTTGAGTAGTGGGGAGTAATTGAACTGACTGGATAATTCCGTGATTTCATCGACAAAATTTCGTATAGCTGAGATACTTAGGATTTCTGTGAGTTGTTCCACCTGGGGTTTGTATTGGGATTCGAGGAGTTTTACAAGTTCAGGGAGCTTTTCAAGGACATCTGGTGTGGGTTCGTAGGGTTTGTCAGAGTCTTCCTGTGTTTCCAATCTGTCGTTCTCATGGACTGAGTAATCTATATATTCTACAATTCCCTTTATGAGTTTGGTTCTTGAAATTGGTTTTCTTAAGAAACTATCGCATAATTCAGCTATGGCTTCTTCTGATTCCTTTCTAACTGATGCTGTGATGATCACGAGGGGTATTTCTTTTGTTTCCTGATTCGATTTTAAGACTTGTGCAGCTTCGTATCCTCCCATGACAGGCATTTTCATATCCATCAGGATTAGGTCTGGTTTAAATCGGTCTGTCATCTCAATTGCTTCTTTACCGTTCTCAGCCTCGAATAACGATAAGTTATCATAGTTTAAATATCCCTTTAAGATTTCACGGTTGTAGGGGATGTCGTCGACAATTAGTATTTTAGCGGGTTTGAAATCTATGGATTCCAGGTCGAAGGGCAATGTGTCTTCCTTTACCTCGACTCCTGCGGCGACATCGATACTTTGGAGGAGAATGTGGAACTTTGAGCCGATGCCCTTTTTGCTCGTAATGGAGATTTGACCGTTCATGAGTTCG
>DKAT01000055.1 GCA_002450905.1 Spirochaetia bacterium UBA6919
TTAGTAGAAATAGATTTTTGTACACGGAGGATCTTGTAACTATACATTATTTTTAGGTTTGTAGCGTTATAGCGAATACTTCCCCTTCGGCGAGAGTTGGGTGAGTGAGAATTCGAATACTGAGAGAGTGCCTTATCTCTTTACCAGCAAAGAATGGGATTCTGAGACAGGCTTATATTATTATGGAGCGAGGTATATGGATCCTAGAACCTCTGTATGGCTATCTCCTGACCCTGCTTTAAGAGAATATCTTGCAGATAATACTATTAATAGAGGGGTTAACAATTCATTTAATTTAAATCTTTATATTTATTCCTATCAAAACCCGGTTATATTTAAAGATCCAGATGGGAAAAAAGTTAGGATAACAATTTCTTCTGAACCATCTGGTAGTTATCATGTTGTAAGAATTGTTCAGAATGAGGGGTCAACTAGAGAATCAAGATATGTACTAGTTCCAACATATAAAATGACAGTTACTGATGATGTTAGCAAAAAAACTTCTACATATTATGTCACACGAGATGCATATAAAGAAAATAATCGAGGAGGGATTTCCATTGGTAGTTTTGAACCTGGCCCACAAAGTAAAGGACAGGCTATTAGACAGACTAAGAATTCCACAACATTTAATGCTAAATTAAAAAGGAATAGACATATTGATAGAGATGTTGTTGAATTAAAAGATAGAGGGGGAGGTAATTGGATTAACGATAAAAAATGGAGACCAGGACGTCCATCTAGAAAAGGTGTTCAAATTCATATTGGTGGTTATAGAAAGGAAACTAAAGATTGGGCAGGAAGTTTAGGCTGTTTTATGATTGTAGGTCCTGTGGAAGGGGAGGTGGGCGATACAAATTTTATTAATGATATTAGAAATAGACAAAAATTAAATGAGGTATATGACAAAAAGAAAGGTTATATGAAACATCAGCGTATTGAAGTAACTATACAGCATAGAAAAAGTGAAACACGTAGATCTTCTGTTCATTCACGTGAAAAAGATGACTAAGTTAATTACATGATTTGGAAATTACTGAATAGAATTATATTTATAAAGAAAGTTGTTATTTTTCTTTTGGTTACAATATTAACTTATCAATGCACAAGTAAACTTAATTGTTATAAAGATGATAAGGCTGAACTATTTGATGAAAAATGGTTTTGTGATATGAATCAATATCAGCTTAGTCTTCTGCATAAAAATGAAACAGAGTTATTAAAAAAATATAATGTAGTCACATTCATGACTAATCCAGAGGAAGAGAAATATAAATATCAGGGTGTACGAGTTTCAGGTATTGTTTTAAACCCAAAATTCTTTTGTTGTCATGACAGATTTTATATTGCAACATACATCGAACATATTACTCGCTATAGCTCAATGTATTATAGAAAGTTAGGATATGTTAATGAAAAATATGAAATAATTAATCCTGTCAAAAAAAACAAAATAGTGGATGATTTTTTTATTGTAAAAGACTCCTATGTCAAAGAAAACTCAGATAAAATAGTCAACATACTTTATTATATCTATAGCCCTAAATTTTACTTTTCAATTATACGTCATGGAGGTTTTTCCGAATTAAGTGATATATTTGAAGACGAACGTATAAATACAGATATTTTAAGGAGCTTAATAATTAAGCTTAAAAAAGAAAAACATCCATTAGCTTTTCCCTTTTCTTTAAAATGGAATAAAGTTCTAGAACGGTTTAATTCATATCGTAAAAAGTGAGGAAAAAAGTAAATTAAGGGAAATCTGGTTTGCAAGGTGATTTTTTTATAGATAACATGCTATATGGTGTACAAAAGTTTCTCCTATGTTTTTCCTGTCATTGTCCTGTCTCGCTATAGGGTGTTAAGATGATCAAAGAAAGATAATTTCTTATATTTTTATCATCCGGATCATCTGGTGTCGACTCAATATGTCACCGATAAAGATGGCGGGGTCTATGAGCATTTAGAGTACTTCCCCTTCGGCGAGACCTGGGTGGAAGAAGCAAGTAACACTGAACGGACTCCGTATCTATTTACATCCAAGGAACTCGACAGAGAAACGGGTCTCTATTATTACGGTGCTCGGTATATGGATCCCAGGACGAGTGTATGGCTTTCTCCTGACCCTGCATTACTGAAATATATACCTACTGGAAATAAAGCAAGAGATAAGAATCTTCCAGGGCTAGGGGGGGTTTTTAATTCATTAAATTTAGGAGTTTATTCTTATTCACACCAGAACCCAATTAAATTTAATGATCCTGATGGTAAAGCAACAGAATATCGACCACTAACATCTGCGAGGTGGAAAGAATATGCAAGAAATTCTGGCTATTTTAATAATATGAGTTATTCTGCCTTTATTAAACTTTCAGGCGAATGGTTTAGTGAATTAGTTGTACAGAATAATCCACTACCAGTAGGGCCGATGGCTCCAAATAAACGTAAATTTAGATCACCAGCTAGAGAAGCTATGACAGGGGGTAAATTTAAAAATGTTGTGCCTGATGGTGTTAGAAACATAAAATATCCAATCAAAACTTTTTGGGGTTTTGGTAAATGGGGAAGATATTATGACAGTCATTTTTTTGAAGGTAAAGCGTATAATGGAACACTGCATTTAAGTTCAGGTAAGTATCAGATTTTAGGGTTAATTGATGCTGCAGCGAGATCTCAAGCTGGGCATAGTTCAGGTATTTTCAAACTTCCTCCTATAATTACTTTTATTACAACATCAGATACTAAAATTGGTGCAGATGTGATTACTGAAGCTTCAAGACGTGGGGTTGCTATTTATCAAGTAGTTGTGTATGAAAAATATGTGGATGGGAAGCCAACTGGTAAATTTTATCATGGAGCACCTAAATTATTGAATCCACAAGTTTATATAGGGACAAGAGGAATGAAAACTTATTAATGAATTATTTTTTTCAATTAAAAGTATATAAATTGTTATTTATTTTTGTTTTTTTACTTTATATTAATGGATGTGATAAGATGAGTAAGAAACATAACCCAAAAAAATTGAATAAAGATCAAGCCTCAATTTTACTCAATCAGGAAAAATGGGTAAAAGATATTGAGGCAAGTGATTATCTTACTACACCAGTGTTTTATAATAAAAATAAAGAAGTACTTGTGGTTTTTGTGTGGGACAATAACTCTGGTATGTTGTATTATAATAAGGATGATTTTTTAAAAATGATTTATAAAGACAAAGATTCACCACCGAAAAGTATATTTTATGAGTCATTTCAATTTGGACCTGATTTTTTAGATAAAGTTCCACAAATGATTAAAGAAATTAGTGGGAAATTTAACATTGACCAACAATTACTCGATTTTTCACTGGATAGTATAGATATTTTTGAAAAGTCTTTATTTAAATTAGGTCGTAAAAAATGTCTTAGTCCAAAATTTTTTCCTTACATTGTCTCATATGTAGGTGAAGTCATTCGAAAAAAAACAGGTGGTGTATGGAAAATTGTATTTGTTAAAGAAACAAAAATGTGGGAACCCTGGATTGAAAATCAAGAAAATCAAAAGTATGATCTGTTTGGGATATTAAAGTATTCATTTGACGAAGAAAATAAATTTAATAATTCAGTATTAAGAGCTAGAATTAATACTTCAACACATAAATGGCATTGATGATGGTACTATGGTACTATGGTACAGTGGAAAATTTGGGGAAAAACACACCATAAGAGTGTGGAAGAGGGTTTGTGAGTTATTTTTTAGTTGTTGTGTGCACTTTGGCTGGCTCAGGGCGAACACATGGGTATCGCCCCTACGGGTGGGTGACAGGGGTAATGCAAGGCTGAAGCCTTGCCCTACGGTGATGTGGATATGGGGGATTCCCCTCATCCTAACCTTCTCCCCAGAGGGGCGAAGGGACTTTTGGAGATTTAGGGTGATGGGGCTGTAAGGTGCTCCACTATTTTCCCCATGATTCTCCTGTGTTTCTCCTGAGGTTGTCCTGTCTCGTGGGTTGGTGATTAGGCTTGGTGGGCTTGGATGAAATCGTCGTTGGATAGATTAGCCTGCCTTAAAGCAGCTTTTAGGGTACCGATAGCCAGTTCTTTGTGTAATGGGATGACACAACCAAGATCCCCTTTTCTTAAGACGACGTGGCTTCCTTCCTGACGTTTAATTTCAAATCCCATTTTAATAAAGGTTTTAATTGCCTCTTCCCCGGAGATTCTTGGGAGTTTAGACATTTAAAGAGACCTCAAAAGTAGTAAGGATAGGAGAATCGGGGACATCTTCTCTTGGGAACTCTTCTAAGTAAAGTTTTGTGGCTTCTCTTAAATTGGAAATAGCTTCTTCAATGGTGTATCCCTGACTGGCTGTGCCGATTTCAGGACACTGAGCAACGTATAGCTTATCTTCTTTGTGTAACAGAGCGGTTAATGTCATGGAATGTCCTTTTAAGCGGGGATTTTATCTTTTTTCATTATCTCCTGGATGGTTCTTTTCTGTATGAAAGCGTCGATGAGAGTTTTAACGACGTTTCGATCATTTTCATTTAAGAGCTCCACCTGTTGAAACTGCCTTAAAAGTTCTCTATCGTGAAGGTGAGACTGGGCAATATCTTCTGTTGTACCCTCCATAAGATAATCCGTAGTAACTTCCAATACATCAGCCAGCCTTTTAAGTACTCCTGAAGTAGGTTTAGAATCTCCTCTTTCATATCGACCAATTTGAGTATAATGTAAATCCGTTAGTTCAGCTAATTTTCCTTGGGAGAACTTCTTTTCCAGTCTTTTTTGTTTTAAACGCTCACCAAATGACATAACACTATCCTTCATGGATTCTAGTTAAAATATAATAAATTAGTATGAGAAAGTCTCTATATTTCAAGAAAAAATATATTATTTTCAAGAAAAAACGCTTGACCGTTTAAAGAATTTATGCTATAGTTTGAAGCATTATTGCATGAAGAATATTTATATTGAGGTGGTCTATGTCAGGTGTGGACAAGGGAGAATTGATTCGAAGTGTGGATATATTAAAAGTGTGTGATGAGCTTGGGATAAAGGTTCGTCGGGTTGGTAGGGGTTACAAGGCACTCTGTCCCTTTCATGAGGAGAAGATTGCGTCTTTTTCGATTGATCCCGTGAAGAAATTATTTAAGTGTTTTGGCTGTGGTAAGGGCGGTGACGTGATAAGACTTGTTGAGGGGGTTAAGAAAGTCAGCTTTAAAGAGGCACTAAGGTATTTGGAGGGGCTCTTTGGTGGTGTTTCCCCTCACTCCTTGGTTAAAACCCAAAATAGAGGGTAATTTCGATTTGCTTCCTCTGGAATATTGAATCACGCCCTATAAATTATAGGTACCTTTTCAGAATAGTCTTTAAGCTTGTATCTATTCAAATCAATACTTCTGTTTCTGCAAAAATTGTAAAATGTAGCAGGTGACACCTCAAGAAGTTTACAAATACTTGTGATGGATATCTTCTTGGAAAGATATAGGTCTATTACTTGTTCTTTCTCATCCAGCTTGCTTTTTGAAAGAGATCCTTTGGGTCTACCGAGAGTTTTACCTTCAGCTTTGACTTTTTTAAGGGCTTCTCTTGTTCTACTTGATATTAGTTCTCTTTCAATGTCAGCAGCCAGACTGAATGCAAATGCCATGACTTTTGATTGAAAATTTTCCTCAATGGTCATATCATTTTTAGAGATAAGAAGCTTAACTTTTTTTACCATAAGCTGGTTTAGTATTTCCATGACCTCCATAATACTTCTACCAAGACGGCTGAGTTCTGTCACTAATATAATATCTTTTTCAGAAGCATTCTCAATGAGTTCACCTAGTTTTCTGTTTCTGTAAGATTTCCTGGAGCTAACAACTTCTTCTATGATGCTGTCTATCATTAGCTTTTTAGCATGGGCAAAATCATAGAGTTCATATTTTTGTTTATCCTGATCCTGAAGTTTTGTACTGACTCGAATGTACGCGTAAACCATTTTTCCACTATTCTATTAAAATGTATTGATCTAATAAAATTAAATTAATATATTTGAAATAATTGTCAATAATATCGAATATATTTATATGGCATAAAGGATCCTATTCATAGAAGGAGAAGTCAGAATGACAGAGCTTCAGATTTTAAGCAGGGATGAAATGATTTCATTTGATCTGCCTCCTATGATTAGCAAGAGAGACCGATTAAAGATTTTTGAATCTTCAGATTGGGTTGAGGAAATGATTTCAAAACTTGATAGAGGAGTTTTAAAAGTAGGTTTTATTCTTAATTATACTTATTTTATGCTTTGTAGAAAATTTTATAGACCCACTGATTACCCCATTGAAGATATTCATTTTGTTGCAGAGCAGTTGGGACTTAATTTAGAAGAGATAAATATGGTTGCTTATCAGAATAGCTCACCGTATTACAAACATAAGAAATTAATATTAAATCATTGTGGTTACACTTCTTTTAAAAATTATGATGAAGCTGATTTGATAAAGGAAGAAGTGGACGGCTTAGTCAAAAGAATGTTTCGTCCCAAAAGGATATTAAGCGAATCAGTCCGCTTTCTATTTGATCAGAAGGTAGAAATACCAAGTTTTGCCAGTTTATCTAAGATAATATCAGAGCGAATTAAAGTATATGAAAAAACTCTCTTAGAGTTAATAGAAAAGAAGTTAGGACAGGATGAAATCAGTTTATTGAATCGCCTTTTGGATTTCGAAGAAGAATACTATAGCAAAGAAAAAGAGCATATTAAATTAAAACGCTATCGGCTGACTTCATTAAAGTCACCAAAGTATTCTATCAAAGTTTCTCTTATCAGAAAGACTTTAAAGAATCATTTGGTCTTAAAGGATGCTATGGAAAAGCTAACTCCAATAATTGATGAGCTTCTTCTTCCTTTAGAAGTTGTTCAATATTACGGAACATCTGTTAGTAAGTCGGATGTCTTTAGAGTGGCAATAAAAGAATCAAGCCAAAAATATTTGTACTTGATTTGCTTTGTCATTCATCAATTCTATAGATATCAGGATACTTTGACAGATATCTTGCTGAAGGCAACAAGAAGGATGACCAATACAGCTTCCAAAGATCAATCAGAACAATTATTAGATAAACATAAAAAGGATTATAAAAAGATTCAGAAAGTTGTAGATTTAGGGAACAAGAATATCATAACTCTAACAGATATTGAAAGCCTGGTTCAGAAGAAAGATTTATCCTGCCAGGAAAAACTTAAAGAAATCGAAGAGCTACTGAGTCAAAGGAGTAGTCAAAAGAAAGAATTAAAACAGGATTTAAAAGATCTTGAAAAGCGTTCGGATAGAGTACTTAAGAATGAAGTCTATTATGATAAGTTAAAAGGTTTGTCAGTAAAGCTTCAGCTAAAAGTCAATGAGATCGTAAAATTACTTATCTTCAGTGAAGAAGCATCAGACAAGAAGCTGATAAGTGCAATTAACTATTTTCGTGAAAAGATGGCCAAATAACAAACAAAGCTCCAATAGACTTTTTAAAAGCTGATGAGAAAAAGATTGTCCTTGATAAAAAAGGAAATATTAAAACATCATTGTATAAATCATTATTATTTATACATATTACTGACGACATAAAATCAGGTGCTCTCAATTTGAAACATTCTTACAAGTATAAAGCCTTTGATGAGTACTTGATTGATAAGGATTACTGGGAAAGTAATACAGATGCTTTAATAGAAAAGGCTGGCCTTAAAAAATATAGAGATATTAATACTCTTTTAGAAGAGCTGGAAGAAAAATTGGATAAAGAATACATCAAAACAAATAGGAATATTATAGATGAGAAAAATCCTTATGTTGAGATTGAAAAAGGAAAATTAAAAGTTCAAACTCCAAAAGTGGAAAAAGCTCACAAGAAAAAAGTTTCTGAGTTTTTTCCTAAAAATAAGTTTATACCTCTATTAGAAATACTTTCAACTATAAATAATTTTACAAACTTCTTAGAACCGTTTGAGCATTTTCATAATAAAAGAGTGAAATCAGAACCAAGTGTAGAAGTGTATTTGGCAATTATTATTGCTTATGGCTGTAACATTGGCACAAAGAAAATAGCCAAGATTTCTAACCTTATTAATGAAAAAGAAATTAATTATGCCAATACATGGTACTTTTCTCCAGAAAATGTAGATGCTGCTTGTGATAAGATATTAGAGAGGATGTTCCAGTTAGATTTACCCAATGTTTTTATTTTAAATGTAAAGGACAAGATTTAATCTGACAGTAAGGTATTTTCTCCTGTAAGTTAAGTAAAATTTAATTTGGGGTTCCATGATTTTTTTGACGAAAACGGTCGATGTCATTGGTTACACCTGTCTGAAAGGGCGTAATTCTTTTCGATTTAGCTCCTTTTCTACATCAAACAAGAGTTTTCCGTAAGGATTAACGTGCTCATACCTTGCAGGTGAGATATGAGGGATATCCTCTTTTTTAACTTCGTATCCTTCAGCTATTAATTTCTCAATAATTGCAGAGATATAAACAGTATTCCACGTGATAACCGCATTGGTCATTAATGTTAAGCAACTGGCATGATTGGTTTGTTCTTCCAACTGCTTTTTACGAATAATTCTTTCATTGGCTAAAGAAAGAAACTGTCTTAATCCATTGACAGCCTCTCCTTTATTGAGCTGTGCATTAATTCGTCTTCTAAATCTCTCATCTCCAAGATAATTAAGAATGAAAATAGTTTTATTTAGCTTTCCATACTCTTGTAATGCTCTGGCAATAATGTTTTTCTTTGGATAGGACTGAAGTTTGCTGATATACAACGATGCGGGAACAAACCCCATTTTGAGTGAGCCAGCAATTCTCTTCAATTCATCCCAGTGTTCAAGGATAAGATCAGTATCAATTTTTCCTTTTATTCGTGATTCTAAATTCTTGTAATTCATATCATTAACACAAAATAAACTTTGGTCTTTCAAATCCTTAATTCTTGGAGAAAACTTTATCCCTAATAGATCAAATAATCCAAAAACTAAATAAGTGTAACCAGCGGTGTCAGTAGTGTGTTCTAAAATATTAAGCTCAGTTTCATTATCCAGTAGACCATCTAACACATAAGTTGAATCTCTTATGAGTGGTGGTTTTACACTTGAACCAAACTGTGCATATAAATCCGCTGTCCAAGAGTAAAAAAACAAACCTTTCTCTACACCAAATGATCGGGAAAGATAATTAGCATTTCTAATTTTACCAGACGTGGTAAATGCCTGACCATCTGAAGAAGAGAATGTTCCGTCCCCCCAGAAAGAACTTAATGGTAAATGGTACTGATAATTGACTAATAAGTCAATAGCTTTTTTTAAAGTTTCTTCTCTTATATACCAATTAGAAGTCCATGAGAGTTTATTAGATGACATAGAGGCAATCTGAGCCATTCTAGTAAATCCAAGATTCCAGCCATGAGCCATTATAGTGGCATAAAGATGCTTTAATAAATCGGGAGATCTTGACTGTGTCGGTGAAATATGCTCAAAACAACTGCTATAGTTTGTCCAACTGTCTACTTCAATAAGTAAATCAGCTAATTCTATCTGAGGAAGACGTTCATCAATTAACTTTTCAAGTCCAACAAGGCTTTGAGACTTTTCTACAGTTCCAAGAGGTGAAACTATTAATTGATCCTCTTCAATTCTTACACTCCCTTTTTGATTGAGCATTTTATTCACCCTTTTAAAACCAGTTTCTGCTTCTTTTATTCTTTGTTCTAATCTAATTTTTCCATCTAATGGCAGTTTGATTTCCTGGCACACTTGGTATTCTAAAGTTTTCCATTTATGAAGAGGTGTAAGATAGGTCTCAGGATCAGCATAACGTCTACTATTTGATACATGGACATTTCCAGCTTTAATATTTTTTTGTAACTCTAGTAATAGACTTAACTCGTAATAATGCCTGTCGATATTTCCTTCTTTATCAACGACGTATTTCCTCCACTTTTTTGAAACAAAGTCCAGTGGAGCATCTTCAGGGATTTTCCTTTTATTTTCATCATTTAGAGACTTAATTTGCTCTACACCATTAATAATATGATTATGAGAAGGTGTTGAGCAAAATGAAATTGTTTTTATAACAGCTGGAGAAAATCTTCTAATATAGTTGTATCGGTCATTTAAGAAGTCAAAATAATTATCATCGTCAGGTCGAGTTATACTTTCGCATTCACCAATGGCTTCTTGAAGTTTCTCTTTAGGGATCCTTTTGTATATCTCTGTTCTTAAACTTATATCTTTTATTTTATCGTCCAGTACAGCTGTTCCCAGTATTTGAAATAGCTTTACCTTTTGATTTAGGACTTTTGCATTCATTTTTTTAAAGTTATCCAGTTCACGTTTAGCTCCGTCACAAGCCTTTGTAAGACACCCATCAAATAAGTCAATGAGTTCATCAACTATCTCTATATAGGATTGACAAAGATAAGATATTAAAATGGGATATCGTCGTACCTCCTTCAGATTACTCAGTGCTTGAATGGAAGCTCTTTTTCCTAACTGAGAAAGGAATTTTACCTTGTTCTGATTTAGCATCTTTAGATCTACACTATGAATATTATTGTTTTCCAGGTATTCAATCTTTTCCACAGCTAAAAGGATATTATCAGGTGTATTGGAATCTGCTTTCTTCTTAAGCCAAGCTAAAATACTAGTCTGCTTTTCATCATCTACAATTAGAATAGAATCTAAAAACTCCTTCATCCCTTGAGTCAGCTGTGGGGATAGAAGCTTAAATATCTCATTGGTTACATTATTCCTTGCTAAAGATACCAATTCTTCAAGGGTAGTAATGCCAGGTCTCACAATCTTATCTTGTAAAAGCTTTTCAATAAGCCAAAGTAACAATAGCGACGGCTTATCATGTTCCATTGCTTTTGCTATCAACCACTTTAATAATTTATCTTTGTGTTCTAAACTATATTTTTTAAAGCCTAAATAATCAATAACTCTGTTTAAATGATCTCTCTTGGTCTTTAATCTAGTCCCGTACTCATTCAACAAAGCAGAATTAATTTCTAACTGACTTGAAACAAAGTCTATAACAGGGATTGGCAATAAACCAAAATTAGAAGGTATGAATCCTAAGTATCTTAACAGGCACAATTGAACTGAGACCCCCAGTCTATTAACTACAGAACTGTGTATTGGTATGATATTCCTATCTGATGCAGATAATGTAAAGAACTTTATTATATCTTCATCTGGAATATCCTCAGGAAATTGGGATAACTGATCTCTTTCTACGTCTGTTAAAAAGCGTCCTGGCATCTTATCCTCTCAAAAACTGTCGCTTTTAAACGACCGATTATTTTTAACCAT
>DKAT01000035.1 GCA_002450905.1 Spirochaetia bacterium UBA6919
GATGTGGATAATATACTAAAATTCTTTCTATAGTGTTTATTTTCCAAACGATTATTTTTGTCTGATTCATATAATTTATAATCATTGTTTAAATAAAATAATCCTTGTTCGCACTTAGCTGATACGAAGAGACATCGGGCTATGAATTCTTTATCATTGGATGATTTCATGGCTTTCTTCAAGTAATTTATGGCGATATTCAGATCAGAAATCATTTGAGTACGACTTCTTGAGGAAATCATATAGGTACCACGGAAATAGGCAATGGCATTCCAGGAAGTCCCGAAATAACTCATATTATAATGGGCTACACCCAGACGATAATTGGCATGGGCACCCTGTTGATTGCGGGTATAACTTTTTTTCTTATATTGAGATAGGGCTCTGGCTAATAGTAATTTATTGTATTTCCCATTTTTTGAACTATCGAAACTTTGATAGCCGATGACGTCGTTGAAAGGATTGTCATAGACATAGGGAATCACACTAGATGGAAGGGTCTGAAAGATCTTTATGGCTTCGTCATAATGGGTTTGAGCCATAAGCTGGGTGGCTTTCATTTCCAGAAGAGATTGTTTAATGGTTTGTAAATTGGATTTTCCTAATCTGGGGATTAGATAAGACTTTTCGAAATGGGTCTTATGGGGTTTGTTGATCAGATGAATGAGTTGATCCATATATTTGAAATCTGAATTGTTCCTCCTGAGATCGCTCATGTCATTTTGGCAGAGATATGCCTTTCCATATTCCTTTTGGTTAGTATAGATATTGGAATAGGTGTTCAGAAGAAATTTAATCAGAGATGTCTTTATTATTTCATTATTCTGAGTTCTTTTAATGAGAGCATAATAATAATCTTCTGTTTGAGGAGATAATTTTGTTAGCCTGCTGAGGAAATAGATGATCTGAAGGTTAATTCGCTGTGTTAAGAGTGTTTTATCCCTGAAAGATGCGTGATTTGTTAGGAGTAAGTGTTTTTGAGCGTTGTGCAAATCTCCGTTCAGCCAGTATAGATAACTGATAGAGAGCAGGTAATAGATACGATTATGATTAGGCTTTGAAATAATTTTACCCACAAGTTGAATCAATTGATGGGTGTGGGTTTTGGACCGCTTGTAATCTTTGGTGTTTAATTTATTTTTTAATTGAGTGTAATTTAGGTTTTCATAGAGTGTGGAGTTAATCATGGAGTATTCCAGTTTGTTGATCTCATAGGCTAATAAGAACTTTAACTTATCTGAATTAGGATTGATCCTATATATATTCTTCATCTCGGATTGGATATCCCCTGTGGGTTGGAGGGCACGCATGAAATAAAGGGTGGATTTCTCATTGTTATTACGACACATACTAAGTGCTTTTTGCCATTCTTTATCCGTTCGTACTTTAAAACTTAATAAGGCTGACATTCTTGCACTATCACATCGATCAAGAATAATAGAATAAAGATAGCTTGCCTGGGCATAGTCCCCAAGCTTTCTTAAAGATCCTGCCTTGTGACCCAGAGACCAATATCTTATGAGGGATTGAACTTTGGATGGTCTCACCCACTGATCATAGTACTTGATCGCCTGTTTGTATTGTCCACTATAATGATATAACCGGATTATCTGATATGCCCAGCGTAGTTTTAGAAAGGGATCTTTGACCTGATTGTTTAACAGAATACCAAGAGATATAAGGTGCTTTATTTCATTTATTTTATTTGTCTTAGGCCTCTTCCAATTGGAGTTATCATCAGATACGAGAGGTTCACAGGATTTTGCGTAACCGAGATACAGGAGAGTTTGTTTGTCACGACGTTCTGCAAGATATCTGAGTAGACTATTTTGTCTGTCCAGGGAACTCAGAGGATTAACCATTTGAATTGCTTTCAACACGGATTGTAAGCGATCTGAAGACATTTTATAGACTACCTGATCAATATCTTTGAGGGTTGCTCTCCTCTTAAAATAAGTGTACCATTCCATTAAGTTATCCTGTTTTGTTGGAATCCATTTCTTATTATAGCTTGGGTACCAGAAGGTCATCTGATCATAAGCACTTTTCTTTGTCACAGGGGGATTAAAGAAACTATACTGATATTCGGGGCTATATCCACAGCTCATAGAGGATTCTGGTGTATAGAATAATGCGAATCCGCTAATCAGCAGAATGAATAATACGTTGAAGTATCTCATGGGGGTATCTCCTTTGTATTTTTTTATCTATATGAAAGAAAGCAATATATTTTAATTTCCTTCTCACCGATTTCGGGACTAGTTGAAATCCTTTGATCAGAATCTCTGGTGAAACCTCCTCCAAGCGAATCATATCATCCTTGTAGAGATAGTTTGTGTGGAAGTAATGTTCATCCTTGACCTGGTATCTATTGCCGTCTATATAGCGTATTTTTTGATCTGTGTTGAGATCATCCTTATCGATATTATTAATCAATAAAACGGGTTTCTCTCTACGGATGACAACTCCCCATGAAAATAACGGAAATATTACGTCAAGGTCAAGGGGATATTCATCGATACTGATGAGATATTGTTTAGCAAGGTTTAAATTAAATATGGAATTGTATGTGGAAGGATTAGTAAGATCTCCAATATTATAATACATTAAAATCCCTCTATGGACTGGGGGGACACCCGTTTTTTTAAAGTATTTGATCTGGTGAAGGCGTATCGTTGCAGATATCTGGATATTTCGGGGGTTTGTATAGTTCTTAATTTCTTTGAGTAATTGGAAGTACTTTTGTCTGGTGGAGAGGGTCCAGTCGCAATCCATTTGATATTCATGGATCTTTTGTTTCAGAGGTCTGGAAATATCCTTGATTAGGGATAGGATATTCTTAGATAGAGCAGGAATATGCTTTGATTCAGTTCTTTTTAATACTTCATTGGTTATATAAACAGTTGGAACAATTTCTACAGACGGAGGAAACCCAGATTTAATATTCAATACAGCTACAGGAACCGATTTATTTTGTGATTTGGAGTATACAACATCCATGAACCTCACATAGATACGTCGTGTATTTAATTTCCTAAGATAATGAAAATCAGATTGATCTAATTCCACATTGCTTTTCCAGAAATAGAATGCGATTTGGGGTTCAGGATAATTTCCAATGCAATTGAAAGTGCAGAATACTAATATCAAATAGACAATAATCTTATATGAATAACACCCTATCCACCCTTGTGAATTATTACAGTTCATAGCAAAGTACTCTGGAAATCTAATTTAATAGTCAGTATAAAAATATTTTAAAATGAGTTGACAATTATTTAAAATCATGGTATACTAAAAAACGGTTTTGAAACCGATATGAATTCAACACACCCATGTGGATCATTGATAATAATTTTATTATCTTATTAAATATTGCCCCATCACAGTAAGCCATCTAATGGATTACAGGTCATAGAGTATAGGATATCGAGATTATTTTATCCTTAAATAATTAATGAATTGTAAATATATGAAAAAAAGTGTTTTTATCCTAATATTAATCATCCTTTCTCTGAATGCCTGTACAACAAGTAAGGATGTCTCCCAGCAATTCATTGATGATCCCATTACCCGAGTGGATGAGGAAAAATTATTAAATAAGGCTAAAACCATTGATGAATACTACGATTACCCTATGATTATTCTGTTAGAGAAAATTATATATCGTTTAAAGCCCAATGGACAAATGATTTTAGAAGTTCACCAGATTACAAAGATGTTAAAGGATCACAAGGGTGCACTGGGAAACAGTTTCATTTATTTCAGGGAAGGCTATGAAAATATATCAAAGGTTGAGGCCTATACTATAACGAAAGATAATCAGAAGATCGATGCGACGGAGATCACCACCCGAAGTCCATTTAATAATCACAGGGTAAAATTAAAGCTCTATAAAGATATCAAGGTCAAGTCTATTGCTCTTCCCAAGGTGGAAAAAGGATCTATACTCTATCTCCGCTACCAGATGGAAATGATCTATTCGGATATTAATGGTCTCATGGAGGGGGAGTTCTACCTTGCAAACCGCTATCCCATTTTAAAACAAAAGGGCGTGATTATTGTTCCAAAGGGAAAACCAATTTATTTTAAAAAGCACAACACCAATATCACCCCCACAAAACACTCAACGAGAACAGAAGATTTCTATGTCATAAAGAAAAATAAAAGTCCTATCATCCAAAATGAGCCATTCCAACCCTCTTTTCAGGAAATCTCCCCTAAAATTACTTTTACCACCTTCAATAACTGGAATGAACTCAACAAGAAAATATATCCTATCCTCTCCGCAGGGATTAGAAATGAACCCCAGATAAGCGAATTAGCTAAGAAACTGACCTCTGGAATCACCTCTAAAAAAAAGAAAATTGAAATCCTATATAATTTTGTCACCGATACAAGAAATATTACCAATGCCGCAATCCCTTTTGGAATGGGCGGATATGTTCCCAATCTCTCTTCAGAAATATTAAAGAATAAGTACTCCGATGCCAGGGACAAAGTTATCCTTCTCATCAATCTATTAAAAGCTGTGGATATCCCTTCAAATATTGCTCTATCCAATGAGTCCTATAATCTTGATCCTGAACTCCCCTCCCTTAAAACATTAAATCGGATTCTTATTGCCATTCCCATGAAAAATTATTATCAGTTCCTCGATCCACACTCCGCTATCGTGCGATATGGTTTTCTACCAGGAGCAAATTATGGGAAATACGCCGTAATCTTAAGTTCAGATAAGCCCATTATAAAAAAAATCCCAACCGTAACGTCACAGGATAATAGTATTACATACAATTCAAGCTCTCAACTCTCTCCCGATGGGGAACTCCACTACAAGACATCATTTATTCCCAAAGGGACATATGAGATTAACGAGCGGGCTAACATGATTAAAATCCTCTTAAAAAATCGTTTCCAGAACCTCCACGAAAACTATAAACAGGTCCATGAGGTTTCAAAGGATATTAAGCTCCTCGATTTCAATTCCTCAGATCCTTTCGACATCAATAAGCCATTTCAATACGATGTCACTTTTAAAATCAGTGATTATACAACAAATAAAGATTCTATAGTTATTATACAACCTGAATTGCATCAAAAAAAATTATTTTCCTTCTCCAAACACCGATTCACAGACCTTGATTTCACCCTCCCATTTAAAGTTATTTCAAAGCACAAAATAAAAATACCAAACAACTGGAAAGCACACTCCATCCCAGAATCCATCAATATATCTGCTCCTCATTGGACTTATACAAGAAATATCACGATTTCTAATCATATCATCACCTACTACCGCCTCCTTGAAATCAAAGTCTCCACAATACAGAAAAAAGACTATACGACATTCAAAACATTTATAGATAAAGTAATTAAATATGATAAACAAACAATCCATCTCAAAAAATAATCAGAATAATATTCTATCTCATAATAATACCCAAAAATACCAGATCGTCTTTGATATGGATGGAACCCTCTACTCCTCCGAAAATATGATCCTTCCAAGCTATCAAAGGGGTATCACAGCATTTAATAATCAATATCATCATATAATTCTCACCCTTCCATCCCTTGAAAAAATTATTAGTCTGCTAGGATTTCCCATAGAAATAATTTACAATACCTTATTCCCTAATCTTAATTCTGAAAATCAAATTCACCTCAGAAAACTCATTTTAGATGAACTGATCAAATCAATAGAAAATAAAGAAGGCATTTTATACGATGGAGTCATAGATACCATACTTCAGCTACATAAAAAAGGGCATCAACTCTACATAGCATCCAACGGTCAGTGGGAATATCTAAATGCTATTATAAGAACGTATCAACTCCTCCCATATTTTAATCCCATCATCACACTAAATTATACTTCCATCTGTGATAAGGGTGATATTCTTCTGGAATACCAAAAAAAATATAATTTCAATATTTCTAATACCATAATGATTGGAGACAGGGATTCAGACATGCACGCCGCCGATAAATTGGGGTGTCAGTTTATTGCCTGTCAATACGGTCACGGGGATCCATCCGAGACTAATTCCGCTCAATTAATTGTCCATTCAATCTCTGAAATCATAAATATTATTAAATAATTTAAAATTACACGAAAAATTAATCTCTTTGAATGGAAATAAAAAAAATATTCAAAATGTATCCTCGTATTTAAACAGAAATTATTAAATTATTTAGAATTAATATAATCAGTCATTGACCTTTCGGTGTTAATATGTTATAATTCCTAGTCTAATTTTTTTTATGGAGTAGAATATGTCGTATGAAATAGGAAATCCACCCTTGGAAGAGCAGGAAAAGATTTTTCTCCTTGATGAAGCATTAAGCTATCAATCACTCTATCAAAGAGCATCTGTTCAGCAATGGGATGCCGATAGCAACATCGATTGGTCAAAAGGAGCTCAGGTAGACGATTCTATAAAAGAGTCCTGGATTAAAATTATGAATGTATTTTATGCCCTTGAACTCGTGGGACTCGTTACATTAAATAATATGATGAGCAAGACAGCAAGTAAATATGGTGATGTTAATCTAAGATTATACTTATCAGCCCAGAGTATTGATGAAGCACGACATGTTTATGTTCTGCAAAAATATTTAGGTCTTCTAAATGTTCAACCCTCCACATCCCTTCAAAATGTTGTTAATCGTTTGGGAAATATAGCATCAAAAGGTGTTTATAATGTGGAGAATTTCTTATTTTCAACTCTGTTTTCTGAGAATTTCGCCTCCATGTTCCTGAGAATGTGTATTGAGAAACCCATTGATCCCCTTGCAAGAGATATATTTAAAAGAATATTACAGGATGAAGGACGTCACGTAAAATTCCAAAATATCATCCTTCCCTATGTCGTTAAAAATACCTCTGTCATTGGAAAATTAGTAATGAAAACAGTCCACGTCACCCTCATGAATATTGTCCGTCTAGGAATTAAAGATGTTAAAAAAGATGCAGAAAAAATAGGCGTCGATACCACAGAATTCCTCAATCGCCTTGTAAAACTATTAGACCGTCAATATGAAAAAATAGGTATTAAAGAATTTGTTGATCCTGAAAGAATAAAAAAAATTATCGGTAAATCTATTTTTAATTAAGAATTTATCAATGAAATCAAATTTAAAAAATAAAAAAAAAAAAAATAAAGTAATTGATTTTTTTATCAAATTGTGTTATTTATTTAATATCACCACTGTAGCTCTTTTCCTTGCGAGAGGGTTGGATAATATTATTACCTCCTTACCATCCTATGCTTAGCTCTCGCAAGGGAAATTTATTTCAAACAAACGTGAAAAAAAACAAATTACTTTACCTAATAATTCTATCCACCTTATTTTTCTTGACAAATTGTCCTGATAATAAGCCTGATAAAATAATTGAACACTCCCCAGGACCAAAACCAGCTTGGACAACAGGACAAAAAAAACAAGATACCCCAGACACCGAATATTATGTCGGGTTTGCACAGGCTAATACTAAATCGCAAAGTAGAAATCAGGCGATTCAGGATGTCATGATTCAAATCAGCAGACGAATTATGGTAGAGATATATTCTATCGAAGTGTCATCAAAATATCATAAGAATCTCATCCGACAAACCCTTATTAGTTCTACAAAGACAATTCTATTTGACTTGAAAATAAACCAGGAATATTTCGAAAAGAAGATAAGTCAAAAATCTCGTGTATATTATGATTATTTCGTATATTGTGCTTATCCTACAAAAAGTCTTGTGGAAACGAAATCAAAAATCATAAATTATCTGAAAAGTCTTGCTAATAACGCTTTAAAATCATACGAAACAGCAATGATCCTTATAAAAAAAGGAAAAATAATCGAATCAATCCATAATTTAATGGATTCAAAAAGACTTATAAAACAATTGAGCTTCCATTCCTTTCTTATTGAGAGTAAAAAATATCCTGAGATTAAAAATAACTACATATTAAATGGTTATGTCCAAAGAGCTTTGAATAAAATTCGTTCCAATCTCCATTTCAAGAAAAAAAATATCACCCATTCACCCCATATATTTGCTATATATGTCTATTACAAAGATCATAAAAATACTTATCCCATCGCAGGTGCCAGAGTTATTTTCAAAATAAAGAAAAAAATATACTTAATCAAAAATACCAATGAAACAGGTCATGCACAACTCGATCTTTCAAGTCTCACAAATAATCTGAACAGGGTTGAAGTGAAAGCATTTGTTACTCTGAAGATCCAATCAATAGAATTTCCATTTTCGCCCAATCAAATTACTTATCTCTACAAGTCTTTATCAAAAGTAGATCTAGGAGTAATAATTTTAGAAGAGAAAATAAATAAAAAAAATAAAAAAATATTATTGAATAAATCTTATTTACATAATAAAATAAATAGCCTAGTAAAAGAACTTCGATTATCATTTAGAACTTATAATATTCTTAAAAATCGTGAGAGACAAATGTTTTATAAGGCTGTTAATGGAAATCATTCTTCACTCAATAATTTTAAAAGATTAACCGGCGGCAAAATTCTTTTGATTTGTCATTTAAAAAGCATTTATAGTAGCAGTGCCATGGGTAGATTTATTTTCTATAGAACGAATATTTATATAAAAGTATTTCGAGGTAATAATTTCACAGAAGATTATTCAGAAAATATTTTAAGAGCGAAGGGTGGAAGTATAAATGAAACCAGAGCTGTTTTTGAATCCATTCAGGAGGCAGTAAAAAAAATATCACCAGGATTGAAAAATTATTTGCTTAAATGAATCAACTGATTTAATTGATATGTCACAAAACAGTAATATTATATCAAAAATCCCCCTGTGTGATACGAGATACTATGAAAAAAAAAGTTCTTGGCATAATCCCAGCAAGATATTCCTCAACCCGATTTCCTGGAAAAGTTATCCATAAAATAAATAATCTCCCCATGATCTGCCATGTCTATAATCAATCAGTACAATCAAAACTCCTTGATAATATTCTTATTGCTACAGACAATGAAAAGGTTTATGAAGTCTGTAAAAATTATTCTATCCCAGTAAAAATGACATCAGAAAATCATAAATCTGGAACAGAACGTATTATTGAAGCATGTCAGGGTATATCAGCAGATATAATAGTAAATATCCAGGGTGATGAGCCTCTAATCCAGGGATCAGCTATCGATCAAGTGATAGAACCGATATTATATAATGATTATCAAGGGGTTGTAACCTTAAAAAAAAATATCATTGATAGAAAGGATATTACAAGTCAAAATGTCGTGAAAGTGGTATGTAACAAACAAAACGAGGCAATGTATTTTTCCCGCAACCCAATTCCCTACTCAGAAAACATGGATAAAAATTATTTCAAGCATATAGGAATTTATGCCTATCCAAAAGAACTTTTATTGAAATTTGGTCAATTAAATCCAACTGAACATGAATTAAGCGAAAATCTTGAGCAACTTCGTTATCTGGAAAATAAAATAGCGGTTTTAGTTCTTGAAACCTCAATTGAAACAATCGGTGTTGATATAAAAGAAGATATTCTTCGTGTTGAAAATATTTTAAACCAGAAATCGATAAATATATAAAATCTAAATTACACAATTATCACCAAACATCCCTTTCATGGGAAAAATATGGGAGAAACATGGGAAAAACAAAGGAGCAAATAATAGCAAAGTCATGATAAATGACACAATTTTTGACTATGAATAATTTCTTTTTCTCTGTAATGATGCTCTTATTCATTGAAAAATGAATATAGTTTTCGATTTGCGTTTATAGAAAAGAATATCGTTATTTGATAATCTTTAAAACAAGGGTGAGTACAGAAACAAGAAAGGCTATCCCCCCTAAATACCACCAGGTTTGCCGGATAATTGTTTTGTGAAGGTCTAAAAATTGTTTATTAATTATATCAAAACGATCTTCCATTCGTTCAAAGCGACTATCAATTCTTTCAAAGTGACTATCTATGGAGTCAAATCTTCTATAGACCTCTCCCCTAAACTCTTTAAAATCAGATTTCATTTCAACAAGGTCTTTTTGGATATTCTCCACCTCAGTTTGAAGTTTGATAATATGTTTTTCTTGTTCAGCCCGGGTCAACGCCATATTCACCTCAATGAAGTACATTTAAATGATAATCATTATATATAATTTAAACAAGAAAATCTCTTAAATCCTTTGAAAATTCCATAAAATGATTAAAAATCTTTTGATCCTGTCCTGATTTGGGTTGACACACAGGTCAACCCCTGCACATGGAATATTACCCAATCCTGTGGTAGGGGCAGGTTTCAAACCTGACACTACGGATAAATCAGAAAAGCTCTCAGATAAAGGGATTATGGTATAAACTTTACTGTTCTACACAAAGTAGCTGAGGGCGAAAGTACTGAGTTATATTATTACAATCACCAAGTCCTGCTGGTATAAATTCTCTAATTGAACTAGAATTAGTAGAATTTCCAATTCCTCCTTCCCCAGTCTCACCAGGTGCATTCGAAGTCCAGTTGCTACAAGTAGCGGTATTTGTTGTCCAGTTTGTCATTAACCCTGTCCAATAAAGATATCCTGAGCTACTGAAACTATTGTCCAAATTTCCCAAATTAAAATTAAAAATACCTGATGCATCAGTGGTGCCAATCTTAGTTATTCCATCGGATCGGTAATAGGTGGTATTGGGCTTTAAGACCCAGTCAATATTTTCACCAATCCCACCACTACAGTTAGCTGTGGAACAAGCTCGTCGATTTGTTCCGTCCACCAATAACGCTTTATAGGTTCCCGATCCCGGATAATTACTATCCTCCATACACCTGGCATCGACTCCAACGATACCTCCTATGTTCCCATCATAGATACTGGAAGTGATAAAAATCTTTTTCCCTCCAGAACTCCCCGATGTCCCGCTCCCCGTCAAACTATCCGTCCCCCCATCACTAAAATAAGAATTACCCCCCCCCACAAAATCTGTGCCAAAGCTCTTTCATATTTTTCTCCTTTAATATATATTAATTAAGACCTGTTTTTCTATCCCATCACCCTATACGAATTCCATTAACTTCTCAGTGACAGACTCTACTCAATACTATTTTTCATATTCTGAAAGTTCTTTTCGTGTTTTTCTGTCATTTTTTCATAAAAACTTAAACTCTTTAGAAGACGATCGGTTTGCAGGGTCATGATCTTTTCCATTTTATCCCCAAATTCTTTGGATAATTGCTTAATAACCAATTCAAGAGCTTTTTCCAGCCGATCCTCTGTGACGTAATTTTCTTTCATAGTAAAAACACCTCATCTATTAATAATAATCATATACCAATAGTTTAACAAGAAAATTATATAAACCCTTTGAAAATCCCCAGCAATTTTTTACAAATATTTCAGGATTCTTTAAACGTCACCCCAAAAATCCCCTCTCACACAGGACATTTAAATATGGCTTTTAAAAACCTTACCCTTGTTTGACTTCTCCTGCGATTACTCAATACTATTTTTCATATTCTGAAAGTTCTTTTCGTGTTTCTCAGTCATTTTTTCATAGAAACTTAAACTTTTTAGAAGGCGATCTGTTTGCTCCGTCATAATTTTACCCATCTTCTCTGCAAAAACCATTGACATTTCCTTTATTAGTCTTTCATCTCGATTTTTAAGATTCTCTTCCATTCTGTCAGTAATTTCAATGATTCGTTCTGAAAGCTCTTCTCGCGTAATATATTTTTCTTCATTCATAGAAGATTCCTCATAATACTAAGATAAAGATTATTTTAATAATAATCATACACTTGATATTAAACAAGAAAATCTCTCAAATCCTTTGAAAATCCACATTAATTTTTAAATGTCCCCATCTCGTGTAAATCAGGTTGAAACACAGATCTTTTTAAAACCCCATGTAGGGGCAAACCTATGTGTTTGCCCTATTTTATGTGTTTGTAATATCCTGTGTTATTTGGGTTGACACACAGGTCAACACCTACAATTTTTAAAATATTCATCCATTTCCCATGCCATAGGATTATTCCTGATGTATTCTCTGATTTCTCCTAAAGACTCTTCGTTTCGTATGATATGTTCGTAATAATTCCTCTGCCAAACGGGAAAACCTTTCATTTGACGGAGTTCATTGATTCTTCGGGATGAAAATGATTTAAATCCCCGAACAATTTCAGGTATCCCATGTCTCTTCTTCACATCATCTGTTGTAGTAGGGGCGGGTTTCAAACCCGCCCCTAC
>DKAT01000013.1 GCA_002450905.1 Spirochaetia bacterium UBA6919
ACGATCTTCGGTCAAAGAGCTTCAAAGAGGTAATTTCAATATAATTCACCCATCCTTAAAACAGACTATGGATGTGGTACTACAAGATACCTAGCATATCTTGGCTTAATTGATCAAATCAGAAATCGCGCAGATTTATAAATCTTGTAGATCAGCGTGATTTGTGATTGGACCAAATTAACTTCGATTTATGGAGTGATTATGATCCCTGTCCCTACAAAATTCTATTTAGTATCAGGAGCTTCAGAAGGTTTCATGCCTTTAAACGCCTTTGATGGTGCTCTGTTAGCCTCAGGTGTTGGGAATACTAACTTAATGAAAATGAGTTCTATTGTTCCACCCAAATGTTCAAGAATCGATCCTATCCAGTTACCTTATGGAGCATTAGTTCCCATAGCCTATGCCTATCGTATTAGTCAGATTCCTGGAGAAATAATATCCTCAGCGGTTGCATGTGCATTCCCTGTGGATGAGGAGAAACCGGGACTCATTATGGAATACTCAGCCGCAGGTCATAAAGAAGAAATTGAACGTATCGTTATCAAAATGGCTGAAGAGGGATTACATTACCGCAATGAGAAAATTAAAGAAATAATAAGTATTTCCAACTCCCACGAAGTGATTCATACGGGTGCAACATTCTCCGCAGTGGTTCTCTGGTATTAATTCCTATATTTTAAAATAAAATAAAATAAGATGAGATAGACTATGAATGATCAATGGTTTACAGAAGATATAAACGGGACATCCGATCCTCATTTTACCAAACTCAGCCTAAAAATTAAGAAACATCTCTTCTCTGGGCAAAGCCAGTTCCAGAAAGTAGACTTCTATGAAACTTATGATCACGGAATTTTATTTACCTTAGATGATTTCATTATGACCACCAGTCGGGATGAGTTTATCTACCATGAGATGCTCAGTCACGTCAGCCTATTTTCCCATCCAAACCCTAAAAGCGTCCTTGTCATCGGTGGAGGGGATGGTGGCACATTACGGGAAGTCATCAAACATCCGGATGTCGAAATAGCCCATCTTTGCGAACTCGATGAAATGGTTGTGGAAAAGAGTCTCGAGTATCTTGATTATTTTAAAGCAGTTTCAGAAGATCCAAGGGTAAAGATCTTTTGTGAAGATGGATTTCATTTCCTGAAACAGAAAGAATCTTTCTATGATGTGATCCTCGTCGATTCCACAGAACCCATTGGTGAGGCAAAGAAATTATTTGAAGATACCTTCATCGGTCTCTGTTTTAAAGCACTTAAGCCTGAAGGGATTACTGCTATGCAGGGAGGATCTGTATTCTACCATACCGACTTCCTAAAATCCTTTTACAAAGAACTACAACCCAAATTCCCTATAGTCAAAATATACACAGCCCCTGTCCACACTTACCCTGGAGGATATTGGGGGTTTATGTTCGCCTCTAAAAAACACGATCCCATCAATGATTTCCAGCAGAAAAAATACATCCCAAAGGATTATCAATTTAATTTTTACAATGATCAAATCCACAAAGCCTGTTTTGCCCTCCCCAGCTATCTGGATATAAAATAATTTACCGAAAGATCTATAAATCATTATATTTTATAATAACAGCGTATGATATACTGAAAATTTTACAGAATTGAAGTCATTTAAATTTACTTTATCATAAATTTTAGCTATAATTTTTTCCATGAGGTTATCAGAACCTGAAATCCAAGAGTTAATCCTTTATCATAAACAATTGTCAAAGCAAAGAGATGCTGATCGTGTGAAATGCATTATCTACTGGGGTAAGGGTTATAGCTGGGAGGAAATCCAGGAGCTTCTTTTCCTTTCTGAAGGGACAATCAAAAATTATCTGGATAAATACCAGGAAGGTGGTATAAAAAAACTCCTTGAAACCCTGTATAAAGGTCATTCAACAAAGCTTAGTGGAAATGAGGAAAATCAATTAGCTCACTATGTGGAGAAATATAATGTTCTATCCTCCAAACAAGCAGTTAAGTATGTTAAGGGCAAGTTTGGAAAGGATTTTACAATAAATGGCATGACAAAAACGTTAATCCGCCTTGGATTTAGCTATAAGAAGCCCAAAAGAGCCCCAGCCAAATGGGATAGCTATCTGGAAAACTGTTTTAAGTTATCTTACTATTTAAAGTCCTGTTATTTAGAGGAAGATGAGTCGATATACTTTGTTGACGCCAGTGGATTTGAGCACAATGCGAAGATGGATTACGGCTGGATGAGAAAGGGGAAGAACAAAGCAATTAAGACAAACACAGGACGAAAGAGGCTCAATGTCAATGGTGCCTATGATATCAAGAACCACACAGTGATTTCTATTACTCATAATGAAACAGTGAAGACAGAAAGCAATATTGAACTCTTAAAAAAAGTGATTGAGGCTAATCCTTCTAAAAAGAAGATATATTTTATATTAGACAATGCCAAAATGAATAAGAATGAGAAGATCTTCGAGTTTGTCAGGGATCAAAATAAGGGTCACCCTAAGATTGAGCTCATGTATACTCCGCCCTATAGTCCTCATCTTAATCTGATAGAGAGATTGTGGAAGTTTTTGAAGAAAAAGTTATTATCCAATCAGTTTTATTCGAGTTATAAGAAGTTCCAGAAAGCGATTGAGGATTTTCTGGAGAAGAAGATTGTTAAATTCAAAGACGAGTTAAAATCCTTGATGGCGGAGAATTTTCAAACCATATCCAGACTTGGAAAACTTCAAATCTAAAGGATTTTTAGTATATAAAGGATCAAACCATGATTCAATTCTTAGATAGAGAGTCCTTATGAAAATAATCAATAATAAAACCATTAAATACAAATTAGTCCAGCCTGAAACAGAGGAAGAGAAAGAGGATATTGAAAAGATTATCCGGGATACCTGTTGCAGTGAGGACAAAGAAGAAAAAGTAGATCTCACAAAGCTCAAAAAGATCTCTCCAAAAAAGGATTCAAAGGATTAAATCAAGTTATAATCCCATTTCAAAAACAACCCTCTAAAGATTCTCGACCCCCCAATCCGAAATCAACACCCATTGATAAAATATTTTCCTTGACATCCCATAAAATCCGAAGTAATTTAATAGAATATCTGAGGTTAGTTGATGAAACATTTTATAAAATACACAATTCGTATTCTACCCGTCCTTGTAATAGCCCTATTCACTGTAAATTTTAATACTCAAAAGCAATACACCTTAGAAGACACCCAAAAATGGTTAAAGAACTATGATAAGAAGTATACACTTGAAGAACTTCAATATCTATATGAACTTGATCTTAGTGGTACAACAGTAAAAGACATATCACCTTTAACGAGCTTAAATTATTTAGGAATACTTAAACTCAATAACACGCAGGTAAGAGAAATAACCCTGTTAAAGACTTTAAGAAACTTACGATCACTTGGTTTAAATAGAACAAAAGTAGATAATATAATACCACTTAAAGATTTAAAAAAGTTGAGTGAACTTGATCTTCGTTATTCAAACGTTACCGATATATCTATATTACAACAATTAAATAATTTAGGTTCCCTTAAACTTTCAGGAACGAAAATAAACAATATTTCTTCAATACGACATTTAAAAAAATTAGTATGGCTTTATCTTGATGACACAAAAATAAAAGATTTTTCAAATATAAGTTATCTTAATTACATAAAATACCTAATGTTGGGTAATACATCTATTAAAGATATATCTATTTTAAAAAATATGAAATGTTTAATTCGTCTTTATCTTAACAATACTCAAGTAGTAAATATATCAGTATTAAAACATCTTAAAAATATTGGTATACTTTCACTCCATAACACCCGAATTAAAGATATCAAAGCCCTCAAACATCTGGATGGAATGCTTTGGTTATTTCTTGGGAATACTCAAATAACGGATTTAAACCCACTTAAAGGTATGAGGCTATTAATTTCATTGGATGTAAGTCATACAAAAATAAAAGACATTTCACCTTTAAAGAATTTAATTCATTTAAACTACCTTGATCTTAGCTATACCCACATAAAAAATATATCTATTCTCAAAAAAATTTATAATTTAAAAGAGCTTGACCTTAGAAATACGAATGTTAGCAAACAGTCCATCGAAGAATTAAAAAAAGATCTTCCAAAATGTAAAATTAAATATTAACATTATATCAAATAATCCTCTTCCTCCCAAAAACCCCTCTCCCAAATGTTTTGGTTTAGGAGCACAGTGACTTAATAAAATAATTGCAATAAGTATGAAGAATAGATGTCTTGACATAAATAACCTCAGTCTAGTTTAGGCTAAATATACTTTTAGAACGAAGGCCATGAACAAAGGTCACTAAAAATATAATAATATTATGATATTAGTCAATTCTTAGAAATTTTTATGTGAAATTAATGTAGGATGAACTAGACTGAATAAGAGATGATCAAGACAACTATTTATAGTATCTCGGATATAATTTCCATAATTCATCAAACAGCATTAAACCTGGATTCATATCAGAATACCATTTCTTTCCAGCTGGTTTGACATATTATAGGGTTATTTTCTATCAATGTTGTTCTGCTAGTGATGATTTCTTCAATTTGCATATTGATTTAAGATTATATTTGGAATACCTTATATGATACACTGAATATGTTTATTTCATCAGTTTTAAAATGCTATATTTACACCTTTTACCAAGGATGCCGCTTGTTTAGCTCTTGTTAAACAGTCTGTTATATCATTTCCATAAGCCAGAGCAACACCCATACGACGGCGTATAAAGGACTCGGGCTTTCCAAATAGTCTTATATCCGTATTGGGTATGGCTAGAGCTTTTTCTACATTTTCAAATACAATGGATTTTCCATCAATTCCACCATAAATAACTGCACTTGCTCCGTGACTACTTAACTCTGTAGAAATGGGTAACCCTAAAATAGCCCGTGCATGGAGCTCAAACTCATTTTGTCGTTGCGTTACCATTGTCACCATACCCGTATCATGGGGTCGGGGACTTACTTCACTAAACCAGACCTGATCTTCTTTGACAAATAATTCAACACCAAATATACCATACCCTCCGAGATTATCAGTTATGGCAAGGGCGATTTTTTTAGCTTCAGATATGGCAAGATCTGACATGGGTTGTGGCTGCCAGCTCTCAACATAATCTCCATTCACCTGTCGATGACCGATGGGTTCACAAAATGACGTAATTGTTTTTCCATTAGCATCTTTAGAACGAACTGTGAGCAAAGTAATTTCATAATCGAATGGGATGAATTCTTCAACTATAATCCTTCCCTGGTCGACCCGAGCGGTTTCTTTAGCATAATTCCAAGCTGTTACAACATCTCCAGGACTTTTAATAAAGGATTGTCCTTTTCCAGAAGAAGACATAGTTGGCTTAGTTATACAAGGGTAACCAATTCCCTGATCAATCGATTTTTGGAGTTCATCAAGACTATTTGCAAAAGCATATTTAGAAGTTGATAAGCCTAATTCTTCAGCTGCAAGAAGACGGATGCCTTCTCTATTCATGGTTAATTGTGTAGCACGAGCGATAGGAATCACCCTGGCAAGCCCGCTTTCTTCTATCCTAGCTAATTCATTTGTAGCAATAGCTTCAATCTCAGGAACAATATAATGGGGGCGCTCACTCTCGATAAGTTTTCGTAATTCTTCACTATTTGTCATATCGATAGTATGAGAGCGATGTGCAACCTGATGACCTGGTGCATTATCATAACGATCAACACCGATTACTTCAATTCCAAGGCGTTGAAGGGCAATTATCACTTCTTTTCCTAATTCACCACAACCTAATAGCATAACTTTGATAGCTGAAGATGAAAGGGGGGTACCGATATGTAGCATAGATAATCCTATTGCAGTTATTTTATTTCAAGTTATACAATATTTTATAAATCTTATAGCTCCAGTATAGATCCCGGAACTGTTTTTAATTGAGAATTTTGGTTTACATCTTCACAATTTAATTACATTTTTATTATTAGTCAAGAAAATTATATGTTTAAAGATTATATTATTGTATTAAGGTTTAAGATTTAGAAATAATAAGTCATATTTTGATATCTTAATTTATTTTTATTCATCTTTATTGGCTGTAGGGGGTTTAACATTATCCTCTTTCTTAATTTGAGGTGGGGTAATTTTTTTTGGTGGAGCTTGAATTTGTTTATTTTCTTGTGGTTTAAAAAATGGCTCAAAAAGACTTTTTGCATCTTTTGGTGTAACCAATATATTTATTTTTTCACCTAATTTATTTAAGTATAAGTAATTTAATGATTCTGGATATTCTTTAAATAATTTGCCATACATTGTTAATTTCTCAATATCTCTTAAAATAACTTGTTTCTTCTTTTCCCATTCTGCTTTCTCTTTAATCGATTCTTTTTCTGTAGAGGATTTTATGGCTAACATCTCTTGGTTGAGTTTCTTGGATTGTTGATAATGGATTTTATATAATTCGAGATCTGGGGAGTCAACGAGGGTATGAGTGATTTTATTTGGGATAATCTTTATTTGATTTAAGAATTTATCTGTTATATTCTTGGATAATTTGTGTGAAACAGTGTTAAATAGATTTTCTAATGAAATTTTATCTTCTGAATTAAGATTATTTTGAATCTCATTGAGAAAAAGTGCTTTGGCTCTATTTTTTATACTATTTTTAATCGATTTATCCATTTGAGTAATTGTTTTACCATTTCTTATAACTGATTGCTGGAACTTGATGTCAATTTTATAAGCAATTGACAAGCGATATCTTATAGTATAATTTTGTTCGTCTTTCAGGATAGGAAAGTTTTCTAAACTAATCCGAATAGGGATTGTTAACTCTATTGGATCGCTGAATAATTTGTGTTGTATAAATGCTTTTTCATCATAAAATAATATCTTTTCAGGGAAAAAATAGATACCTGAAGTGCTGTACAATTCATAGGGACGAAACTTTGTTTTGATATAATAAACTTCTCCTTCATTAATTACAGTATAGCTGAAATATGTTATTACACCGGAAATCAGCACAAGGAGTATCAAAATAATAATTAATTTTTTCATAATTTACGAACCATCAGGTAGAATACTTAGCAATTGATCTATATCTTTATTTGTATTATAAAAATGAGTTGATACCCGGATAGCATTTCTACGATTTGAAATTATTATATTATTTTTTTTCAGTAGTTTGAAAATATCATCACTTTTGTGTATATCAGAATAGAATGAAATAATACCTGATCTACTATCAATTTGGGCGGGTGATAGTATTTTATAACCCTTTGCATATAAATTACTTATCAGGTAATCTGTGACACCTTTGATATGGTTATATATATTTTCAATACCCACTTCCAAGAGGAGATTTAGTGAGGCGTCCATTGTATATATACCTGCGATATTAAATAAACCATCATCAAATCGCTGGGCTGTATTTCTAGGTGACAATTTGTAGTTTAGGAAATCTATATGGCTATCCACAGCACCATGTCCATAGATATAATGTGATAATTTATCTATAGAAGAAAGATTAGCATAAAAACATCCTATTCCCATCCCTGACATTAACCATTTGTGCCCACCGCTGCTTAAGAAATCAATGTGACAATCCTTTACATTAATTGGAATAGCCCCAAGTCCCTGTATTGCATCAACTACAAATATAATATTCCTTTTATGACATAATTTACCAATTTCAATGAGATTATTTTTATAGCCTGTCGAGAACTCTACAAATGATACGGATAACAAACGTGTTTTGTGGTCTATACACTGCTCAATATCTTCAATATGGAAGGCACCTTCATTTTCAGGGACAAAACGGATTTCAACTCCCCGATTTTCTAAGGATTGCCATGGATATACGTTTGAAGGGAATTCATTTGAAAATAAGACTATATTATCGCCTTTCTTCCAATCGATGCCGTTAGCTACCTTTAAGAGTCCTTCACTTGTATTTTTAATGAATGTAACTTCGTCTTGATCGCAATGTAGGAGATTTGCTAATGTTGATTTGACATGGTGTATCTTTTCAATCCATGATTCAAAGTGAGTATGGGATTCATGGGATAGTTCATTGAGAAAGTTATATCCAGCCTGCACACTTCGTTGAGGAATTGGGCTTACTGCCGCGTGATCCAGGTAGATGTATTTCTTAAGAATTAGAAATTCATTGGAGTAATCTTTTAGCATTCATTTAATATAGTAAAATTTATTTAAAAGTAAAATAATATGTTAAATATCTTTGTGATGTTTAAAATATATATCTAATTGATTTTTTAAGTCCTGAAGGGCTTTTCCTCGATGACTGATTGCATTTTTTTGCTCTGAACTAATTTCTCCTGCGGTTTTATCAAATTGTGGCAAATAGAATATTGGATCAAAGCCAAAACCGTTTGATCCTTTTGGGTGATTTGCTATTTCACCATGGCATTCCCCTTCTGTAATAATATGATTTTCTTCATCAATAATTAAAACAATAACCGCTTTATAGAAAGCATCCCGATCACCCTTTGGTACATCTTTCATCATTTGTAAAATTAATTCATTCACAGCAATAGGATCAGGCTTCTCATCATTTTTAGATCCATAGCGAGCTGATCGAACACCTGGTTCCCCATTTAATGCTCTTACAACAAGTCCAGAATCTTCTGATAGGGTCGGCTTTCTCAGTATATTATATATAGTTTTTGCTTTAATCATGGCATTATCCAGAAATGTTTCTCCGTCTTCAATAATATCATCTGGTACGTTATTATAATTATTCAAACTAGTTAAAGTAATAGGAAAGTCTTTTAATATTTCTTTAATTTCTTTAATTTTCCCTTCATTTCTTGATGCTAAAACTATTTCCATAATAACTACCTAATTTATATAATTTCCTTTAAAATATTTTTTATTTCATTCATCTTATCCACCGATAATCTTTCTAAATTAGCTTCTACAAATATACGGATAATAGGTTCCGTATTTGAACCTCGGATTTGAAACCAATAATCTTTATAATCGACTTTTAATCCATCTAATCTTGATATGTCACCATCTTTATATCTTTCTGACAGATGATTAATCACTGAATCTAAATCTATTTTTCCAGAGTCAATCTTATCTTTAATAAAATAATATTTAGGAATATCTTTTATTAACTGTGAAATTGAGTTTCCCGTATTAGCCATCGCTGATAATATCATGACCAGAGCAACAAGACTATCCCGTCCACTATTTATTTCTGGGATAATGACACCTCCATTTCCCTCACCACCTATTCTACATTTATTCTTTATCATTCCATTTAACACATTGATCTCACCTACAGCAGTTTTATAAATTTTAACACCATGTTTATTGCAGATATCCTGTATCATACGGGATGTAGATATATTCACAGCGATATCAGACTTATTATTCCTTAAATATTCATCCGCTGATATAGCTAAAGTATATTCTTCACCAATTGCTATGCCTTCTTCTGATACTATAGACAGACGATCACCATCGGGGTCTATAGCAATACCAATATCACATTTATTTTTCAAAACACAATCTTCAAGGTCTCTCAAGTTTTGGGGTAAAGGTTCAGGTGAACGTTGGAAATCCTTTTTTGGATCAGTATGAATACCGATGATGTCGCAGTTAAGTTCTTTTAGAATCTGTGGAATTATATCAAATGAAGCTCCATTCACTGGATCAAAGGCTATTTTGAAATGCTTTTTCTGAATATTTTTAATATCGACGAGGGTCATGACTTTCTGGATATGTTTTAAGACGATTTGCTCATCTGATCTTAGAATCCCAAGTTTATCAAATGGATTATAGTGATAGTCCTTGTTTTGATAATATTGATTGATCTCATCCCAAGCTTCACTTGAAATAAATTGTCCTTCATGACTTATTAACTTAATCCCATTCCACTCCCCAGGATTATGACTTGCAGTTATCATCATTCCACCAGAATATTTATTTTCTTTCACAGCGAATAATATAGTAGGAGTGGGAACAAATTCAAGGTCTATAATGTTAATACCCTGTGAAATAAGGGCTGAGAATATCATATAACGAATCATTGAGCCACTGGAACGAGTATCAGAGCCAACAGCAATTTCTATTTTATGATCAGGATGAGGCATGTGATTTCGTAAATACTTTGAGTAGGCGAGAGAATAATCCAAAATCAATTGTGGGGTTAACGACTGACTGATTATTCCACGTATTCCGGATATACTTATTTTTAAATCTCTCAAAATCACCTCGAAAGAAAATTGTATGTAATGATACAAAGAATTATTCAATCTGTCAATCAAACCAGATTGTAAATTATTTACATTATTTTAACAAATTATTTGACTCGATAAGATCATTTTAGTATACTTCCACATCATGGATGATAATTAAGGACTCGAAATGAGTGATCTGGACTATTCCAAAGCAATTGAAATTGGTGAAAATACTTTTTGGATTGGCTTTAATGAAGAGGGTTCAGGGCTTCGTTGTAATCCCTATTTAATTATTGATAACGATGAATCCATTTTAATAGAACCCGGATCTGTATTACATTTCCCTCATGTTATTGATAAAGTAAAACAAATTATAAAATTAAATCAGATAAAATATATTCTTGTTTCCCATCAGGATCCCGATCTTTGTTCATCTATACCCCTGTTCAAAGCTGAAATAAATAATCCAGACTTGCAAATAATCACCCATTCCCGTGCCAGTGTATTAATTGAGCATTATGGAGCACGAATCCCTTATTATCTCATCGATCAAAACAATTGGCATATTACTTTAAAGTCTGGCAGAAAGATTCAATTTGTATTTACCCCATATCTTCATTTTCCTGGCTCATTTACAAGTTATGATATCACAACAAAAATACTTTTCTCAGGTGATTTATTTGGAGCATTCACGTTTCAGTGGGGTCTTTATGCCAATGACCATTATGCAGAAGCAATGAAAGCATTTCATGAGAATTATATGCCATCCAAAGATATTTTATTTCATAGCATGTCAAAATTAGAAAAATTAGATATTCAGCAGATTGCGCCACAGCATGGATCGATTATTCAGGGAAATCAGGTTCAAAAAATGATTTCTGAGCTAAAAAATCTTGAATGTGGCGACTATATCTTTGAATAATTAACATGGAACTCCTATGATTACTTATAAAAATTTAATTGAAACAGTAATTAAGCGCGAAATGGCTATTGTAGGTCAATCAGGAGTTCTTGAAATTACAAAATCCCTTGGACTCAATGTAAACGAAGAAGGGAGCCTTGCAAATGGTAATATAAATGATGAAAAGAAAATATTAGAAGACATGATGCAAAAGTTTCTTGATCGTTATGGAATAATTTCTATAATCGGATGCCGTATTGAGGTTCGTAAAATTGCCAGAAGAAATAACTTAGAATTACCACCCATATTTTATTAATAATTTCAGGATACCATGTTTAAAAAAATATTCTATAAGTTTAATAGTTTAAGTATTCGATTGAGGTTCTTATTAACATTTTTTATAATAATATCATTTCTTTCTGTTTCTGTAGCAGGAATTTTATATATTGGCGTCAATGATTTCCTGTCCCATGAACATATATCTAAAATACTTACCGACGAAGATAAAGAAATAGTCTATATTACCCGGAATAGACTCCTCATTGTGGGAAGTTTTTTCGTTGTCTTATCAATATTTCTATCATTTACTGCATCAAATTATTTTTCAGGCCAAATAAAACGTATATTAAATCTCTTAAAATCTTATTCTGAAGGAAAACTCGATTCAAGAGAACTGAATATCACAGGTGATGAAGTCGGCGATATTATTTTAAATCTTCATAGAATGGCTGATATAGTGAATGAGAAACAGCAAAACCTCATCGATGCACAACAACGTCTGGGTGATCTCTATAACCATTCTCCTATTATGCTTTGTACACTGGATCTTGATGGATATATATTTAATGTAAATAAAACATTAGAAGATTTTTTACTCATTAAAAGAGAAGATATAGTTGGAACAAGTTTTCTTGACTTGATATCAAAAGATACCCATTATGTCTTTGGAGGCGATTTTAAAAAGTTCATCCTCCATTATAAATCAACTCGAGATATAGTTATAAAAATGATAAAATCCACTGGTGAAGTGATTGATGTGAGTATGGCATGGAATTTTTTCTATATCAACTGGGGGGAAAGATTTTCAACGCATGACACTTATAAGGGCGAAGAAGTTTATGGTTTACGTGTTATCTTAAAAGATATTTCTGCTGAAAAGGAGGCTGAGAGGCAGAAAAATGTATTGTTTGAAACAATGAATGTTGTGCCGAGGCTTCTGGGAACAAATATCGCCAGTGAAGAAGTTTTAGAATATATTTTAGAGGAATTAAAAAAAGTGGTTGATTTTAATTTAGCTTCTATCCTTCTTTCACCTACAGAAGAACTAGAAAGTTATATTGTGGCAGCAGTTTTTGGACAAAATATTAATGCGGATGAATTGGTAGGAAAAGTTTTTTATCCTGATCATGCCCATCTTGATGTTGTCATAAGTTATCAGGAAAGTCATGTTATCAATTCCCTTTTCTATAAAGATATTATAAGCCATACACTCGATGGAAAATCCTTAATTACACCCCTTTTATTTCTCAAACAGGTGTTTGGATTTCTAATCCTTGAAAGACACAATGAAACTCAACCCTTCGAGCACAGCCAAATTGCCATGTGTGAGGCATTCTCAAGTGTAGCTGCAGGTGCTATGCAAAATCTGATCTTACGTGAAGAAGTTCAGGGAAGAACTATCGAGGTCAAAAGGGCTTTTGAAGAGTTAGAAAAAAAAGATATGATGATCCAACGAGAATTAGATATGGCATTATCAATTCAACAGGGAATCTTACCTCAAGATCATTATAATTGGAATGGGATCAAAATATTAAATTTTTATCATCCCATGAGAGAAATCGGTGGGGATTTTTATGATAATTTCCATCTCCCGCAAGGTGATTTAGCTATTTTAATAGCTGATGTTTCAGGACATGGTATCCCAGCAGCACTTGTGACGGCTATGGCGAAATCATCCTTTGTCTCTGCAGCACAAAAATATTTTTCTCCAAAAAAAATATTATTGGAAGTCAATCAGGAACTTGTAGAAAATATCAAAACAGATGATTATCTCTCTGTGTTTCTATTAATTATTGATAAAAATTATCGGATCACTTATGTAAATGCAGGTCACCAGGAAGCTCTCCTTCACCGTAAGAAGACTAACAATATTGAACGATTAACCACTCCAGGATATTTCTGTGGTATTATGGGTGAAATGGGGGAATCTTATCAGGAGGAAAGTGTCAAACTGGAATATGGTGATCGAATATTTTTATTTACAGATGGATTAGTAGAGGCAACTAATTCCAAGAAAGAACAATTTGGTCTAGAAAGGATTGAAAATATATTTACAGATAACCCACAGGCTAGTATTAATGAGCTTCAAGAATACATTAAAAATAATTACAATGTATATACAAAGGGCGTTAAGCAGCAGGATGATATATCATTCATTATTATCGAGTTAGATCAAAAATATGAGAGAATCGTACAAGCTGTATTTGAAGGACGTAAGAACTTTAAATTAGGTAATTTCAAGGAGAGTATATTCTTCTTTGAAAAGGCTTTGAAAGGAGATCCAGATAATCTAGATATACTCCTGATCTTAGGAGAAGCATTTTTCAGAAATTACCAGTTTGAGGAGAGTATCAAAAATTTTGAAAAATATTTATGTATTAAAAATACTAATCCTCATGTCCATTATCATCTTGCTCTATCTTATTTTAAATTAAAAGAATATGACCAGGCAATCAAATGCTGTAATAATGTACTAAATATAGATAAAAATTTTATTAAAGCCCTACATCTTATTGGATTAATTAAGAAAATATTAAATGAATTTGAAGAGGCACGGAGTTATTTTACAGAGGTGCTAAAAACTGATCCTGATAATTTAAAAGCTAAAAATGAGATACAATATTTAGATTCATTAATAACAGGATAAATTATCCAACAACTTTCTGAACCTTGTTAGATCTCAAACATCTTGTACAAAGACGAATCTTCTGCACTGTACCATCAATTAATGCTCTAATAGAGACTAAATTAACTTTCCACTTGCGTTTTGTCTTTCTGTGAGAATGACTGACATTATTTCCGCTTATAGTTCCTTTCCCACAAACATCACATGAACGACTCATAATATTATCCTATTATAACTAATTTAGAAAGAATAATATAATGAAATGATCTAACAAAATCAATATTTTCTTTATAAAAAACTAATTTTAATCATCAATTTATACTAAAAGCACCGATCTCTAATTATAAATAGTTTTATGAATCACTTAGATTAAATTATTCGATGTTTAATCATTAATTATAATTATAGTCTTAATATGAGTTAGCATATGATTGAAAACAAAAATCGTTTTATATTCCTTTCAGTCCTTTTGGGGATTTTCTTTTTTATTATTTTTTTACGTCTTAATTATTTATCCTTTAAAAAGTCTGAAAAAAAAAGTGATAATCAAAACAAGCCACTAACCTTAATTCGGGGAATGATTTTAGACCGAAATGGAAATGTTCTCGCTTCAAATAAAATTGTATCTTCTGTATTCTCTCAGCCTAAACAACTAAATGAAAAAGATTTAAAAGAAAAGATTGATGAATTATCAAAAAGATTAAATATTTCAAAAGAAGAAATTATAAAAAAACTTAATCCTGATAAAGGTTTCTATTGGCTGGCTAAAAAAATCCCTCTTGAATTGGGAAACTCCATAAAAGCTCTAAAAATGAAAGGAATAGCAGTTATAAATGAATATAAAAGAATTTATCCCCATCAAACTCTTGCTTCGCAAATCCTTGGATTTACAGGAATTAATAATAAAGGATTAGAAGGGATAGAGTATTCTCATAATGATATTCTTTTTCCTGATAAAAAAACAAATAATAAACAAAAAGTTATTTTTGGAAATAATATTGAATTGACTATAGATTTAAACATGCAGAAAATAGCTCAAAAAATATTACAACAGGGTGTAAAAGATTTTAATGCTAAAAGTGGATCTATCATCGCTGTAGATTCATCTAATGGTGATATTCTTTGTATGGCAAACTACCCTGATTATAATAACAATCATTTTAGAGATTATCCCACAAAAGCTTATCGTAACGTGTCGATTACTGATTCTTTTGAGCCAGGATCTATTTTTAAAATATTTACGGCATCCATTTTACTGGAAGAAAATTTAATCAATGAAAATGAAACGTTCCACTGTAATGGTAAGTTAAAATTATTTCATCGGGAAATTAAATGTCCTATTTCACATGGAAATCTTAATTTAAAAGGTATACTGAAAAAGTCATGTAACGTAGGAATAGTGAAGGCATCTTTAAAAATACCCAGAAAAATATTTTATAAATACCTCAAACAATTTCATTTTGGAATAAAAACTGGCATTGAGTTATCAGGTGAAAGTCCTGGTTTAATAAGACCTTATCGCGATTTAACAACTCTTTCCAAAGCAACAATTTCTTTTGGTTATGAAATCGCTACAACACCGCTACAACTTATTATGATGGCTTCATCTATTACAAATGGAGGTATCTTATACCACCCAAGAATCATCCGAAAAATTATATCTGCTTCGGGAAAGATCATCCAGTATAATGATCAGAAAATAGTAGATCAAACAATTTCTCAAAATACATCAAAAAGACTTTTGAACATGCTCCAAAGTGTATTGGATAAAGAAGGAACAGGGGAACAAGCCTATATCAAAGGTTTGAATATTTCAGGTAAAACAAGCACAGTACATATTTATAATAGAAAAAGCGGATTATATGAAGAAGATGAAGTGATTACATCATTCTTGGGAATTGTACCTCAATCATCCAGGAAAATTGTTTTCCTTATTTCAATACGACAACCATCAAAAATGAAATCTGCAAGTCAGGTAGCAGCACCAATATTTAAAAAATTGATGGAGGAATATCTTAATTCAGGATCAATTACTAGCTACTTTAATTGATTTTGACTCCTAAAATAAGCTTTTTTGGGGACATCGATAAAAATTGAACACTCATACTCTAAATAATTTTTTTCGCCATAAAAATAATAGTTAAAATTAGATAAATTTCCATTATTTTGAAGGGTGATTAAATCAATATCAAGGGTTTTAAATATCCTGTAAACTATTTTATTATAAATCTTTTCTGAAGTTATTGTAGAATCCAATTCTATATCAATACTTATTTCCTTATAATTATTAGAATAATTTTTCCTAATACGAATCCGGTTTATGGGAAAGGATAATAATATTTCCTTTAAATACACTTCAAGCATCCGTTCTTTATACTCGAATAACATTTCTGGATTTTCATTAACACCGTTATATATTTCAAAAATCATTGTACACCTGCTTTCAAATTAACAAATTACTCAAATTGTTCTTTGTATCGACAATTCATGTTACAATTTCCAATGGTCATTAAAAAAAAATCGAAAAATATTATATTTAAAAAACATTTTATTTAACTTAATTATCAAACATACGATAATCAATTTGTATTATATTATATATTATTTAAGAGGAAGAATTATGTCAAATGGTACAGATGGCTCCTTAAGTCAAGCAGATATAGATGCCTTATTAAATCCTATGGAAGAAGATGCAGACTTTACCCAGGAAAAATCCCCTGAACCAAGTCAAGATGCTGATAGATTAGCCGGTTTATCCAGTGATTCTCCTTTGGATAATAATGATATTGCTGGATTAGAAAGTCTTTTGGGAAGTCCAGAACCTAAAACCCAAAGTCCTGCTGTTAAAACTAAGAAATCATCTAAATCTTCCAAAGGAAATGAATTGGATAACAGTGAGAATATGGAACTCCTGTTAGACGTTAAAATGAATCTATCGGTAGAAATCGGACGCACCCGAATGAAAGTCGAAGAGGTATTGGGGCTTGGATCCGGTGCCATTGTTGAGCTAGACAAATTAAATGGAGAATTAGTTGATATCATGGTAAATAACAGATTGGTTGCTCGGGGAGAAGTTGTTGCTGTGGACGAATCTTATGGTGTAAAAATTATCGATATCATAGATCCTGAAGAAAGATTCAAAATCGAATTATAACAAAAAACATATATAAAATATTGATAAAATGGAGATTTTGCGTTATCTTTATATAAAGTACTTCTAAGGTGGAATGCGATGATACTACGTCGCGGTGAACTGAATAATTTAACTGGTAATGCAATAGTATATTGGGAAGTTATTGGTGAAAATAATATCGCACCAGGTTTTAAAGTATTTGCTATTAATTTTACTGTATCTTCTCTCCCACTTGATAATAAATTACTAACTGCCACATTTCCCCCAATTCCTTTCAAAGATTTAAATGAACTAACACACAAATTAACAAATGTCTATTGCGATATTATTTATGGAGGGGAACTGAATTTCCCTGTAGATCAAGAAACATTCAGTCAATTCTATAAAAATGAATTTGCAAAGTTCAATAAAATCATTGAAGAATATGTTGAAATATATAAAGAGAAATTTAATTTCACAATTACACAATTGAGTGAAAAAGAAAAATTAAAACTGCTCAAGGACTTAACGGATCGTATCCGAATTGATATTCGAGAAGGCGGTAAGAGTAAAAAATTATTTACCAATAGAATAAATCAGCTTATGAACAATCTGAGAAATGATGAAAAATATGAAGTCAATCGATTAAAAGATGTTTTATTTCTACCCGGAGACGTAGCTGATCAATTAGTAAACTTATATACCAGTAAATTCTTAGCAATCCATGATGAAAATTACGAAATCGCCATCCATCTCAAACAAGAAATCACTAAACTGGAACAAGACATCCATCATGAATAATAAATCCATGGAAGTCCTGGAAAATATCCCTCTAGCTCAATTTACAACATTCAAAATCGGCGGAACTGCAAAGTATTTTTTTAAACCCTCTTCAACAAAAGAATTTTATGAAGCCATTTTATTTCTAAAAAATAAATCACTACCTTATTTTATTTTAGGTTGTGGTAGTAATGTACTTATCGGGAGTAAGGATTTTAATGGCGGGGTTATTTCTACTCTTAATTTAAATGAAATAAAGTTAAATGATAATCAAATCACCTGTGGTGCAGGGGTAATTAATACGGATCTTTCTGATTTTGCTTATGAGAAATCCATAAAAGATTTTGAGTTTCTATATTATATGCCAGGATCCATTGGTGGATCTACTGTAATGAATGCTCGGGCTTTCAATGGTTCTATGAGTGATGTGATTATCAGTGTCAGTGGCATAGAAGATGGAGAGACAAAGGAATGGTCTCTGGAGGATATTCATTTTGGATATAAAAAAAGTATTTTCCAGGAAAGAGATATTATTATTACTGAGGTTTTATTTAAAGCTGATAAAGGAATAAAAGAAGAGATTAAGGATAAAATGGAGTCCAATAAAACAAAACGTCTTTCCACAAAGCAATATGACTTTCCCAGTGCGGGTTGTGTTTTCAAAAATGTTTATTCAACAGGGATTCCTACTGGGAAGCTGGTTGATGATTTAGGATTAAAGGGACAAAGTATTGGTGACGCTGAAATATATACCCTTCACGGCAATTTTATCATCAATAAAGGTAATGCCACCTCCGATGACGTTATTCAATTAATCAATAAAATCAAACAAGAAGTCAAAACTCATAATAACATTGACTTAGAATGTGAAATCAAGCTCCTCGGAAATATTTGAAAAAATATTTTACAAAAACAACATTACTCCTCACAATCGGAATTAAAAATTTTGGTTCCGATGTTGTTTCGCTTGGGGAGTTTTTTTGAAAATGCAATTATGAGTTCTAATATCCTATATATTTTAATTTTAATGACTCCTTGCTACTTTAAAGATATTGAATATTACCCAGGTTACTAACATCAGGATGAATGTCATGACTACTATTCCTGGGCCAGTAGGTAAATCAAGAATCAGTGAAACCCCTACGCCTAGTATACAGGATATTATACTCAATACTACAGCAAATATATAAGTGTGTTTCAATTGATTAAACATTTTAATCGCCAAAATCCCAGGTAGAATCAATAATGTAAAGACCATTAAACTACCTGATAATTTTGTAACATAAGCTATTAGAATCCCAACTGTAGAATAGAGCAGGACATCCCATAATTTAACTTTGATACGAAGTGTTCTGGAGAATACAGGATCGTAGGTTGTAATCAAAAATTGTTTATAAAACAAGAAATGAATGACTCCTATTACCCCAATTAAACCTGTTAACCAATGTAACTGTGTATTTTGGATACCCAACACATTTCCTTTGATGGAATAGAGGATATGACTGTCGCCATGAGGAGAGTTAGCAACTAATAGAATGGCAATCCCTGTTGCTACACAATAGATAATAGCGATGAGAGATTCTTTTGAGCTGATTTCATTGCTAGCAAATAACGAAAATAAAATGATCGTTAAAAAAATGGCTGAGCCTTCCATGACGTACGAAGAAACTCCCATTACCGATGCTATAGACAATCCGAGAGTCGATGCCTGGGTTAAGCCAATACCAAAGAAAATCATCTTTCTAAGGATTAAAAATACCCCGATATAGGAGCAGGCTATTGATATTAAAAGGCTTGCAATTAATATTTTAACAAATAAACCCACAAAATCGGGGTTTTGGAAGAACGAGAAATCCATAAAGTATCCTTATTTTAATCCCTGTGATATTTGCTGACCCAGATAATATATAAGTAGAAAATAATTACTTATATTCCCTCCTACATTTGTTTGTAATCTTAAGAATCTGGTTTTGGTGTTTTGAGAAACTTTTAACGCACTTCCTGCAGCATAATAATGTGCCTGAAGAATAATTTTTATCTTCTCACTGCGGATAATATTCATTATTCGATATAAATGAGTGACTGATGGAGAAACCCCTGGCTTGGGTTCAATGTATCCCATTTCAGATATACCAAATCTCCTTGTAAAATAGATCCAAGTCTTGTGATAGGCAATGATTTTTTTATTACTTATCCCCGTAAACATACGCCTGACAATATTTGTTATGGCATCACACCTTCTTTTGAAGTACTGCAAACGATTTAAATAATATGACCGATTACTAGAATCCACACGAACTAAACCATTATATATATTTTGAGCAATGATCTTTGCATTTTGTGGATCCAGCCAATAATGTGGATTTCCAAAGGGATGAACATCTCCCTGAGAACGATCAACCCTTCCATAAGGCTTCTCCAATAAATAAACACCTGAGGATGCATCTATATATCCAGTTCCACCCGGCATAATTTTATTATTTCTTGAGTTCTCAATGAGGGATTTACTCCACGATTCAAGATCAGCCCCGTTTATAACAAGTAAATCAGCACTCCTTAGCTTTAAAATAAAGCTGGGACGAGCTTCTACAAAATGTGGGTCTTCATTCCAACGTGCCAGTGATGTTACTGATACCTTATCTCCACCAATATCTTCTGTGATGGATTTTAATGTAGTGAATGTCGTCACAACATCCACTTTAGAAAAGGCGTTTAGAGATAGCATTAATATTGACAGAATTGTTATCAGTATAAGAAAAGATATTTTTTTCATGTTAAACTCCTTAGTAAATTTGTTTTATTTTATCAATTAATTTTTTTTCATCAGGATCGATTTGGGTTAAAATCTTATTATGTATGAGATATAATTTTTTCACATAATTTAAGACCAGCTCTAATTCATGGGACACAATGATAATAGTGACTTTTTTTTCATCATGAATACTTTTGAGTAGATCCATCATCTGAGATTTTCTTACGATATCCAGTCCATCAGTAGGTTCATCGACGATTAATACATCTGGATCATTGATAAATGCACGGGCTATTAATACCCGTTGTTGCTGTCCCCCTGATAGAAGATTAAATGGCTTACCCTTAAACTCTAAACAATTGAGATATTCAAGGGTTTTTAAAGCTTTCTCCACATAAATTTTCTTCTGGAATGGAAATAAACTGCTGTTATGATAAGTCGCCATGAGGACAATATCCATTACAGTTACAGGAAAATCAGATGGCAAGCTACCTCTCTGCGGGACATAACCGATTTTATATTGTCTATTTTGGGGGTGATTGTATATCTTAAATGTACCTGCCATGGGTCTTTTCAATTTTAACAGGGTATGGAGTAAAGTTGTTTTACCAGATCCATTTGAACCAATGATTCCAATAAATTCCCCTATTGATACACTTAATGATACATCTTTGAGGATTGTATGATTCTGATATCCAAGATGAATATTAGATAATTCAAATATCTTCATGGAAACCTCCTGTTGAATTAATTATAACTATGGGTGTGATAACCTAAAATAAATGTTACCTGGAAGAATATCCTATTTTCATTGAGAAGAGATGATTTATTCATTAAATGCTCATATTGGAACCGATACTTCACAAACTCACTCTGCAAATAAGTGAACCAACCCGTGTAATTTATTTTATACTCATCTTCTCCAATAATTTCAGTATATCCCATACCTGTACCCAATAAATAGGATTTAAGGAACTTCAACTGGAGATAGGCATAACCCCCATATTGTTTTTGATAAATATCCTGGGTATGGGTTGTATATCTCATTAATCCTTCAGCAGAGAATATAAAATTAGTATATTGACTCTTCATTATAGTGAGAGTAAGATCCGCTCCAAATATATTTTCTTTTATTTTATCATCCCCTTCTTTAGTTGCTCTTCTTGCATAAGAGATACTCAATTCTAACTGAGGAAGATTCCCTAGTTCAAAAACATTTTTCCATCTGGTATTTAAAATAAGTGTGGACGATGTAAAAGGAGCTGGATTGGTAATCCCTTCTCGTTCGCCAAAAGCACCTGTATAGCCCTCGATGATAAGTTCCGAATAAAATGATTTGATTGGAAGAAGCCAATTAATCCCAACACCACCATCTGCGTTGAAACCATCTTTCCCAAAAAACTCTTGTATAACCATGGGATATTCTACAAATGCAAGTTGATCAGGATGATAAGGATTTATCTTTCCAAAACGTGCTCTAAACTTACCTAATCGTGCTGTTAAACTTAAGGGCAGTTTTAGGAGAGTAATATAAGCCTCTTCTACCTCTACTTTAGCTTCCCCATCACTATACGAGAATCCTACATAGAAATCTGCCCTGGCATAAGCATCTAAATTGGCATTGAAAGCCAATTCTATCTCATTCACTGCAAATCCCCAGACATTCTTCCTATCCTCAGACTTATCCTTATAGGAACCAAGGAATTCACCTAGTATACTGATGTTGGGATTCTGCAAACCCTGACCTGATTTAATTTGAGTATTATGATCTGACCATAAATTGTTTGAGTATAATAACATTAACAAAAATATTAACGATAAGAAATAACGCATTTGTGCTCCTGATATATATAAAATCCAATGAATTATTATGATAGCAATAGTCGATTAGACACTACTATCCTGTTCAAATAATTTGAAGTGCTGTATAAAGATCTTACAATACTGGAGGCGACTTATTTTGTTGGGTAGTGGATTGATCATTTATAAAAGGGTTTTGAATTGACGAAATACTGGTAAGAATTTCAAATAGGGGTGACTGGAAAGTTGATTGAGCAAGTTGAGATCCTGTAAGATTATTTCCTACTTTATGAAGAATGCATTCATGGACAACATCTTCCCCCTCCTCGTGTACAAAGGGGTGAGTGAACAACATTGCATAGGAAATCAGCAGGATTAAACTTATAATCTTTAGATAGATATGTTTTTTCTTATAAGAAATCGTATTCATCGATATCCCGACTTATAATCTGGATAACAAGATTAATATTTTATTTGAAATTAGTCAAGAAGATTATCACTATTCAAAGATTTATCAACTTAATTAAGATATTTTGAAAAGAAATAAAAAATATTATGTAATTAAAATAGATGGTCTTTAGATTTCGTATGGTATATTCAGATAATAATATAAATAATGATAATGGTGATAATAACAGATTATCTATACAGTACAGGCTCAGAATATACCCTCGCCATAATGGTAATTCAGAAACTTGTTCATGTTATCAGAAACATATTCAATATTTTTTATACTCTAAACAACTATCATTAAAAGGAGTGCTATCCATGCCAACAGCTACATTATACTGTCCGATTCGAAAGAAAAAAAGTTTTAAAAAAATAGAAGATGTCTTATCTATCCAGGAATACGAGATTCTCAACAGAACATTAAGAGAAATTATCTGTCAGAACTACAGACAAATCATCAAAGGGGTTTCATTTACTGAAGAAGAGATGGAGAGACTGGAGATGGTAAAATCACGACGTATTTTTGAAAGACATTACCAGAGATTCGGATAATCAGATTATTATCGGGAGATAGATTGAAAATCCTTGACGAAACAATAGAAATCTGCTATACTATTCTCACAATAAATAAAATGTGGAGTATTTTTCATGAGCGGAAAGAATATAGTTGTTGCCGGAGCTACTGGTGCAGTAGGTATTGAGATTTTAAAGGTACTTGAAAAGAGGAAATTCCCTGTCAATAACATACGGTTATTAGCCTCAAAACGATCACTAGGGAATAAATTAACCTTTCGTGGCGAAGAAATCAAGGTAGAGGAATTGACTAAAGACTCTTTCAAAGGGATGGACATAGCTCTATTCAGTGCTGGAGGTTCAAGAAGTCTGGAATATGCTCCTATATCAGCTAAAAATAATTGTGTCGTCGTGGATAACAGTTCAGCCTTCCGAATGGATGAGAAAGTCCCTTTGGTAATCCCAGAAATAAACCCTGAGGACATTAAAAATCATCAGGGTATTATAGCCAATCCGAATTGTAGTACAATTATACTCCTCATGGGTATTTATCCTATTTATCAGCTAACCCCTATTGATAGGATCATTGTCTCAACTTATCAGGCAGCCAGCGGAGCAGGTGCTCAGGCAATGCAGGAACTCATCGACCAGTCTGAAGCCTATTTGCATCATAAAACCATTGAAAAAAACATATTCCCCCATCAGATTGCCTTCAATCTATTCTCTCACAATACTCCCATCGATGAGAACGGCTATAATACCGAAGAAATAAAGATGGTCAAAGAAGTTCGCAAGATATTACATAACCCAGATATCAAAGTGACTGCAACTTGTGTTCGAGTCCCTGTTTTGAGAGCCCATTCTGAATCAGTGAGTCTTGAATTGCAAAACCGGTTAGGACTAAATCAGATTCGTGAAGCTATTAATCAATTCAGCGGGGCAAGGGTGGTAGATGATAGGGAAAAGAATTATTTCCCGATGCCCATTGAAGCCAGTGGGTTGGATGATGTTCTTGTGGGACGTATTCGATATGATGAGTGCTTCAATAATGGTCTAGCGATGTTTATAGCAGGGGATCAATTATTAAAAGGTGCTGCTTTAAATGCTGTACAGATTGCTGAAAAACTCTTATAATTAATTCTATCCCCAAATAATTGGGATATGTTATTATTTAGTTTATAAAAAATGTCTCAAGATCATAATATAAAAAAAAATACCACTTTCCTCCCTATGACTCAGGATGAGATGTCTCATCTCGGTTGGGATACCTGCGATATTATTATCGTTACCGGGGATGCGTATATAGATCATCCCAGTTTTGGAATGGCATTAATTGGCCGTTTATTAGAATCAGAAGGATTCCGTGTCGGTATTCTCTCACAACCCAACTGGAAAGATAAATCTGATTTCCTGAAACTCGGAAAACCAAATCTGTTCTATGGTATCACCTCCGGTAATATGGATTCCATGGTCAATCATTATACATCGGATAAAAAGCGTAGAAATGATGATGCCTATACCCCTGATGGACTTGCAGGAATGCGACCGGACAGGGCCCTTTTAGTCTATGCCCAGAGAGCCCGAGAGGCTTATAAAGATGTTCCAATAATTCTTGGAGGAATTGAAGCAAGTCTCCGTCGTCTAGCCCATTTTGATTATTGGAGTGAAAAGGTTCGTCGCTCAATCCTTCCAGACTCAAAAGCGGATATACTTCTGTTTGGAAATGCTGAACACGCCATTGTAGAAATAGCTCATCGCCTTGCAAAAGGGGAGTCCATTAATAAAATCCGTAATATCCGTGGGACTGCCTATATGACAAAGGATATCCCTGAAGATTATTCCATCATCGATGCCTCATCCATAGAGGATTCAGGAGCTATAGAACGTTATGTAAATCCCTATCAGGAATCGGTTGTCTGCGAAAAGAATATTAATAATCACCACCAAAATGTTAAAGAAATAAACTTCCCAGCCGAGAATGTTAAATTAATCCGAAATAAATCTGTCATCAGGCTCCCGAGTTACGAGCAGGTGACTAGTGATAAAATCCTCTATGCCCATACCTCCAGAATTTTCCACCTGGAAACAAATCCTCATAATGCTCGATCTCTTGTTCAAAAGCATGGTGACCGCTATGTATGGCTCAATCCACCCCCTATACCCCTAACCCAGCAAGAAATTGATCATATCTATGAATTACCCTATACCCGATCTCCTCACCCCATTTATCAGAATAAAAAAATACCTGCATGGGAGATGAT
>DKAT01000078.1 GCA_002450905.1 Spirochaetia bacterium UBA6919
AAAGAAGATTCTAAAAAAGAAGATGATCCTGATAATGAGGGTGGGAACGCTGATAAAAAAGCTAATAAAGAAGAAGATCCAGGAAGATCTGGTGATCCTGAGCTTTATAGCCAAACAAATCAGCCAAGAGATAGTAATAGAAGTTTAAGTGTAAAACGATTCGGAAAGTACTATGGTTCTGGAAAAGGTGGATATTTGGGAATGTATGACCAGATACCATTCTTGCCACAAGCTGAAAATGATCAGGAAAAGTCCAAAAATGGATTCTACAGATTTACAGATCGTGAATTGAGTATCCGAGAGAAGATCGTCGATGCGTTGTTATATGCGCTATCTGATAGAGATCCTCAAAAAAGATTACTTATTATTCACATCCTAAGAAGACTAATCCCTGATGAATCTATGTACCAAAAAGTTACTGAGCTCTTAAAAGTAGTAGAAACTGTTGACAAGAGACCGTATGAATATCGCGATACGTTCTTGGTTCACAATGCAGGTACTAATACATATGGAGCTAGAAAACAAGAGAAAATCGTAGGGCACGAATTGTTAAAACTCTATCGATTTATCGTAAGAAGAAGACTTGTAAATAATATTAGAAATGGACAACATTCTAAATTATTAGAAGAAATCCGAAAAGGCGAATTCTTAACTCTAGTAGTAAGAATTGATGCTGAATGGGATCCTTTTAGAATTCCTCTTCGATCTCCTATACCACTAGTTGGAAACACTAGTCAAAACAATGGTATGTTCTTCCAAAAAGGAGATATCAGTGTTATTAGCGGTGGTTTAAAAAATAAAAACTTCTTGGTTCAAAGAGAAACAGCTCGATGGATTGTCTCTTTCTATAATATGAATAGAGGAACTATCGCTGGTACTACTTGGGAATCAGCTTCTAGTCACTTTGGTGATCCACATGGAAGTTCTAGAGATAGCGTTTCTAAAAAGTTTATAGATTATATGAAATTTGCTGAAGAACGTGATATCGTTTATTTTGAAAGAAATTACGTTCAATGGGAATATACTGATGCTAATTATTCTTGGACAAAGTATATTACACAGCTTAATGTATCATCTGCAAATAAAGAAAATCCTCCATATGGAACAGGTATTCCTGTAGGTCGTATCGCTGTTAGAATTGGAACTCCAGCTGATCGTGATGTATTCTATAAAATAGATCAGGACAGAAAAAAAGAGTTTAATGATAGATATGCAAGAACTGGAACTGAAACAAAAACATTCACTGATACCCAAAAAGACAGTGTCAGGGAAGCATATAAACATTATTCCGATAGAAGAACTACATCCTATGGTGATTCTGATAAAAAGGATAACACAGGTACAGGTGAAACTAAAAAAGTTGATCCTGAAAAAGATAAAGATGAATAAAAAAATACTAAAAAAATAACTTAAAGTTATTAAACCTTAATATGTAAAATTTGAATAAAAAAATAAAGGAGAAAGGAATGTACAAGAAAAAATTACTTGTTCTATCTCTCTTTCTCGTTATGTGTGTAGTAATCGGGCTCAATAAGGGTTATTCCCAGAGCTTAAATGATAACTATGACAAACGAGAGCGAGCTGTGGATCCTTTTGAACACGAAGATAAAATACTTCGTGAAACTAGAATTAACGATATAATCAAAAAAATTCAAAGTGGTGATCCTACTGTTTTGAAACTTGTCGTGTTTGACACTTTCGAAGCTGTTCACGATGAGATGGTAAGACGTGCAAGAAAAAGTAACACAAATTACTATGCTGTTGCTGGTAATGAAAGAGGATTAAAAGCTTTCATTGGTGGTTTTGATAACCAAGACCCAAAAGTTCGTTTAAAGTGTATTGGATACTTAGGCGATTGGGTTGATGAAGTTGCTAGACCTGGTGGCATGAATGTAATTAAAAATGCTGTTGAAAGCAGACTTGCAACTAACATTGAAACAAGAAAAGAAGTTCGATATGGATTTCGTGTTCTTATGATGAAGATTATAAGAATCGACGTTCTCAATAAAATCAAAAAAGGAGACTCCGAAATCTTAGTGCGAATTTCCCCTGAAGAATTTTTACCCCTTGTTTTCTATGAACCAAGAATTAGAACAATCTATCTTGGATCTCCAGGGGCTGTAAGAATTAGAAGTATAGTTCTTGATCCAGGTGTTAATCCTGAAACAGGTGAACTTTTAAACAGAAAGGGTAGATCAGAAAAACTTGATATCGAAAGAATATGTTATAATGGCATTCAAAAACAACGTCTAAGAGATTCTGGTGAAGTAGACCAGTGGGTACGTGATGCAAATAAAGCTGGAAAAGCTGATGCTTTTAAAACAGGTGGTGGAGTTGGTGGTGGTAGCTTTGGTGCTACAACTGAATCAAGAGCAAATCTCGATTGGGCTTGTGTTCAATCCATTTATGGTGGAGTTGATAACAAGAGTTTATTCGTCCGAGAGCATAGTGCAAGAATTTTCTTAAACTATGTCAGAGGATATACTGGTGACCCAAACTATAGAGGAAATGTTAACACTAATACAAGAGAATACTTTCCTCCAAATGCTGAAGGTGGTAATGGTACATTAGCAAAAATGGCTAGAAATCCATATATGGTTCGATTAGCTCAAGTTGCTTGGGATAACGTAAAATGGTCAGAATATTACTATAATGACCGTGTTACTTCAGGAACTGATTTGTTATCCTTTATCAAACACAGTCACTATCTTGAATATGAATTCTCTGCACAAAACCCACGTCGTCAACAAAACGTATCAGATGGTTATGTACCTGCTCAAACTAGAAGATACTTTACAGATGACGCAAGAACATATGCTGAATTTGGATCTGAAGTTACTGGTAACTACAGAAATGACATTAAAGAAATCTTGCGTATTCTAGGTCTATCTTGGTATATAGATGCTGAATATGTAACTGAAGGTGATGGTGGTGTTGCTACAGGTCCTGTCAATGACAGAAGAATCGACACTCTTTTCAATGATAATGAACGATTGGATCGTCCAAAAACTCCTGATCGTTCAGATAGACTTGATGGTGAGTCTGATACTGAAAGTACACCAAATAGATAATCTTATTTTATAAATTATCTTTTTAATATGGGGGTAGGTTAATAACCTACCCCTTTTTCGTTTATAAGACAAATAAATTGACTTTTTTAATGTTGTATATTAACTTATGAGATGTATTAGTAATATTTATAAAAAACTTTTTACACTATAAGTATAACTAAATGTTATTAAATAATTCTTAGACAGACAGAGAATTATTTTCTGGTTATATTTTGTTTCTACTATTTATGATTGTTTTCTTAGTTTATAAAGTTAAATAACCAAATAAATGCTATATATATTTTTTCATTTTTTAATAACCTGTAAGAGTTTTTATGAGTATAGTTGATCATACGAATAAATTAAAAAAAATACTACTTCCTATAGAGAAACCTCTAGAAAATATCGAAAATAGATTTAAAGAAATTATTTGTAGTGAAAATTCTGTAATTCAAGAAATGATTGATTATCTATTTAAAATGAAGGGTAAACGAATTAGACCTGCACTAATTTTTATTGCTTCTAAAATATGGGATTCAAATAAAATAACTACAATTGTTGATATAGCATTATCTGTCGAATTGATTCATATGGCTACATTAATTCATGATGATGTCAATGATCATTCTTATATTCGTCGAGGGATGACTACATATAATATGAAATGGGGTAATTCAGCGTCTGTTTTATTTGGTGATTTCCTGTTTTCAAACGCATATCTTATATTAAATAGAATTGGCAATCATGAAATTATAAAAAACCTTTCCATAACGACCTCTCAAATTTGTGAAGGCGAAATTATTCAAAACCTTCATGAAAAGAATTTTGATATGGATATAGATAAATATCTAAAAATTATAAAACTAAAAACAGCATCACTTATAGCGGAAAGTTGTCGTATTGGGGCTATCATTTCAGAATATGATGAGGAGAAAATCAAATTACTCTATGAGTTTGGATTAAATCTAGGGATGGCGTTCCAAATATTTGATGATTATTTAGATTTTAAGGGTGAGTCTGAGCTTATGGGGAAGCCAGTCTTAAGTGATATACTTAATGGATATTGTACATTACCACTAATTCACCTATTTAACTGTACAAATAATAAAGATAAAAATGATTTGGTGCAATTAATAGATGGTTATGCCAAAAATAATGATTTAAAAAAAATAAATGATATCCTAGATGAAAACCAAAGTTTAGTATATACGTTAGAAACAGCTAATTTTTATATAAAAAAATCACAAGATATCTTATATGATTTAAATGACCCAATGTTAAAACAATATTTAATAGATATCACTGAATTTATTACCAATAGACAGTATTGAGGGTTTGTTGTCATACCAGTGGAAACCAGCATTTGAAACTATTCAACAAAATAATAATCTAAAACATCTGAACATAAATTCTATAATCACACAAATACTTATACAAAGAGGATTCTCTGAAGAAAAAGAGGTATTTGATTTTTTAGAATGTAAAAAACCTCCAGAAGAAACACATCATCCTAAATATTTAAAAGATATGGAAAAAGCGGTTGATCGTGTTATCCAGGTAATCAATTCTAAACAAAATATTCTTATTTATGGAGATTATGATGTCGATGGTATTACCAGCACTTCTTTACTTTATATGCTTTTTCAGGCAATTTCTTATTTTAATAAAATTCAGATTAATCTTGATGTCATCCTGCCTGATCGTATAATTGATGGCTATGGATTAAAAATTAAAGGTGTAGAACAGGCAATAGAGAGAAAAATTAATCTTATCATTACCGTTGATAATGGAATAAGTTCTGATGAAGCCGTTGATTTAGCAGCAAAAAATGATATTGATGTAATTATTATAGATCACCATAATGTACAAAATATTATTCCTAAAGCATATGCAATTATTAATCCAAAACAGGACGATTGTAATTATCCTGATAAAAGATTATCTGCTGTAGGCCTAGTATATAAGTTTGCTGAAGCATTGGGTGAACATCTATTAAATCAGCATGAGAAGGAAATGTTTTTAAATAGGTATATAGATTTTGTAGCTATTGGTACTTATCAGGATCTCTCCCCTCTTATTGGTGAAAATAGATATTTTGTGAAAAATGGTATATCTAATATTAATCGTTTATTGAACTCTGGAAAAACAAATTTACAAGGTGTTTTAGACCTAATTAAAATAAATTGTAATAATAAAATAATTACCCATAAAAATTTGGGTTATGATATTGGACCTGTGATTAACTCAGCAGGACGTATCGATAATCCTTTAAAAGCATTTAAATTATTAACATCAACAAATCCCCAGGAAACATTTCAAATAGCAAATTCTCTTAAAATTATCAACGATCAAAGAAAAAAATGGACAGAAGAAGCTTATCATCAAGCAGAAATTATTATTAAAAGTGAAAATTTAAACAATAATCCAATAATCGTTTTAAAATCAAATACATGGCACCAGGGGATTATTGGTTTAATTGCTCAGAGAATTATGAAAAATTATAAGAAATCCGTAATTGTGATGTCAAACAGATCTGCAAATTATTACACTGCATCAGCCCGATCATACGGAAATCAAAATATTTTAGAAAATATTAAAAAGTTAAAGAATTATCTAATTTATTTTGGAGGCCATAGCAAAGCAGCAGGATTTTCTATCAATGATGAAAAACTTCTAATCTTCGAAAAAGAGTTATATAAACTATTTGACCTCAGCCAAAATGATGACCATCCCGATGTTATCAAAATTGATTATAGGATTAATTTTAATGATTTTACTAATCAGTTCTTTGATGATTATATTAAATTATATCCCTTTGGAGAAGGTAATCCAGAGCCTGTATTTTTAACTGAATCAGTTATTGTTAAAGATATCAGGATTTCAAAAAGAAAATTAGACACCTTATTTAATATTACTCAAAATAAAATCGATATATTTTTTGTAATGTTTAATAATACTTCAAATTATGATATAATTAAAGTGGGCGACCAAATTGATATTGTCTATACGATTGATAGTTTTGAATCAGAATTAAAAGGAATTATTCTGGATCTTAAATTATCAAAAAAATAAAATTAAAGTACCCATTTTTAAAAAAAATATACATTATTTAAAGAGTTATTATTTTATATTAAGGTAAAAAAATAATTAGCTGATTTTAAAAAAGTCACATTTTATAGAGGTTCATATGAATTTAGGAAATGATGTTAACGTAAAAAAAGAAATTAGACAGATGGTCACCTTCTCAATAAATACTGAAGAATATGGTCTTGAGATTTTAAAAGTCCAAGAGGTGGTGAGATTACCACATATCACAAGATTACCTAAAGCTCCCGCATTTATAAAAGGTGTTATAAATCTTCGGGGTAATATTATTCCTATTATCGACCTTCGTGAAAAATTTGGTTTTGAAGCTATAGACTATACTGAAACAACAAGGGTTATCATTGTTGAAGTATCTGAAAAATTACTTGGTATGATTGTAGATAATGTATCCCAGGTAGTGAGAGTTCCTGAATCCTCTATAGCACCCCCACCTCCAGTAGTTAGTGGTATTACTAGACATTATCTGTCTGGCGTTGTTAAAATGGAAAACAGGTTAATTATTTTATTAAGAGTGGATGAAATTTTGTCAACTGAAGAAGTTGTCCAGCTCGATCAGATGCAATTAGAGCAAATAAAATCAGTTTCAGATAAAAGGTAATATATAAAATGCTAGATCAATTTAAAATTATAGAGTTCACGGATAAAGAATTTGAGGACTTTTGTAATTATATTTATGATAGCGTTGGTATTAAACTAACAGACAAGAAAAGAAATCTTGTTCATAACAGGCTTAGAAAACTGATACTCAAAACAAATTATAAAAGTTATGGAGAATATTTTAATTATGTCAAAACTAAACAAGGTAGCAATGAATTTGTCGATGTTGTCGATGCCATTACAACAAATGTAACAAGTTTCTTCAGAGATCCAAAACAGTTTTCTACACTATCTCAATTAGTTTTACCATATTACGAAAAATCAAATCGTACTATAAAATTATGGAGTGCCGCATGTTCTACTGGTGAAGAACCCTATTCCATTGCTATTGAAATCTTAAAATATGCATCCAATCTTCGTTTTGAAATATTTGCTGCTGATATCAGTACAAAGGTATTAGAAATTGCTAAAAATGGAGTATATAGCTATGAACATGTTAAAACTATACCCGATCATTACTTGAAGGAATTTTTTGTAAAACAGGGTGATAATAAATATGAAATTAAACCATCAATAAAGAAATTAGTCTCATTTAAAAAATTAAATCTCATTGAAGATAATTTCCCAAAAGGTTTTGATATTATTTTTTGTAGAAATGTAGTTATTTATTTTGATAAAGAAACTAAGGATAAGCTATATAAAAAGTTTTTTGAAAGTATAAATGAAGATGGATTTTTTTTCGTAGGCCATGCGGAATCTTTATTCTCAAACCGATATTTTAAATTCTTCAAACCATCTGTATATACTGTTTCTCCCAAAGAAAGTAGGTAATATTATATGAACAATAAAATTAAAGTATTGATCATTGATGATTCTGCACTTGTTAGAAAGATTTTCACAAACATAATTGAATCGGATCACTCGTTGGAAGTTCTAGGTTCAGCTCCAAATGGAAAAATTGGACTTCGTAAAATCGTTGATTTGAATCCAGATATTGTTACTCTAGATATTGAAATGCCTGAATTGGATGGATTTGGAGTCTTAGACAGTCTTTCAAAAATGCAAATCAAACCTAAAATTATCATGGTTAGTTCCTTAACTGAAGAAGGTGCTGAAACTACTTTTAAAGCGTTGGAAATGGGTGCTGTAGATTTCATCACAAAACCATCAGCACGGAGTAATGACCTCAATGAATTATCAGCTTCTTTATTAAAAAAAATACAAACGATAGCTAATATTGATAGTAGAGTTATTGTATTTAAATCAAATATTGTTCAACCTGTTCTTGAAACACCAATTAAAAAGGTTATTACAAGTTCTACAATCCCTACTAATATCATTGCGATTGGAACTTCAACCGGAGGTCCACAAGCTCTCAAAGAGATTTTCAGTAATCCTAATCTTCCAGTTAATGCAGCATATCTAATTGTACAGCACATGCCAGCTGAGTTCACAAAACCCTTTGCCCATCGTTTAAATCAATTATCTAAAATAAATGTAAATGAAGCAGAAAATAATGATCAAATTATTGCTGGCAAAGCATATTTAGCCCCTGGCCATTCCCATCTAGAAATCATAGAAAGAAATAATAATTATTATACTAAACTCTCTCAAACTGATAAAGTATCAGGACATAGACCATCCATTGATGTTTTGTTTAATTCCGTCGCAAATGTGTGTTCTAAAAGAACTGTAGCTGTTATAATGACTGGTATGGGAAGAGATGGTGCAAGCGGTATGAAAAATATTTTTGATAAAGGTGGTAAGACAATATCACAGGATAAAGATTCTTCAGTTGTCTTTGGAATGAATAAAGAAGCAATTCAACTCGGTGGCATTCAAAAAATAGTTTGTCTTAGAGATATTCCTCAAACGATTAATCAGTTTATTAAAGAAGGGTGAAATTATGTCCAATGAATATAAAGATATTTTTATCGAGGAAGCTAGAGAACAAGTTGATATTCTAAATGATAGGCTTCTTTCCATTGAAAAAAATCCAAACAATATGCCGATGATTCATGATATTTTTAGAGTAGCTCACACTTTGAAAAGCTCTGCAGCATTTGTTGGTTTAAATGAATTAAGTGATTTCTGCCACAAGATTGAAAATCTTCTTCAAAAAGTGCGGGATAAAGAAATTACTCTTTCCTCAGATCTAACTGATTTCTTATTTAAATCGCTAGACAAGATTAGAGAAAGTGTTGAAGCATTTGCTGAGAGTGATGAAATCATTAAAGATTTTCAAAACCTATTAAATAAATTGAACTCTTTTAATATTTTAAAAATTAATGACAAACAGGAAGAAAATATCATTGTTTCCTTAGAATCAGATAATGTAAAATATTTAAAATTAGACGAACAACAATGGAACGAATCGAAAAAACTTATATTGGAAGGTAATTCGATATTTTACATAGCAGTATTTTTTGAAGACGATGTTAAAATGAAATGGGTTCGGGCTGAACTGATATTTGTTAATGTTGAGAGATTGGCTAAAGTTATAAGTTGCCATCCAAGCCTCGATCAGTTTAAAACGGATAAGCTCCAGGATAGAATTGAGTTAATAATATCATCCCCTGATGCCGATCAAAATATGTTAGAAAAACAACTCTACCTTGATTTGATTAGAAAAGTCTCTGTTATTAAATTAGATGAAAACGGACTGAATGGCTTTTATGATCAACCAAGTGTACAGCAGGAAATCGTAAATCAGCCTGACGAAAAAATCTTATCAAATAAAAATTTACCAGAGAATGAAGAAAAAACAGTTCATTCTCAAGAATACACTGGAGTCGAGAGAAGAAAAGAAAATCTTAATAAAGAAAGTGAATCTCTTGATAGCGAGTTTATAACCGAGACAATTGATAATAAAAATATTTTAAGTAAATCAGACACTGTTAGAGTGCCTATTAAAAAATTGGATGAATTATTAAATCTTGTTGGTGAACTAGCTATTGTTAATTCCAGTTTTGTTGAAATATCTGATCGATTCCATGAGAAAATGGGGAACCAGGAAATCGTATCGGACTTGGGTACAAAGATTGATTTGTTATCAAACATTGCAAGAAATCTCCAGGAAGGCATAATGCAATCTAGAATGGTTCCAATAGGGTCTGTATTTTCTAGATTTACACGGCTTGTAAGAGATTTATCCAAAAATCTTGATAAAAATGTAAATATCGTTTTTAAAGGTGAAGAAACTGAACTTGATAAAAAAATTATTGATGTTGTAGGAGATCCCTTAATCCATCTCATTAGAAATTCTATCGATCATGGCCTAGAGTCGATGGATGTAAGAAAATCTCTTGGTAAAAAAGACGTTGGTACGATCTTGCTCAACGCATATCAAAGTGGAAATTATATTTTCGTAGAAGTTACTGATGATGGTCAAGGTTTAAATAAAGATAAAATTTTAAATAAAGCAATAGAAAAATCTCTTATCACTGCTGAAGATGCAAAGCAATATTCTGAAACGGAGGTATTTAATCTGATATTTCTACCAGGTTTTAGTACCAAACAAGAAGTTACTGCAATTTCGGGACGTGGTGTTGGTATGGATGTTGTTATTGATACCGTTAAGAAATTAAATGGAGCAGTCTCTGTTAGAAGCAAGGAAGGAGAGGGGAGTACATTTACCCTGTCATTCCCCTTGACACTTGCAATTGTCCCGGCTATATTGATTCAATGTGGTGATGAAATATATGCCATTCCTCTTTCAAGTGTCCAGGAAACAATAAAAATCTTTTCGAATGAAATACAATCCGTTGATTTCCAGGAAGTTATTCAGCTAAGGGAGAAAGTAATCCCACTTATAAGACTCAATGATGCGTTTAATATTAATTCAGAAAATGGAAATAAACGTCTTTCAATTGTCATCAGCGATTATGAAGATCAGCAAATTGGAATTGTTGTTGATAAGCTACTTGGTAAACGAGAAATTGTTATTAAGTCTCTAAGTCAGGATTTCCAGAGTTTACATGGTATTTCAGGTGCTACGATTCTTGGGAATGGACAAATTGCTCTAATACTAGATATTCCAGGATTAATTAGACAAAACAAAGAACATGGTTTTTCACGTAGAAAAATGAAATATTCTGAAAAGAACATAATTTCAAAGGAATCTGAACAAAATAAAATTATAGAATATCAAATAAAACAAAGAAAGGAAACAAGGGCTAAAATATTAAAAGATTTTAACATCGATGATCGATTATATAAACTTATTAATGAAATATTTAAACTAGCCTTATCAAATTCATCTAATAATATCAAAAGATTTTTAAATAAGAGTGTAATCTTAGCTGTCCCAGATATTGATGTTCATATGTTTAAAACGGTTAGAGAATTGACAAAATTCGTAGGCGATGAAAAAATGTTTTATGGGGAAATTGATCTCACAGAATCACTACATGGTAAAGTAATTATTTCTTTAGATGAAAAAGGAATGCGCCTTTTATTTAATGAATTATTAGGTAATCAGCCTGTGGAATCTGAAGTAGGTAAATCGTGTATTATGGAGATTACAAATCTTTTGGCCGCAGGAATTACAAATACTTTTAGTCGTGCATTAGGTATTTTATCTTATCCAAGCCCTCCAAAATTTATTCATTCTAGTTATGCTAAATATTTTCAGACATTGTTTGAACAACATCAAAAGGCAAATAATCAATATATTTGGGTTATTGATACTGATATTATTGTTGATAAACAAGTAATTAAAGGTAAAGTATATGTCTTCCCCTATGATTCTTCATTCCACCTTATAGGTAAATCTGTTAGTTCTAAAGAAAAAGAGTTATCCTATATAATCAATGAATAATTTTTAAAAAAATATTATTGAAAAAATATTTTTCTCCGAAAATACGATAAACTACTAAAACTTTTGTTTAAATTAAACATAAGGAACGAATTTTGTCAGTTCTTATCGCTAAAAATTCAATGTTCCATGTAGGGAATTACGATATAAATTATTCCAATATTTTCGAAGATATCGAAAAAATTTATAAACGAAATGAATTTACATATTTATTCTTTAAAGAAGCAGCTCAAGATATTCCACAATTTATTTTTTTATTAAATTATCATTATAAAACTAAATCTGAAATACTTAATTCACAATTTGAAAAAGAACTAGAAAGAAAAATTGTTTTATATTCAATATTCTTATTAAGAGAAATCATAGACGATATTAATACTAATTATAAATTAATCAAACAAATATATTATATAGTTGGCAGCCAGATTATTCAAAAATCTCTTGAATATATGCAAAAAAGAAATATTACATGTTTTCAATTTTCAAACTATCATTTATATGATTTCCCATCCACAGCAATATCCCATATTATTTTAAATGCTAAGCCTCTTAAAGATGAACAAAATGAATCATTAATAAGTAATCTTAAAAAAATAGATCTGAAATATTTATTAGTATTTGCTTTATTTTCATTTAAATGGAGAAAAATATTTGAAGAAGTTTTGAATATTGAAGGATTCGCAGATTTTCTAGAGTATTTATATAGTCTTAATCAGTTTCGGATTAATAATAATTCTCAGGATCCATTATTAAATAAAGGAAATATATTAATTGTTGATAATAAATCACCTCAAGAAGGATTAATTGATTATAAAAAATTTAATGAAATCATAAAAAAAATTAATATAAAAAAAATTAATTTGTTATTAAGTATAGTAGAAAATCAAAAATTTGAAGAGTATGATATAATTATACTATTTAAATTAAGTCTTATAAAATCAATACAAGATAATAATCTAAAGAATCATTACAGAAAGGATCTTGAAATTCTAAGTCTTGGATCACTAGGTTACAAAGAAAATTTAAAAGAAAGATATTTGGATATAAATTCATATTGTAATGATTTAGATAGTATAACATTTCTTGAAGACTTTGAAGTTAATAAATTAGCAGCAAAAAAATCCTTAAAAAATATGGCAAGCATCCATTTTGGTGGCGATGATTTAAAAATGATTCTTGTTATTGAAAATGAAATAGCTTATGAGAGAGAGAAGGCAATTTTATCAGATTATAATTATAATAATTATAGATTTCAATTAGAAAAAAATAATTTTGGTAAACCCAAAATAGCTTTATATAAAGATGATCGATTAATAGATACTAATCACAAAGTTGCACATTTAAATGAGTATCAGTTACTAGAAGACATATGTGATCAATATAATAATCAAGAAAGAAGATTAGCTAAACTATTTGAACAATATATGATAGATGAAGTGTATTTCGATCAAGATGATATGGAATTATTATTAGAAAATGATGTAATAAAGCAAATATTAACTAAAACATTAATAATCAATGATCAAGTAAAGATAGGTTTTTATGATATTGGTAAATCAAAATTATTTTGCCCATTGGATTCTACGTATTATAAACTAGGTTGTAATTTTAAAATTATTCATCCAATAGATTTATTAAAAATGAATCAGTTGGATAATTTCAAAAAATTATATATTGAAAATAAATGGGTCGAATATTTCCCACAAATATTTAGATCATATTACAAAAAAGAGCTAATCTTCAATAAAAAAACATATTTATTCAATAATTATATAATAAATAAAGAAAGTTTTATATATGAACTTTCTAAACTAGAGTGGTTTTGTAATAATGCCGATTATTTCTATAAATATATAAATAATTATAAAGTAGTAGTCAGAATAGCTTATATGTCCGTAATCAATTCTTCTCAGGATATTGAAATTGAAAAATTATATTGTACTATTGAAAAAAATAAAATGATTGATTTAAATGAATTATCTGATATCCATTTATCAGAAATCATCAGGGATATAGAAATAGCTTATTATAAGTCGATAAATAGTTGTGAATCTTCATTATTACCGATTGAAAAACTGGAATATATAAATCGATCTTTTCAAGATAATCTAATGTTAGATATTCGCTTTGATGAAAGAAATCTATATATAAAAAAAAATAATAAACAATTTCAAATTGATTTATGTAACGAAAATTGTTATTTTATAGATGATTATAATGAATTGCATTTAATCGAAGGAAGTATTAATCATCTTGATGTCCCATTCCCAAATAATCCAATGAATGTTTTAACAGAGAAAATATTAAGTTTAGAATATAATATGGAACCTCCAAAAAAACGTTTTTTATTATTCTAATATGATTATTAATTTCCTCAATGTTTTATAATATCCAAAGTACAATGATTGTAACTGAACAATAAATATTTTTTATTAATTTTAATTCAATTTACTATGGAAAAATATTTTTCAAAAAAAGTGAAAGTTAAAAATCGTGATGGGATTCATGCTAGACCCTCTGTAAAAATAGTTGAACTAACAAATCAGTTTTCTAGTGATATATTTATTTCCAAAGATGATTTAAAAGTTGATGGAAAAAGTATTTTAGATATCCTAACACTAGCAGCGTGTTTTGGTAGCGAGTTAATAATTGAAGCTTATGGCGAAGATGCAGAAAATGCTGTAAATGCTTTATCGAATCTTTTAGCCACAGAATTTCACTATCCCCAATAAATAATGATTAATAGTATATTATTTTTCATAAAACAAAAGCTTGACAAAAAGATGAACATCAAATATCTTTTAATGAGATTTCCTTTTATTAACTCTCATTGTAGAAATATTAATTTAAATTATGTAGTTTTATGAATTACCCATTAGGTTTTATAATTGATGCTAATTTATAGTATAAATTAAATTATATAGGATATTTTATGTTTTCTTCGGATAACAAAACAGAAGATGTTAGTATTCAAAAACAAAATTATTATTTAAACGATTTAAGGATCCATATTAAAGAATTAAAGTATCACAAAAAATCAAATATCAATATACTTTACTCGAAAATACAAATTTTAAATCAAAAAATATCATACCTAAACGATCGAGTAGATTATCTGAATCAAAAGATTAATGTTATAAAATCTGAAATGACTAAACGCATAGAAGTTATTCAAAAAAAAATAAAAAAAATCCAAAAACATTTGTTTTATAGTATAATAATTTTGGGTTCAATAGCAATATCGCTAATTATAATAGAGATGATTTTAGCTATAAAGTAATACTTCTTTGCCATGATTAGAAAAAAACTTTCCTTTATCATATCCTAAGTTTCCGAGTACAAATGTTTTTTCTATTTCTCCAATCATTTTTTTCCCACTAAAAGGATTCCACCCGACTTTTGTAAAGATTTTTTCATCTGTAAATAAGTAATTTTTATTTGGATTTATTACAATAATATCAGCATCATATCCCAGATTTATTTTACCTTTATTTTTTATTTTAAATATATTACAAGCATTTTCTGAACAAAGTTTAACAAGATCTTTGATTGTTAAAGTGTTATTTTGAACTTCTGTTAAGAGAAGTGGCAAAATGGTTTCAAGTCCTGGCATCCCTGATGGAGCTTTAGAATATGGCAGATTTTTTTCCTCTTTAGAGTGTGGTGCATGATCTGTGCCAATTGTGTCAATTTGTCCGTTCCTTAAACGATCATATAAGTATTTTCGATCCGATTCATGTCTTAATGGTGGGTTTACTTTCCCAAAAAATCCTATAGTATTTAATATATCTTCATTTAAAAATAGATGGTGGGGTGTTACTTCACAAAAAACTTCGTGGGATTTTTTTGCTATTTGAACGAGTTCAAATTCTTTTTGAGTGGATACGTGACAAAAATAAATTTTATTTTTAAAATCTTGAGCAATATCCAAAATGATTTCAACTGCTGATCTTGCTACTTCTACATCACGGATTAATCCATGTAATTTTGATGATGGTACGTTATCTTGATTAATTTTAATAAGATTTTCTTGCATTAATTTCTCATTTTCTGCATGGAAAGCTAAAAGCGCATTTGTATTATTAAATATTTCCTTAAGATAGTTAGTTTTATTTACAAGTAAGTTGCCTGTTGTGGATCCGAAATATATTTTTATACCAACAATATTTTTAACTTTTTTAATTTCATCGATGTTATCATCTGAAGCACCAAAATAAAATCCAAAATTAATCATTGATTGGCTTGAGGCTATTTTTCTCTTCTCTTCCAGTCGTTCTATAGTAGTAGTTGGTGGATTGGTGTTTGGCATATCAAAAACAGTTGTGACCCCACCAGAAAGAGCTGCTCTTGATCCTGTTATCCAATCTTCCTTATGTTCACCACCTGGTGTTCTAAAATGGACATGTGGGTCAATGACTCCAGGTAGTATCCATTTTCCGGTACAATCAAAATCCTTATCTCCTTTAATGTCAGAATCGTAAATATTTTTTATAATAGCTCCTTCTATCAATAGATTTTTTTTTCTAAGTTCTCCATCGATAAATATATATCCGTTAGAAAGGGATATTGTATTCATAACTACCTCATATTTTTTGTACAATAAATTTTAATTAAATAATAACCATTTTGAATTATTCCAGTTAAATTTATATAAATAATTTTTTAGAAACAATTTTTCATTGGAGTCATTGTTGGAACAACCAGTACATTCCTTTAAAATAGCCTTCCTCCTTTCTGGATCAGGATCAACTTTGGAAAATCTGCTGAATCATATAGCCTCAGGTCACGTTAGGGCGTCAGTTTCTGTTGTCATCAGTAGCAGGGAAAATGTATATGGCCTTAAAATAGCACAAAACTGGAATATTCCTCATCATACAATTCCTTATATACAATATAAAAATGATATCCAAACCTATAGCCAGAGAATAACCAGTATTATCGATCAGTACAATATTCAACTGATTGTTTTCGGTGGATTTATGTCTAAATATATAGTCCCTGAAAAATATTATTATAAAGTGATTAATATCCATCCTGCACTTGTTCCATCATTCAGTGGGTTGGGGTATTATGGCATTAAAGTTCATAAATCAGTTATAGAACAAGGTGTAAAAATAACAGGATGTACAGTTCACTTTGTAGATAATCAATATGATCATGGTGCAATTATAGAGCAAGAATCAATTAGAGTGTTAGTAGAGGATACCCCTGAAACATTACAGGACAGGGTGAAGAAACTGGAACAAAGTGTTTATCCCAATGTTATTCAAAAAATTGTTGAAAATAAGTTTATAATCCAAAATGGGAGAGTATCTGAAATGAAATAATTTTATAAAAAAGATATTTTATTTTATAAAACATGGTGAATTTTGACAGCAATTCGTCGAAAAATATTAAGAACTCAAAAAGGATTTTGAGGAAAGGATCTATATTTCACGGAGGAAATATGCAATCTCAGGCAGATAATACACTACTGACTAAAATCACTGAACTGGAAGATTATCTAAATAATCGATATCCAGAAAAAAGACATAAAATACATGAGTTTTTAGATGATTTGAAGGCAATTGAACCAAATTTATCTATATTAGGTTTACTCAATCATCTGGCAGAAATGTATAAGGATGGGTCATCGACTCTTGATATTGTAAAAGATGTCAACAAAACAAAAAAGATATTTACACTAGCAGGGGAATACGTCAAATCCCTGGAATCGGATAAAACAATTGGATTATTATCAAAAGAAATTCATGAAATTATATTAAATCACCTTGAAAAAGCACTTCAATTATATAAAGATGAATATGACATTGTAAGGTAACTTATTAAAAAATAATAGGTTGTATTTTGGTAGACTGGGAGGGGAACACAAAATACAACCCGATTATTTCAAAATAAGTATACCAAATTATCAATTAAAATGCAAGTATTTTTTCTAAATTATTACTATTTTTTATAAAAAAAAGTTAAATTTATAAAATTATTTATCGAGTTCTTTTATTGATTTTTTTGCTTCAATTCTTAATATCAAGGAAGAATGTTTTAAAAATGATCTTAGTATCCAGCGACCACGTTCATCCCGTAACTTTCCAAGAGCGATAATGCCTTCTTTCAGTACAAATAAATCTTTTTCAATTTGTAAACGTCTGATCAATGGCGATACTGCAACTTCATAATTTACCTCTCCCAATCCTCTGCAGGCATACATACGAACCATGCTATTGTTATCATTTAATACGGTTATTATAGCAATGGCAGCTAGTTTATGATTGATTCGAGACAATTTTTGTACTGCTGATATTTTTACTGCTATATTCGAACTAATTAACTGAGATTTTAAGGTATCAACCTCTCTTTCTATAGCTTGTCTATCATATTTTCCGAATGTAGAATTGGATAGCATAATGAATATAATTATTAAAATATAGGGTAGTAAAATTTTCATAGATACTCCTGTCAATAATCAAATTTAATATATAAACATCGAAAATATTCTAAAATACTAAAGTAATATTTTTTCGTAAATCGATAATAAAAATCTTTAGAGTTGAATGCAAATCTCGTTGACAAAATATTTATGTTTTGTAAATTCATTCCATGGATATAACAGGATTCTTAAAATTAGTCATTGAACAGATGATCATATACACTAAGACAAATAAGATCTTAGCTTATGTTATTCTTGGTTTAAGTGCATTTATAGAAAATATTTTCCCTCCTGCACCAGGGGATACCGTTGTTGTTTTCGGTGGATTTCTTGTTGCACAATCGGATTTGAGCTTCACATGGGTATTAATTTCTACTACAATCGGTGGTGTATTGGGATTCATGGGGTTATTTTATATTGGTTACCACTTCGGAAGAGATTTTATCATTAAAAAGAATTGGAAATTATTTAATATTGAACATGTAAATCAAGCCAATACATGGTTTGTAAAATATGGATATCTTGTTATCATAGCTAACCGCTTTCTATCGGGTTTAAGATCCATAATTTCAATCACTGCTGGGATTACCAAAATGGATCCTAAAGTAGTTCTTGTCCTGAGCACAATATCATTTATCATATGGAATGGTTTATTAACTTATTTGGGATATGTCTTTGGTCAAAATTGGCAGGATATTGTACAATACATTGAAAAATACAGCCAAATCGTTTTTTTTATAATACTTGGTGTTATAATTTTTATTGTAGCTAAAAAACTTATTCAGAGAAAAAAAGCATGAAAAGGATATATATATCTGATATAAAGAAAAATGGAAAATCCTTCGAAGGTCAGAATATTTTATTAAAGGGCTGGTTATATAATAAACGTCACAAGGGAAAATTATATTTCCTTCAATTGAGGGATGGCACAGGAATTATACAGTGTGTAGTATTTAAAGGGGATGTTACCGATGAAGTATTTGATCAGGCTGACAAAGTAACCCAGGAATCATCGCTGGAAATTAACGGCACTTTAAAAGAGGATACCCGCTCACCAATAGGTTATGAGATATCTGTAAATAACCTTAAAATACTATCCCATGCAGAAAATTATCCCATTTCTCCAAAAGATCACGGTGTTGCATTCCTGATGGATCACCGTCACCTCTGGCTTCGATCCTCCCGCCAACACGCCATATTGAGTGTCCGTAATCAATTGATAACTGCTATCCGCCAATATTTTAATGAGAATGATTTTACTCTAATTGATGCCCCTATATTCACCCCAGCCGCTTGCGAAGGCACCACAACGTTATTTGAAGTGGGATATTTTGATGATAAGGCGTATCTGACTCAAAGTGGTCAACTCTATATGGAAGCTGCAGCCAAGGCGTTTGGAAAGGTATATTGTTTTGGACCAACTTTCCGAGCCGAGAAATCCAAGACCAGAAGACATCTCACGGAGTTCTGGATGGTGGAACCCGAAGTTGCTTTCAATCGATTGGAAGAAAATATCGATCTGGCTGAGGATTTTCTGGTATATATAGTCAATTATGTTCTGGCAAATTGCCGAAAAGAATTAGAAATATTAGAAAGAAATCTCGCTCCCTTGGAGAATGTTCAAAAGCCCTTTCCCCGTCTTCATTATGAGGAGGCAGTTTCTAAACTCAATGAGTTGGGATTATCCTTTCAATCAGGGGGTGATTTTGGAGCAGAAGATGAAACAGTGTTAACACAAGCTTATGACCGTCCGATTATTGTAACTCACTTTCCCAGAAAGATAAAAGCATTTTATATGAAACAAGATGAAAATCAACCCGAGTACGCACGATGTGTTGATATCTTAGCCCCTGAAGGGTATGGTGAAATCATTGGGGGGGGTGAGCGTGAAGATAATTATGATGTACTCATCCAGTCTATTAAGGATCACAGTCTACCAGAGGAAGCGTTTAAATGGTATTTGGATTTGAGAAAGTACGGTACCACCCACTCCGCTGGATTTGGTCTTGGTATAGAACGTTGTGTCGCATGGATTTGTGGTCTGCATCACGTACGAGAAACTATTCCCTTCCCCCGAATGCTTGAAAGACTAACCCCATAAGATTTATATAATATTTAATCATCGAAATTAGAGTATGAATTTCTTTATAGTATTGAAAAATAAATTTATTCTTCTTCTATTAGTAATTTTATTCTTATACTTATTCATACACATTCTCTTGTATTATGTTCAGGAAAAGATTTTATTTTATCCTCAGCCTGTTGATCCTGTTAATAAAAGAAAATTAAAAGATTTTGAAGTATCAGTACCCAGTGATAGAGTGTTATTAATGGGTTGGTTTGTTCCTTCTTTTGATAGTAATAAAAAAACGTTAATCATCTATTTTGATGGTAATGCTGGAGAGGTATCCTGGCATGGTACTTTCCCTGAAAAGTATAATGGAGCTTCACTATTGCTTATAAACTATCGGGGATACGGTGAGAGCATGGGGTCTCCGGGAGAGGAAAATTTATTTGCAGATGCACTTAAAATATATGATTATGCTCAAAGAGAATTAAAAAAATATTTTAACCATGTGATTCTAATTGGAAGAAGTCTGGGTTCCGGAGTAGCGTGTTATTTAGCTAAACATCGACCAGTAAAGGCAATGGTGCTTATCACTCCTTACGATAGCGTGTTGAATGTGACAAAACATTATTTTCCGTTTATATTTACAAGCCTGATACTGAAACACAGGTTTGAATCAATCAAATTATCTCCATCAATTCAGTGTTCTACACTAGTTTTCATAGCTGAGAATGATAGGATAATACCACGGAAATCCAGTATGAATCTTATAAACAATTGGGGTGGGAATATAGAATATCACATAATTAAGGGTACGGATCATAATAATATATTAAGCACTAAAGAATATTGGGATATACAAAAAAGTTTTTTAGAAAGAATTAAATAATATTTCGGTATTTAATTAGAATCAACAGCAGAACTTTTAATTAATTTTAATATAACAGAAAATAATATTGATGCCAAAGCTCCTCCCGTTAAAGGACCCAATATATATACCGTTATAAATCCATAGTGTTTATCAGGATAAGCTCTGTCACCCCATCCAGCAATCATAGAAAATAACCTGGGTGCGAAATCTCTTGCTGGATTAATTCCTGCTTGAGTAAGGGGGGCAATGATACATATAATCAGTGAAACAGTCAAGCCTATGAAAATTGGAACTATATTTTGATTTGGTTTAGATTTGATATTTTTATCTGTTAATAGAAATATTATGATGACCAATAGAAAAGTTCCTAATCCTTCGGCTACAAAAGCATTCCAAGTAGTTACAGTGATTAATTCTTTTTGTATTCCAGGATTGGGGTAAAATTCACCAAACATCATTGCTGTTTTAATCGATTCTGAGCTACCCCGAATTATTCCATGAATTGATTCATAATGGCTAATCGAATCATAAAATAATAAATAGAGTACAAATGCGGCTAAAAATGCTCCAATAAACTGAGCTATAATATATATTGAGAACTTTTTAAGATTCATTCGTTTTAAAATCAATATAGCCAGACTGACAGCAGGATTTAAGTGAGCACCAGAAAAATGTCTTGATAAATAAATGGCAATCGTAACGGCTATCCCCCAAATAATAGCGATTTGAAATAATCCCAGGTTCAGAGAAAATAATATTGTCACCGCAACCGATCCACATCCAAAAAATACAATGACAAATATTCCAATAAGTTCTCCAAAAAAATCTTTTTTCAATCCCATATTAACAATCCTTATTGATTGATCCAATAATATAAGTAAGAATACAGTAAATTTATATTATTTTAATTCGAGTAGCTAAGAAATATAATAAAGTAAAATAGGGTAGGTATCTCAAAAATATAAAGTTTTTATAAAATTAAATAAAATGAACTTGACTAAAAGTAGTCTATTATCTATTTTAAATAATATAAATGTGGATATAATGGATATTCAATGAAAATTATAGATATTATTCCCGGTGTAAAAATATATTTAACTGAAAATTATTCTATATTATTCGGGTGCCCTCCAGAAATTATAAAACATCTGATGATTCGAAATATCTCAATGCCGGATTATATAGTAATTCCTGATACACTTTATAAAAATGGGATCGTTCAGAATGCAACGGAGTTTCCTCTCTACTATAATTTGTTTGTACTCGGTAATTTTTTTAAAGGGAAAAAAATAAATATCCTTGGGAACCCTAGTCAAATCAGTAATAATCGCCAGTTACTCAGTCTAACTCTCCTTGGTCCGACATTAGAGGAATATAATGTCCTTGGAGATAGTAAATATTTTAACGGTTTATACAACGAATCAAGATTCCTGTCGCTAAAAAATAAGGATGGATCAGAAGTTTCAATTGATGGATTTGTTAATTTCTTATCATTTTCTCAGGATATCATTGAAAATCAGTATTTCAAGCTGTTTCATAAAAGTAAAAATGTTTATGAGATTGATGGAAATTTTATTGATATTAATTTTAATGAACCACAATTCCCGCCTTATGATCTGAGACCTGATTTCGTCCCTTTGAAACCCATGGATTTCGGTGTGGATATTCTTGGGGGATCATCAGGATTTTCTGCTACAAAGCCTTGTTCGGGGATTGTAATTAATCATGACTCGGAATATATGCTAGTCGATTGTCTCCCCTATCTGGAATACTCGCTAAATGCAAGAGGGATTTCCAAACACCAGGTGAAATCACTGTTCCTGACACACATCCACGACGATCACTGTAATATCTTCCCTCTCGTTGAGTTTGATAATAAAATAAAGTTTTTAGCTACAAAAGAAATATATTGGATGGCGTGTAAAAAATTATCTCTCATGACGGAACATCCTGTTGAGTCCTTTTATCACTATTTTGATTTTATTGAATTAAAGCCCTATACAGAAAATGAGTTTTATGGGATGTCGATAAATCCACACTATACAGTGCATTCGATCCCTACGATAGGAGCAAAATTTACCATGAAGTGTAATGGGCAGAAAAGATCTATCGTCTTTGTGGGTGATAATAAAGCTCTTCCATCGATAAAAGAAATGTCTGAGCAAGGTGTTGTGTACAGGGAAAAATATGAATATTTACAGAAATTATACCATGAACACTACGATCTCCTCTTCTCCGACGGGGGGATGGGTATTCTGCATGGTGATCCCAGAGATTCTATCCACTCAAAATCCAGTCGTGTTATATTCCTCCATCTTGAGAATCTCCCCAAGGAGTATGACACCACATTTACCTTGGCAAGTCATGGGAAACGATATGTCATCTCGGAGGCGGATGATAAATCGTATTACATCAAAACATTGCTTATTTTAAATGATCGTTATTCCGGTATCGCTGAAGAATGGCAGACTACCCTTCTCAGTAATATGAATATCGTGACGTATAACACCGGGGATATCATTATGAAACAGGGGGATTTAAGTAATAAATATATCTACATAATCCTTTCTGGTGCAGTGAGTATACTATATCATGATGGACAAGAACTCAAAGAATTGGCTGTTAAGAATTCTGGGGATATCATAGGAGATATGGCGGCGATCAATCGTGTTGAAAAGCGGAGTGCTTCTGTGGTTGCTAAAATCCCTGTTACCCTCAGTGAAATTGATGAGGAATTGTTTTATTCATTTGTCAAATCAGAACAACGCATTGATGAAATCCAGAGAAAATGGAATATACACAGTGAATTAGAAAGATGCTACCCCTTCTCCAACTTCTCAGAAATTGTAAATGAGAAGATTGTACGCAATGCCCAACGACTTTTTATAAATCAGGATCACAGTATAATTGAGCAAGGTTCTATTGGAAATGATTTCTATATCATCCTGTCGGGTTGTTTCCAGATTATCCAGGATGGAAAGGTGGTGAATATTTTGAAATCTGGAGATATGTTTGGGGAGTATGGCAGTCTTAGTCATCAGATCCGCAATGCAACAGTGAAAGCCCTTGAGGACAGTGTTTTGTTAAAGCTTAAGAGCGAGGATATTATCGAGATTGTGAATACGACTCCCGCCCTGGGATTTTATATCAATCAACTGATGAAAGATCGCAATGAGGAATTTTCTCAATAAACAGACCATCCACAATATATTCTGGGGATTCGATAAACGATTTATTCTATTCTGAACATCCTTTCAATGCCTCCACTGGAACCCATAAAATAATTTTATTCCCCTCTGATGAAAGTTCCTTTCGGTAGTCGATGGGTGGATTCGTGAGAGATTATAAAAAATATTTTTTGCAAGGAAATGGAAATTATTCTGTATTTTATGTAAACAGTGTTGGAGGATTCAAATGAGTTCATTTACTTGGATACCCATTTATCAAGAAATAGCACAAAAGTTATTAGATTATGAAAATAGACAGGATGAACTGATTCAAATAATTAAGGAAATTGAAATACAGGGAATACCTGTTATATCCTTAATGGATAAGGATGTTAATGATAAAGAAGTACCATTAACTGAAATCGACCCATTTACATTTTTTGCCAATTGGAATAGGGGAATAACAGATGAAAATAGAAAAAAAATCCTTAATCATCTAAAATCAAGGTTTGATTTAGAATCAATAGTTCCTGAGGATTTTAGTGGTATACCCGTAATGAATAATCAACGATCATGGTTCATTGGTTATAAAAAAACACGTACTGAAAATGATGTTCCCTTATTATGGAAATTACTTAGAGAAGTACAAGAAAATAGATTATCAGAAGAAACTTTCAATTCATCATTACAGATTAAATTTGTAGCGAAAGCAACATTGACGATGGCACTATACTGGATAAATCCATCAGAATATATAAACTTGGATTCCAAAAATACTGATTATATAAAACATTTACATAATATTGATACAACCTTTCATGATTTAAAATCTTATTTAAGTATTATTAATTACATTAAAACAAAGGACAAAAGACCATTTAGTGAAATATCATATGAAGCTTGGCAATATTCATTAAGTAGTTTTAAAGGCAAATATTGGTTAATTGCACCCGATGAAAATGCCCAACAATGGCAACATTGTTATGAAAATAATATGATCTTTATTGGGTGGGGCAATTTAGGGAATTTAAAGGGCTTAAGTAAGGAAGATATTAATAATAAACTAAATGAAATATATCCCTCTGCATCTAACAAAACTGTTAACCAGAGTAATAATTTTAATAGTTGTTTTGATTTTGCAAATAGTATTAATAAAGGCGATTATGTCTTTGCAAAGAAAGGACGGCATGAAATTGTAGGAGTAGGAATTGTAGAATCTGATTATGTATTCGATGAATCATTAGGTGAATTCAGTCACGTTAGAAAAGTAAATTGGCAAAATGATGGAGTATGGAGATTTGATGATATTAACTTTCCTATTAAAACTGTTACAGATATTACAAATAAAGATTTTTTAGCAAATATAAAAAAAATGATTTTAAAAGAACAAGATATGAACTCTGAGCCACAAGAAAATAAACTCGCATTAAACACAATCCTCTTTGGTCCCCCAGGAACAGGAAAGACCTATCGCTTGAAGAATGAATATTTCAAACGATTTACCACGAAATCAAAACCAGTTAATCAGGAAGATATTTATTTAAAGTTAGCTGAGAATTATACATGGTTGGAAATAGTAGGCGCTGCCTTGTATGATCTTGAAAAAGCTACAGTTCCTGAACTTATAAAACATCCTTTGTTAGTTGCAAAACAAAAACGACAAAACCATAAATATCCACAAAATATGGTATGGGTTATGCTTCAAAAACACACTGATACCCAATCCCAAACAGTTAAATATAAAGAAAGAATGGAGCCATATATCTTTGATAAGATAGAAAATTCATATTGGGTGATTTATAAAGATATTGTTACACAGAATGCACCACAAATTATAGATATTTATAATGAAATGAAAAATACCAAACCCGAAGTCGAAACATCCATAAAAAGATATAAATTCATCACCTTTCACCAATCCTATTCCTATGAAGAGTTTGTAGAAGGAATACGACCCAAATTATCTGAAGAGGATGGTACCAGCGCGGATTTAGAATATGAAATTAAAGATGGAATCTTTAAAGAAATGGTGGAGTTAGCTAAAAATGATCCAGATAACGAATATGCGATATTTATTGATGAAATCAACCGTGGAAACATCTCAAAAATCTTTGGAGAGCTGATTACCCTTATCGAAGAGGATAAGCGACTGGGTGCTGAAAATGAACTCCCAGTTAATTTAGCTTATTCAGAAAAACCATTTGGTGTTCCTCAAAACCTCTATATCATCGGTACTATGAACACAGCGGATCGATCCATCGCTCTTTTAGACACTGCTTTAAGACGTCGGTTTACTTTCAAAGAAATGATGCCCGATTATGAAACCCTTCGTGAGATTATCATTGATGGGATTGACATAGCCAAGATGCTTCAAAGAATCAATGAAAGAATAGAATACCTTTATGACAGGGATCATCAAATTGGCCATGCCTATTTCCTCTCATTAGAAAAAGAATCTAATATCCATAAACTATCGGAGATCTTTCAGTACAAGATTATCCCTCTCTTGCAAGAGTATTTCTACAATGACTGGTCGAAAATACAACTTGTCCTTGGGAATAACAATAAGGATGAGGACTTTCAATTTATTCGAAAGAAAAAAGATTTCACAAAAGATAAATTATTTGGCAAAACTAATAACCACCAGGACATCCTTGAGAATACCTGCTATGAATTAAATAAAAATGCTTTTCTAAACCCAGAATCTTACAAAGCTATCTATTCCAATAACCCATCATCCAATGAGTGATATGAAACTAATTGTAGTTAACGAATACCAGAAGATTACTCAAAATGATTTTAATGGGGATAAAAAGGGATTTGACGAGCTCTTTCAATATGCCCTCAGTGATTCAGGAAAAGAAGTTCTTGAGGTGGGACATGGTTATGTGAAGACGAAAAATTATGTGGGGCTTATCCAAACACCATCCGGCTATTCCATTGAAATCCTTCCCAAAGTCTATCAGGGTAATCAGGAGGGAGATGAAGAATATTGTCGAAAAGTTTTGTATCTTCTTCTTAAAAATATCCCCAATCTTCCCGGTTATAAAAATCTCAATCTCTCGAATATCCATACCCATCAGGAACGATTACTGGAAGTCTTTATCCGATTGTTTCTGGATGAGGTTTTAAAGCTTATTCAAAAGGGAATTATCTCCCGATATATTGTTCAGGTGAATAATTTAAATTATCTGAAGGGTAAACTCCGGCTCAATGAACATATCCGTCAAAATATTGTCCACAAAGAAAGATTCTATGTTGAATACGATGAATTCCTCCCATATATCCCAGAAAATCGAATCTTGAAAAGTACTTTAGTCTATATAAAACCCCTCATAAGGTTTCAGGAAAATCAGAGGATCTTAAACGAACTCTTGTTTGTATTTGATGAAATTCCTGTTTCCCATCAAGTTGACTCAGATTTTAAACAATTAAAAAATGATCGCTCAGCAGCTCATTATGTATTGGCATTAAACTGGTCGAAAATCTTTTTAAGGCATCAAAGTTTTAATTTATATTCCGGTAAAGCCATCAGTTTTGCCATTTTGTTCCCCATGGAAAAGGTGTTTGAAAAATATGTTGAACAAATCATTCGTCGATCCGGTTTTTTTCGATCCATTAAATCCCAGGATTCAAGTCATGATTTTTTAAAAGGAAATGAAATTACATTCAAATTAAAACCTGATGTTATTGGTGAAACAGAAAATATAATATTTATCATGGATGCAAAGTGGAAGATTCTGGATGAGAATATAACTGAGAATAAATATGGGATTTCTCAAAGTGATTTATATCAGTTGTTTTCCTATGGCAAAATCTATCAAAGCCAATCGAATAAAAAAACTGTTCAGCTCATTTTATTTTATCCAAAAACCAATCAATTGACCCAAAAAATGGTATTTGAATATAATGAAGTAGAGAATCCTTTAAAATTATGCATCTTTCCAGTTCCTCTAATTAATAATGATTGGGAAATATTTGATTTATCAACATGTTTTGATTAATATTTTATCATGGAAACTAAAATTAAGAATCAACCATCCCCCCAACTCATTGATCTTGTACAGAAGATTACGGATTTGGAGCATCGAGAAAAAGCGTTATTATCTCATAATCAGGAATTAAGAGAGCATGTATCCTTTCTCAAAAAGAGTCGCGATTCTTTACAGGAAGAAAATATCCGACTGAAACAGCAATTGAAAGATGTTTTGCTGGGATATGATGATTCCAGTGAGTTCTTTGACTGTATCTATCCTCCCTATGATGTGGCTCATGCGTTGAATCTCTCATCGAGAGAAGTGGGGAATATTGTTAAAGATTTAGAGTTAGAAAAATATAAGGGGCTCTGTCGCCGTATTAAGCAGATTAAACGGAAAGATCCTGCCAAACATGAAACCACTTTAGTTTTCTCCGAGTTTGGGATATTAGTTTTAAAAGAAATTTTAAGCTATTGTCTTAAGAATCCTGAGGCTTCTCCCAGATATTATGACTATGTCACCCGTGGAAAGGCTAATAATCCAAACTATTTGAAGTGGAGAGATAAATTGCTAAAGCATTACCATGATGTTTGGGAGGCTCTTGCAAAAAAAAAAATCATTTATTTAACTGAAGAACAGGTTCTTGATTTTCAAAAAGAATTAATTGATCAATACAAGGGTGTTCATGGAATCCTTGACAAATCAAGACTTGAAAGTTCATTAGAATGTGTTAAACAAACCTTTGATCTGAAATTATTGTTTGAAACACTTGAAGATATCGCTGGAGCTTATTTTTTTATTTCATCAAAAATCATTGTTTTGTTGATGGGAATAAAAGAGTTTGGGTATTTTCTGCTCTGGAATTCCTTGGTATTAATCATTACCATTCATCTAAATAACTCAAAAATCTCATCTTTACTTATAATCCTTAGTATATGAAATCCTTTGAAACATGGTTCGAGAGCCTCACCATGACAGTTTTGATGTTACGACTTCAATTTTAAAAGAGATTTAGTATATATTTAATCCAGTTAGCCATGGATGTTGCCTGGGGGAAGTTTAACAGGGAACAATGTATTAAACGGTTTAAACATCTTTTACATTAATAATTATTTACCAGAATGGGTTTTTATGGGTATGCAAGGATGAAGACTTGCCCTACGAAGGTATGTGGGTATATAGGATTGGTGGTAATATCCAAGAGTTTTTCTATAGTTTTTCCTATGATTTTCCCATACTTTTCCCATGAATTACTATTGGATGGATTTTTTTAGTATATTTAATGGAATATTATTCTTAATATCCTTATGAATATTTGAAGTTTAAGGATTTATATTGTTCGATATTCTTTTGAAGGTATTTTGTTTTGAAGAAATATTCTTTTATTATCATCCTGATCGTGATTAATCTTGTTCTCCGATTGCCCAGTCTGTATACTCCTATCCTGGATATTGATGAATCGCAGTATGGAGAATTTGCCAATAAGGTGGTGGATGGGGGATTACCTTATGTTTCCAGTATTGGTGAGAAACCTCCCCTTATGTATTATTATTATATTTGGATATTTAAATTATTTGGTAAAAATAGTTATCTGCTTCTTCATTTTGTAACAATTGTCTGGGTGATATTATCCGCTTATTTTTTGTTTCAAATCGGTCGACTGCGGTGGAATGAGGGGATAGGGGTTTATCTTGCCTTGTTCTATAGCATCTTTTCAACTACTCATGAACCCAAAATCATTTCTACGAATGGTGAAATCTTGATGAATCTGCCGATTATTCTGGGGGTGTATTTTGTCACGTTATTTGAATATGGGAATTTAAAGCGTCATAATCTGCTCCTGGCTGGGATATTTACAGGGATGGCTCTCTTATTCCGTTTGCAGGCTGGGATTCAAATGGTTTTCCTTGGATCTTACTTTCTCATAAGGACTTTTCTGGAGTTCAGGGAAGAGCAATGTGTGAATGTTATCATAAACGGTTTTCTGAACATTGTTATATTATCTCTTGGCTGGGTAATACCTATATTGACCAGTGTGTGGTATTTAAATCATCTTGGTGGGGATGTCCTGAAAACGTTTTTATTTTGGAATTTTACTTTTAATTTTCAGTATATCAAGGCAGGGGGACAGAGCATCCCTGTTTTAGATGGGATAATCAAGGTTTCGTTCTTTATATTCTTTACTCTACCCCTGTGGTATTATTTTATCCGGTATACTATTACTTCTATTCCCTGTTTAATAAATAAAATTAGGATAAAATATTCATTTTATCCTGTATCAAATGTTATATTCAATTTATTATGGCTTGTCTTCTCGATTATTCCAGTATTTATTGGAGGTCGGTTCTATAGTCACTATTTCATACAGATGTTTCCTGCTCTCTGTTTAGTTGGTGCCATTGGTGTAAGCCAGATTTATCAATTGAAAGATAAATATGATTTCAGAGGAATACCACGGAAAGTTTTAGTGATATTAAGTATTTATAGTGTTGTGTTCTTCCTGCCAAGGGTGGATCAAGATTTGACAATACAGGCTCTAAAGAAGTTTTCTCCATCCATCGGGAAGATAGGTGTATATCCTGAACAAAGATGGGTGGGGGAGTATATTAAAAATCGCACTCAGAAAGAGGATACTATTTTTGTATGGGGATTTGCTACACCGATATACTATTATGCTGATAGGAACTGTGCTTCCCGTTTTAGCTGGACTGATTTTTTATCTGGAAGAGTGCCAGGGAAGGCGGTGTGGCGTGCTTCTGAGAATAGAAATACTGATTATTATGTATTGAAAGGCACATGGAATCAATTCTGTCAAGATTTAAATCACTATCAGCCGAAATATTTTGTGGATACATCAACGGGGGGTTATCATGAATACCAGAAGTACGGTGTTAATAGGGTGTATCACCCCAGCTATAATCTTAGCAATATATTAAAAAGATTTTATGAGAAGGAGAAAGTCCTTTACGGAATGACTATTTATCGATTGAATAAAAAAATAGATATCCAGTGCAGATAAGTATAATTTATAAACAGATTTCTAAGCAACTTCCTGTTGATGAGCAGGAGTATTTACTCTCTCTTCTATAAGCGACTGCAGGAAATTATATAACATGCGACTATATGCTTTTATAAGCTCATAATCAGGGATCACATTCTTCAATTCAAGAAAACCAAGACTCCAATAGCTATTATAATCATATATAGTCAAGTAAATGCCTTGGTACTCTAAAATATACTTCCATGTGCTTTCATCTGTCCTGAGGCTATTGCCATTAGGCTTTCCAAACCGATCTTTCATGATGTCAGTCAGGATATCAAGGTGGATATTATTACAATATAGTCCTCCACCCTTGACAAAGCTTAGATTATTGATATCAATTTTTCGAAATCGTCCATCCATGGATTGACCCCTAAATATAAGTTATGTTATTAATGATACTGTATATAAAGTGTTTTACGACCCTTCTGGGTCAATTTAAATATTATTTAATAATATGTTTTGCATCGGATTTTAGGGATGAAATATTAAAAATTTAAAAAAAAATGAAGAAAAGTAAAATAATTTACTGACAACAAAATAAAAAAATAAATTAATTTTAGAAAATATACTTGTTTTTTTTCAATGATAAGACGAAATTTCAACTAATTATCATCTATAATAAAAATGGATTAATCAGTTAAAAACTCTTAAATGGGTTACAATTCAACGTATATAGGGAGTTTAAAATGGCAAGAGGTGGTGCAGCACAAATACCCGCAAGAGCAGCTTCAGGATCTTCTGGAAAGAGACAATTAACAGGGAAACAGAAAGCCGCAATTTTTCTTGTGATACTAGGACCTGAGGTTTCATCTACCATTTTTAAATATCTGAAAGAAGATGAAATCGAACAACTAACCTTTGAAATTGCGAGAATCGATAAGGTGGAACCTGCTGAGAAAGAAAGAGTTCTTCAGGAATTCCAGGAATTAATGATGGCTCAGGAATTCATCACCCAGGGGGGTATTGATTATGCTCGTGAAGTCCTCGAAAAAGCCCTTGGATCACAGAAAGCATCCGATGTTATCAATCGTTTGACTTCTTCCATTCAGTCAAGGCCTTTTGATTTTGTACGTAGAACTGACCCTACACACCTTTTGAACTTTATACAATCAGAGCATCCCCAGACTATTGCATTGATTTTAGCATATTTAGAACCGCAAAAGGCGTCTTTGATTATCGGAGCACTCCCTCAGGAAATTCAAGCTGACGTAGCAAAACGCGTCGCAACAATGGATCGGACTTCTCCTGATGTACTGCGTGAAGTTGAAAGAGTATTAGAAAGAAAGTTATCTACCTTAGCTAGTGAAGATTATGCAGCTGCAGGGGGTATAGATGCTATTGTAGAAGTTTTGAACTTAGTAGATAGAGGAACAGAAAGAAATATTATAGAAGATCTTGAGGATGCTGATCCAGAATTAGCTGAAGAGATCAAGAAACGAATGTTCGTGTTTGAAGATATTGTTCTTTTAGACGATCGATCTATACAAAAAGTACTGAGAGAAGTAGATGGACAGGAGCTTGCAAGAGCACTTAAGGCTGTTGATAGTGAAGTTCAGGATAAGATATTTAGAAATATGAGTAAACGGGCTTCATCATTATTAAAAGAAGATATGGAATTTATGGGGCCAATCCGATTAAAAGACGTAGAAGAATCCCAACAGAAGATCGTTGGTATAATTAGAAAGCTTGAAGAGCAAGGTGAAATAGTTGTTGCAAGACCTGGTGAGGATGAGTTGGTTGTTTAAACTATAAATTATAGAATATAAGCCAATAAATTAGATGATATAACAAGATAGGGCAAATGGATCATAATAATGCTATGTGTCATAAATACCCTATCTAGTCATATGCATCTCCTAACCCCTTCCCTTGATTTATAACTACTTAGAAATAAATTTAATTGGTATAAATATTGCTTAATGATATATAGAAACTCGTAAATAATATCTCATGGAGGTTCTATGGATATCAATAATTTTACTACAAAATCTCAGGAAGCAATTAACCAATCATTCACCATTGCTGAACAACTTAATCATCCTGAAACAACAGAAATACATCTCCTAAAATCACTACTTGAACAGGAAAGTGGTATTATTAAACCAATCTTAACTCGTGTCAATATACAAACAAATGATTTTATTTCTGACATCAATCTTCTCCTCGAAAAGATGTCCAAAGCATACGGTGATTCTATTGCTGAGCCTAATATAAATCGTTCACTAAAAAAATCTCTTAATACTGCAGAGAAAATTGCCAGTGATATGAAAGACGAATTCATTTCTACTGAACATATTCTCATGGCAATGATTCGTGAGAAGTCGAATGATATCAATAATCTACTTTCTAAATATCCGGTCACAGAAAAAGCCATTTTAGATGCTCTCGTAAGTATAAGAGGCTCTCAGCGTGTTGTTGACCAGTCTCCAGAAGGGAAGTATATGGTACTGGATAAATATGCAAAGGATTTAACAGATCTTGCAAGAAAAGGAAAGTTAGATCCTGTGATTGGAAGAGATTCAGAGATTAGGAGAATAATGCAAGTCCTTTCCAGGAGGCAGAAAAATAACCCTGTTCTTATCGGAGAACCAGGAGTAGGCAAAACAGCTATCGTAGAAGGTGTTGCCCAAAGAATTATCAGTGGAGATATTCCTGAGTCTTTAAGAGGAAAACGTCTTGTGAGCCTAGATATGGGAGCTCTGGTTGCGGGTGCAAAATTCCGTGGCGAATTCGAAGAACGTCTTAAAGCTTTATTGCAAGAGATTGAAAAAAGTGATGGTGATATAATATTGTTTATAGATGAGCTTCACAATCTGGTTGGAGCTGGAAGAGCTGAGGGAAGCATGGATGCAGCAAATCTTCTCAAACCTGCTCTTGCAAGAGGAGACCTCAAATGTATAGGTGCAACCACCCTGAATGAATTCAGGCAATATATTGAAAAAGACGCCGCACTAGAAAGACGTTTCCAGCAGGTCTATACAGGAGAACCCTCTGTAGATGATACCATAGCTATTTTAAGAGGTTTAAAAGAAAAATACGAGATCCATCATGGTATCCGAATTACAGATAATGCGATTATTGCTTCTGCAATGTTATCTAATCGATATATCACCGACCGTTTCTTACCTGACAAAGCGATTGATTTGATAGACGAAGCCGCAAGCCGTGTTCGTATAGAAATTGACTCTATGCCAGAAGAAATTGATCAATTTGAAAGAAGAATTATACAACTTGAAATTGAAAAAAGAGCTCTGGTAAAGGAGAAAGATAAGCTATCACAGGATAGATTATTTGGAATCACTGAAGAGCTTAACAACTTACGTGAAAAGAGTAATGAACTCAAGTTACACTGGAAGAATGAGAAAGATATTATCTCAAAAATCCAATCTGCAAAGGAAGAAATTGAAAATCTCAAAATCTATTCCGAAAGACTCGAACGGGAAGGACAATTGAATAAAGTAGCTGAAATCCGTTATGGAACAATTCCAAATCTCGAAAATAAAATAAAATCCCTTAATGAGCAATTAAAGCAAGTACAACAAGACCATCGATTACTCAAAGAAGAAATCACAGAAGAGGAGATAGCAGAAATTGTTTCTTCCTGGACAGGGATCCCAATATCAAAGATGCTTGAAAGTGAGAAAGAAAAATTAATCCACATGGAAGACGATTTAAATAAACGTGTCATAGGACAAAATGAAGCAATTCAGGTTCTTTCAGATGCTGTACGTCGATCCAGAAGCGGACTATCTGATCCAAATAAACCCATAGGTACTTTCATCTTCATGGGTCCAACAGGTGTAGGAAAGACTGAAACTTCAAAAGCCCTTGCCACTTTGTTATTCGACAGCAATAAAGCCCTAATCCGAATAGATATGAGCGAATATATGGAAAAACACGCCGTTTCCCGCCTCATAGGAGCACCACCAGGATATGTAGGATACGAAGAGGGCGGATATCTTACTGAACAGGTAAGAAGACGACCATACTCTATTGTTTTACTGGATGAGATAGAAAAAGCACATCATGATGTTTTTAATATACTCCTACAGATTCTCGATGACGGACGCTTAACGGATAGTCAGGGCAGAACAGTAGATTTCAAGAATACCTTAATCATAATGACCAGTAATCTTGGCAGTGATATCATTCAAAATTATGAAACACAAGATCCAAACAAATTAAAGGAGCAATTAGATCAGCTTTTAAAAATTGAATTTAGACCAGAATTCTTAAACAGAATCGATGACATCGTTATTTTTCATAGTCTTACAAAGGATAATTTAAAAGATATCGTCCAAATTCAGTTAAAAGAACTGGAAAGTAGGTTAAACGATAAAGGATTATCATTATCCATAACAATTCAGACCATAGGTTACCTGACAGAACATGGATATTCAAGGGATTTTGGTGCAAGACCTCTAAAACGGCTTATTCAAAAAGAACTTGTAAACGAACTAGCAAAACATTTGTTATCAGGAAAATATTCCGAAGGAGACCAAATACAAATTGATTACCAGAACAATACGATAATCTTTGAAAAGATGACAAAGCAGCAAGATAAGTAAGTCTCTTGCTATCAAATAACCATCATTCTTTCTAAAATATATCGAAAGACAGGACAATAACAGGAAAATCATAGGAGAATTGTATAAACAGTTAAGACATTTTGCGATGATACCACTCCAAAAATTTACTATTCTTATTAAGATAAGGATAAAGAGATAACACTTCTTCTTTAACACCTGTATAGAATTGATCAACTTTGTCCTGAAATTCTCTGAAAGATACCCCGATGATGCCATCCTTATGACTTGTTGTAATGAAAACATCTTCACCCTTAAGCTCAAAATAAAATTGATCCTCTCCTTCAGCAAAATCAATAATATCTTTATTTTTTCCCGATAACAATATATTCTTGGTATAATTCAAACAATAAGCAAAATCTAAAATAGGTATACCCCCAGTATTTGTAGAGAAATCAGCCTGATCCCCCCTAACAAGTATATCTCCCAGGGCAACATCACTCCGCAAAACAGCTTCAGAAGCCTTGCTATAATCAATTTTATCATTACTGTCAAAGGACAACACCAATCGGTAATTTAATTCAAACATCCTAGTCCCTCTTTAATTCATGTATAAGATAAATCATTTGTCCAATATGATTAAAAAAATGTCCAGCACAAAATAATATCAATTCAAAGCGATTCTTACCTGCCAAAGTACCACCAGCACTTGTCATTAATGACCAACTTTCTTCATTTTGTGAATAAATTATCGATAAAGTAGTTTCCACGGCCATATCAAAATTATTTAATAATTCAGTCTTGGATAGATGATTAGTCTCAGTGAATTCCCGATCCCGATCTCTTTGAAAATCTGTCCCACCTATAACATGTCCAAAGAAATGATTAAAATTACCAGTGAGATGCAAAATCAAGTGCCCTATACTATTTCCATAAGGATAAGGTTTCGTCCAGATCTCATTATCACTTAAATCCTCAATCAATTCATGAACTTTCTCACTAAGATCCTCCATATACTGACCCAAGCCACCAGAAATCATTTCAGAGAGCTCACTCATGATAATCCCCTTATGTTATAATTATATAAATTACATTCATACATCATACCAAATTATAAATCAATACCAGTCAACATTTCATGGAATTATATATTAAACTAACCTGCAATGATTCTTAATCGAATATCTTGATAAATAATAAAACATAGATAAAAGTGCAAGACCTTTCTGATAAAATCTATAAAATAGATAAACCATGGGAAAATCATGGGAAAAATTATGGAGAAGTACATATAACAATTACATGTTTTAATTTGAAGTTAATTGTATAATGCTTGTAAAGAAATAGGGAGTGATAGGGGTACATTTCTGCACCCCTTGCATGAGATTAGTCGGATGTTATTTCAATTTTACGAGCCTTAGCTTTCTCAGCCTTGGGA
>DKAT01000023.1 GCA_002450905.1 Spirochaetia bacterium UBA6919
TTATAAAAAGCAACTTGGGTTAATTATAAATCTTTTTTAATCCAACCCCTTGACATTTTTTAAAGATGTATTAACATTTAATGTAGACCATATAAGTCCATTTTGATTTAATTGATTATGATGAAAATAAGTCGAAAAGCAGATTATGCCTTAAGAGCTGTTATATATCTTTCTCAACAACCTTTGTCAGAGATACACATGATTGGATCTATATCAGATGCCACTGGTGTAAGCAGAGATTTTATGGCTAAAATACTAAAAGATCTAAGCGTCAGAGGAATTGTCAAGGCTCAGAAAGGTGCAAATGGTGGATACAAACTCTCGCTGCTCCCTGAAGAAATTAGCTTCAAAGATGTCATCGAGGCTATCGAAGGCCCTATTGAAATAAATGAATGTGTTCCTGACGCATCTTTATGTACCAGAGTAGGGACTTGCGAAATGTATTATATATGGAACAAGGCTTATAAAGCTGTTGCTGAGGTCTTGGAAGAAACAAAGATGAGTGACATTATGTCGAAGTTTCCTGACTCTCTTAATTCCTTTTCATTTAATGAAACTCTCCCATGTAAGTAGATAATATGACTATTCAAGAAGGAAATAAAGCTCCCATTTTTAATCTTCCCGCATCCAATGGTGAAACTATATCCCTTGATCAATACAAAGGGCAATACGTCATTCTATATTTCTATCCAAAGGATAATACCCCTGGATGTACCAAAGAAGCCTGTCAATTTCGTGATGATTTTAATACCTACAAAAAGAAAAATTGTATTATACTGGGTATCAGCAAAGATAGTATTGACTCCCATAAAAAATTTATTGAAAAACAAAACCTCCCATTTCTCCTCCTAAGTGATCCAAATAATGAAGTCTGTGAATTATATAGTGTTTGGAAAGAAAAAATGAACTATGGGAAAAAATATATGGGAATTGAAAGAACCACTTTTATCATTGATCCCAATGGAAATATTCAAAAAATATTTAAAAAAGTCAAAGTAGATGGACATTCCAATAATATTTTAGAAAATATTTCTTAATTCTCTACTATTTAGAATCTCAATAAAACTCATTTTTTAATGACTTCATTCTTTACTTTAATCCACCGATAAAATGACAATTACTAATATTATTTTGAACTTATTTAAAAATGTGTTAGATTTAAATCAGGCTACATCTGAAAACCACTATTAGGGCTATATTATGATCAAACGAATGATTGTACAGGATATTATCAAACAAATAGAAGAAAAAAATAAAACAATTAAAAAACTCCAGGAAATTCAAAAAAACAGTGGAAAAGACTCTCCTGATTATAAAAATCTTAAAACTGAAATTGAAAATAAATACCCTAATCTCTATTTAGAAGAAGATTGTAACTTACTAACAGGAGGTGGTTTCAAAAAAGGACGTCAAATAATCCTCGATGAAATAAAAAGATTTTACCAACTCGGATTCTATTATTTATGGGTTACTGATAAATCAATTAGCGAGGAAGAACGAAAAAAAGATTTTATATATAATTATAAAACAGAATTAGAAAATGTTTTAGCAAAAACTATGGTTTTAATCGATGAAAATGATGGAAAAAAACCTGGTAGTTCAATCAAATATATAGAAAAAAATGATTTACTAAAACAAACAATTGAAGTAATTCAATCAGATGGCGCTAAATTCATAGTAAAAAAAATATTTGGTGAATCTGGAAAAAAAATAGATTCAGTTAAAACCCTTGTAAGATTATATTATAAAAAAGGCCCTAATAAAATAGATCTATTTAATCACATTAATCTGGGGGATTTTTATAAAACCAGAGGGAAACAATCTGAAAAAAAATCCGAAGGACAGACTGAAGAAGAAAGAAGTAATTTTATCCTACAGTTCATGATCGATACCCTTATGAGCTTTATGGCAACAATGGCAAATATCCAACAAGTACGGATGTTAAGAGACCCACAAGATCGTCCGGATATCAATCGAAAGTTAGATCCAAGTAAAAGACATGGATACATCACAGATCACCTCATTGAGGGTGCCTTGGGTGCTGTTTTTGCTGACTATGGATTTCTTCATTTCGCCATTGATGAGATTCTAACCCGATTTACAACCCCTTTTCTAAATAAGGAGGGTATCCTTGAAAACTCCGGATTTGCACAACTCAGTGAAAAAAACCAACTTATCTTTGATAAACATTGTAATGTCAGCTATAATTTATTTGCTTCATTAAAAGAACAAGGATTTGTACAAGAAATTGCAAGAGATATATTACAATACCACCATCGAGGACTCAATGATACTGGATATCCCAGACGTAAAATGGTTGATGAAAGAGTCCAGGACACCGATTTAGAAGGAAATGTTTTTGTACACAACCAAAAAATATATGAAACTAAAATACTTGAAATGACCAGACTTGTATTTATAATTACTTTCTTCATTGAATATTATAATCAAACCCCACTCCATATCCCATTCCAAAGAGATAATCTTGTCAGACACCTTCTCCTTAATTCTGTATATCCGCCAGGTGAAAACAATATGCCTGACCAAGAAGGTATTTATGAAATACAAACCCAGTTACCACAAAATAAACGTTTTGATGGATATTTAGTTGATATGTTTCTGAAATCAATAAATATTTATAAAATTGGAGAACAAATCCCTGTTTATAACTTTAATAATACCAATAATAAAGTCTATGACGCTGAAGTCATTCGATATAATGATATGCCCCATCGCCCTGTGATAAAAGTTCTTAATGATAATAATCAAGAAATCGATTTAAGTGACTTAGATAATGAATCTTTATATATTGGCGAGTATGTTCCATCCTTAAGATTTCAAGACGTTATCGACAATTTTCATTTAGATAAAGTAGATGGAGGTATTACTCTCGTTGACCAGAAGGCTGAAGGTGATTATGAATTATCTTTAAAAAAAGAAGAACGTGAAACCGCTGCCATGCTGGATGATTTATGGGATCATAATCCCCAGGTTACTGACTCAATACCTCAAGTAGACACATCAGATTTCAATATTGATGATTTACTGGCAAATATCCCCCCAGAACTTGCAAAAGCTCAAGAGGCTAATAAAATAAAACAGAAGGACGTAAATATACAACCAATAGAAGAGCCTCATGAAACACAACCTCAATTTGATGATATTGAAATAAATAATACCCAGGAGACTCTATCTCAAAATATTCTTATACAGGAAATAGAACCTGAAAAAGAAGTTTCTGAAATTAAACAAAATTCAGATAGCAATTCTATAAAAAATGATATTCTATCAAGTAAGAATCAACTGGATGAAGATGATTTGATGAATATTTTTGCTGAACCTGAGCTACAAATTGATTCTAAAAATGAATCAACTCCTGAAGAAATTAAACTACAAGAACCAATGCCAAACGATCAAATAGACGACTTATTCGCCGATATAAGTGAACCACAACAAGAAAATAAAGTGGAACCAGGGAATCTTCAGATTTCGATTCAAACTAAGAAAAGTAAGATGGATGAAGATATTTTTGATAATACAATAAGTTTAAAGCAAGAAGATGGTCACATTTCTCCAGAATATTCAAATAAATTATACACTATTTATCTGAAGAAAGATGATATATTAATACCCTATGGTCTTGGAAAATTAATATCCTCAAAAAAAGATGAAAAAACCTTTAAAATGAAATACTTATCACAATTTATTGAAGAGTCAAATGATTATTACCGGTATCATTACTCAGAAATATTCCAAGATGAACAAAAAATTATATCCATAATTAATCATGAGAGATACAAAACAAGACCATATAGTGGATTAAAGTTTTTTCTCGGCACTGAATATAATGATGATACATATGATCAAACGATTGAAAAAACAATTACAGAAGGAAGTTATCATTTATTGTACTATATTGAAGAATTAAATGAAAATTCTGATTCCTCAATAGATCCTGATAAAGGGGTTCCAAAATATATTGTTCAGGTACAAGATTCAATAAATTTAATTGTTACTTTCATTAGATATATTAAGATCCAAGATCATGTAGTTAAGTATATTAAAGATACAAATTGTGGAAAAGATTTTGATTTAAATAATTATAAATATTTCAGACTAGGAAGAGAGATCTCAGCTAAAGAACTTGTTAAATATCTTAATCTTAAATTAGTATAACTAATACCAAAACATTGGATATCGTCTTCTTTTAGCTAAATTATTGACTAACAATGCGACAATTAATAATATAATAGCCCCTAACCCCACCGGAATTAGCGCATACAAATATCCCAAATTATGAATTTTCATACTTCCTATCACAGCAATCAATGCCGTTGCTCCACCAGGTGGATGAAGAGTATGAGTTATCATCATGAATACAATTGCAATTGAAACAGCTAAGGCTGAAGCAAACCAGGGAATATGACCAAATAATTTAAAGCACGTAACGCCTACTAAGGCAGATAAAACATGTCCTCCAACAAGATTTCTGGGTTGAGCCAGTGGACTTCCAATCGCCGAATACACCAGAACAGCCGAGGCTCCAAAGGATCCGATAATTAAAGTAAGATCAGGAAGACTTACATCAAGCACATATTGACTTATGAGTGCGCATAACCCAATACCTAAAAATGATCCCACCCAGGACCAGATTGTTTCAAATACGTCGGGATAGGGAGTTTTTTTTCCACCACCTTTCATTTTTTCAAAATATTTCATTAGAATGTTCATTGTGCTAAAAATAATAATTTTTTAATAATAATTCAAATATTTTATACTTCCAAAATATATAGTAACCCAAGTTGCTTTTTATAAAA
>DKAT01000114.1 GCA_002450905.1 Spirochaetia bacterium UBA6919
TTTGAAAGGCTTTTAAATGCCTGTGTCACATCCAAAGGAATTACATACTCGGAGCTAACTAGATAAGCATTTAAATTAATTTAGAGGTATTTTATGACACGTGGAGAGAAAGTTAAACGGTTTTTAATTGGTGGAGCATTATTAATTGGAGGAATATTATCTCTTGTTGTAAGAGGTTCAAATTGGCTACAATATGCTGTGGGTGGGGGATTAGTATTTTTTGGACTTGTTTTAATGTCTGAACGGTCGAGTAAGCCTGCTGGTCTATTTACATTTGTTATAGGATCCCTTTTTTTAGCAGAACAGTTATTACCAAAATATCTTGGAATGAGCTTCCCATCTTGGACTTTGACATTTGCTGGAATACTTTCTCTGGGTGGAGGAGTATATTTAACATACGATTCTTATAAGAAAATAAATAGTTATTAATAAAATATTAAATATACAGCAATTATTTAGACGAGTTTTTCTTGAATTGCTTTCCCTACTGCCTCAGCCTTGGATGTGACTTGTAATTTCTGGTAAATATTTTGAATGTGCTTTCTCACCGTATGGGGACTGATATCTATCTCTTCTGCTATGCTCTGATAAGTTCCTCCAGATACTATGAGTTTTAAGATCTCCTTCTCTCTCTGTGATAAATGATATTCTGTTTTTTCAATCTGTATTTCTGGCTTAAATTCAGCTAGTACTTTCCTTGCAATCCTCGGAGTCATAGGAGATCCACCATGACTTAATTCAATAATCTCATGTACAAGAAGAGTCTTTGGTGTATCTTTCAATACATAACCTGTGGCACCAGCTTTGATAGAATTAAATATTTTTTCTTCATCTTCAAATACTGTAAGCATCATGATTTCGATTTTAGGATATAATTCTTTGATTTGTTTGGTAGCCTCGATTCCATCAATTCCTGGAAGCTGTATATCCATTAAGACAATGTGTGGAGATATGCTTTCAATATTTGCCAAAAGATCTTCTGCTCGCTCAAAAGCCCCCACAACATGGAGTTCTTTGGATGAACTGACCAGATAAGATAATCCTTCCCGGATATTTTTGATATCCTCTACAATAGCAATTTTTACCATATAAAATTATTTTAATAAATATTTTTTAAAAAATACTCAGAGTCTTAACGGAAGTCAAGAAGAATACATAATTTATAATTTATTTATTTTATAACAAATCTGCCAGACTATGGAATTTTCTTAAAGATTTTGTTATATTTAATTGTCATATTATTTATATTAAAAGGACGACTGGGATGAACAAACCCTTGGATAATTTCCTTGAAAAGATCAATCATTCAGTCTATGAATATATTAATAAGCAAAACTGGTCGGATCAGATTAACAGTGCCAATGCTGTCCTGACATATAACAGAATTGATGATCCCATATTAAAAAATCATACAAAGGCATTTCAAATTGTGAATCATGAGTTATTTATTTATGTTGAGTCGAGTGCCTATTCACAACACTTGACGATGAATAGCCAAAAAATTATTCAGGATATTAATAGAAAATTAAAATCTAAATCAGTTCATAAACTCCGATTCAAATTAGGACCTGTTAACAGAACAGCAGAGGATTACAAATCTGCTGACCCGATAAAAGATGTTCAATTAACAAACAATGAGATTTTAGAAATTGAAAATATCTTATCAAATGTAGATGAAAATGATTTAAAATCATCGCTAAATAATTTATTAACAAGTATAACAAAAAGTTACAAAGGAATAAACCATGAGTGAACATAAGGAATACACATCCAAGCAGGTTCAAATTAAAGAAGGATTAGAACATGTTCGTACTCGTCCTGGTATGTATATTGGTAGCACAGGAGCCAGTGGATTACATCACCTGGTTTATGAGGTGGTAGATAATAGTATTGACGAAGCTCTTGCAGGCTATTGTAAGAGTGTACATGTTACTATCCATCAGGATAATATTATCGAAGTTATCGATGATGGGAGAGGTATTCCTGTGGATATTCATGGTGATACAAACACATCAACCCTTGAAGTTGTTATGACAAGACTAGGAGCAGGAGGAAAGTTTGAGAATGATGCGTATAAGGTATCTGGTGGACTTCATGGGGTTGGGGTATCGGTGGTTAATGCTCTCTCAGAATGGTGTGAAGCTTATGTATATCGGGATGGCAATATCTATTTTCAAAGATATGAAAGAGGTAAACTCTCTGAGCCGGTCAAAGAGACGGGTAAGACAGACTTGAGAGGTACAAAAATAATCTTTAAACCAGATCATAAAATCTTTGAAACTCTGTATTTCAGCTTTGATATATTGTCAAAACGTTTACGGGAACTAGCTTTTTTAAATAAGGGTATAAAAATTGTTATTACTGACAAAAGAGATGAAGAAATCAGAGTACACGAATTTATGTTTGAAGGTGGGATCATCTCCTTTGTTGAGCATTTAAATGAGAACAAAACAGTGATTCAACCTAATGCTATCTATTTTCATGACAATAAAAATGATGTTGATGTTGAAATTGCAATGGAGTACCATGACGGTTTTAATGAAACAATCTTCAGCTATGTAAATAATATCAATACTGTAGATGGAGGAACTCACTTATCAGGATTTAAAAGTGCTCTCACAAAAACTATCAACGATTTTATCAAGAAGAATGGCTATGATAAGAAAGTAAAGGACAATCTTGATGGAGATGATACCCGTGAGGGACTGACTGCTGTCATCAGTTTGAAGTTAAAAACCCCTCAATTCGAAGGTCAGACCAAAGCTAAGCTGGGTAACAGTGATGTGAAGGGAATTGTGGAATCTATCACAAACGAAGGTCTTCGTAATTACTTGGAAGAAAACCCCCAATCCGCTAAAAAGATCCTTGAAAAATGTATTTCAGCCTACTCAGCAAGAAAAGCAGCTCAGGCAAAACGGGATGCTGTTAGAAAAGGCTTTTTGGAACGTGATTCCCTCCCTGGAAAACTTGCTGATTGCAGTGAAAAGAATCCTGAATTTTGTGAACTCTATTTGGTAGAGGGAGATTCTGCAGGGGGTAGTGCAAAACAAGGGAGAAGCAGAGAGTTTCAGGCCATCCTCCCATTATGGGGAAAAATGCTTAATGTCGAAAAAACACGGGTAGAAAAGGTTTTAGAGAATGAAAAATTACAACCAGTCATTGCTACCCTTGGAACAAGCATCGGTAAAGATTTTAATTATACCAAACTTCGCTATCACAAGATCATTATCATGGCTGATGCGGATGTAGATGGCTCTCACATTAGAACACTCCTCTTGACATTCTTCTATCGTTATCTCCCAGAGCTTGTAGAGAAAGGACATATCTACATAGCGATGCCACCTTTGTATAAAATTCAAAATGGAAAACAAGTTCACTATGCATACGATGATAAGGAGAGAGAAGAAATTTTAAAATCTTTTGAGAAAAAAGAAAAATTATATATCCAAAGATATAAAGGCCTTGGAGAAATGAATCCCGATCAGTTATGGGATACTACAATGAATCCTGAAAACAGAAGTATGATGAAAGTAACACTGGATGATGTAGTGGAAGCTGATGAAACATTCACACTCCTTATGGGTGACAAGGTGGAGCCACGTCGTATATTTATAGAAACCCATGCAAACAAGGTTAAAAATCTTGATATCTGATTTTTATCTGCTTAAATATATCTCGAATTAAATACACTCTTCAATATAGGTTTAATAATTTTATATACTCAAATCTAATTTAAAAGATTTTAAATATGTCCATTTTCGTTTAAATGATTTTAGATTATATTTTTTATATCAATAAATTAAATAAAAAATAATTTTAAGTATAGAGGAGTATAAATTATGGATTACCCTACATATAATCCTGAACAGGTTCAATACATGAGAGACGAGTTAACTGCCGTCGGTTTTAAAGAAGTATTCACTATTGATGAAGTTGATCAATATTTAAATAAATCTGATGAAACAGTACTGATATTCATTAATTCAGTCTGTGGTTGTTCTGCAGGATGTGCCAGACCAGGTGTGAGTGCAGCATTACAAAATACAAAAATACCTGATAATATAATCACTCTGTTAGCTGGACAGGAAAAAACCGCTATCGAGCATATTAGAAATCAATATTTATCTGATTATCAGCCAAGTTCACCCAATATTATTCTCTTCAAAAATGGTAAAGTATTGAAAAATTTAGAGAGAATCCAAATCCAGGGATTAACCGCAGATATGTTATCAAATCAAGTAGTGGAAATGTTTAATATGTATTGTAATAAACAGGGTCCCTCCATACCCGCTCAGGATTACAATAAGTTGAATTTTACAATCAATTGTGGTTCCAGTATAGATATGTTATAAAAATTATAACTACTTATAAATAATCTATAATTGGATTGCCATTAATATGAAAATCGTTACACTCCTTCCAGGTGCAACTGAAATTATTTGTGCTCTAGGTCTACAAACCTCATTAGCTGCTGTAAGCCATGAGTGTGATTATCCTCTCGAAGTTATAAATTTACCTAAAATCACCGGGAGTATTATTCCTCAAAACTTATCACCGGATAAAATTGATCAGGCTGTTTCAGATGCTGTGAAAGAAAATAAGGTGCTATATCATATTGATGGCAAGTTATTAAGTGAAATCAAGCCAGATCTTATTATCACCCAGGGTATATGTGATGTTTGTGCTATTAATGCTGGAACAATCAATGAAACCCTATGTACCTTACCAGAAATCGTTTCAAAAAATACTAAAATCCTTTCATTGTCAGGAAAAACTTTTCAAGGTATTTTAGACGATATTCTTGTAGTTGCTGAAATGACGAATACGATTAATTTTGCTATGGATTTAATTAACAAATTAAAATATAGATGGGAACAATTATCCAAAAATAAATCTAATACTACACCAAGAGTATTGGCTCTAGAGTGGCCAGATCCCTTTTTTTATGGTGGACATTGGGTTCCAGAAATGATTGAAGTCGCTGGAGGTATCGATATAATGGGTCAGATGGGACAGGACTCAGGTCGATGTACTTTTATAGACATTCAGGAGAAGGATCCAGACATAATCTTATTCATGGCTTGTGGTTATAATCTGGAACAAAACATCCAATTTGCCAGTAGTTTTATTATCGATAAATCATTTAAACAATTAAAAGCAGTTAATACTGATAATATATGGGCTACAGATGCAAATAGCTATTTCAGTCGTCCCGGACCAAGAATAGTGGATGGGGCAGAGAAACTATCCAGTATCTTCACAGGACATTACGATAATGTACAAGGAATAAGCCGAATATTAATATAAGCATAAAATAAATAGAGATAAAATATGATATTAGAGAACAGTTACCATAAATTACCCGATAGATTTTATAAAGAAACAAATGCGAAACAATTTTCTAATCCTCAATTATTATTGTTAAATAAGGATCTTTTACAAGATCTGGGAATGGATATAAATAGTTATTCAGAAATGGATTTAGCTCAAATATTTTCTGGACAAAAATTACTCGAGGGTTCAAAGCCCATTGCTCTGGCTTATGCAGGTCATCAGTTTGGACAATTTGTTCATCAACTGGGCGATGGACGTGCTATGCTCCTGGGAGAAGTGATTAATTCCAGTCAACAAAGATTTGACATACAATTAAAGGGATCAGGACAGACATTCTTTTCAAGAAGAGGTGATGGATATTCGTCTCTAGGCCCTGTGATAAGAGAATACATTGTAAGCGAAGCAATGTATCATCTCGGTGTACCGACTACGAGGGCTCTAGCTGCTGTATCAACAGGGGATTTAGTCTTTCGTGAAGAACCACTACCCGGTGCTGTATTCACTAGATTGGCATCCAGTCATATCCGTGTGGGGACATTTCAATATTTTGCCGCCAGAGAAGATATTGAAGGACTTAAAATTCTACTAGATTATTCCATACAAAGACACTTTCCAGAGATAACATCTAATTCTGCAATTTCTTTTCTACAAAAGGTCATCGAGGTGCAAACCTCCCTAATTGCTCATTGGGTGAGTCTTGGATTCATACATGGCGTTATGAATACTGATAATATGTCTATTTCCGGAGAAACAATCGATTATGGCCCCTGTGCATTTATGGATATATTTAATAATAATCAGGTTTATAGCTATATTGATAACTATGGAAGATATGCCTATAATAATCAGGGAAATATTCTGTACTGGAATCTCACCCGTCTGGCCGAATGCCTAATCCCTTTGGTTCATAGTGATGAAAAGACATCTGTTAACTTGTTAAACGAAGAACTGTTGAAAGTACCTCAATTGTTTAAAACTAAGTGGCTTCAAAGAATGAAAGCAAAATTGGGCATAAATTCTACTTCTATAAATGATAACGATGAATCCCTTGTATTATCTTGGTTAGAATATTTAGAGAAAGAAAAATTGGATTTCACCCTCAGTTTCAGAATGTTATCCAATCTAATCGATAAAAATACAGATGATAATTCCTTTCATTTCTTTAAAAAGACCAGAGATTTTGAGTCCTTCTTATCAACATGGAAAATGAGATTGACCTCTGGAAATATTAATCCTGAAACAATTAGTCAGGAAATGAATAAAGTGAATCCTATTTACACTCCAAGAAATCATCAGGTTGAAAGAGCGATACAACAGGCAATAAGAGGAGATTTATCAGTAGTTAAGGAAATGAACGAGGTCTTAAAGTCACCCTATAGCCTAAATCCTATGCTTGATATATATAAAGAACCCCCATTGCCCGAAGAGGAAATTACAAATACATTTTGTGGAACTTAGGATATAGCTAAGGAGATATATACAGTTAATTTATTATCGTGATTTTAATTGATTAAAAATAACATAACTTGAATAAAGTAAAAAAAAAGAGATTAAATATGATTCCAAAAATAATTTATGGCACAGCCTGGAAAGAAGATAGAACAAAAGATCTTGTATCGAAAGCATTAAAATCTGGATATCGGGCTATCGATACAGCAAATCAAAGAAAACACTATCATGAAGCACAGATCGGTGAAGCAATTCAGGAATGGTTTAGTCTGGATCAAAAAAGAGACGAACTCTTCCTACAAAGCAAGTTTACATATATAAATGGACAAGATCATCGTCTTCCTTATGACCCAAGATCTAGTTTGAATACTCAGGTCAAGCAGTCATTCGAAAGCAGTTTGATCCATCTAAAAACCACATATCTTGATTCTTATTTAATTCATGGTCCCTATTCTCCTTATGATTTTACCGACAATGACTGGGAAGTTTGGGAAGCTATGGAAGAATTGTATGACCTGAAGAAAGTCAAATCTCTGGGAGTAAGTAACGTAGGGCTAAATCATATTAAAACATTATTTGAAAATGCTAAGATTAAACCTACATGGGTTCAAAACAGATGTTTTGCCAATCGCGGATGGGATCAGAATGTAAGACAGTATTGTATCAAAAATGGCATCAGTTATCAGGGATTTTCACTCCTGACAGCGAATCCGTATATGTTTCAACACCCTAAAGTAAATGAAATTAGTTCCAGAACAGGTAAAACTTCTGCTCAGGTGATATTTCAGTTTACCACTAAGATTGGAATTACGCCCTTAACAGGTACCACCCAGGAAATCCATATGATACAGGATTTAGACTTCGAAGATATCCAAATAAATGAAGAGGACATAAATATTCTTGAGTCTGCTTTATGAAATTGGATACAAGTAACTTAACTTATTAAACAAATAAAAATACATCTATAAATCTTTGATTAATCATAGAACCATTATTCAATGATGGGAAAAATCATAAAAAATACCCAATATCAATTTTTAGAATAATACTCAAAGCCTAAAGCATCGGAACTAAAATTTTTGATTCCGATTGCGCTTTCTTTAAATGCCTGATTAATATATACTTTATAATTTATCATAAGTATAGAATTATTTATTCTAATTCTCCAGAGGATTCATCACCTGGCCAAGAAATAGGATTAACCCCGTTTTGCTATGCTATACCGAACTGAACAGAATAATTAATAGTGGATAATTAAAATAAAAATCGTTGTCTTGATTTAAAAAAATTGCTATTTTATGTATATAAGTTAGATCAAGATGTTCTGTCCTTGAATTGGATGACTTGATCGATTGATGGGCTGGAAATTAGTCAAACAAATAATTATTTAATAAGGAGGGCTCGTTGGACTTTCAAAAACCAATCTTCGAACTGATTAAAGAAGCTTCCACTAATCTCCCACAGGATATCATCGATGTTATGACTGATATGAGAAAGAAAGAAGATCAGTCAGGTAACGCCTATTCTGTTTTGGGAACAATATTAGAAAATATAGATCTTGCAAAATCTGAATCACTCCCAATATGTCAGGATACAGGGATGATATTCCTCGATATTTATTATCCGTCAGGATATTCGACAATTAAAATGAGGAATGATATTCATAATGCTATTCGTCAAGCTACGAAAGAGAACTTCCTGAGACCCAATGCTGTAGATATCGTAACGGGAGAGAATACTGGAGATAATATTGGGAATGGCTCCCCTTACATCTATTTTAATGAGTGGGAGAAAGATCATTTTGAGATCCGCCTGATGTTGAAGGGTGGCGGGAGTGAGAATGTAGGGATACAATATAAATTACCTGACAGCACATTGAAAGCAGGTAGAGATTTAGAAGGTGTGCGCCGATGTGTATTAGAAGGGGTATTTAAGGCTCAGGGACTGGGTTGTGCTCCGGGTATCCTGGGAATTGGTATTGGTGGGGATCGGGGTGGTTCCTATTATCTATCCAAGAAACAATTGTTTAGAAAGGTCATGGATAAAAATCCCAACGAACAATTAGCTCAATTAGAACAGCAGATCCTTGATGATGCCAATAAACTGGGGATTGGTCCCATGGGATTTGGTGGGGAGACTACTTTACTGGGTGTCAAAATCGGGACTTATCATAGACATCCAGCGACCTATTACGTGACAATTACTTATTTGTGCTGGGCTGGACGTCGTAAGATTATGATTTTAAATAAGGACGGAGGGTATCAAATTGATTAAATTAAAAATACCTATTCCATTGAATGAGATTACGAAATTGAAGGTCGGGGATAAAGTCCTGTTAAGTGGTATATTAATCACCGCACGGGATGTAGCCCATAAATATATGATAGAACAATTCGTCAAGAAAGATCCTTCGGGTGCTGATAAAGCTCTTTTCAACCGATTGAATAAATATCTTCATGAGGGAGTTATCTACCACTGTGGACCAGTTGTTAAACAAGAAGGGAATAAATATAAGTTCCTTGCAGCAGGCCCTACAACAAGTATCAGGGAAGAGCCCTATCAAGCTGACGTGATGAAATGTTTTGGACTTCGTGGGGTGATTGGAAAAGGAGGTATGGGTGAAAATACCTTGTTGGGATGCATTGAAAACAAGGCAGTGTATTTCCATGCGGTGGGTGGGGCTGCAGCACTAATCGCACAGAGTGTTAAAGAAGTGATTGGGGTTGAGAAACTAGATTTTGGAACCCCTGAAGCTTTCTGGATTATTCGGGTAGAGGATTTCCCCTGTGTTGTGACGATGGACAGTCATGGAGGATCACTTCATAAGGTGGTGCAGAATCAATCGAAGGAAAAATTAAATAACCTGTTGGGGTTAAAATAGTTATTTTATCACAAGAATAATACCAATAGGATATTTAGAAACAATAATACTACAATAAATATGAATTCCCTCCTGATTAGGATAGAATAATGAAGGTAATATGCAGATGGAATCTCTTAGACTAACTATAATTATTCTCTTCATTATCATTTTATCCTATACCCATGGATTTTCTAATGAGAAACAGGAAATCACTATTCCACTTTCGATCAAATTGGCAGTTCTTTACGATCCCCCACTCAAGCGCCTAAAATATGATCATCGGGTATATCAAGCCCAGTTTGATGAGGCACAAAAAGCTTTTTATCCCAAAATAACTACAGAATTAAAAAGATCTCACGCCATCACATTTACAAATCCCAGTGGTGCGACTATCCTTACTTTCGACAATAGCCTTGAAATACCTATATACGATCGTGCACTTATTTATAAAAAAAAGAGAAGTAAATATGAAATTCTATTGAATCACATCAAGATACAGAAGCGATTGAATGATCTTTGCAAGGAGATTATCACGATGTATTATTCCATTTTAAATTACAAAGCCCTTGCCAAAGTTAGGAAAGGAGAGTATACTAAGGCAAAAGAATCTTTTGAACTGATGAAAAAGAAATTAAAACACCAGAAAGCCCTTCCATTAGATGTTCTCCTCACTAGGGGACTTATGTTACAAAATAAGTATAGTTTAAAGAGTGCCATCCATGACTTTCATGAGGAGAGAAAAAAATTATTGGATAAGATGAATCTCAAGGGGAATTATATATTAAGGAAGGGAGTCGTTAATCTACCCCCTACAAAGGATATTGAGAAATTAGTCCAGATAGGATTAAGTCACCGCAATGAAATACGTGAGAAACAGTATCAGCTACTGACAAACAAATCAATTCTGGAAATAGAGAAAAGTATATTTTACCCCAAAGTTACCCTCCAAAGTAGCCTCCTACTCACCAGTATTGATAATTACAGCCTGAAAGATCGATTGGACTGGTCTTTATTTGTAATTATATCCATGGCACTGCTGGATGATCTGACATTATCTACCAAGGGCGGAGGATATAAGGATTATCGGGTGGATACTCCTCAGGATGAGGAATCTGTGAAGCTCACCCTATTTGGTGGCACTTCCACACGAGCGAATCGATTGAGGGCTGAAGCCAATATCCGTGGTTTAGAGGATGAGTTGAGAGACCTTCGATTAAGTATCAGACAGGAAATTACCAAGGCATATAATGATCTTATTGAAGCCTTGGATAATTTAAAATTATCCCGTATCAACCTGCAAATTGGTAAGGGATTGGTCAGGAAAGCTGAGTCAGAATATAAAATAGGACGCAAGGGATTAGAGGATGTTATCGAGGCAAAGGAGAAAGATATCCGTTATAAGATCGAGCACCAGCAGGCGATATTAAAAATACAGCTCTCCGTTATGAATCTCAGATGGGCAATCGGCACCCTATGGAAAGATTATTTGTGATGTCTTATTAAAATATGTATATGGCTATTAAAAATCCCTGGTTGAAACAATGTTTAGCGGGAATTGTCCTGAAATAGGACATGTACCATATTGGTACATATAAAAATAAATTCAAAAAAAATTATTTTATACTTGACTTTTCATAAACCCGATAATATTTATAACTTATATTATCACAACAGGACTAAGCAAATAAATATTACAACTTTAAATAATTGTGTAGGGTTCAAACCAGAGGCAACACGCAAATCAGATTCCCTCTACACTAGGATAAAAGTGAAATAGATCTAGAAAAGCCCTTCAGGAAAGGATTAAAAAATATTTTAAGACGGATATAAAGGTTTATGATGTTTTCTTTGGAAGGACAATTAATGAAAAGGAATATATCTATGAATAACATAATCTGTCAATTTTTTATTCTTATCCTTATAATAAACATCTTCTTCTTACAATGCTCAACACCTGCTCAACAGAGAAATGATGAATCCCAGAAATATAAGATAAAATATAGAAATGTTACATACAAAGGCTTGAAGTCCTTATTAAAATTATATAAAGAACCCAGTTATGACTATTATAGAAATGATCAAATTTCCTATAGATTGTTTTATATATCCAGCTTCCCCATCAGAAATTATATGGTTCGTTTTGATATTTTTGAAAACAATTCAGGAATTATGCATTTCAAGAATACAAAGAAGGAAGGTGATAATTATGTATTAAATCAAACAAATAAACAATCATTAACCTTTAGACAATGCAAGGCAATTCCGGTAGTATTTAATAAATTAAATTTTTGGCACACCCCCCATAAAGATCCACATTATACTCCAAATTATTACAGTAGAGATGGGTATGTTGTTATACTTGAAGGTTTTTATTGGGGAAGATACCATTATGTTGAAGATTATAATGGCAATAATAGAAAAATACGTAAAATGGTGAGATACATTGATAAGTTATCAAGAGATCTTAGATATTGATAACTTACTTTAAACAGGAAGGATAGACAATTGTTCAAGCTAATTTTATTCATAATACTTATATCCTTAGGATGTAATTCTCAAAATATACAGTCAGATAACGAAGATGGGTTAAAAAAATACAGGAATGAAGCTTATTTTATAAATAAATATCTAAAATATTATAATGAATTAAGCTACGTTTATTATTAGGGTGATAAAATATCCTATCGTTTGATTGTAGATGGAGTTTGGGGAGAATATTTAATGCGAATTGATATTGATAAGAAAAACATTTCCACTATTACTATAAAGACTGTAAAATACATTAACAAGAATGATTTTAAAATAGTTTCTAAAACACATTTTCTATCTAAAAGATTAGTAAAATACTTTCTAAAAGAGATTCACATTTTTTGGAAAGAAAAATCTATTTATAGCACCAGAGAGAATAGTCCGACTAGGGATGGGATACTTTGAATAGAAGGAATTGATAAAGGTAAATATTATTATATTAAAAGACAATTATACACTATAGATTTTGTAGAAACGGTTGTTATGAAAATAGAGCGAATATTTAAAAAAGTATATGATAATTGTAAACCGAAATCTAGCAGGATTCAATTAAGAAAAAATAACATTATAAACAATATTGTTTCTACAAATTAAATACGATGCATATGGTAATAGTAAAATATGACTATAAAAAAATTATTCATTTGAGGAAATATATGAGCTTTAATCCTGTTTCAAGGTATGATTTTACTAATCCTCTCTACCGTGATATTTTAAAAAAATATTATACAAAAAAAAATGATGTGTATGAATTAAACATTAATTATAACTTTTCTAATGAGGAAAAGTCAAAAATTATAGATTATCTTCGTTTGACACAATATTATGAAGGTTTTGAGAATCATGCTGAAACTATAGTCTACTTATTTTACAGAGTATTAACAGGATGCAGAGAAAGAAAATATTAAAATGATTTGAATTAAATACGTATGGTATAATTCTCCTGATAAAATAAAAATGATTTATCAATCAGAAGTTCAAAATGTCATTCTATTTTAAATATGTTGATTCGCCCAAAAAAAGATAATCAATTTTTGTTGACGCTATTTCCAGCGCAGAATAACGACGAAGAATTCTTATCACACGGTATAAATCTTTCTTCTGGATCACCAAATTGATGTTCACAATAGATTTATTCTTATTGGAGAGAGATAAAGATTGAGACAGGGTAAAGGTATTGATTATAATATCATCTTTTAAGAGGGCATCGTGGATTTCATGTTCTATTTTCTCGGGATTTATACACTCAATATTTGTCATAACCCTGATGTATTCTCTGGCTCGAAGACGACTGTTTATTGTATCAATGAACTGTTCGAGAATTAATTGGTGATCATTATCCATACCCTTGATAATATCAATATTTCCAATAAGACAGGCTTCCGATTTAAGGATTGTCCCATTATCCACAATTTTCAAATGATTTTCCCGTAGTGTAGTCCCTGTGCTAGTAAGATCGATAATAATATCCGCAATCTTGAGCTGGGGTGTAATCTCAAGAACTCCTGAAACATCAATCAGCTTATAATTATAGATATTATGATCCTGGAGGAACTTTTCCGTAAGCTTCTTGAACTTTGTGGCTATACGAATATTCCTTGATTGCTTATCCAGACTCCATTTTGCAGAGAGATCTGCAAGATCATATATAGAACTTATATGGATCCAGCTTTCAGGAACAGCTAAAACCAGATTTGCTTTTCCATAGCTTAATCCATGAATAATAACTCGTACAGGATCGTAAGGTATCTTCTGCTCCTCAACAATATCCAAACCTGTTATCCCTATATGAGCTGTGCCTTCCCGAATTTTCTGGGGGATATCTTCCGCTCGTTGAAAGAGAATATCAATACCTAAAGCCTTAATAGCCCCTGTATATTGACGATCACTTGCACGTGACACAGGGAAACCACATTCACCAAGAAAATCCATGGATGCCTGACCTAATGATCCTTTGCTGGGAAGTGTTAAGACTATTTTATTCATAATATTCCATAATTAATACCAATATCATGGACGTAATGCTTTGTTGTTATAATATCCATTTATCTTTAAAATCCTCAATAGATATATTTTCCAGGGAACCATCACCGGGATAAAAGATCAACAGTTGATTTTCCTTCATATTCTTGTTGTATATTACTACTACATTAGGTTTCCTATTGATGATATGATCTTTCATCTCACTGAATAAATGCTGAGAGAATTCTGTATATACGATCTTCTTGTTCCGACGGAGATTTTCAAATAATATTAAAAGTGCAGATGGAATAACATCCCCTTCTATAAAGCAATAGATATCGATCGATTTTATAGGTATATTACAATTACTCTTATTCAGACAGATTTCCAATAATTTATCCAGATGAAATGCAAATCCAAAGGCTGATATAGATTGCTCATTGTCTACTTTCTTAATGAGATCATCGTATCGACCACCACCGCAAAATGTTTTAGAGGAAGATGGAATATCAATTTCAAACACAGTGCCTGTGTAGTACTGGAGATTACGTCCAAGACTGAAATCAATGATAATATTTTTTTCCTGAATACCCATAGAAATTAATGATTCACAAATCAACTCAAGATTATTTATGTGGGAATCTTTAATATGATAATCCTTTAAAAGAGATTTAGCCTTTGATATGGCTTGGCTTGGTGCTTCACAAATATTCTGGAGCTTGAATGAAAAATCGATTATCTTCTGAATAGACTCATATTGGTTTTGACGCTTGATCTTGGTTAAGATCCCTTCTACAACATCCTCAGCTTCATCAAGGTCTTCAGAAAAGTGCGGATGGATCATATGAAGGAGCTTGGTCAACAGAGTTTTCTCCTCTTCTACTGATAGTTTTTTGAGTATATTGAATATATCTTTGTATTCATCCTTAATAGCAGAATAATTTAATATATCATTCATTGTCTTGATAAAGAAATCAGGATCTTTATCTTTTCTCCTCAAGTTCTCTAAAAAGAAATTCTTGAAAGCCAGATCCACATCCAGATGATTCACAAGATGAGTGATAATTCCCAGATTCCCAAGGGTGAGCCTATAATCAGATATTCCAATCTCTTCAAGACACCTGCAAGCCATCCTTATACTCTCAGCATCACTCAAAATACTCTCTATTCCGATCCATTCTGTACCGATATGGGTGAACTCGTGATAATCATTTCTATCTTGAAGATTCCTGAAGACCTTTCCACTATAGGAATATTTTGATGACATTAAGTTATTTTCTGATTGAGACAAATAATATCGGATCACAGAACTGGTAATCTCGGGTCGCAAGGCAAGTTCCATCCCCTGATGATCCTTAAAAGTATATATCTGTGATTTGAAGCGATCACCGAGCTTCTGGAGAAAAAGATCACTGGATTCTATGATAGGCAAAGAAATATTCTGATATCCATAAGTTTCAAACACGCTCTGAAAACGATTTCTTATCATTTCAAGGATAGAATATTCATCTGGAGTATAATCTTTGAAAACGGGCATGATGTTAATTTATTTTCTCATTAGTTAATTACATTAGAAGTACGAGTTTATATCCTTAATAGATAATGTTATCGTATTTTCCATTGCATCGGAATAAATATAATACTTTGATCAGGATTATTAAACACATTCTATTCAGCCAGGATGAAACGGGGAAATCACTCAAAAGATAATTACGAACCTAAATTAAACAACAAATTATAATAAGTATTATGCCAAATCCAGTTTCTAATAATTAGATATCAAATATCATTCTTAATTCAGAAGGATAGAAAAACATTTATCCCATCATTTATCATATTCATACAGACTGAGAGCAGAAATCAACGCCGTTTCCATCGGGAAATAATATTACAATTGGGAAGAGCTTTCTGCAAATCCTGAAACCCTTTTTGGGTTAATTGAGTGTTACCAATGTCAAGAAATTTTAATTTCTGAAGGGCTATCAAATGTTTTATACCTCGATCAGTTATTTTAGTAGATGATAAATTTAGTTCAGTTAAATGATTCAGAGACATAAAATAAGGTAGTCCTAAGTCACCCATATTTGTATCGAGTAGTGATAGCTTGGTTAGTTCTTTTAATTGATTAAGATGACCTAAGTAAAATAATCCCTGTTTAGATATGCCTGTATATCGTAATCCAAGATAGGATAATTTCTTAAATCCAAGAAGATACTTTAAACCCCGATTGATAATTCTACTCACATCAAGATCAAGACGGGTTAATTCGTAAAGGGAATTTAAATATTGGAGACCTTCTCCGTTAATGGAATTTTTTCCAATACCTAATTTCCTCAACTGAACAAACCCCTTCAAATGCTCCATACCACGATCGGTAATATGAGTACTGAATAATCGAAGTTCCCTTAAATTCTTAAGATCCCTTAGATGACGGAGCCCTTTATTGGTTATTCGATTGGAACTTATATCTAATCCTTTCAGTTGTTTAAATCTTTTTAGATCAATTAACTTCTCATCCGTCAGTTGGGTACGACTTATATTTAAATAAACCAGTTCCCTAAGACTTTTTAGTTGAATTAAACTACTTTCTGTTAACTTAATTCCATATAATTTAAGTGATTTTAATGTCTTAAACTTACAAACTATGTCTATGCCAATATCCGTAATTTGGGTTTCCCCTATATTAAGTTTTTCTAGGGATTTAAGATGTTTTAAATATTCTATACTCACATCAGTGATTGGGGATTTTCTATAACTTACACCCGATAAATTAAGTTCCACAAGGCTTTTTAGATTAATTAAATGGATCAAATCCTCATCGACTATATTATCTTCACACAATTCCAGTTTCTTTAATGCCCCCAACTCCTCAAGGGAATAATATTTTCTAAGACCCCTCAGCCACTTCTGAGTCGCGTGGATATCCGATCTCCTGATCTTCCCCTCTGAGCTGATTTATCTCCATCGGATCCCGCACATGCCAAACTGAACCCTAAGATGTAGCCTAATATCATGACAAATTGATTTCTCATCATCCCCAAACCCCAAAATAATCATCATTTCCTCAATAAATATAGTTCGTTGATACTAAACAACCAAGAATTATTTCATGAAGAGATTACACAATTTTCATAATCTTCTCTATAATCATCAATAAGCCTGGTACCCCAATACTTCTGTAACGAAACAGTATCGGAATCAGAATTTTTAGTTCCGATGGTTCTTAGGTTCATTGCCTTTAGTTTAGAATCACATAAAACAGGTTTAAATGAAGAATCTTATTAATAATAGAATGATTGGATAAATTTTTGTTTATAGAAAGAAGTGTTGTATTATTTACTTGTCAGGAAATAGGTTTTAAGTTTGCCCTTGCCCTTGATTTCGATGTCACCGCGTTCTTCGAAGTGGAAGTCGTTTTGTAATAATTTGTAAGTGCTTTCTGTGACCTGGATATGTCCCGGGATGCTGTGAGATTCCATTCTTGAAGCAATGTTGACGGTATCTCCCCAGAGATCGTAGATAAACTTCTTTTTACCAATGATTCCTGCTACGACAGGTCCTGAGTGGATCCCTGTTCGGATATTGATAGACTGATTCCGTTTTGAATTAAAATCCCTGATATACTTGTGCATCTGGAGTGCTAATTGGGCTATCATTTTGGCGTGATCACTGTTTTCTTGTGGAATACCGGAGACCACCATATAGGCATCCCCAATGGTTTTGATCTTCTCAAGGTGATATTGCTCTGTCATTTCATCAAATGCGGTGAAGATTTCGTTTAATAGAGTGACGAGGTCTTGTGCAGACATCTTTTCAGATAACTGAGTGAAGTTTACAAGATCGGAGAACAGGACTGTGGCTTCTTTGAAGGAATCTGCGATGGTGGTGGGGTTATCTTTCAATCTCTCAGCTATGGATTGGGGGAGTATGTTTAGTAGAAGTTTTTCTGATCGATGTTTTTCGAGGGTGATTTGTTCGTTAAGGCTTACAAGTTCGACATTTTTGAGGCGGTGGATTTCGGCTTCCTTCTGGGATGTTTCGATCTGGTGGGCGATTTGGATGTTTTTCATGACGGATTTGGATTTCTCACTGAGGGTTTCTTCTTTGATCTGGATATATAATTTATAGTTTTCTAATGATTTCTGGTGATTACCCCTTTTTTCATGGAGTTGAGAGAGGAGTTCGTAAGCCTGGTACATCTTGGGTTTGACTTTGAGTTCAATTGCTTGTTGTAATCCTTTTTGGATATAAATTTCAGCGAGGTCAAGATTCTGATCCTTCATGTGGATACGGGCGATGTCGAGGAGATTGGTGATGATAGCATTCTTATATTGGATTTCTTCTCTTAATTTCATGGAGGTTTCGAAGTATTCAAGAGCTTTTGGGTGATTGCCTAATTGTTCCTGACAGAGACCCATTTTATGATAAGCAAGGGATCGGGTCTGGCTTCCTTCCTCGTGATTTGCAAAATTGAGGGTCTTTTCTGCAAAATCCATTGCCTTGTCGTGTAGATTCATTTTGAGATAAATTTCGCAGGTGAAATTGGCTATATAGGCTGCACGGGAGTAATCGTCAGCTTTGAGGGTATGTTTCAGTGCACTTTCACAATATTCCAATGCGGTTTTATAGTCTCCCAGTTCCCCTTGAATGGCTCCAAACTGTCCCATCGTATTGGTTAATGCAAAGCTATAGATATAACTCTCATCTTTAAAGGTGGTCAGCATTTTATAGTTTTTGGATAAGACTTCGAGTGCCTGATCAAAGTTCCCGAGATTTCTATAGACAATTCCCTCTAAGGCACAAGCAAAGGACTCCCCTACTTTGTCATCTAATTTGCTAAAGATTTCTTTGGACTTAAAAACATTTTCAAAGGCTTTGTCATATTGACCTGAGACCATATTTAAATATCCAAGTCCTACTGAACTGTAAGCTATACCTTTGTCATAGTGGAGATTTTGTGATTTACGATGTACATTTTCTAACATCTCTTTAGCGTGTTTGGGATTTGAAATAAATAAGAGTAATGCCAGTTCGTTGGTTGCATCGATGTTTTGATATTCATCGGTTGTGCTTTTGATGATGGATTCCAGTTGCTGGATGCGTAGTTTCATAATTTACAATATCTAATTTCGTTTTAATGTCTATCGAAATATATTGGAGGATTGAGGAGATGTCAAGGGAAATTATTAATTTAATGGTGGATTCGAATTGTAGAGGCGTTGTTTCATTGAACACCATCCGTATTTTTCTTGTTTCTACGTAGCTTAGTAATGAGATTATCTAATTTTCTGACAATTTCAAGACCTTCTTTTGCTATTTTTTTAAATGTTTATCTAATTAACTCCGAGTATGTGATTCCTTTGGATGTAACACAGGCATTTAAGTCATTTCTTGAGATGTTATTAGATATAAAACTTCCTGAATAAATTATTGTTTATAAGACTTACAGGAGAATTGGAAATCATCTATTCTTTATCGATAATCTGGTACACTGGCTCTTTTTGAGGGTTATTTGAAAAACCGTCCATTGTAGGTAGCATATCCTCCTTTGTTAGAATAGGGGGCATTTGAATAGGAGCTACGTGACTAATATTATATGCATAATCGCTTACAATCTGCTTTCCAGTTTTTCTACTCATTCTCAAGTGAGGCTCAACAAAACATCCCATCCAACATCCCTCGCAATCTTCAAATCCATGAAGACTTTTATCGTATTCCTCTGTCTTAACCATATCATCCAAAGTCATTTCGTTGAGATTACCAATCGCCATACGATCACACAAAGATATACTCCCATCGGGTTCTAAAAAGATTTTATAACTTCTGAAATGATCTGTTAAGTAAGGGCATAATTTAGGACTTTTTCCAAGGGTATAGAGGGCGATCCCTTTGACATAGGATTCCATCATATCGACGTGATCTTCTTTGAGAGCAAGTTCACAGACATCCATTAATTGCTGGGTATAGGATAGTTTTGAGACGAATGAATCTCCGTCTTGATAATAGAACGTATTGACTGGGGCTATGGAGTGCTTCCAACCGAATTCTTTGGATAATTCAAACATTTTGGGGACCTGTGCGATATTGAGATCCGCCATGACGGTGTGGAGGGTGATTGTAGATTTTGAATTTAACTGGGCGTGTAAATCTTTTATCATGTGCATGTGTTTTAGCATGGTTTGGGTAACGTTACTGGCTCCTCGTAATTTATCGGCAACATCGTCAAAACCATCGAAGGATATGGATAAGTTCACGTTGTTTTTGAGAGCAGATTCCATACATCGCATGACGTGTTTTGTATTTCCATAGAGATTTGAGATTAATAAGATACCAAAGGGAAAATAATTAGGTGCGATTTCGAGGATTTCGGGCAATTCTTTGATGAGGGTTGGCTCCCCGCCGGAAATGGTACAAGATGCAAAGGGGTATGATTTTAATTTATCCATGTAATCTTTAAAGATTTCTACGGAGAATACGTTTTTCTGGTCCCTCATCAGGGTGGTATTGCACATAGGGCAATGCTGGTTACATAGATTTGTGGCGACGAGATTTAAATTGATAATAGCTGATTTTTTTTGTAAATATCGTAAGACGTTTTTAATGCCGACCTGGGCTTTATCGAATGTATTTTTAATGTTAGTCATAATTACTCCATTTAGAGATTTATATTTATTGTTTTTTTTCTTAAATTATATTTGCTTCCTGAGTCTTTACAAGCTCCCAATAGGAGTTGAGCTTTTCAAGACTGCAATGATCAATGGACTCTCCCTGACTTGATATCATTTGTTCCATCTTTTGGAAACGAGTTGTGAACTTATCAATGGACTTTTGTAATGCAAATTCGGGATCTATCTTCATTAATCTTGAGACATTGACGAGGGAAAATAACAGATCACCTAATTCCTCTTCTACATCTTGTTTATTTTTATGGAGAACCTCTTTGAGTTCATTTATTTCTTCAAGCACCTTTTCAAAAGAGGATTGAGCGTCATCCCAATCAAATCCGACGCGGGATACCTTTTCCTGGACTTTAACAGCCTTTGCAAGGGCTGGGAGAATTTTGGGGATGCCATCTAATACGGATTTTCGATCCTTTTTTTCCTGCTTTTTAAGGGCTTCCCAATTTTTTAGAATTGTTTTGGTATCTGTGGTTTTGAGATCTCCAAATACATGGGGATGTCTTGTAATTAATTTATTATTAATCCCATCGAGTACCTGATTTATGGAAAAGACATTATCTTCAGATGCCAGTTCACTTAAGAAAACAACCTGGCACATAACATCGCCGAGTTCCTCTTTTAACTCCTTGAAGTTTTTATGGATAATCGAATCAATAACTTCATAAGTTTCTTCCAGTAAATATGTTTTTATGGTATCGAAATCCTGCTCCTTATCCCATTGACAACCGTTTGGTCCTCTGAGAGTTTTGATAATTTCTACCAACTTGTCGAATTCTATCATCTTGCCTAGTATGATCCATTTTTCAGTAATCTTTATAAAATAATAATAACTAATAAAATAGTCAATGGTTATGAATTTTGGTTGAAGAATTTTCTTATCTCTTATAATAAGATAACATATAAAATATTTTTTTCATGATCATTATAATTTTTCTTGATTTTTTTTATTGAATTATTTTTTATTTGATTTCGCTATTTTCTTGTATTCTTCGGATTTATTTTTATTGCCAAGTTTTAGATAGGCATTTGAGATGAGGTGATAACTGGATTTCGTATGTGGGTGGGATTTACCGAGTAATTTTTCCTGAATTTCAATTGCTTTTAATAGATGATCGATGGAGATCTGGAATTTTTTTAAGTGGTAATAACAATGGGCGATGTCGTAATAGATTTGTGCAGTATTTAAATGGGGTTTTTTGTATGTGTAAAGATATATTTCCATTGCCTTGATTAGAAATTTGAGGGATATTGAAAATTGTTTTTTCTTAAAATAAACCACTCCAATTGCGTGAATACGAGTTGCTGTATATGGATTTTTTTCTCCATAGACCTTTTTATAGATTTTCAAAGATTTATTGAAGTATTCTAATGTTTTGTCATATTGTGTTTTGCGGAAATATATTACGCCGATTTCATTATAGATATTTGCTTTGTGTGGATGATTTTTGCCAAGGATTTTTTCATAGATTTTTTTAGCGTTTAAATAATATTTCAAAGCAGTGTTGTATTGTTTTTTATTATATTGAGTTTGACCATTTTTATAATAGATGTGTGCTATATATCTATAGCATGCTATTGTTTTATAATGATTTTTACCCAGAATATTTTCCAGGGTCTTTTTGGAGTTTAGAAAATAATTTAAGGCGATATTATATTTGCCTTTTTTATGATAAACCAGTCCAATATTAAGATACATTGTCGCGGTGCTTGGATGATTTTTACCAAGGATTTTTTCATAGATTTTAATTGATTTTTCATAGTAATTTAATGATGTGTTATAATTTTGTCTATCAAAATATACTAATCCGATTATATTGTATATATGCGCGGTGCGTGTATGATTTTTACCAAGGATTTTTTCATAAATATTCTTAGTCCTGGTATAATAATCCAAAGCTGTGTTATATTGTTTTTTCTTGTAATATACCAGTCCAATATGTGAATAATTGATTGCTGTTCTATAATGATTTTTCCCGAGGATATTTTCAAAGATCTTTAAGGAGTTCATGTAATGATTGAGTGCTATGTTATATTGGCCTTTTTTATAATATATTTGTCCAATGTTCATATTGATTGTAGCAGAATAGGGATGATTTTTACCAAGGATTTTTTCAAAAATGTTATATGCTTTTATATAGTAATTTAATGATTCTTTGAAATCTTCTTTTAAAAGATATACTACACCTATTCCATTGTATGCAATACCGGTCCATTTTTGATGTTTAATTTTTTGGGATATTCTCAATAATTGATTGTAGTAGAAAAGAGATTCTTTGAATTGATATAGTTTTAGATAAAATAGACCCAGGCGGTTTATTATACTCAAGGATTGGGGATTATTTTTTAGTGCTAATTTGTAATATTCCATGGCTTTGTTATAATTCTGTTTTTTTCCTTCAATTTCCCCTAGTTTCTCATAGCTGTTGGAGAGCATGATACGAGAATACTTATAATGGATTATTTTTTGAAATAGCTTTGCTGAAGTGATATAATCCTTATCATTATAGAATCCTAGAGCCGTTTCGTATTTCCCTTCCATCTTTCCTTCCCACCTTGCCTTTGCAATTTTATCTTCTTCCAATGACTTATATAAGATATAATTATTTTTAGTATAATTGAACATTGGCTTTCTTAAGGAGGATGGGCGAATAGTGGGAATCTGATGTTCATTCACCTTCACCATGATCTGGGTTGTTTTGTAGATAAGGGCGGAGTAAAGGTCATAGAAATCAAAACGTTCACCCCGTAAGGATTTTTGGGTAAAGAGATCTGCAAAGAATGATGCGAAGGTAAGGGTAAAGATTCCATTTCCTCTTTTGGAGTATCCGATTTGATTTAAAAAGCTTTTGGTGTTGGAAAAAACTTCTTTATAAGCAGGTATGTTTAAAAAATCACCTTCTTTTGATTTCTGATGGGCAAGAGAGCTATATATTCTTAATATGTTTTTACGGTAACTGATTTTTTCATTAATTTCTTTGTCTGACAAATCATTTCCGCTTAATTGTTTGGTATTCGTTATAACTTTCCTGGCGCTCCTTTCTCTTAAAGTACTTAGATCATTATCATCCTCATTCTGACTGTCTCCTGCAGATGAATAACAAGAATCCATAATAAATATGGTGTCATTATTAAAGCTATTCATGATATCCTGAAGTTCTTTTTTATTGATGGTTTTCTCATCTACCATCCATGGGGCACCGTCTATATTTCCATGGCCGCTGTAGATGATGAATATCAGTTCATCTTGTTTAACGGATTTTATGAATGTTTTCAACACGTCTTTGAAATTATTTGAGGTGAGATTTTTTTTAATGGTGATTTGATGGGTATTTAAGATTTTTGAGAATAGGGATTTGTATAACAACATATCGTTTATTGGGTATTTTAGATTATAAATAGGGGTTTTGTAGTCTTGATTTGCTATTAAAAGGGCTCTTATTTTTGGTTTTTTAAAGGAATTAAAGGGAGTTTTGTTATTTGCTGAGGAGATGGACGTCAGAGAGATGAGGATTATGAGGTTAATCGCGTATTTAATTGTTTTCATGGCAATAACCTTCGATTAATAGGATGTTATAAAATATTATTATTGGAAAGGTATTTTGGCATTATATACACTTCTATAAATTAATTTATGAGAAAGATAGACTTATTATATTATGCTCCTAATAAAATATACTAATTGCAATTAAGCTTTGATGAGGTGTATTATTTTGATGTCATTCTATGGACATAATGATATCATTTTATACTGTAATTGTAAAAATAATATAATTAGGATAGATTTGTAAAAAATTATTGATCTTTTTTCTTTTTTTTCACAATAATTTTACTTAAATTATTGAGGTCAGTTTCAGCATTCGTTTTGCTGGCTTCGATGTTGGAAGCTTGGATTTCTTCGTAGATTTCTTTTCTGTGGACGCTGACATTTTTTGGGGCGGTGATACCGATTTTCACCTGATCCCCTTTGATGTCTACAACACGAATTTCTATCTCATCCCCGATCATAATAGATTGATTAGGTTTTCTAGCCAGAACTAGCATGGCTTATCTTCCTCCGCCGCTTTTCTCAAGCTCGTCCAATATATTATGCCGAGTGTTGTATTCATTATTTAGTGAGAGAGCCTGCTTTCCTTTTTTATTTAATTTGTTAATTATAATTGGACCTAAGAGATTTGCCGTCATATTTTTTGGGTTATCAGGAGGGATTGTTACTATGACGAACAAGAGAGTATTTTCTTCAATATCCTTTTCAGAATAGAGATCAATATCTTTAAAATCTTTTTGTGACAATTCGAGGCGGTAATCCGCTTTGAAATACATGGGATTTATGATAATGAATGCTATTTCAGTGACATCAACAGATTGTAACCAATAAAATGGCCCTTCGTCTCTGTCGAGGAGATAGTATTCTTTTAAATTTTCGAAACCTAAGATTCCATCAGTGAATGTGATGAGTTGATCTTTTGAAACAGTTACCTTCCCATAAGGTTTCGAGTTTATTTCAAGCAGGTTGACCACTTTGCCCTCCTATCCATATAATATAATCACAAAGATGAGTTATTTCAAGATATTTTAATTTTTAAGTTAACAAATATTTTAATTATAAATTATTTTAGAAAATCTAAAAGAGTTGGCCTTAAAATTCTTGAACCCACAGAGAGGGCTGCCTGGTGTGACAACTCAACATTTTTTAGATCTGTAATAGCTTTCGGCATATCGGTACCCTGAATTTTAGAGTAAATATCATTTGCATAGACAATATTTTTTGAAGTTCTCTCCTGAGCTATATCCAATCTCTTTTGACGAGCACCGACGATAGCCAGATGGTTTCTGAGATTATCCATTGCTTGATCAATACCCCCTATAGATCTATTGATACCATTGATATCATCACTATATAGAGAATTTCTTAGTTCTATAATTTTATCAAATAAACTATCACCCTGAACAACTGCGCTGGTTGCATAATTTGCAGGAGGATATGATCCACCTTGAGCTATGATACCAAGATCTTGCAATACCGTTGATCCTTTATCATCTTCTAGCCAGAGTTGATGTGGTCTGGTGGTTTGCAATACAAGGAAGTCATGTCCTGAAGTATTATCGATTTCAGCTTTTACAGGAATATTTGCTTTATTAATTTTATCAACGATTGTTTTAAGATTGTCTCCATCATCTATTCGGATCTCAACGCCATTAATCTTTATTGCCTGATATGGTTGTTCGGGATTTTTACTGATAGCGATATATCCAGTAGCAACTGTTTGAGAAGTGATTCTTTGGTTTGATGCCCAAAATGCCCTGTTTCCAGGTAGATTTATCCCAAGATATTCACCACGATCGATTTCTCTATAATGGATTCCAACATCACCCTGATAACTCACCTTTGAAATGACTGGATTTCCATGGCCATATACTTTGCCGAATTCAAGTTTATAGGGTTCTTTATTGGTTTGGAATCCAGAGAAAATAGATTCACCTTTGAATTTACTATTTGCAACTTGTACAATTTGTCTCAGGTACTGTTCCACCTGGATTGCAATTTTCTCTCTATCGCTCTTAGTGAGGACACCATTAGCCCCTTTTAGTGCTTCTTCTCTGATAGATTGTAAATAGGCGTTAATTTCCTGTAATTTGACGTCTACAAAGTTAAGCCGTGCAGTACTGTCTTCTATATTCCCTTCGTATCGCTTGAACTCGACCATTTTACTTCTGTATAACATTAGAAGTGCAGTTCCAGTTGGATCTTCATGAGGTGCGTGTATTTTATCCTGAGTACTGATCTGTCTTTGCAGCCTATCTAGTTCACGATTATGATTTCCCATTGTTCTTAGGATGTTGTTTGACATATAATTTGTAGTAACTCGATACATATAAAACTCCTTTCAACTATGATTTAGTTTATTTTCAATTTTTATTTATGCTCCCATTCTTTGGATGATCGTTTCAATCATTTTATCGATATAAGAAATAAATCTGGCAGAAGCATTGTAGCCGTGCTGATACGTAACTAGTGCTGCCATTTCCTCATCGATGTTGACGCCTGAGATGGACTCTTTAGTATTTTTGAGGTGATTGACAATGGCATCTTCCTTTTTCAGTTCAAGGTTTGCATTTCGGGTATAGGTTCCAAGATCTTCAGTAACCTTATCTAAAAAGGATCTGAAGCTCTTAGAGTATTTATCCATCATAATAGGATCGTGATCTATCTTGCTCACTACATCTAATGCGTTATATTCATTTTCGCTAACGAGGGATGCAACTATTCTTAGAGCATTACTACCATCATTTTCTCCTGTCATTCGATCGGCAATACCATCTCCATCACTATCTCGTCCTTTAGCTGCAGCAATATTATTTGCTTCACGGAGTATTGATTCATCTAGACTAATCCAACGAGATGGATGATCCATAGGAGCTCTTGCATAGGAGTATTCGAGCCCTTTGAATTTAGTAACCTCACCTGTTCTATTCCAATCAAATGCACCGCTCTTTCCACTTTGTTTCAAGATACCAGCAAACCCTGTTAGAAAGTCTCCACTATCTTCTACATGGCGAATGATGAAGTTTTTATAGTTTGGATCAGATGATCGTGTTGCTTTAATAGTTAATTGACCTTTGTGATTTAAGTATGCGACAACATCAGCAGAGGATTTATTGATCCTATCTACTACATCCTTTACAGAATCTGTTTTAAAGTAGTTAATCAGTACATCTTTGCCATTATATTTGCTGGGACCTAAATTGATAGTACCATTGACACCTAGTATATCGTCTTTTTTTATGGATTGAGTTCCGCTTATTTTATATATAGCTGTTCCATCAAAAATACCGTCATCATTTCTATCAAAATCACCATTGACATTGCTATTTGTATATTCCTGTTTAAAGAAATTAGTCTGAGTATTAAAATTAAGCCCAAAACCATCTCTGTGGATTTCATTAACTGTTTCAATAAGATTTATAGCAAAATTATCGAGTTGTTCAATCTGATTCTTAATATCGACGTCACGGGTGTGGAGAAGTCCGCCAATTTCGCCTGTTTTAGCAAGTAGATTTTTACCATCGTTGTTCCAAACAACTTTTAGAAACCCTTCGTTATTTGGATCAGCTTGAGTACGGAGTTTTTCAAACTTATCACCCTGTATAAGTCTTTCTGAACCAATATATACAATAAACTCATCTTTATCCGTTCGACTGACACGTATTTCAAGAAGGGATGATAATTTTTCAACAAGTGCATCCCGTTTATCTAAAAGATCGTTAGCATTATCACCATGTGCTTCGACTCTTTGGATCTCACGATTTAAGTCTGCAATTTGTTTTGACATGGTATTTACTTCGTTGACCTTACTTTTTATAATATCATCAACATTTTTTCGTAGTGTCCAATAGTGGTTAAATAGATTTTGAATGTGTTGTGTAAGACCAATAGCAGAATTTCTTAGAACTTCACGTGCTCCACCTTCTGTAGGATAATTACCCAAATGATTCCAATCTTTGATAAAGCTTTCCAAACGACTTTTTAAGCTAGGCTGATTTGGTTCGTTATTGAGGGCTTCAAGTTGCTTTAAAAAGAAAGTTCTTTGGCTCCAATAACCTAAATTACCCTTCTCTTCAATAATTCGATTATCAAGAAAGATATCCCGAACTCTTCTAACTTCCTGGACATTTACACCACTACCGATCTGCCCTGCTTGTCCTCCATGATTTAGTCCTGGTGGATAAATTGGCAAAGCAGATTCAAAAGATACTTTCTGTCTTGAATAATCAGGATTACTAACATTTGCAAGGTTATGTCCTGTTGTATTGAGTGCGACCTGATGAGCTATAAGCCCTCGTTTACCTAGTTCTATTCCATGAAAAGTTGAAACCATATAATAAACTCCTTTTTAAATCACAGTATCGAATACTAGTGATTTCTGTAATTTGTGTCTAGTGTCCCTATTACTATAATCTATTTCCAAATCTTTGTCCTGACCAATGGATTCGAAAGCATATTGAATGAGTTTTAGCCTGTCAGAAAGAATAGCTTTATTAACAGAATTAAGATATTTTATTTCATCAGTAAATTGAGTAAGGATGTTATGGATTTTAGATAAAATATTTTGAGTACCAGAAGGACAAAATGGGATTATTGATTTAAGATTAATAATCTCCAAAGACCACGTATTAGATAATTTCTTTAAAATTGTTTCTCTATCTTGATCTAAGTGAGCATGATCCTGGATGATCTTTTCCAACTGGTCATTTATCTGATTTAATCCTTCAGTAGTTGGATTATTTGAAAGAAGAGCGAATTTTTCTTCTTCCAGGGATTTTATTTTTTGAAGAATACGTATTTCATCTTTTAATAAATTGATAAGAACATTTAATTGTTTATCTGTATCTGACATATTTTCCTCTTGCAGCGTTAAAAGATAGTAAGATCTAAAATGATCGCTATTTATTCAATCGTAGCGTTGCCCGAGGATTTTGTTAACCAATTCAAGTTATTATTTCTTTACGGAAGACCTGTCGCATAACTTTACCGATGAAATTATTTATTGTTGAAAAATCTTTTATTTTAATCCTATTTTTTTTGTAAATATGTTCTCATTTATTTAGTATATTAAAATTACGATAGTTTATATGAAAGAATTTATATAAAGAGAAGATTGTGAAATATGATTATATAAGTAACTTATTATTCGAGAACTTAGAAACTTTCAATCCCCTTGTAATCACTGTGAAATTATTGTTAGCATTAATTTGTGGTGGAATCATTGGAATGGAAAGAGGTAGACATAATCAGCCTGCTGGGTTAAGGACTCACATTATCATATCACTGGGTGCGTGTTTAATGATGGTTTTAAGTATGTATTTAGGAGATCAATTCGGTGGTGATCAAGCACGATTAGCAGCTCAAGTTGTGAGTGGAATAGGGTTTTTAGGGGGTGCTGCGATCATTCGATTTAAGTACGCTATTAAAGGGGTTACTACTGTAGCTACAATATGGACTACTGCAGGAATTGGACTTACTATTGGAAGCGGACTCTATGTAGCTGGACTCATTGCTACAGGTTTTGTGATGTTTACCCTGATTATAGTGAATATTTGGGAAAAGAAGGTTATTAAAACATCATCAATTAGTAAATTAAATATTCATTCCAAAAGAAATATTGATTTGGTGCAAATTATTTTTTCAATATTAAAGGGTTATAATATAAAGATTAGCAGTTTTGGTTTATCTGAAAATATGCTCCAGAATACTCTTGAGATGACCTTTACAATACGTGTACCAAGTCAGATTAAGATTCAATCACTGTTTTATGATATTTCGACGAATGATGGGATTATCAAAATAGATCTAGAGTGATTTTACTCTCCCGTATATAATATAATGTCTATCTGAAACAATTTCTAAAGACAGATGACTGAGATTTTCCTTTTCAAGTTGTATTTTAATCTCATCCAGGGTGTACGATGCCAATAGAGAATTATAGAAATCACGTTTTAAAATGTCTGGTTCACCCTGACAATATTTGTTAACAATGTTTTGAGCGTTGATTCTATTTTCAGGTCTGTGAAGATCCATTATAAATACAAGGGTTTCATTGTTTGAATATTTTTTAAGTGTTTTCCAAAGGGTATATGGATTAAGCAGATGATGGAGAAGGGAGTTTGATATTATGACAGAAAATGATTTGATTGGTAAATTATCATTGGGTAAGTATTGGTGATATAAGTTTATTCTATTTTCGAGTCCCTTACTTTGAATAGCAAGCATACCATATTTTAACATATTTTCTGAAGAATCGATCCCATGAACTATACACTGATTATATTTTTCTGCAAAACGAATGGATATATCACACGATCCGCAGCCAAGATCCAAAACATCCCCACATAGATTTATATTTTTAAACTTCTCTTGAAATAAATTAATAAACATCGTATGGGGTGCTTCAAAATCTGCTTCAGCATATGCTTTCACATTATCAATATCGAGCATCAGTTCTGATTCAGGGATTCTATCCATAAATTATTTAAATATTATCAGATCAAATATAAATAAATTGATATCAATATACCGATGATATGCTATGACATTACATTTTTTTAAAATGCCATATATAATTCATTTTTTTATTGCGGTACACAATATGATATACAAATTTATCCCTGGATATTTGCAAGATATATCCTGAAATATATATTCCAAGTGCTTTTGAATACATTCTCAAGCGATTTCCCTCAACGTACCATGTCCAATAAGTTCTCTCACGATAAGAAACATCATTTAAAACCATCGTCCCATCTTCGTGAAACTGGTAAACATAATGAGTATTTAGGATATACATCTCTTTTTTTACGGGATCATATGTTTTGTGAAGCTTCCAAACCCCAGTGAGAGCTTGTTTATAATTTACTGCATTGGCATTATTCATTGATAAAGATATGAACAATAAAGAAATAATTAAGATCAATAAACTAATTTTCATTGTATCTCCTTGTCTGTACTCATACTCCTTTAAATAACTCATTGATTATTACATTGAAATTGATAAGTTCCATTTGAATATTTAAAATTGTATGGATATTAATTAACTGGATAAAGATATACAATATTTCCTGAAAGGTTCAAGTATTTTTTATATCAACCCCGAGTGAAAGATAATACATTATTATTACTATTAGATTTAAATCGATAAAGCAGATTTTAAGTTTCAACAACGATCAACATTCTAAAAATGTTTTTTATAAAATGAGAACAATCGGAACTAAAAATTTTGATTCCGATGGTGATTCGTTTTATTCCCTATACATTTTAGGATTTTTTGTTTAATTTATCCTTTAATTAATTTTTATTGTTATCTATAATTAATGGGATTTTGAATTAAAATCTGGTCTAACAATATCAATTTAAGTATAAATAACATACTATTTTGAATTATTGAGTGGTTTATAATGAATCAGGTCTACGGAAAAATGGTTTTCCAACGACATTGACCTGATAGTTTTGATCTGAAAGATTTATTGTTAGCTCTGTTTCTGGTTCAGAAAAATCTTTTTTAAGGTAACCAAGGGCTATGGTCTTTTTCAATTCAGGAGAGTAGGCACTACTGGTGATATACCCCACTTCTGAATTATCTAATAATATTTTACAATCTTTTTGAGGAGGATTTTCTGTATCGATAGTCATAGAAGACAATAACCAGTTTGGATTTCCTCTCCATTTAATTCTGGCTACAGTTTCCTGTCCTACATAACATCCCTTTTGATAACTTACTCCATGATCCAACTGAGCTTCATTAAAAATTACTGAATCATCCATATCAATTCCATACACAGGAATTCCTGCTTCAAGACGAAGGATGTCAAGAGTATCTTTACTAAATAAACCGATAGAATATTCTTTTCCATTTTGTAAGAGGAGATTCCAAATATCTTTTCCATAAGATGATGAAGTAATAAGATCATATCCCTTTTCCCCTGTTCGATTTCTGCTGATAATAAGGATTTCCACATCATTATATTTTATAGGGGTACAGGAATACTCTTTGAATAAGGGCAATTGGATATTAAATGTTTTTTGCAGTAATTCCTTAGATGATATGCCGTGGAGGGAGTACAAATTATAGTTCTGGGTCATGTTTTCAATGGAAATGTCCGCCATAAATTTATGTTTTAACAAGATATCCTGGACAACGGTGTCGTATCCTGTTTCTAGATCTATGATGAGATGATCATCCAGCCGATAGATATGCATATCCGAGAGGATTTTACCTTTGGCATTTAAAATTGTGGCGTACATCCCCTCCTGGGGTTTGAGGGCGAGGACATTATTGGTGATCATACTTTGGAGGAATTTTAACTGGTCATTTCCTTTTATTTTAAATCTTCCCCGGTCTGAGAGATCTATGATTCCCACATGATTTCTTACGGCATTATATTCTTCTATGTTAATATTATTCATGGTTTTATCCTTTATTCATTATATATTCAATTTTTTTACAATTATTTTCAATATTTATATGTTTTCTATACAAATAAATTTAGGATAAATGCAGGGATGATCAAGGGGCGTTTTGATTATTTTTGTACTTTTAAATTGGATTCATCATAAAATAAGATATTTTCTTCGTCATTAATTTGAAACTTGAAGTTATGATGCCCATAAACAGGTGATGAGATGGAGATAGGTTTGTGATGAATTTCCTCGAAATTATTTTTTGGTTGAGAATTATTATTTGTTTCAGTTTGGTCGTTTTCTCTATTTTGTTCTTCTGATAATAAGAGTTCCCTTTGTGATATTAAGAATGAGAGGCTGAAACATAAAAATAATATGATCCCATCCGTTACAAGAGCAATCATGAGATTAGTAAGGAGTTCAAGATTTTGTCCTTCATTTCCCAGAGCTTGTGACATTGCTTTGTGGAGGGAGATTTGTTTATCTGTTGTGAGGATCTTTTTCTGGTCAATGGAATCAATTTTTTTAAGGAGGGATAATTTTTGTTCATTGAGTTTATCTATTTCTTTGTTATATTGAAAAGATAGCCAGTTATTTTTTGTTCTGCGATCAGAATTTATGGATTGAATCATTTCTCTTTTAGTGTGGATTTGCTCCTCGAGGCTTTTTAACTGGGTCGCTAAGCGGGATTTTCTATCGTCAATTTGCTTATTCTTTGCGTTGAGATCTTTTCTGGAGGACTCCATTTCATAGAAAGTTAATTGGGACTTCCATGTTCTTACCGAAAATGTAGTGTAGACACTGAGGAAAATAAGGATCACAGCGAAAACACCTATGGCTATTTTACTGGCAAGCCCTTTCATTTTGAAAAATACGATTTCACTAATGATTTTCGATGCGTCAAAGAAACATATACAGATAACAGCAAGGAGTCCATCAAATCCCTGTTGGGTGAGAAAATCTTTTTGTAGGATGAAGTTAATATAGAGTCCTGTGATGAGGAGTAAGGCTATTATTGAAATCAGATAAATGTTTTTTGATTGTGTCATTGGCGTCCCTTTCGATAATGATCTGCTTCTATATATCTTTCGACATTTTGATGGGTAATATTTTAGTGTGGATGATTTTTTTTATTAAAATAGTTTAGGAATCCCTCTTTGAAATGAGATTGAGATACCGAGAATATTGATTAGGATGTCTTTTGGAGGTTGAAAGTTTTTTTATCCATAACTTAATCAACTGGAGATCGAGATAAAATTGCCTGATGAAGGTAGATTCATTATATTCCATAGTAGATTAAGATCATCTCGGGAGTAGATTTTTAAGTCAAGGATTTAGCTAATATATTTTTATCAAGAGAGGAGGCGGTTTTGGATAAATTGGTTACGAAAGAATATTTATCTGGTGAGTTAAATGACTTAAAAACCTTGTTTTATAAAGAGATGAGCAGATTAAATGATGGCTTACTCAAAGAGATGAGTGAGTTTAGGGATGATTTACGTAAGGAGATGATAATTCAAACACGATGGTTTCTTGCGGGAATTGGATTTATAGTTATAGCGATTACATTGATACTTAAATTATTGAAATAATATTGATATTATAAAAAGAATTGAATTAATAGATATAGAATAAAAGGTTTTCTGATGGAAGAATCAAGTTATAAAATCAGTGGAGTGGATATTGATGCAGGAAATAATGCTGTAGATAAAATAAAACCCTTTGTTCAGAAGACCTTTCGGAAAGAAGTGTTGACTGGACTCGGTGGATTTAGTGGGTTATTTCAACTGGATATGGGTCGGTATAAGAATCCTGTATTGGTGAGTGGAACCGATGGTGTTGGTACGAAATTGAAAGTGGCTATAGAACTGGGGATTCATGATACAGTGGGGATTGATTTGGTAGCCATGGTTGTGAATGATTTATTGACATCAGGAGCTGAACCACTCTTTTTTTTAGATTATATTGCGACGGGAAAATTAGAACCCCAAAAGATCACAGAAATTGTAAAGGGGATTTGCACTGGTTGTGAACAGGCTAAGATGGCATTGATTGGGGGTGAGACTGCTGAGATGCCAGGCATGTATAGTCAAAGTGATTATGATCTGGCTGGATTTGGAGTGGGAGTTGTAGAAAGAGATAAGATTATTGATGGATCCACTATTCAAGAGGGAGATTTGTTATATGGTCTGCCTTCGAGTGGTTTTCATAGTAATGGTTATTCTTTAATACGACATATTTTATTTAATAAACATCAGATGGCAGTCAATGAATATATTGATGAACTCAAATGCTCATTGAAAGATATTCTATTAAAGCCCACTACTATTTATGTATCCATTATTCAGAAATTAAAAGAACTAATCAATATAAAGGGTCTCTCCCATATTACCGGGGGAGGATTATACGAAAACACAATGCGGATTATTCCTGGGGGATTGGATATCGAGCTCAATCAATGGGATGTTCCAAAGGAGTTTTTATGGCTACAGAAATTGGGATCCGTTTCCGATAGCGAAATGAGAAGAGTTTTTAATATGGGTATCGGGATGGTGCTTGTGATTCCTCCATCGGATGCCGATTTATTAAAACAGCAATGTAAAGATATTATTTGGGTTGGAAAAGTTTTTAAAAAATAACCGATTAGTATAATACGATATTTTGTGTTTATCTTATCTGTTATAAACCATAGAAATAAAATTGATGTAATAATTTATGAATCTAATTGATTTAATCATTATAGCTGGCGTTCTAATATTTGTATATAGGGACTACAGAAAAGGGTTTACGGGGGTTATATTTTCACTCCTGGCGATCATAATTGCCTTGTATGGTGCTTTTAAATTATACCCCTTGTTTAGTGAGATTATACAAAAAATTATTGAATCGAAAGAACTTTCAACAGTCATTAGTTTTGTTTTAATTTTTATTGTGCTGAATTTTACTGTGAATCGACTCGGAGAGTATTTTGCAAAGCTTCTGGAGAAGTTATATTTAAATTGGCTAAATGGGTTATTGGGTGGAGTTATAGGATTGATAAAAGGCTTTCTCCTAATTGGAGTAATTTTAACACTCATTGGGGTATTAAATTATCCAGCGTTATCTAAACCAATGAAAGAATCAAGAGTATCACCATATATTATTTCATTATTCAACAAAACATTTTACCACATAGCGGGTGCAATTCCTTTTGACATGAAAGAAAAGGTCATAGAATATTATAAAAAGTTCTCTGATGTTAAAAAATAAACTGGGTACTCAGAGAAATATAACTGGAATGATTATAGTTTGAAGCCTGCTTTTCAAAGAAATTTCTATAAATAAAAATTATATCGAAATTCTTTGATATAGCATATCGTACTTCTCCCATCAGTATTGACTTATCCCCTAAAAAGTCCTCAAAGAAATCTTTAAATGATAAACTATTTAATCGATCATAACTCGCCTTTAATTTGAAATAGGGAATGAGTTCCTGGCTACTCGATATTTCAAAATGGAAACGATTTTTTATCTTCTCATGACCAGAAATTTCCCCTGTTTCGTAATACAACTCAGAATATATATTTCCTATGCCTGGAATATTATATCCCATTCCAAATAACAACCCATTGTAGTTGTTTTTATTATCCAATAAAATAAGTTCAAACTTCTTATTTCGATTAATTTCGTAAAAGACATCAAAATATTCCGAGATATACCCCCCCACCAAATAGCGATATTGAAATATTAGTTTAAAATTATCTTTGATTGTACCTCGTAATCCGAATAATATTCCAAAGCTATTTGGTTTAAAAATAAGTTTATTCGCCTCTCTGGCATAATACGCTGCAGTTAGTTGGTCATTAAAATTATAACCCTGTATACTCACTTCAGCAAACAGGGATAGATGAAAGGGCTTTTTTCTTTCAAAAAGGATTGGAATATTTGCATCAATACTAGCTAAAAAGATCTGAGGGCTACCTCCATTTCCTGCTGGATCTAAATCTGTATTGAATGATATTCCAAATTTATATTGATCAACGCTGTCTTCATCTGAAAATGTGAAGGGGCGTGTTTCAATCCTCATTCCAATTAATTTAGCGGTGGTAATATTTCGGATGAAACCTTCAAATGAGATGGATTTATAGTTAAAATTAAACGATAATCCTAATAGCCTCTCGTAGGGAAATAAAATAGAATTAGAATATCTTTGAAAAATCATTCCATAACCAAGTGTTTTGTCTTCAATTGGACTCAACAGGAATTGGACTTTACCTTTTTGCAAACGTAATGAAATGTAATCTATTTTAGAGAATAAGTCATCGATGATATCTTTGGTGTCTTTGAAATTCCATTCATTGTAGTTATATGATTTTTTTATTGCCAAAGGATCCTTCATTATAAAATAGACTGGTATTCTTAATTGGGCTTGGAAGTTTTCTAAGTTTATTTTGGGCTGGAGATTTATTAAGAAATAAAAATTATCTGATATATGTTGTGCTCCGGTTTCGAATTGAAAATAAATCTTTTTTTGCTCTCTAAATTTTTTTATATCAATGGATCTTTTCTTAAAAGTTTTTTTCTCAGTCCACCAAGGATCTTTTTTTCTGTATACCTGGGATTTTTGGGGATCATATGTTGAAAGAGGACCTTGCTTATCTAATAAATCATTATCGGAATTGGGAATAGAGTTATCTGATATTTTATTTTTTTTAATGGATTTAAATGAGATATATTTTGGGATAGCATAATCAGATATTTCTGAAAGTTTTAGAGATTCGGAGTATGTGTCATTTTTTGCAGAGAAATGTCCATCCAGATTGATAATATCAAGGAAATCGCTTTTAGAGTTGTTTTCAATATATAATTGGTAATTAATTGACTGAGATTCAATAATGATATCTTGTGATGTAATTTTATAGGGATAAGATTTTCCTGTGTTGTTTAATAAAAATATTTTCCCATAAAATACCCTGATATATATAGATTTGTCAGTTAATTGAAGGATATTAACTTTAGTATTTCTGTATATTCTGATTTTGATTCCATTAAATAATATAATTTCAAGAAGTCCATCCGATGCGGTTTGGATGATGTCTCCTGAACGAAATATCTTTCCCTGTCTGACTTCTCTAAATCGACTGATATTTCTCCTTGACTCGACCTTCCCATGAACTGCACTGGCTTGTCCTCTTTGATCCTGTGAGTAGATATACTCAATAGGAGTAATTATAAAAATGATTACAGTGCAAATTATAATCAGGATATTAAAAGATATTTTTAGGCTCAAATTGAATATCTTTTGGTAATTAAAAAACAATTTTTGTATATAAACCGAGATAAGTGAGATTTTGTAATGCTTCAGAGGGGTTCTCCTCACGTGTTAATCCTTTTAAATAGGTAACACCTAATTTGAGATTTTCAGTGAACCCGTATAAAATTTCGAATAAGAATAGAGATTGTGTATTATTTATTTTAAAATTAATACTATTGTATTGATCAAAACGGATGGTGAAATAGAATCGATTTGGGAGATTATTAGTATAGAACTTTAAAAATATATGAGGATTGTAAGTTCCATTGAAAGTTTCTTCGTATGAAATGGTCATTCCGATTTTTTTTTCATAAAAGAATCTTGATAATTCAATATACCAGCCATATTTTGCGTTGTTATTCGATATGGTATCAATTTTTGTCGATCGATATGCCTCGTAGAATGAATCAAAATATCCAGGGGTAAAGGAATTAAACAGGTGTCTGAATTGGAATTTATATTCAATATTAAGAGATTTCGGGAAGAAACTGCCATAAATTCCATATCCTATCCCCGTTCCTGCTTGATTGATATTCGCTAATTCACTGTATATACCCAGATTGATTATAGATGTTTTGAGGAGGGTTATACTAAGATCTCCTCCCAAGACATATAAGAGATATCCCTGATCATTTCTTCTGACAATTTGATGATCTGTATTAGAATTTACAAGGACGGCATCTCTTTTTTTAGGATTAAGATCTGACATAAACGAAAATCCAATTTCAATGGAACCGAGAATATCATTTTTAATTTTAAATAATTCACCGAGTCGGGTGGAAAGACGTCCTCCCATGGTGCTTTGTGTGATGATATCTCCGATGATACCCTGAAAATAGATTCCTTTAGATTTAATAGCGATTTGAACACCCTGTCTTCTTATTTCAGGGAATGTAATATCATTGGAATATCTATTAACGATAAGACCATGTCCTAGTGTGAATTCATCGATACGGCTTATTTTAATGGAAATGGGATGTTGCCATGGGAGACCATATTGAATATAGTGTAATTTGCTGAAAATGCTCTGAGAGCTTTTGTATTCTATTTTTCGGATGTAATAATCCTGGCTGGTCTCAAGTGGAAGGTAGAATCCGAATCCCAGATTAATTTTACCAAATGTTAATTCAGGGACAGCTAGAAATTGAATATAAGGTTCCGTGTTAATAATTGTGTAATTCAATTCAGCCGATCCATTGAACTGTATTGTTTTATCGGTTTGTCGTAGTCCAAAGGGTTCTGCGAAGATGTGTATCGGGAATAGACAGAATAGAATAATAAGAATTAATCTGAATAACAATGTGATGCCTGTTTGAATTTATTTTTTATTAAAGACATATACACCATTCCATGATTGATCAGGGGGATGATTGATATAATCATCACAACGTTGAATGAATTGTTTGGCTGGTTCATCCAATTTGATAATCAGGGCTTGTCTAAATAATTCTCTAGCTTCTTTAAAATTACGATCCAGATAATACTCTAATGCTTCTTGGTATTTTTCAATAAAAGATTCTAGTTTTGGGTTTAAATCATCGATCAGACCAACGACTTCGTAAATACCCACAGCTTCAGATTTACCCTTTACAGCGACGATATCTATTTTACGGGTGACAATCCTATCCTTTACTAATTGATGAGTCATTTCGCCACAGATAATATTTGTACCGTAGTATTTATTGATTCCCTCAAGACGGCTGGCAAGATTTACTGTGTCACCAAGGACTGTGTAATTCATTCGTTTCTCTGAACCCATGTTTCCTACGATAAGATCACCGGTATTAATCCCGATACGCGATTCAAAAAGGGGTTTTCCTTCTGATTTCCATTTGGTGTATCGGAGCCATGCTAATTTTTTTTGAGATTCTATAGCTGATTTACAGGCTAGATAGGCATGATCCGGACAGTCTTTCGGTGCTCCCCAAAATGCCATGACAGCATCACCAATATATTTATCAACTGTACCTTCATTTTGGAGGATGATTGAACTCATTTCGTCAAGATATTCCCCCAGATTAATTACGAGTTGATCAGGAGTAAGACTTTCAGAGATCGTAGTAAATCCCGCGATATCAGAGAAAAATACGGTTAAGACGCGGTTTTCACCCTCTAATTTAGCCTCTTTTCCTGATTGGATAAGGAATCTGACGAGATCAGAAGGAACGAATTTTTCAAAAGATTTTAATCCCAACTGCATATTATAAAATGCATTGCTCATCTGATCCATTTCTATGAAAGAGGTATCGAGTTTTAATGGATTATCCAGCTTAAATTCACGGATTTTAACCGTTTCTTTTGAAAGGATATCTAAAGGTTTTGAGATTCTGGCAGCAATAAATATTCCGATAGCAAATGAAATGATAACAGTGATAATAGAAATGACTATAATATAATAAGTATTTGATTTTACGGTACCCAGGAGGTCATCTTCAGGGATAACTATACCTACAATCCATTTCCAGTTTGTTGTGGAATCTTTATTTATAGAAGAGAACGGTGAGAATACGGTGATATAGTTAATATTATTTAGCGAAAATGTTTTTTTAATCGATTGATTCAAAACATATTTATGCGATTTTCCATTGGGGACAGAAGTGATATTAAGACTTTTAAATGCTGCATGAAAGATTTTGTCGTGTATATTTTGAATGGGAGTTAATTTATATTTTATTGAGGCATTGGGATTTTTTCGAGGAAGTTGTTTGACAAGACTTTTTAATTCCTTTTCAATTAATTTTTCTTTTTCTGGCTGAGATTTAATAGCTTGGGGAACATGAGGGACATAAGCAATGATATCTCCGTTTTCATTGAGGATAACAACCCTTCCAGATTTAGCTATTTTTAAATTGGATAGATATTTTGTTGAGATTTCAATGATACCCAGATGGATGCTTATTACACCGATCATTTTTTTATTATGATTTGAAATAGGGATAGAACAAGCTATTCCTGGTATTTGATCTGAAGTAAAGACATAGGGTTGTGTCCAAAAAACAGGATGTTCGGACGAGTTTAGGTTATTATAATGAACAAATATTTTTTCAGAACCAATAAACCAGGGTCGAGTGGTGGGATCATAAGATCCTTTAAGAGGCTCAATTTTGTTTCGAAACCCTTTTAATTTTTTAGTGGATTTATAATAATTTTTATTCATGTGATCCCAGGCTGTAATACTGATATTTTTTTTAGGGAACCGATAGACGTATTTTATAGATAATGATCGATCAGCCATTCTCTTGACCATAACTTTATCTTTATAATAATCACCAAAATTAATAAGGTCAATTTGCTTATATGTGTCTAGTAATCCAAAGAAGAATCCAATTAATTCCTTATGATATCGTATTTTTTTTCTAAAAAATACTTTTAGTTCTTTTTTTGATATTTTGTATTTTTTTAGATAATTAGGGTTGAAATTATTGATTATTTTATCTATATTATAAAACATTGTTCGATATTTTTTGGCAATTTGAACATCAACGGAGTGTGATTCGACAAGTTTCCAATCAACAAGCTCCCGACCCAAGAGTCCACTATTTGCAGCAGGTTTAAGATAATTGATAGTATTATCAATAACCGATTTTGTAATTGAATCTAAAAGGTGATCAGATAGATCATTTACAGATCTTGATCCCATAGTATAGAAAATGATAATTATAATTGATGAACTAGTGAGAATTAATCCTACCAAAGATAATAAGATAGTTGATCTAACAGATATTTTAATAATAGCCTCTCAACAGGTTTATTCAGTTATTTTATAAGGATCGTCTTATATATATAGAATTTTAATATATAACTCTTTTTTATCGAGTATAATATAATAAAAAAATAGATAGATTGAACATTTGTTTAAACTGGAATGATAAATATATACTGATACTCATTTAAAATTGAAATCAAAATACTCAAAATATCTTGCAGAGGTTACTTAAACCCTGTTTTAAATGATTTCAAAATTGAAAGATTATCAGTACAGCATAATAAATATATAGAGTTTGGAAGAAGATGGAAATTATATCAGATCAATCCCTTGAGGTTTTACAAAAGACCACTCCCTTTGAAAATGTCTCATCATTAAATTTTTCGAGGATGGTACCCTATTTAAATGAAGTTAAACTAAATGAAGGGGATACCCTTTATATATCAGGAATGCCAGCGACCGAGGTATTTTATATATTAGAGGGTGAAGTTCGGTTAATATCGGAAAAAACGGCATTTCAATATTTTAGTAGTGAATTAAATAAGAAAGTCAAGGTAACAGGAAGCCCGGTTCATGATAAGGTGTCTGGTGGGTTTATAGGTGAGGAAACTATTTTGGGAGATGATGTTTACCATTTGACCGCAGTAATTGATAAGCCAACCAGGGTTATCGCAATACCTCATGATATTTTAGAAAGGATTATCAATCAAGAAATATCTGTTCGTACACAACTGGAGAAATCCCTTTTAAATCACTTCACACATAAGCATATTATCAGTAGTGAAGATGAGAAGCCAGCAGTAAAACCAATTCCCCTGACTAGAATTATTGGATGGATTTTTGTAATTGTAATACCCTCATTAATATTATTTTTGTCCTCATCCTATGCGGAAAGTTATGGATTTTATAAACTGGATTTATCCTGGAATGAGAGATATTTTATTGTCATTTTGAGTGCAACAATATTAATGTGGATATTTAGTTTAGCTCATGAATTTGTGCCCAGTATATTTGCAATACTATCTATACTGATTTTAGGGATATCTCCGCCTGAAGTGGCATTATCAGGATTTACAGCTGGAAGCTTTTTTATGGCATTAAGTATTTTTGGATTAGCTGTAGTCCTTGCATCATCTGGATTTACTTACAGAGCAGTTCTTTATGTTTTAAGAATTGTACCTAAATCTCAGTTTTGGTATGGATTATCCGTCATGATAACAGGGATCTTTGTCACACCATTGTTTCCATCAGCGAATGGACGTATAACCCTTTTTACCCCCTTATTAATTGATATGAAAGAATCTCTGGGATATAGATCCAAAGGTGGAGCAATAACGAGACTTTCAGTAGCTGCATTTTCTGGATTCACGTTATTCTCAGGAATCTTTCTCAGTAGTAAATCCATTAATTTTGTTGTCTATGGTCTCTTTCCACCCCAAATCAGAGATCAATTTAGCTGGACGTACTGGACATTTGCTTCACTGATTGCGGGATTAGTCCTTATAGTATTTTCGTTTCTTTTGATGGGAATACTTTTTAAAAATAAAGAGACCCCAAGATTAACAGTGGATCAAGTTAAAACACAAATCAGAGTTCTTGGTCCCATGAATGCGAGTGAATGGGCTGCACTGGGAAGTATCGTTATATTTTTTATAGGAATAATCACCTCATCAATCCATAAAATTAAACTTCCATGGATTGGAATGGCAATATTATACTTTGTTTTAGCGTTGCAATTTCTCAGCAAAAAAGATTTTCAGAAGAGTATTGACTGGTCCTTTTTGATATATCTCGGAACATTGATAGGCCTTGTGAAGACAATATCCTTTGTTGGAATTGATAAGAAGATTATTAGTTTATTCTCAAGTGATAGTTATTTTTCCTGGATAGCTCACTATTTGAAAGAAGATATATATATATTTGCCTTAATATTATCCGGTTTAATTTTTATACTAAGAATATTTCTACCGAATAATGCGGCTGTAGTTATATTGGCATCAGTATTTTTACCTGTATCAGAGATATACGGAGTGAATCCATGGGTAGTTGGATTTATAATATTATTCATGAGTGATAGTTGGATAATGCCTTATCAATGCACATATTATACATTATTTCAAGATTTATCAGAAGGACATGAATTATTTGATATAAAATCATTTGTACTGTATCATATATTTATAAATGGGGTTCGTATCATAGCGATATTATGTTCAATTCCATTCTGGCAATGGTTAGGGATACTCTGATGCGTGTTAAATTATTACGTACACTTATATTAATTTTTTTACTGTTGTTGATATTCCTCATGGTATTTGTCAATTTAGATAAACCACGGATACTCATATTACACAGTTATGCTTTAAATTATACCTGGGTTACTGATATTAATATTGGAATACGAAGGGTATTGAAGGGGAAGCCGTATACTATTCGATGGCATTATATGGATACCAAAAGACATACATCGAACGATTTTATGGAAAAAGCGGGTAAAACAGCTATACAAATGATTGAGGACTGGAAACCAAATGTGATTATAGCAGTTGATGATAACGCACAGCGGATAGTCTTTAAACAAAAGAAAAATAAGCCTATAATCCCCCCTTTGGATGTTACAAAACGTTTTTTAAATGACAGGCATATTAATATTGTTTTTACTGGGGTTAATGCAACTGCTGAAAGTTATGGATATGACAAAGGAAATAATGTCACAGGGGTTTTAGAACGAATTCCGTTTAATGAATTTAAAGAAGTATTTTTACAAGTACTTCCACAGAATAAACGAAGAATTGTTCATATTTCAGACAGTTCCTCCACCTCTGAAGGTATATTCAAGGAATTGGAGACAGTAGACTGGCATCCATTAAAATTAGTGTATTCCCTTAGAGTTGATACATTTGATGAGTGGAAAGCAGCGGTGAAGAAATCTGCCGAGTTAGGGGATATTTTACTGGTAACACATTATCATACTATTAAAGAATTTAAAAATAGTAAAGAAAGTATGGAGCCCAGAAAAGTGATTGAGTGGACGAAAGCTAATTCTACACTGCCTCAAATCGGTTGCTGGGGATTTTTTGTTGAGGATGGCGGAATGATGGCTGTTGCTGTGTCACCCTTTGAACAAGGGGAGGAAGCGGCTAAAATGGCTGTTGAAATCATTGAAAATGGGAAAAATCCAAGGAATATTCCTGTTAAGACTAGTAAACTCTATGTGATGTATGTCAGTGAGCCCCTTGTAAAAAAACATAAGTTAGTGTTACCTAAAATAATAGAAGCCTTCGCCAGAGCTACCAATAATTATTTCGATTAATCAGCGATCGATGAAACCTCTGTTTTGATTATATTTTACAATAAATCGATGGATACCTTCTGCGATTCCGTGAGCTATTTTATCCTGATAATGAGATTTTGAAAGATTTCTAGCTTCATTTTTATGGGTTAGAAAACCGATTTCCACAAGAATGGATGGGAGGTTATTATGGGTAATGACAAAATATGGGGTATGAGCCTTCACACCTCTATTGTTTGTATATCGATTTATATTCCTGAAAAGATTTTTGTGTACCGCATCAGCGAGTAATTTTGATTCCTTACTAATTTGGAGATCATAGAGTTTTGAAATAATTTTACCAGCTGTATTATCATATGTGAGAGGGCGGATCATCCTGCTGACGCAGCTTATTCTCAATTGACTCTTATTTGCATTCCCAGAGGCATAGAAAAATGTTTCAATCCCTTTAATTTCAGGATTCAATGAAGCGTTGGAGTGAATACTTACAAAAATCCCCTGATGATTCAAACGGGTTAGGTTAATTGCTTTGATCGACCGGTCTTCCAAGGTAACATATTGGTCTCCACTACGGGTATTATATATTCTTAACCAAGGCATTTTTTTACGTAATAAATAAATTACCTTTCTAGTTACCTGTAAATTAATCTTTTTCTCAATGATTTTATTATGGATATTTCCTGGATCCCTTCCTCCATGGCCCGGATCAAGAACAATAAATTGAATTCTATCTCTGGATCTACTTTTAATAGGATATATCTTTTCAGATTGATCTTCATTTGGAATATTTTCTTGGATTTTTTGACGTGTATTTTGTTGTAATAATTTTCGGATAAGGGATGGGGGAAGGATTATCAATTGATTTCTTGTTTGGATTGGGGTATCGAGGTACCATATTTTATTGGAGTTTGTTATAGCAATTTTGGAATCTGTGATGAAGCGAACTTCAAAATTACCTTTTCTTAAAAGGATTTCACTCTCGTGTAAACGTATTTTGTATTGATACCCATAATCTCTGCAAAATCTCGTAATTTCAATTCCACGATAACTTGACGAATCAACCCGAGACATTCCAAGGCATAGAAATATTATGAGATATACCCAAAATCTTTTCATAATCATAAAGACCTTCCAATAAGGTATTTTTCGGAATTAATCTGAACAAAATTCATAGGGTATATGGATTAATTTAAGTTTCGTATATTTTTAGTAACGTTTTAATAATCTCCTGTTTAATTTGATTATAATTAAAGTTATGTAAATTGGTCGATAATATTAGATCTATTGTGTTTCCTCCAAGAATAAGCCAGTCTATAAATTATTTTATGAGGATTGAGCCTGAGAGATTTTCGATTCCTTAAGACTTGGCGGAGATCCATCAGATGCTTTTTCAGTCTTTAAAAGAGCCAATGCTAACCCACCAATCAAGAGTAGCAAGGCAATAATACGGGCTATTGATCTTGTATTAAAGCTCTGCACAATGGTCCCCCATCTTCCATAAATCCATGCGCTGATTCCAATGATGAGAAGAGCCGTTAAAAGAATAAATACTGAAAAGTTATTTGTGAGTGTGCCGAATAGCCAAATTAATAGTATAACGGCACTGAGGAGTAGAAATCCCATAGATTGTTTAAATGATTCCATCCATCGACCAGGTTTTGGAAGAAATCTTAATAATGAAGGATAGATAGACAAGATAAGATAAGGGATTGCCATTCCAATACCAAGAAATGTAAATATGAGTGAAGTTTTCCACCAGACAGGATCAATTAATGCCACACCAGTAGCGACACCTGTAAATGGGCCGAGACAGGGTGCCCCGACTACAACAGCTAAAACCCCTGTAAAAAAAGAATTGACCAATCCTGATGTATTACTTGAGGTCTGACCTGCTTTTGTTAGTGATATCCCAATTTCAAATACACCCAGCATATTTAACCCAAAGAGGAATAAAACGGCAGTTAGACAAATGACAAAAGGAGCTGATTGTAATTGAAATCCCATTCCATAAGATTTTCCCCAACTACTGGCTATGATAATAACGGCTGCAAGAGCTAAAAAGGATAGTATGACCCCTGCGCTATAGATAAATCCATGGAGTTTTATTTTTTGTTTATCTTCACCAGCCTGCTCAACAAAGTTTAATATCTTTATAGACAATACAGGAAAGACACAGGGCATAATGTTTAATATAAGTCCACCACCTAATGAGAATAATAGGATTAACCAGAGGTCATAATTCTTCTGTTGGAGATAGGAGTTGGTTGTTTTGCCTTGACTTACGTTCTGAACAGCTTCTAGCAGCATACTTTCACTTAAAATTTCAGGTAGAACAATTTTTTTATTATGTTTATTCCCGTAAAAAAACACGTAAACAGGGACGCCAGCCCGCCCTAAATTCTTTAATTCTCCCGCTATCACCTTATCATATTTGGTCCAATCTGCACGAATAGATATTATACCATGTTCTTTGAGCTTCCTTGCGAACTTACTGGATTTCAATGCACCCAGTTTATTGTACTGACAAGATAAACACCAGGCAGCAGTGAAGTCAATAAACACTGGAACATTCTTTTCACGATATTCTTTTAATTTATTCAGCGAAAAGTCTTCCCAGGTAATTTTGACATTCTCAATCGTTTTAGAATGTTTTTCAGTCTTACTTGTAGATTCATTTGTTGTATTATGTTTCTTTTCTGCTTGAGCTATGACATTTCCATCAGGAATCTTCATTGTGGTATTAATTTTTGATTGGATAGATAATGCTTTTCTATCTTCTGAAAGTATTTTGTCTGCAACAATAATTCCATTGACTTCTTTTGGTGGTGTTTTTGTATCATTGAATTGAGGAATTTCAATGAGGTAACCATCTTTAGTCTTTTTGACAACCTGTCCTTTATTTCCTTGAATGATTTCCTGCTTATCAGGGATAAAAACTATGTTCTGGAGGGTATTAGCATAATTTGAAGGTTGTATAAGCTGAATATAAATCTTTTTATTCTTAAAACCTGCGTTCACTTTCCACTGGGATTTTGATAATGGAATTTGGTTGATTGCTTTAGTGATAGTATTAACCCATTTACTCTTCTCTGCTGTTGTCCTGTTTACAGGCAAACCTAAAGATATAGTCGCTGAAGTAGGGGGTAGACACTCTTTATAGCAAATTAACCATTCAGGTGTTACTTTGAATGATAGTTCTTTTCCAGCTGGAAGGTTTGTTGGTGCTGTAACCCTTTTTAAAAAGTATACCTCCCCTTCATAACCATAAACAGCGAGTAATATCTCCCCTTCCCCCTCAATTAATTTTTTGGGATAAGGCCATTGCATAGGTTCAGCTTTAAATCCTTTGGGTAATTCCCAGTTAAATGTGGTCTCTTTCCCTGAGTCACCAGGATTCTTCCAGTATATATGCCAATGGTCATCCATTTTAGCACGCAGAACCAGCCAGAATGATTGTCCGGGTTGTATGGAAGTCACATCAGATATAAGTTCTAATTCTATATGGGGTTTCTTAACAACTTCAGCAAAGGATAATTGTCCACATATCATAATCAGGATTGCAATATAAAACCATCTAATTATATATTTGTTAATCATTCAGAACCTCTTGTTAGTGTTATTTCTAAAGCAGATATCATTACATTCGAATATTGAACACCCTGTAAACAATTTTGGTTCAAAAAATCATATTAATTTGTAATTAAATTTAGATTGATTATTGATACAAAATCAGATATTATTTAACAGTGAAATATCGTCTTGATCAGTTATTAGTGCAAAGAAATTTTTATTCATCCCGTGAGAAAGCAAAGGGACATATTTTGGCTGGTGATGTCATTGTGGATAATAAAACTATTACGAAAGTAGGTTCCTTAGTCCATGCTGATGTGGATATCCGTATTAAATCACAAGAGAGATATGTTAGTCGCGGGGGATACAAGCTTGAGAAGGCGTTAAAATCTTTTTCAATAGATGTAACAGATCTTGTTGTGATAGATATTGGCTCATCAACAGGAGGATTTTCAGACTGTTTATTACAGCATGGTGCAAAATATATTTACAGCATTGATGTTGGCTATAATCAGCTCAGTTTCACCCTTCGAAACCACCCACAGATCAAAGTATACGAAAAATTAAACGCAAAAGATCTCAGTAAAAACCTTTTTGACAAACCAATTCAATTAGCAGTTATAGATGTTTCTTTCATCTCAATTACTAAAATCCTGATACCAGTATTAAATATTCTTACTGATAAAAGAATTATTGCCCTTATTAAACCACAATTTGAAGTTGGAAACAGTGTTTCTCATTTTGATGGAATAGTAAAAAACTCTTCTGATCACATCAAAGCAATCAATGATCTTAAAGATTTTGTACTCACACAGAATCTATATACCGCTGATCTTACCTATTCACCTATTAAAGGGCCTAAGGGAAATATAGAATACCTTATTTACTTGATAGACCAGGACAATAATAAGGAAATTAATACTCAAGCTATTGTAGAAGAATCCCACAAAGAATTAAATATATCTTAAGCACTCTCCTTAGCCAATACAGATTGCGGGTACCCATTTGTTTCAGCTTCAGCAACAGATTCCATAATCCTAACAGTTTCTTTTAACGCTACAAGTGCTACTTCAACCTGATCATCACTGGGTTCCTTTGTGGTTAACTTCTGAATATAGTATCCTGGACGACTAATAATTTTAAAAAGAGGACTATTCATCTTTCTGGAAGACATCTTCAAAACTTCATACGATATAGAAGCAACTAGAGGCATCAATACAATATGACTTGGTATTAAAATCATTTTCTGATAGACAATATGCCAGCTAAGGAAATCAGTAATAAATTCTTTTAGTACAACAGGTACTACAGAAAAGACAAATATCGATATAAAGAAGACAAAAAATAGAAAGGAAGTACCACAGCGGGTGTGATAAGTAGTAAACCGTTTTGTATTCTCCATAGTCAGCTCTTGACCTGCTTCATATGTATTTACAGCCTTATGTTCTGCACCATGATACTGGAAAACCCTTTTTACATCTTCCATATACGATATTCCAATTATGTATCCAATAAAAATACTTAATCGGACAAACCCAGATATCAGATTAAATAAGATAGGGTTAGCAGTTTCCTTAATACCAATGATCTCTGTGAGTATATTAGGAATTGCTACAAAAACCCCCATCCCCACTATAAGTGAGGTCAATAGCATAAAGAATATCCCAATCCCTTCTGCCTTCTTTGATTTATCAAGCTTCTCATCTTCTGGCAACGCTTCATTCGCTGATATAATAAGACTCTTTGTTCCAATAGTTAGATTTTCAATCAATGCAATAACTCCTCTCAGAAAAGGTGCTCCCAGAAAGGGCAATTTTGATCGAAGAGAGTTCACATCCTTCTGTATAACTTTAATTTCTCCGGATTCCTTTCGCAAGGCAAGGGTGTAATGGGTTTTACATCGCATCATTACCCCTTCAATTAGTGCCTGACCACCAACAGCTTCATCTTGATTCACAATTTCACTCCTGATTTAAATATATAAAATACATATCATTTTTATTTCCATAACGCAACACATTCTTATAAAAATAACAGAAAAAAGATATTTTTCAAGTTTAAGTTGGCTATTTTAAATATATTTACCTGTATCATAACAACATATATCTCAAATTAATACTCAATTTCAAATAAGAATACATTCCCCATCGGAAATTATTTGCTTTTTCTCAAAAAAAATGTTATATTACTCATCTCGTTGATAATAGAAAATCAATATTTAAATAATATAAATACATATATATTCCGCAATTATAATCTGTGATTCAAAGTAATTTTTTAAGTACAAACAATTATATTATCCTTGTTTTAATAATCTTACTTGTTGCCTGCTCACCAAAATTGGGGGAAATTAACAGCAAGTCTATCAATTACTCTAGATTTATTAACGACTTACAGGATTTGCACCCGGAATATTTCCAACGAAACACAAGGGTCATTGAAGGCAAATTAACGGACTGGAAACGTCTTAAAACAGTATTTGTTGAATATTTGGATAACCAGGCAATCTTATTTGAAGTAAAAAACGATTCATACGAGAAGACTATTTCTAATAAAGAAAAGAAATTATATTATTTAGGAACCCTTGGAGACTTCACCCAAAAAATGATTCGAAAAGATCCGGCATTTAGAAAGGACAAAATAACTCAACCAGACATCTCTTTAAATAAGGATATATTAAAAAAATTAAGTAGTGATGGCAACTCTGATAAATTGGCAAATCAAGATTTAATTATTCTTAAAAATGATATAAAATTATCCTGGAACGATCTTAAAATGATTTTCCCTAAAAATAAAGATTTAAACTCGTTCATAAAAAAACAATTAATTCCAGGACTTGAATATGCAATGATTGGAAAACAAATGGCATATCAAAATAATAAAATATTTATAAAGTTCTGGGACATGAAATGGAAATATTTTTTAATTAGATCCATGATACAGAATAAAAAATTGATCTATAAAAAAAAGATCCTACAAAACGAGGAAGACAAGTTAAAAAAATATTATAATGACCATAAAAATAAATATTTAATGTATATCCCCAAAAAAAATGAGGCTCACAAAGAACAGGATAACCAGCGGGATAAATATCAATTTTCTTTCAGCAGAGTAAAAGAGGACATCGCTAATCAATTTGCTGAAAAAGAAATAATCATTTGGAAAAAAAAATTATGGAAGAAATATTCCATAAAAGTCGATGAAACATATTTTAAATCCGAAGAAAACAAAGAAATGAGAAATCTTCAAAAATAGTAGAATATTCATGAAAGTCAAATTTGCACATATCAATCAGCTAACCCTTCAATATCCAAAATTCTTATTAGATGAATTAACAGAAATTGCTAAATCAAGGCGTTTTTATCATATTATTCTCCTTGATATTGGATTGTTCATCAGGAGTCAGTTTAATAAGAAATTAAGAGATATTATCAATAGTGCAAATCTTGTAATTCCAAAAGGAAAACTCCTTTTATGGAGCCTAAAAAAAATCTTACCTGCAAATTGTATCCAATTAATCGAATCCTCCGAAAATATTTCCCAGGAACAAGAAGAAGAAAATCTTGATCTTGTGGATGACATATCCCTAAATTATTACATCACACAATCACACAATAATTTAACTGATTATTCTAATTTTCTTATATTACTCATAAGTCATTTTGAAAAACAAAAGGTCGGATTTTTCTTTTTGGGAGACTCTCCTGAAAATGTCTTCCTGGCTACCCGTCATATAAAACAAAGTTTCCCTGACATAAAAATCCTCGGAACTCATCCTGCAAAACAATTAAGAAGACAACCATATGAAATCCTTGAAAAACTAAAGAAAGTTGAACCCCATATCTTAATAATCTCTGATCGACGCAGTACTCAGGATATCTGGATTAAAGAACACCAAATGAATCTCTCTTCTACAATATGTATTGGCATGACAAGTGAAATCCAGTTATTTGCAGGTAAGCAAAACAAGTTTACAGATTATCTGAAATTATTTCTAAAAGGGGGATGGATGATTCCTATCAAAATTCCTTATTATTTTATCTTGGTCTTTTTATATAAAACAATATTAAAAAAGGAAATACAATGTCTTACATAGATACTATTACTTTCAATCCAGATTATGTAAATATCATTGATCAAACACTTTTACCTGCACAAAAGAAAATTATTAAAATTACAAACCATCTTGAAATGGGAGATGCAATCAAACGTCTTGCTGTACGCGGAGCTCCAGCAATTGGTATTGCAGCCGCCTTTGGAGTCTATTTAGGAGTTAAGGATACAGCTCAAAATGATTATCACACCTTTAGAAAAAAATCAGATGAAGTGATTAGCTACTTGAGAAGCACTCGTCCCACAGCGATAAATCTTTTCTGGGCTCTGGATGATATTCAGAATCTCATATTAAACCATAAAAGTGATAAACCCTTAGAAATTATTGAGACTATATACCGAAGGGCTGTTGAAATCTATGAAGATGACCTGGAAAGGGGTAAAAAGATTGGTGAATACGGTGAAAAATTGTTTCATGACGGGAACACCTTAATCACCCACTGTAATGCTGGAGGGCTTGCTACAAGTGGTTATGGTACTGCTCTGGCACCTATTTTTATGGCTAAATCCAATGGGAAAAAACTCCACGTCTATGCCGATGAAACAAGACCTCTCCTGCAGGGAGCCCGACTCACCACCTGGGAGCTAATGCAACAAGGTATTGATGTCACCCTGATTTCTGACAACATGGCAGCACACGTCATGAAAACAAAAAAAATCGATGCGGTAATAGTCGGTGCTGATCGGATTACCCTAAATGGTGATGTAGCCAATAAAATCGGTACATACAGTCTGGCTATCAATGCAAAGGAGCACAATATCCCATTTTACGTCGCAGCACCCTTATCAACATTCGATCGTAATCTGGAAAATGGCGAGGATATCCCTATTGAAGAGAGGGATCCTGCTGAAGTGACTGAAGGATTTGGTACTAGAACTGCTCCAAATGGTGTAAAGGTCTATTCTCCTGCCTTTGATGTCACACCCAATCGATTTGTCACAGGGATAATCACAGAAAAAGGGATTATTTATCCACCCTATAAAGAGAATATAACAAAACTGTTATCGTAATTTTATAATTCTTAAATGATTATTAGAATGAGATTCTAAATTAAGTAACATAAAACGGGTACCCAAACAGGATTAAAGCATTATCGAAGAATCAAACAAATATAAAAAAACATAACATATCATTCCAGGAGGCGTTTACCGTGTTTGCTGACCCCTTATCCATAACCTTCGATGACATTTATTCAACCAGTGAACAAAGATACTTAACAATAGGGCAATCAATTAACCAGAAATTATTAATAATTTCGCATACAGACGACGATCATAACCATGTCGTTAGAATTATCAGTGCAAGAGAGTTAACAAGTCATGAAAGACAACAATATGAAAAAAAACGATGATTCATTGGATGATACCTTAAAAGAAGAATACAATCTGGATGAACTCTTCTCAAAAGGAAATCCAGCTACGGGTAAATATTCTACACACTTTAAACAGGTGGTCGTCTTTTTGGATCAGGATCTAGTGAAGGATTACCCCAATTCGGAATCAGTCAATAAGGCACTACGTTCCCTCAAATCCTGACTATGAATCGAATCTTAGTCATATAATAATTTCCCAACCCTCTCAAGATTCTCGCCACCCCAATCCGAAATCAACACCTATGATCAAAATATTTTCCTTGACAACCCATATAACCCGATATTATATTCCAATCAAGTGGAGGATATGAATATGAAACAACTTTATAAATTCCTAACCCATTTCGTAACAGCCTGCTTTGTAGTACTCATTACCATTAATATATCCCACTCCAAACAATACACCCTAAAAGACACCCAAAAATGGCTAAAACAATGGGGGAAATACTATACCATAGACCAGCTCAAATCAATCAAAAAACTTGAACTCTGTGGAACACACGATAGTCCTCTATTATTCAGAGATATTAAGTCCATTTCAACACTCTCTTCCTTAGTAGAATTACGTCTTAATTATACAAATGTGTCAAATCTTACTCCAATTAAAGACCTCAGAAAATTAACAAAACTTAATCTTTTAGAATCAAAAGTATTCGATCTAAGACCCTTAAAAGACCTTAGGAACTTACAACATCTTAGCCTTGGTAATACAAAAATATCCGATCTGAAACCCTTAAAAAATCTCAGGAATTTAAAAGAGCTTTATTTTTGGAATACAAAAGTATCAAAAGAGCAATTAGAAGCATTAAAAAAAGTTTTACCAAATTGTAAATTTATTAAATAATAGTGAGTTAAACAATCCTCTTCACCCCAAAAGCCCCTCTCCCAAATGTCCCAGTCCCAAAACCCGCCTTGGGAGTCTGTTCATAAGGCGGGATAATCCCCACATCGGTCCACAGATCCTCGATGACCTTCCCCGAATCAGGAAGAATCCCATATCGTGTCACATTGAGCCATTGATGAGTGTCTAGATATTTTATGCTCCGTCCCAGTTGTTTCATAAAAGTTTTCGTCTTCCGATAAGTGTATATCGCCTTAATGAGCCGGTGATCTCTTTCCTCCAGCATCGCTTTTTTTGGGGACTCCTGATAGGTAATTAGATTTAATGTATTGGAAATATAGTCCAGCGCCAGAGTGTGATCCCCCAATTCTGATAATTTTATCCGATACATCACGAGAAATGACGATAAAAACGCTCTGTACCCATCTCTGAACCGATTATCCACTGCGATAAGATCCCAGTATTGTTTATTAGCAAGTTTCTCAAAATTTTTCCAGCGTAAAACTCCCTCCATTAAAGCACTTCTCTGTTCCTGTTGGATTTGAGTCTTTGGATTGCTAGGTGAAACCTTGATCTTAATGAACATCTTCCCGAGTTTTGTCCTCTGAACAACGTGTTTCCCTATCTTCCCCCACATCACCGGACTGTGATCCACCCCTTCTAAAATTATCGCCATGGCTTCCCTCCATATGCATATTACTCATAACACTGATACTTGTCATCCTGAGGCTCTCGAAGGATATTGAGAGATCATGGATTATAGAGCCTCACCATGACAGTTCGCATTGTTCAAACAGTCTCGACAGGGCATTCCAAAAATCTTGATAACCTGATGAAATAAATAATCAGGATCGGAATTAAAATTCTTAGTTCCGATTGTGATTATTTTATAAACTTGTTTGTCCATTATTTAAAAAATGCTTTTATCAAGTGTTCAAAGTTAGGTGGACAATGGATTGAATAATGATTTATTGATATACGATAAATCATTAAATCATCCTAAGGATTTTTTACGTATATCTTTCATTTTAAAAGAATCTTAGTATATTTATGCAGGGTTATTGTATTCACCTGAAAAGATATTCAAACCCATAAAATAAATAATAATACCTTGCAAATCAAAGACCTTAACGAAATGTCTTCCTGATTACTCATAAAAATTTAGGCTGCTATGGATCAAACAAAAAACATTTTAATTATTGATGACGAAAAAAATATGCACTATTCCTTCAAGAGATTACTCAATCAAAATGAGTTTCAGTTCACCTCTTGTTATGATGGGGAGGAGGGTCTTCAGAAAATTACCTCTCAGGATTGGAATCTTGTGATTATGGATATCCGTATGCCTAAAATGGATGGGCTCACAGTCCTCAAGAAGGCCAAGGAAGTTAATCAAAAGATCGTTGTGATTATCGTGACTGCCCATGGTACGACAGAAACAGCGATTGAAGCCATGAGACTGGGTGCTTATGACTATTTAATTAAGCCTTTTGATAACGATGAGTTTAAGAATCTTGTCTACAAAGCCCTTGAAGATAGCGAGAAGATGAGGAGCAGTGTCAGCCTCTCTAATGAAGTCAGTGTGTCGGATGAAGGGGATGTGATTATAGGGAAGAGTCCCAAAATGCAGGCTATTTATAAAACCATTGGTCAGATTGCTGAGAAAGACGTCAATGTACTGGTAACAGGAGAGAGTGGAACAGGAAAAGAACTCGTAGCCAGAGCCATTTATACCCACAGCCAAAGAAAAAATACACCTTTCCTTACTGTGAACTGTGCAGCCATTCCTGAGAATCTATTAGAGAGTGAGTTATTTGGACATGAAAAGGGGTCGTTTACTGGTGCTCTCTATCAGCATATAGGGAAATTTGAGAAATCCAACAACGGAACCCTCTTTTTAGACGAGATTGGAGACATGAGTTTCCCTCTCCAAGCCAAGTTACTCAGAGTATTACAGACGGGTGAATTTGAAAGAGTGGGTGGAAATAAGATATTAAAATCCAATGTACGGATTATCGCTGCAACAAACAAGAATCTTTTAGAGGAAGTCAAGAAAAATAATTTCAGAGAAGACCTGTACTACCGTCTTAACGTTATATCCATTCACATCCCTCCATTAAGAGAGCGAAAGGAAGATATCCCTCTTTTAATCACCTATTTTATAAACAAATATAACCATAAATACGAAAGAAATATTATTGGATTAACACGACCGGCAAATTTAAAATTACAGAATTATCAATACCCAGGTAATATCCGGGAACTGGAGAATATCATCAATCGATCCGTGGTCGTTTGTAACAGCGATCAGATCTCAGAACAGGACATTACCCTTACTCCTCCTAGCAAAGCATCTTTTGATGAATTCAAACAGGATTTCACCCAGCTTATGGAAAAGGTTTTTGAGAAGATCATTGATTTGAACGACGATTACCGCCATGAGATATTCCCATTAATTGAAGAGATCCTCATTAAAAAAGCTCTTGATAAGGAGAAGGGAAATCAGGTAAGGGCATCCAATCTCCTAGGCATCAGTCGGAATACATTACGTAATCGTATCGAGAGATATAATCTATAATCATTTCTAAAAAAATATTTTATTTCAACCGCTCATAATCAAAAACCACTTGACAAATTTCTGTTTTTCTAATACTTTTCTATATATAAATACCATGGTGAGGCTATATTTTATATGACAAATGTCGATTATCCATATTATTTTAATCCTGATTTGGGTGAGGATATTAACAAGAAGATCAATCTGGAAATCATGAAATACGCTGGAATGTATGTCTTGAAATTAATTGATTTACCACCTAAAGAGGGTGGGCATATCTTTGAGGTTCCCTTAGCCCTTGAGGATGAACACCTTGAGCCTGTCTTAGATGATTTATTATTCCATGGACTAATTGATATTGATACTGTAAGAACATGTTATGTACTCACACAAGACGGACGAAATTATGTCGACAAGTTAATCGGTGAGGTGGAAGCATATATTGATAAATATCAGGAGTTCGAACCTACTACCAAAGTAAATCTCATGCGCCGTGATAATATTAATCCTCTAAGAGCAAGGTTCTTATGGGGGCTATACGATGGAGAGTTCGATGATTTAAACGAATGGCAGGACAACTGGCAGATTAATCCTGCTGAAAGGGTCGATGATTGGAGATTTGTAATCACCAGGAAAGAATTTTACGATATGTTATTCGAACATATAAATAATATGGAAGTGCTGGACGATGATGCACTGGATGAAGTTCTCCGTCAGGCACAGGAGGATAGGAGAATTGAAGCTCCACAAATTCAAATTACACGTGTGGATAATACACCTGTGAACGTTAATTACCCAAGAGAAGAGGTCGTGTACGAAACAAGATATTATCATGATCCCTATTATTTTAATCCGGTGTATGATCCTTTATTCTGGTATATAGTATTTTAAAAAAATATATTATATATAAGGGAGGTATTTATGTATATTATATATTTGATAATAATATTATTTAATTTCTTCCAGTATAATACAGAACAACATAAACCAGGATATAATGATCAATATTCTAAGTTGGAATTTAATTATCTAAATCGAAATCAGGGATATCACATTCTGGAAAACAGGAGCTGCATAGCCTGTCATAGCACAAATGGTTCCAATGGAAAGGGTCCTACATTCAAGGGCTTGTATGGAAGTAAGGTTAAGGTTCTTACCCATAGTAAGGAACGGGAAATAAAGGTAGATGAGAAGTATATTATTCAATCAATCCGAGATCCCCGTGCTGATATTGTCGAAGGATATGAAGATATTATGCCCGTCATAGAAGACATCTCAGATAAAGAAATATATGCTATCATAGATTATTTAAAACTTATTGGAAAAGAAAATCAGTGGAAGAAGAATTAAATTCCCTGTTCAAGTGTTATCATATTCAATCATAATTATAAAATAATTTAACAATCAATCAATGGAGGTGTAACTTATGTACAAGATAGGGTTACTTATAACCTTAATTATGATAATGGGCGTTTCGGTAAATAACTGTGGATCCAAACAACAGGAAAAAAAATGGGCTACAGGGGATACCATGAAAGCCAATGACATTCAATTAGATGTAAGAGCCGTAGAAAAGGCTTTTCAGGAAGCTAAAGATGTGAAGGACTTTGAAGAAAGGGTCAATAAAATCTATACTGGAGAAGAACTCATTGGAGTCGTTGTTGAAGACAAAGGCCGTACTCAACAGGTCGTGACTTTGTATGTCGATAGGAACAACAATCATTCGTATGATACAGGTGAAGAAATCCTCAGATTAACAAGAGGGCCAATTGAAAACAACAATGTCACCTATGTTACAACAGGATATGGTCCCTATGCATACTATTCCAGACCATCCCCGGTTTCTTATGCTCTGGCTGGAGCTGCTGTTGGTGCTTTCATAGCCCTGGCTGTTTTCAGACCGTACTCAACCCCTGTCGCACGTTATACCACGATCAGACAAACAAGAACTGCATATAGAAGTACTCCTGCATATCGAAGCCAGGTACAAAGATCCAGAACATTATCTCGGAGTTTCAGTAAAAATGCTCCCAGTCATCTTAAATCTTCAGCAAGATCTTGGAATAGCAAAGGAATGCAGAAGGGAAGTTTTATGAAGGGTGATCGGAAGGCATCATCTCCCTCAAAATCAACCTCATCTTCTTCAAGTGAAAAAAGATCATTTGGTTCTTCTAATAGAACAAGCTCTCCAACTCGATCTGGAGGTACAAGAAGTTTTGGAGGCCGAAAAAGACGATAAGTACATTATATATTCAAATCACCGAATTAATAACCCATAGAACGCCTGGATCATCATTCAGGCGTTTCGTATTTTTATAATAGATAAACAGAAACAGGAGAACCTTCATGGAGCATTTAAAAAAAATAGACCCAGATATTTATAATTTGATTAAAAAGGAAGAACAACGCCAATATGATAAAATCCGCCTGATCCCTTCTGAAAACTACACATCCCGGGCAGTTTTAGAAGCCACTGGAACTATTTTAACCAATAAATACTCCGAAGGCTATTCTGGGAAAAGATATTATGAAGGTCAGCAAATAATTGATCAGATAGAGAATATTGCCAATGAACGTGCTAAATCTCTTTTCAAAGCAGAACACGCAAATACTCAGCCCCTATCAGGTTCTCCAGCAAATATGGCTGTCTACTTTGCCCTTCTCAAAGTTGGTGATAAAATTATGGGACAGGGACTCCCCCATGGAGGTCACCTTACCCATGGATGGAACGTCAGCTTCTCAGGTAAATATTATCAGTCTATACCCTATGGTCTCAGTGAAAAAACAAATCGCCTTGATTATGATCAGATCAGAGATTTAGCAAAGAAAGAGCGTCCCAAACTTATATGGGCTGGAGCAAGTGCCTATCCAAGAGAAATTGATTTCAAAATATTTTCAGATATAGCAAAAGAAATAGGAGCTTATTTTGCTGCAGACATAGCCCATATCGCAGGTCTTGTTGCTGGGGACGTACATCAAAGCCCTATTCCCTATGCCGATGTTGTCACAACGACTACCCATAAAACACTGAGAGGACCAAGAGGCGGAATGATTCTTTGTAAAGAGCAATTTGCAAAAGAAATTGATCGTGCAGTTTTTCCAACAATTCAGGGAGGGCCTCATAACCATACCACCGCTGCTATAGCCGTTGCTTTGAAAGAAGCAGATTCCAAATCATTTAAAGAGTACGCAAACCAAGTGGTTAAAAATGCTAAAATCCTGGCAGAAGAATTACTTGCCACGGGTTATAATCTTGTTACTGGTGGAACTGACAATCATCTTATCTTAATTGACCTGACAAATAAAGGAACTTCAGGTAAACCCATTGCTAAAGCACTTGATCAGGCAGGAATTGTATGCAATTATAATTCAGTACCCTTCGATCAGAGAAAGCCATTTGATCCCAGTGGTATACGTTTGGGAACACCAGCAATAACTTCCAGAGGAATGAAAGAAAAAGAGATGATCCAGTTGGCTAAGTGGATGGACCAGGTAATAAAAAATAGTCAGGATGAATCCCTACTTAATAAAATAGCACAGGAAGTGAAGGATTTATGTAAAAATTTCCCCCCTCCAGGACTCGATTAAGTCAATATTAAATAGGATCAATTTGAGTTTATTTTAGTGTCAGCTTAGGTTCTTTAACAGCCATCACTTCATTGAGTCGTGTTACAGATCTTTGATGAGGAGCGTTTTTTAATTTATCTTTGTCATTATAACATTCCTCATAGATCTTTTCCATAACACTGATAAAATGGTCTAAAGTCTCCTTGGTCTCAGTTTCTGTAGGCTCCATCATCAGTGCTTCGGGAATAATCAGTGGAAAATATATAGTAGGTGGATGAATTCCGTAATCGATAAGCCGTTTAGCAATGTCAAGAGCAGATATTCCAGTTTCCTGTTTTAATTGTTTTGCAGACAGTACAAACTCGTGCATACAAATCGTATCATAAGGAAGGTGATAAAACTTTTTAAGCTTCTCCTTAAGGTAATTAGCGTTGAGAACTGCCATTTCGCTAATATTCCGAATACCTTCCATACCCAGACTACGAAAATACGTATACGCCTTTAAAATAACAAGGAAATTCCCATAAAACCACCGTATCCTGCCAATCGAATGTTCTTTAGAAAGAACAGTTTCAAAATCAATTTCTTCTCCACGCAGGACATACTTCTCTGAGTGTTTTTTTACAGAAGGATAAGGTAGATATTCTCTGAGATCTTCAGTTACACAAACAGGACCACATCCTGGACCACCACCCCCATGAGGAGTAGAGAATGTCTTATGGAGATTTATATGCATCACATCAAAACCCATGTCACTTGGTTTGAAATTCCCTACAATAGCATTAAGATTCGCACCATCATAATACAACATGGAACCATTTTGTTTCATGATATCACGTATAGTTAAAATATTCCTCTCGAATAACCCAAGGGTGTTAGGATTCGTCAGCATAATACAAGCGATTTCAGGGGTAATAAGACTTTTCAAATGCTCAACATCTACAAGTCCGTTACTATCAGATTTCACCTGTTTAACTTTATAACCAGCCATAGCAGCACTTGCTGGATTAGTACCATGAGCACTGTCTGGTATTATGACAGTATCTCTTTTTTCGCCTTTCATCTCAAAATACTTTTTGATAACAAAAATACCAACATATTCACCCTGTGCACCAGCACTAGGGGCAAGACTGACTGCTGGAAATCCAGTTATCTTTGCTAAAGCTTGCTGTAATTCATATATAACTTCGAGTGCCCCTTGAACTTGATAGTCTTCCTGGTAAGGATGGATATTCAAAAATCCATCCAAGGATGCAGTAAACTCGTTAACCTTTGGATTATATTTCATTGTACAGGAGCCGAGGGGGTAAAAATGAGTGTCCACCGAGAAATTATTCTGAGATAACTTGGTATAATGTCTGATTACCTCTAACTCACTCACAGAAGGAAGCCCAGATGATTTTTCACGCTGAATTCCAGCAGGTATTTCACTTTGATCAACGTCTAATTCAGGAAAAGTTATCCCGCGACGACCCTTAACTGATTTATCAAATATGTTTTTTTCCACTCTATACCCCAAACGATTATGAATTGTTTAAAAAAAATGATATGAACAAATTAATTGCAGATAAAATAATATTTTCTACTTAAAAGTCAATCATCTCTTTAATAGATGGTGTAACAAATTTATATAACTATACAAATTATTTTCCTAAGTACATACAAATAAGATCTTTGAATAAAAAAATTGTTTTCAAAATGTGTCATTTTTACTAGATTCTAATTTGTTTTATAAATAAGATATTATACCACAAATAAATTCTTGGTATTTAAAAATATATAATACTTACATTCTGATGTCATAATATACCATAATCGGAATCAGAAATTTTGGTTCCGATTATTCTCAGGTGTGGTGAGTTTCAATAAGCTATTATATTAACTTATCTACAAAGTCATGATGAAAGATTACTTAATGAAATCTTAGGCTTACAGGAACATCCTATTACGTGAATAATCCTTTATCAATTCTATTTTATAGTTGAAAGGTATAGTATCACTCCATTATTGAGCTTGACTTATATCAACAGGCAAAGTAATCATTATTGTTGTTCCACAATCAAGTCTGGGTTCTTCGAAGCTTACCTCTCCGTTCAGAAGATCTGTTAATTTTTTTACAATACCCAGTCCTATTCCTGTTTTAGAAATATTATTGAAACTATTCATAATATATTGAAGATTAAATATATTTTGTTTCTTCTGATCTGAGATACCGCTTCCAGTATCTGAAACAAATATCTTGATATGTTGTTTATCTGCTTCTGCAAATACTTCAATTTTCCCTTCATCTGTAAATTTAATGCTATTATTAATTAAATTCGTTAAAATTGTTTCAATAAAGATTAGGTCGGAGTTTATAAAAAAGGATGCTGGGATATTATTTTCTAAAGAAAGATTCTTGTCCTTAGCCAAAAGAGCCTGAGATTTAAATATTTGATTAACAAGCAAATCCAGCTCAAAAGTAGAGGGATTTATATTTATGTAATCCGAATCAAACTTTGACAGACTCAAGACGGATCGAATATTTTCCAATTGCAAAGCTGATGAGGAAAAAATAAACTTTATCAGAGCTTTATGGGGGTGGTCATCGGGTGTTTCAGCATCAAGCATCTCTGCAACAAGGTTTGTTGTATTCACAGGATTTCTTAGATCGTGTACCAGATAAGAAAAATATCTATTTCGATTTTCAATTGTCTTTTTCAGCTTATTTTTCAGGAGTATATTTTCATGACTTATCTGTGTAGTATCTTGAAATTCTTTTGCCATCGTTGTAATATCTTGAATTACAAGTAAAAATTGATCATGATATTTCCTAATAACTAATTTATAATATCTGCTGTCATTATGAGTGATTCTAGTTATAGGAGCAAGTTCATAGAGGATTTCGTTATGATTTTTTTGATTGAATACCTGAAGGAGATGTTCTTCTAATCCAGTTAGTTCTATAAATAGATCAGATAATGAATTATTTAATAGTTTTGTATTTTCCAGAGTAATCAGATTTTCAACGTGTGGTGATGATTTCTGAACGATAAGTTGTTGATTTGCAATTAAAAATCCAATTTGATTGAAGTCTAATATATCCTGCAGGAAATTATTATTTTCCATTTAAAAAATTCTCATATATTAATTTAGAAATGGAGTGGAAAATAAGTTCCACCTGATCACCTGTTTTAGCACTTGTTCTATAAAGCGGGATACTGTCAGGGATATTTAATTCTTTTAGTGAATCAGGGATTTCCTTAAAATTCACCTCCTGTTGAAGATCCATTTTGTTAAATACAACGATAGAGGAGCAGTTAATGTTTTGAGAGAATACATCATTAAAGTGTTTTTTTATACTTGAAATCGTTTCAGTTCTAGTAATATCTCCTACAATAATGACGCCTGAGGCACCCTGTAGATATGATTTTTTTATTTTCTGAAAGCCGTCATCACCTGCCAAGTCCCAAATGAGTAATCTGACAACAGCATTATCCAGTGGAACATCTTTTTTTGTAACATGGACACCAATGGTGGTTAAATAGGTTTCATCAAACTGGCTGTGGACAAATTTTTTGATAAGACTTGTTTTCCCAACAGCGAAATCTCCGACAAGACATATTTTTTTCTGAAGTATAATTGTCTCATTCATAATCTAACAAATATAATAAAATATTTTTATATAATGATTTTTTGAAGGGATGATTTTTTAGTCTTGACTCTATTTTAAAATATAATTAATTTTTGGGTAATGTGATGGATTCATTAAATAAATATCAGTATTTAGTCTATGGAAGTAGCTTTGAACAATTTTAACAATAATCAGACCCATGAAGAAGACAAGTTAATTCAACTGAAGGAAATGCTTTTTGGTAAAGAAATGAATGAATTATATTCGCGGATGAATCAATTAGAAGAGAGTATATTAGAAATTAAAAATAAAACAACAATTCAACACAAGGAATTAGAAGAACGATTTACGAATTTCATTGATCAGATAGTAAATAATGTAAAAAGTGATTTTGATTCAGCCAATCACAGTATATTAAAGTTGTTTGAGAAGGCAGTTTCAGATATTAAAGTGAACCTTTCGGAGGAGGTTAATGAATGTGTATCAGAATCTTCCGTCGAAAAAAAAGATTTTACATATCAGGTTGATCAAATGAAACGGGAAATAAATTTAAAGCTCTCTAGAACATTGAGTCAAACGGTTATGCAACTTACTCAGGAGGGAAATAAAAGATCAAAAGATGATCAGGTGATGTTTTCTGAGATTGTAAATAATAAAATAACAAAAAATATGTTGCAAGTAGAGAATATAAAGAAATATATCATAGACAACCTTCAAAAGACTACAATGCAGTTAGAAACAAAATTAAAGGACACTAAGAATTATTTTAAGAACCAGATTGATCAGGAATTAAAAAAAGTTTATATAGAAATTGATTATATTAAATCAAAAAATAAATCATAATTAAATATCCAAGGCATCTCGTGGTAGCACAAAAAGATTTACAATATAAATTAGAAGATATAAAAAGAATCCTCTTTAATAAAGAAAGTGAGCAAATTAATCAACTGTTTCAAGAGATCAGACAGATAAAAGAACTTTCAATAACTCCCCATGAATTACCAGAACATGTTATCCCAGTAATACAAAATGTCATAACAGGCTGGCTTAATGAAATGGATAAACTGGAAATCAAGCTCACAGACAAAAATATAATGCTCAAGACTTTATCGACAGTTATAGTTGAGCTTTTACAAAACAAAGCTATTGAATCACAGATTGAGCTTGCTGAAGCGGTTTATCCTATTATGGGAATTGCTATCAGAAAAGAGGTGAATGAGTCTCCTGATTCTATTATTGATGCCCTATATCCTGTTATCGGTAAAACCGTTTCAAAATATGTATCAGAAGCGATGAAAAAATTAGTAGCTGATGTGGATGCAAAGCTGAACCAGTCTTTAAGTGTTGAAAATTGGTTACATCGTTTAAAGGCAAGAAAACTGGGAATTCCATACTCCTCATATATCCTCAGACAATCACTCCCGTTTTTTGTACAAGATATATTCTTAATTGATAAGAAAACAGGGATTCTTATTTCACACGTTTCTTCTCAATCTAAGGAAAAAATCGACAAAGATCTCATAGCAGGTATGCTAACAGCTATTAAGGATTTTATAACAAGTGCATTCGTTTCTGAGTCATCTCAAAAGGATACCCTAAATGAAATAAAGTATGGTGATCTTAAGATTATAATATATGAAACAAGTCACTCCTACTTCGCTCTGGTAATTTACGGTGAGAAACATAACCAGTTTGAAGATGATTTTATGGATACACTGACTGAGATACAAAGGGCATTTGCATCAAAATTAAGTAATTTCAATGGGGATATCCACGAACTTAAAGGCATAGAAAGGCTTCTAAGCAGATTAATGATTAAAACGAATACCCCGCAGATAGAATTAAAGGATAAGAAATCTGTTTCTAAATTAAAAATCCTTTTAGGCATTGTAATTTTATTCTTTGTAACCTGGATAGGATTTTTCACTCATAATAAAATAAATGATAACAACATATTAAACCAAGCTGAAATGCATATCAAACAATTTCCATTATTAAAAAATCTAAGAAATAATATCACCGTATCCTCAGGAAACGTTGAAATATCAGGACTTATGCCTAATCAGTTGACGTTGGATGCTGTAAAAAATCAAATAAAATTAATTCACGGCGTTCAGCAAATCCATTTTAATGGAAGTATTCTTGAAAATATTATCCAGAAAGATAAAAGCATAAATATAAATTATAAAACATTGATTGAATCAGAAGTAATCCTTTTTAATTCAGGTATAACAAATCTCAATCCAATTAATAAAATGAAGTTGCGTGAAATTATCTTGTTTACAAAATTATCAGAAACAAAAAAACTTAATGTAGTGGTTTATAACGATATTCAACACAATAATAACCAAAATACTCTATTCAGCAAGCGGAGATCGGAATCTATAATAAAATATCTTGTTTCCCAAGGATTATCTGAAAAATATATATCATCAAATATTGTAACATATGAAAATAGCGCTACGGATAAAAATTATCAATCCCGTGCAGCACGTATATTTGTTGAAAAATGATCTGATTAAACTTCATGATTTACATAAGACTCTGCTTGAAAACCAGGGAGACACACACAAAGGAATACCAGATCAATCTTACCAGTATTAGTGATTCTCTGGGATCTACCAGCAGGGATATATATCACATCATATGGCTGAACATTTCCTAAAGTCTCTCCTTCCATTTCAATCACTCCCTCACCCTGCACAATAACATATCTCTCAGAGATATTTGTCAAACTATGAAGTTGAGTAGTAATACCAGGCTCTACTCTGGCTAGAGCAATTGTGCAATCCCCTCCCACAGACTGATCAATTTCCACAATATGGCAGCGTTCCCCAGTATAATATTCTGATAGTGGATTATATTTTGAAATCACAATCTCCTCCTCAAATTGATAAAATGTATTTACTGAAAAATAGAATAAATTCAAATAAGATTATAAAAAATTGATTTCTTACCACAAAACGATAATCCAATGAGAGAATTATGGGAAAATCATGGGAAAAATACATTGACAAATAATGCTTATTTTAATAGCCACACCATTACTTGCAAAAATTTATTTAATCCATAATAACTTGTTTAAGTTTAATAAAATGAATATGATTTTACTCAAATATTTGTTTCATGTATAACTTACTCAAATCTATCAGGATTATTATTTTAATTATTAATATTATAAAAATTCTAAATTAAACACTTCGATTTAAATGACATTATTTTCAAACATTTTATTAAAAAATTCAACTTCTTTTGAATGAATATCTCATTTAAAGTGTTCATAGTAATGTGTCTATATTCTTTTTAGGCGAGAATTATGAAGAAATCAATGATTAAGGATATTATTATTGTATCCGAGGCTGTAAAATTAACAGGGATCCCAAAATCATCCATCACAAAGTTTTGTCGTGAAAATCGAATCCTTTCTCGACTTGCAGACGGAAAGATCTGGCTTATCGAGAAAAGTAGCCTAATGGATTTCCAGAAAAAAGACTACCACCCAAGAATGAAGAGAAGAAAAAAAAGCAAATCCTAATTCTGAAAGTAGTTTTTAACTGGTTGAAATGATTTACGGTGAATGGAACAAGGTCCAAATTCTTTTAAAATACTCATATGCTGTTGAGTAGGATAACCCTTGTGCTTACCAAATAGATATTCTGGATATTCTTTGTGATACTCTATCATGAGCTCATCCCGTGTGACTTTAGCTATAACAGATGCTGCAGCAATACATGCGCTCTTGGCATCCCCTTTAATAATTGGTATAACAGGACAACTCATATTTTCAAGACGCATAGCATCTGATAGTATAAGATCTGGTTTTATTTTAAGCTGTTCAATTGCCTGTATCATAGCCAGTTTTGATGCGTTAAAAATATTAATTTCATCAATTGTCTGATGATCGACAATACTATAAGAATAATGAAGAGATTTGTTTATTATTTCCTTATAAACTATTTCCCTTTGCCTGGGCGCAATCTTCTTAGAGTCATTTAAAAGAGGAATTCTCTGCCGATAATCAAGGATTACTGCTGATGCAACCACTGGACCTGCTAAAGGGCCTCTCCCCGCTTCGTCTACTCCAACAATGATAAATTTATCAGACTCCAAATATTGTAAATCAAATTGGTATAAGGACTCCAAGGCAATATACCTTATTTCTTGTCATCCTTTCGCTTAACCTGAGCAGATTTACCAACTCGATCCCGAAGGTAATATAATTTAGCTCGACGCACTTTACCGAGTCTGGATACTTCAATTTTATCTATTTTTTGGGAATGGATTGGGAAAATACGTTCTACTCCAATATTGGATGATATTTTACGTACAGTAACGGTTTTTCGAATGCCACTTCCATTCATCCCGATTACGATTCCTTCAAATAACTGGATACGTTCCCGCTTTCCTTCAATGATTTTAAAATGGACTTTAATGGTATCCCCAACTCTGAAGGAAGTAATGTCTTTCTTAAGCTGTTCATTGTTAATCTTGTCCAGGACTTCGCCTCTATTAGTAATCATAAGATAACTCCTCGATTATTGTAATTATTTTTTGTATATCTTTATCATTAAATATTTTATTTTCAATGAATTCAGGTCTGTAAATTAAAGTATTTTTTAAACTGCTCATCCTTCGAAACTCGTTTATTTCTTTATGATTACCGTTTAAAAGCACATCTGGAACTTTATTCCCCTTAAAATCATGAGGTTTTGTATATTGATCATATTCCAGCAAATTATCCGTGAAGCTTTCTTCTAAAACAGATTCAGGATTATTTAATACTTCCTGTTGTAGTCTTACTAAACTATCCAACACCACAAGGGCAGATAATCCGCCATTGGTTAGGATATAATCTCCTATCGATATTTTTTCATGTTGAAATAAGTTAAAAATTCTTGCGTCAAAACCCTCGTAATAGCCGCAGATCAAAATAATCTCTTCCTGGTCTGCTAACTGCCTCGCCCTCTTCTGATCATATAATTTACCCTGGGGAGTTAGAAAAATAACTTTTGAACGTTCCGTCCAGACTGACTTGATTGCTTCATAAAGAGGCTCACAAGTTAATATCATCCCAGCTCCGCCGCCATAGGTCGTGTCATCTACCTTATGGTGCTTATCCTTCGAAAAATCCCTGAAGTTGATAAGCGATACATTGACTATCTCATCCTTAATACTTCTACCTACAATACTTGAATTAAGATAGGGCTGGATAACCTCAGGAAATAATGTAATTATATGAAATGTCAAATATATCCTTCCAGATTTTTAAAGGTGATTGTACCCTCATCAATATTAATTTCTTGTAATAAATCTTTTAAGTAAGGGATATAAATATATTTTCCTGTGTTTGTCTTTATTCCAAATAAATCAGAGCTTCCGAAATTGTGTATATCTTCCAGCTTGCCTAAAACATCCCCTTCATAATAGCATATTGATCCAATAAGATCCGTGTAATAATACTCATCCTCATTTGTTTCTGGGAGATCATTACGATTTATATAGAGATCAAGATTACAATACTCATGAGCCTTTTCACGGGCATCAACACCTTGTATCTTTCCTAGATAATGATTTCCTGCCAATTTAATTGTAAGGCCCTGGAATATAACATAATCATTACCTTGTTTGATATAAAATTCAGTAAAACTAGGGTCTTCATCTCTATCAAGATAAAAATGAATTATAAATTCACCCTTCAATCCATGGGGTTTACCGATCTTTCCAATTATAAGATAATTATTTGACTGCAACAAGATAGATCTAATTAATCAAGGATTTCGAGTACAACCCGTTTACCTGATTTCGTTGCAGCAGCACTTAAAATTGTCCGAATAGCTTTTGCTATACGACCATGTTTTCCAATTACCTTTCCAATATCATCTTCCAGTACTCTAAGCTCTAAAATAGTCGACTTTTCTCCCTCGATTACCTTGATATTCACACTTTCTGGGTGATCGACAAGGGACTTTACGAGGTATTCTACGAGATTTTTTTCTTCCATCTGTATCTCCTATTGAGTCATGTATATATAAGGAATTTATTTCGAGGTCAACTGGATACCCTGTTTCTTAATAAGGGATCTGACTGTGTCAGATGGCTGAGCTCCTTTTCTATACCAATTTAAGATCCTTTCTTCATTGAGTTTAAACTGCTGATCTTCCACATTATTTAATGGATTATAATACCCAAGCACTTCAATATATGCACCGTCGCGTTTCTTACGTGAATCAACTGCAACGACATGATAGTAGGGTCTTTTTTTGGATCCACCACGGGATAATCTGATTTTGACCAATGGGTCCTCCTGTCATATTATATTTTAATCTCTATATATCAATTAGAATAATTAATCTTTTTTATTACTTATTTGATTTTCTATTAAAGATTCATTCCTTTCATTCCGCCCAGCATATTCTGGAGAAATCGGGGATTTTTTTTCACCTTCTGCATCATTTTCTGCATAGATTCGAACTGTTTTAATAGGCGATTGACTTCCTGAATTGTTGTTCCACTCCCAAGGGATATTCTTCTTCGCCTGTTACCATTGATTATTCGAAAGTTCTTACGTTCTTTTGGTGTCATGGAAAGGATAATCGCTTCTGTATGCAAAAGATTTTTCTCATCCACAGACTGATCCTTCATTTGACCTTTTATGGGTAACATATCCAAAATACTTTGTAAAGGTCCCATCTTCTTGAGTTGCTGAATCTGAGAAAGAAAATCGTCTAAATCAAACTTACTCTTAAGTAATTTCTTTTGCGTCTTAATAGCTTCTTCGACATCGATAGCCGCCTGAGCCTTTTCTACAAAAGAGATAATATCTCCCTTACCAAGAATACGACCTGCTACCCTCTCTGGGTAAAACTTCTCAAAGTTCTCAATTTTTTCGCCCGTTCCTATGAACTTAATACTCTTTCCAGTGGTCTTTTTAATGGATAGAGCAGCTCCACCACGTGTATCACTATCGAATTTAGTTAAGATAATACCGTTAATATTGAGTCGGTGATCAAAAGATTTCACGACATCTACTACATTTTGTCCAGCCATAGCATCTGAGACGAACAATATCTCATCAGGTTCTGTAATCTTCTTAATCTTCTCCAATTCAACCATCAATGGCTCATCTACCTGGAGTCGACCTGCAGTATCTAATATAATTGCATGATATTCATAATCCTTAGCATACTTCAAAGCATTCTTGCAAATCTTAATGGGGTCGTTATGATCCTCTGTAAAGAAACCAAGCCCGGTTTGCCCAGCTAATATTTTAAGCTGATCCTTGGCAGCAGGGCGATAGGTATCCGCTGAAACCAATAAGACCTTTTGATTGACCTTGAGCAGATTCCCTAATTTAGCACAAGTAGTTGTTTTTCCAGATCCTTGAAGTCCCACAAACAAGATAACAGAGATTTCTCCCCGTTTCTTCAGTTGTATTTCATCACTGTGACTACCCATAATATCAACCAATTTATCGTGAACAACTTTGATAAACTGATCTGTGGGGGAAATACTTTTTAAAACCTTTTCCCCAAGGGCTTCTTCTTCAACGAGCTTTATAAAATCTTTAACAACCTTATAATTAACATCCGCTTCAAGAAGAGCAAGTTTAATTTCCCTGACACCATCTTGAATATTCTTCTCGGAAAGACGGTTTTGACGGGAGAGGGTTTTAAATATTCCTTCAAAGCGACTTGTGATTTTATCCAGCATAATTTTCTAAACTATTGAATACAAAGTAAGTATTAAAAGACGCGAAACCCTTTTAAAGATTTATTGTCAAAAAGTGAAATATATTGGAATACAAAGAATTTGTCAAGATTTTTTAAAAAATAGTTTGATTATTTTAGTTAATAATACGTATTCCATGAAGTATTGATTGGCATTATTTTAATTATAGATAGCAATTGTAAAATCTACTCTAGTATTACTAATATTTTTTCATGTTTTGAAATATATTTCTTGTATTATTATTATAAATAATTTTTGAAAATACAAGTGTCATAATTTCTTTATAATAAACCCAACTGATAATATTATATAAAATAATTTTGTATTAACTATCTTTTGTCATAATATACATCACAATTCACTTAAATAATTATAAAATTATTAATTGTACCTTTATCATGAAAACATATAGCAAAAAATACTTTCCAATGGGTATATACCGAAGAACCATCGGAATTAAAAAATTCAGTTCCGATTGTTTAGGGTTGCTATATTAATGTATCGATTAAGTCCGTTAATAGTTATATTAATCAATTATTTCTTTGAATGACTATTGGTATGATATGAATAGGATAGTCCATCAAAATAATATAAATATCATATTCAGCAATATGTTTCACAAAGTGAATACAGTTCTTCAATAGCTTGAATATTTCTTCCAAAGATACAAGGGGTAATTTTTTTATTTTCAAAATATTTCCCCGTTGTTGAATTACCTATGGGATCTGTTGCTAACCAAACGGGAGTTGCCGCACCCTGTTCTGGGGATTGATGTCCCCCAAATCCCAGGCTATTACTCAGGGCTGAATTAACATCTCCGGGATGACAGGTATTGACTGTAATTCCTAATTGTTTATATCTTTCTGCCAGAGCAATGGTAAGCATTCGATTGGCTTGTTTGGACTGTCTGTAGGCTGTATTATTGTGATATCTTCTTTGGGTGAATTGAAGGTCATTTATATCCAGATCTCCAGCCCAATAACTAGCTACATTAATAATCCGGGACGGGGAAGACTCCATTAATATATCCTGAAATCCTTTTGATAATCTTAAGTAACCTAAAATATTTGTAGCAAATTGTTTTTCCAATCTCTCAGGAGTCTCCTGCCTCTGACGAGGAGTTTCTGCGGCGTTATTGATGAGAATGTCAAGGGGTTGATTCCATCGTTTAAAAAGAGCTTTGATTGAGCTGTAATTAGATAAGTCAACTAATTCATAGTCTATAAAAGGATTTCCAGACACGGATTGAATCTCTTCAACTGTATTCTGAGCTTTTTTTTCATTTCGGCAAACCAAAATTACCTTGTAATTTCTATTCATAGCCAATTTCATGGCTATGGCCTTTCCAATAGATCCTGTAGCACCGGTAACTATAGCAGTTATTTGGGACATGACTTCCCCATTTCGACTCCATCATGGGACTATCCTATAAATGGGAGTTGGGATTTAACGAATAACCAGTATAATGAATTCCTTGGCAGATTTATACTTCAGGATCTTATAGAAACTTTAAATAGCTGTGCCATCCAGAAGTGATCGGATATTGAAATATATTATTTTTTTGCTATTTCTTTAAATAATTTTATTTTTGCCTTTGTAGACCAGTTATTTCCACCAACAAGTCTTCCTAGGAGATTTCCATCTTTACCAATAATAAACGTCGATGGAATCCCAGTTATACCATAATTTTCTGTAGCATCACCTAATAATATAGGGAAATCATATTTATTTTTATCAATAAATGACTTTACAGTTTTATGATCCTCGTTAGAAAGAGCAAGTATAACAAAGGGCTGGTCCTTCATTTTTTCATAGAGGACTTGCATTGATGGCATTTCTCTTACACAAGGACCACACCATGTTGCCCAGAAATTAAGAAATACAATCTTGCCTCTATAATCTTTTAGAGAAACCATTTTTCCATTCAATAGTTTAGCTTTAAAATTAGGTGCTTCGACCTTTTCTTTAGCGATAGAAAATCCTTCATCTGATAATTTCTGTAGTATAGGATCATTAGTAGAAGTGCCAGGGGAATCTACATTTTTTTCACTTGGTTTCTCAGCCTTTGATTTAGAATTATTAGCAGTGCTGGTTTTCTCCTGATTTGTCTTTCCATCCTTTGATGTTGCACAAGCAGTAAGATAAATCATAAAAAAAGATATAATGATTATTAATATTTTCATTGAAATCCTCCAAAATGGGTTATTTAGATAATTATTTCTGATAGAAGTTATTGAGATATAATAGTTTCATGGATTTTGGAACTTTTTTTACCTGATATTCCAATTGATGAGCCTGAGATTTAGTGAGATTTCCTTTATAAGAAATTAATTGGACAGGAGTTCTCCCTCTGGTATATTTAGCCCCTCTTCCCTTGTTATGTAATTCAAGTCTTTTTGTTAGATTGTTAGTACATCCACAATAGTAAGTATTATCGGCACATTGGATGAGATATACAACCCAGTTATTCATCTGATATTAAATTTTGTAATTTTCCATTGAAAAGTCAAGTTATTCTCACTATATAATTATACTTTAATCTTTTAAAAGCCCCTTCATTTGGCTAAAATAATCAGTGGCTTCTTCATTCGTTAAGTCTGGTTGAGATTGAGAAGTTATCTGATTAAGATATTGCGGGGGAATATCCTCTAAAAATCTTGATGGAATACGGGATTCAATGCTACCATATTTCTTTCTTGTTTTACAGGAAGTAAGTGTAAGAGTCTTCATGGCTCGTGTAAATCCTACATAACATAAACGTCTCTCTTCCTCTAAATTTTCATTGTTCCCATGAGGTATTATCCCTTCCTCCATCCCAACAAGAAATACATGGGGGAATTCCAAACCCTTGGAGCTATGAAGTGTTAACAGTGTTACCTTATTATAAAACTGATTCTCATCTTCCTCTGTAGAACCTTCATACATTAGGCTGATATTATTGAGATATCCACTTAAACTTATAATCCCATCATCTTCTCTCTCGTCTTGCTTTGTCTCATAATCATGGATGGATTTTATGAAGTCTTTGATATTTTCTAATTTTCTCTGCCACTCACCATCATCCTTACATAACTTATACAGAGCTGATTCATAGTCCATATATTCAATAAGACGCTTTGTAGTATGAGCAATTGGGTTATAATGATATTCTTTTTTAAATTGATGAATCATATCAACAAACTCCATTATCCGTGCCTGAGACTTTAAATCAATATGATTTGCGGATTGTATTTTTTCCATAGCTTGTAATAGAGATAGTTTATGTTTCATTGCAAAGTTTCTTAGGGCTTCTATAGTCGATTCCCCGATACCTCTCCTGGGATAGTTAATGATCCGAAGAAGGGAAATATCATCTTCATTATTATTAATCACCTTCAGATAAGCTATCAGATCTTTTATTTCTTTTCGATCAAAGAAACTGATCCCTCCCACAAGACGATAAGGTATATCCCTCTCCCGCAAAACCAGTTCAAATGGTCTTGATTGGAAATTAGTACGATACAAAATAGCGAAATCATGGTACTTTTGGTTACCCCGAAACTTCATATCGAATAATCTATCAACCACCCGATAGGCTTCATCACTCTCATCACTGCACTCATAATAATGAATCAGCTCACCGATACCCTTATCCGACCAGAGGGATTTAGGCTTGCGTAAAGAGTTTTTACTGATTATCGCTGAGGCAGATTTAAGTATAGCACCAGTTGATCGATAATTCTGATCCAGTATGACCGTTTTAACCGGATGATAATCCACTTCAAATCTCTGAAAGTTACTACTCTCGGCACCTCTCCAGGAATATATGGATTGATCATCATCTCCAACTATTGATATATTTGAATCACTTTTTGTAAAACATTTAATAAGCTCATACTGGGCATAATTTGTGTCTTGATACTCATCGACAAGGATATATTGAAATCTCTTTCTGTATTTATCACTGATTTCCTGGTTATTTTTTAACAAATGCACCATGTAGAGAAGAAGATCATCAAAATCCATCGATTGACATACCATTAACTGTGATTGATACTTCTCATAAACGTTTATAACTAGTTCAGAACTTCCTTCCATTACGGTTGTATTTTTTAAGTCCCTTGGGAAAAGTAATTGATTCTTAGCACGACTGATAAGGGAGAGCACAACTTCAGGTTTTGTTATATCAAGGGGAACATTAAGATCTACAAAGATTTGTTTAATATTTGATAGCTGATCACTCTCACTCATTATGGTAAAATTATTTTTAAATCCAATATGATGACCTTCCTTTCGTAATAATTTAGCACACAACGCATGAAAAGTACTAATAGAAAGACCTCTAATAAATTTCTTCCCAAGAATCCCTGAAATACGTTCTTTCATTTCATTAGAAGCTTTGTTTGTGAATGTGACACCAAGGATATTCATGGGATTGATGTTATGTTTCGAAATTAGATAAGCTATTTTATGGGTAATCACCCCAGTTTTCCCACTCCCAGCACCAGCCAGGATCATCAGAGGTCCCTTATTATAATATATAGCTTCGCGTTGTTTATCGTTAAGGAAATTTGTATTCATCATCTTGAATTAGTATATTATATTCTGCATATATATGAGTTATATGGATATTTAATTTTCTTTACGCAAGTAATCATAAGAAATTATCGCCATACCCCTTTGTATTTCTTGGGGAAAATAGTTTCGACACACAAGCAATCATATATTAGTATATAATTGATTGAAATTACTAACTGGAAAATCTTATTGTTTTTATAGGAAATAAGGTGAGTCAAAAATTATTAGTCATCCTGTTAATAGGATTAGTTATTTTTTTATCCTGTAAGAAAAAAACGGATGATAAATCTATATTTCCCTACCAAACAACAGTACAGGTTTATGCAATCACTTCCTATTTTACTACAGAAAAAAAAATTAAAAAGTTTCTTGATAAAACAGTGGATATCACAAGCATTGGAAATCAGGAAAAATATAATCGCTCTCTCAAAAACATTTTTGGTGCTCGTAAAAAATCAAATGCTTTTATAGTTCACTCTATCGACTATTTTATATCTCTTAAAAAAAATCTTATCACGAAATATTATTCTGCAAAGGCTTATGAGGAGAAATACAATCGCTTTAATGACAACTTTCTCATCGACATAAAAAAATCATCCTTACCTAATGAATATTGGAAAGTAACATATTTCCTCAGAAAACAGGGTCCTCTAATCATCTATATTATCGAAAAATGGATTAATAAAAAACAGTTATTCAAAGTATATTTTGATGAACGCGGATATAGAATTAAAATTATCAATCATTTACAAAATAATGAATCAAAAATAGAATATCTCGAATCAAATAATCTCATTCAAACCACTATTAAAAAAAATCGCCCATGATTTGAACATTTTTTTGTCACTCCATAAAGATTTTTTAATCCTGTTACGAAATACATTATATAGTCGAATAATTTAAATCAATATCACTGCACAAAGCTCCATAGAACATACAAGGAAGTCAAAAATGGTTTTACAGGAGAGATCAAACAACATTACATCGCTCAATGACCCTGAAATCTTTATCCAGATGGGCGAGATGTTTTTCAGGAACAAAAAATATATCAAATCCATCCATTATTTTGAAATGATATTAGAAATTGACCCACACAACAAAGAAGCACATTATTTCCTGGCTAAAATCTATCAAACCATCCACGACGATAACAAAGCCATAACCCATCTTGAAAAATTATTATCGACTCAAAAAGGGAATCTTGATTTAATCAAACTCCTCATCAAATTATATTTAAAAGAAAAACTATATCCAAAAGCAGAATCCCTCTTAATATCAAGAATTCACTGGTATCACGGAGATATCAATATCTGGACACGATTTAAAAATTGGATAACCAAACAAAATCCCAATCAGAAGGAATATGAAATGATACTATTCCAGATTATCTATATCCAGAGAGAGTCAGAAAAATATAAATCAGCCCTGAAATACGCTAAAAAGCTCATCAAATCATCCAATACACCCATCCACCGATATATCCTGGCTACAATCTATGAAGCGATGAATGATATCCATAACGCCCAGAAAGAATTTGCTAAAATAAATCAAAACTTCGGGCAATTTACCATTAAATTATACGAGCAATTATACAAAAAATGCACAGAGAGTGAGCTCATCCCAAACGCCAATTCCTTATAAATCAATATTTTTAATAAATCTCCTGCCAAATTCCCTGAGCAATTCCACCCCATTCAAATCAGTTTCCGCCAAATAATTGTACCACAAATCCTTTCCAAAAAATAATTCCCTGATTTCCTCTAAATATTTATTTTCCTGTCCCTTTCGATGGATAAAAAAATCTCCCAATCCATCTTCCGGCAGAACTTTATTCACAATAATCCCCCCAATAGGGATCAAATTCTTTTCTAATGATTGAATCGCCTTATATGTTTCTAGAATAGGCAAGCGTTCAGGGATCAAAACAAATAGAAATGCACACAAATCCTTCTTAATTATATTATCCCTGAATCCAGAAAATAATTTCCTCCTCTCATAAAGGATCTTTAAAATCTTATCCTCTTCTTGTTTCTTATGAGTAACAGTATCCCACATCTTCTTTAATGTTTGTACTTTCTTACGCTGGGAAATCATCCCCTCAATCCAGCTACTCATAAGCTCAGGAAGACTTAACAGACGAAGGGTATGACCGGTCGGTGCAGTATCAAAGACAATTTGATCATAATGATCCATTTCATCCGATATTAATCCACTGATTTTCAAAAATAACGCCGATTCTTCAGCCCCTGGAGACATTTTAGCCAGATCCAATTGCTTATCCATCTCCCTACGTACGGCTGGCCGGAGGATAGAGTATAAATTCTCCCTCACCCCATCAATATATAAATTCATTTCCCGTTCAGAATCAATTTCGATACAATCTAAATTCAAACAAACAGGACGAATGATCCCCCCCGATAAGTTCAGATTAAATATATCCGATGTGGAATGAGCAGGATCAGTAGAAACCAGCAACACCCGATTCCCCTCCTCAGCATGAATCAAAGAATAAGCAGAAGCACAACTGGTTTTCCCAACACCCCCTTTCCCCCCAAAAAAAATAATTTTCCTGTTATTTAACCCAAATATATTATTTTTCACACAACCAATTCCCAAAATAACATATATAATAATACTCTTTTAAAATTGAAGTCATAATATCAACGTTGTCATGGTGAGGCTCTCGAACCATGTTTCAAAGGATTTCAAGTATAAAAAATTATCAGTATATATTAGAGTCACTGCATAATAGT
>DKAT01000034.1 GCA_002450905.1 Spirochaetia bacterium UBA6919
CACGGAATCTCCCATATTTTTCCCTTGAGGGGGTTGTTTTGGGAATAATTAAGGTTAATTTTCCAATTTAGGAGATGTAGGGATAATTATTTTAGCAGAAATATTCTTGTATTTGCAGTTGGTTTATTTATTTGGTTTCTGATAACATCCCATTTCGTCATATGAGTATTTTTTTGTATAGGTATTGTACTTATTGCCAATTTTGATTTTTTCTTGTTTTTCCATTAAGGTATTTTTATCATTGAATTTGTAAAATAGTATTTTCACGGGTTCAAAATGACGAGATTTTTTTTCAAATTGTTTTTTTTGTATTAGATTCTTATTTTTATCGTATTGATAAGTAATATAAGCTATTATTTTGTCTTCTTTGTTGTATATCTCTTGTTTGGAGAGCAAGTTATTTTTGTAATTATAAATATCATAACTCTTTAACAAATCATTGTATAGATAAATACTTCTCTTAGACAGATAACCTTCTTTGTTATATTCATAAACTATATATTCATCAAGAATAGCACCATTGTAATTTTCTGTTTTGGCAAGAAGTCTTTTTTTTGTATTTTCATCATAATTATAAAAATATAGAGATTTAAATGCTAATTTCTTTGATGAGGAATATGTGTATTTTGTATGAGATTGAAGTAGGTTATGGATATTGTATTCAAAAATACTTTCTTCAACTTTCTTTCCATCCTTGTACAGAACTTCTTTTTCTTTCTTTCCATTATCCAAATAGTAGAACCACAAACCAACTGGGGTATCCATGTCTTTATACGACGCTTCGATAGCTATTTTATCTGTTGATTTATAGTATGATACTTTGAAAAAGTTTTTCATGAACTCTTCTTTTGTGTTCTGAATTGGATTATAATAGTAATAAGTTTTGATATTCGTACATATTTTTCTTTTAGAGAAGTATTTTACGTTAAATGATTTTTTATTATTATTGTTGGTTGATTTTTGTTTATCGTCACAATAATTACAAGTTGTAATGGAAATAAGTATAATAACTGTTAAATAAATTAATTTATTCATGGGCATCCTTAAGAATTTTATGTGTAAATGTCGTTGAATTGAATGTTATTTTCTTTGAAATGTATTCCAATTGATTCGATTTGATCAAGGAAATAATAAATTTAATAAAATACTAAGAAATATGGAAAAATACTTAATCAATCCTGAAGATTTATTAAAAGTTCGTTTTGGAAAGGGATTTAATACTGTAATTAAGTCTATTCCATCTCATTTAGTGATATCTTATTTTAATTATTCCACTCATAAAATTAATCAAAGGGGATTGATTATCAAGACAATTAACTGGTTTGGAAATTATTGTAAATATTATTGGATTAATTACAAAGGTATTGAACTGGGATTAATGTGTCTTCCTCCTGGGGGTAATATATCGGCGATGGTTCTGGAGGAGATGATCTATTGTGGTGTTGAGAATGTGATATCCATAGGTCTTGCGGGGAGCTTATCTTCATATGTATCGGCACATGATTTATTTATACCCACAGAATCATTTGGAGAGGATGGGGTATCCAATTTATATTTTCTTTACCAGTATCGCCTGAAGAGTTCTGAGCTCCTTAATCAATATGTAGAGAGAACTTTAGAGAGAGAGGAGATTCCTTATCATAAGGGGATTTGTTGGTCGATTTCAAGTCCTTATCGTGAGAGTTTACGGAAAATTAAATTATTGCAGAAGGAAGGGGTGCAGGTGGTTGATATGGAGTCAGCGAGTTTATTTGCTATTGCTAATTATCATAAAATACATTTATCATCAATATTTTCTATTAGTGATGATTTTCATGACGGTGTTTGGAGACCTCATTTCAAGGATAAGATGCTAATTTCTCGAAAGTATCAGTTGCTCTATATAGCCCTTGAGAGTCTTTTATATCGAAAGATACAATTAAATAAGTTTGATTAACTCTTTAACAGTTTTTTCAATACCCTCGGCAACTTCTGACATATTTTGACCGAGCATATAAGCTGGTGATGAAACAATTTTGTGTTCTTCATCGACAACAAATTCTTTTACTGGACAATTGATATGCTGAGTTCCTAGTGATTTTAATGCATTTGCAGTATCGATATCTGTTCCGATGGTTAATTTGATATTCTTAATACCAAGTTTCTGAAAGATTTTTGAAGTGATTACAGGGGCAATACAAACCATAGCAATTGGTTTTTTATTTTGAATCATTTTTGTGAGAAGATTTTCTACATCAGGATTTATAGAGCAGTCTGGACCTTTTAAAGCAAAGTCACAGAGATTTTTAGCAGCACCAAAGCCTCCTGGGAAGATTACAGCGTCGAGATCATTGGGGTTAATTTCTTTTATATCTTTAATATTTCCACGAACAATTCGGGCCGATTCCTCCAAGACATTTCTTTTTTGTTTATTTTCAGGTTTATTGGTTAAATGATTCACAATATGATACTGATCAATATTGGGGGCCATAGAAATAATTTCAGCACCATTTTTTTCAAGGGCTAGAAGGGTAAAAACTGCTTCCTGGATTTCAGCACCATCTAAAAAACCACATCCAGCCAAGACGACACCTATTTTAGGCATAGCATTCCTCCGATATATTTATTAATTTAATTTAGCATATTTTTTAACATCATCATAATGCTTTTGGTAATTTTCGATGTCTTTAAACTTTAAATCCTTTGCAATATTATATGCATTTTCAAGAACAGGTAATGCTTTGTTAAATTTCTTTGTAGAAGTATACATAACGCCAAGATTTCTTGAGAATTCTGCTTCATAACGTTTTCTTATAGATTCATCTATGATCTTATTAGATTGAGTCATATCAATAGCTTTCTTATAATATTCTTCAGCCTTATCATAACGCTTTAAAAAAGAATAACTAGCCCCAACGTCGTTATAAGCCAGCATCCTATTTTCCAAAACCTCTATTTTCAAATCTTTAGTAGACAGATCTTTTTCATCAAATGAATCGAGCAGTAAAACCTGTTGACTAAATTGCTCATTAGCTTTAAGAAACTCTTTTTTAGAGAGATAAATTTCTCCTATTCGAGAGAGAAATTCCGCTTGTCTAAGTCTATCATTTAATTTTGACGCAATATCTCGGCCTTTTTTATAATAATCGATTGCTTTTAGTGAGAAGTCATGAACCTTCAGCACCTTTTGATAATGAGTTTTCATCGACTCAGTTTCATCTTTATCTATTAGCCTATAACTAAATCCAAGGTTCAATAAGAGTCTCATTGACTGGATTTTATCATCAGCAAAGTAGATTTTATTAATTTCCATAGCCTTATTCAGATCTGATATAGCAACATCTAATTGAACTTTTTGTTCGATAAAAGTAATACTTTTATAATAATATGCCTCAATAAGCCATTTAGGGCTTTTGGTTATTTCAATAAAGGTGTCATAATACTTTCTGGCTTTTTGAAGATTTCTATTTTTAGGATTTTTTTTATTTTCTTGATATGCCTTTGCTAAAAAGAATAATAGAGGTTCATATTGATTATAGGCCCTTTTGATGTCGATTTCATTGCTGTTAATATTCTTTTCCCAGAATTTAATTAATTCATTGTATTTTTGATTTTGATATAATTCCTTTATGACAGGATAGGTATTTTCAATGATTGTAAAAACTTTATCGGTATTTGTGTGGTGGAAGGTATTATCTTTTGAGTAATATATGAGGAAATAGGCAATGGAGGACATTAACAAAAGAAATAGTACTATGGACGCAATTTTATAATGAAACGATGACTTTGATCCCAGTGAGGAACGTCCTTTAACGAATTTTAATTTTAATTTATTGTGGTGATTTTCCAGAGTAGAATATTTTTTATTTAGCTCAGTCAATTTAGTCAGATAATCAGATGCTTCTAACTCTTTGTCTTTTAAAACCTGAAGCTGTTCAATTGTTTGTTCAAGCGAGTTCTGATTAGACTTCAGATTATCTATTTCATTATTCTTATCAGAGATAGTAATGTTATTATTTTTTATGGAGTCGTTCAGTTCCTGATTGACAGCTATCAAGTTATTTCTTGTTCCTTCTAGTTCTTTAGTTTTAATATTAAGATTTACATTTTCTGTTTCTAGAAGTCGCATTTTTTCAATGAAAATACGTTTTTCTTCATAGAGCCTGTCTTCATCTTTTTTGATTTCATTTAAGATTTGTGTAATAGAGAGATCTGGACTATAAAAGATTTTAAATAGTGCCCACATCTCTTCATTAGTCAGTTCTTTACAGTTTGACGGGAGATTCATATTTTCGATAAACTCATTTGTGAGTCTGGAAAGTGGGATTAGAGTTGGGTATTTATGATTGTAATAGCTGATTGATTCGAGCGAGCAATTTTTGTAATTAATATTTTCTTCGTTTGACAGGACGACAACACCGTGCATAAATATTTTTAGATCCTTCCTGTCATTGGTCATAAACTCCGGGATACCTTTATTTCTTAGCCAGTCTTTGGCAATATAACGATCTTCAATGATTTCATCGACTGGATTTTCTCTTTTGATATTTTTTCGGACTTGTTTCCCTTCAGAATTAAAAAATTGTATGATATTTCCCTGTCCCTGTTCAATAGTATTGATATTTTTAGCATCTATAAAGAAAATTCCTTTTGGAGCAATGACAATAAAATCAATCTGAGTCCCCTCCCCTTTTTTGAAAGAGAAACGATTTGAGTCACCGCCGATACACCACCATTTATCAGGGAATCCCCTTAATTTGTTTGCAACAGCTTCTTCTTCAGGTAAAATTAGTCCACGTCTTATAATTTCCATATTACTACAACAAGTTATTTTCCCTATAAATTATAAAAAAAAACCATGTTTAGCAAGCATTTTTCTTTGATTATTATATTAACATCATTTGGTTTTCAATTGATAAGTATTTAATTATATTTATGTTAAGAATGGCTGGAGTAATTTAATTATGAGTTTTATAAAAGAGAATTTGAAAGAAATTAATATTAAAATAAATGATTTTAAACGATTGAATAATATTTCATATGATATCCAACTGATTGCAGTTTCAAAACAAAAACCCGTTGAAGCTATTCAAAATGCAATTGAGTGGGGTCAATATGTGTTTGGAGAAAATCGCCTTCAGGAGGCTGAGATTAAGATTCCTCTTATAAATAATCCTAGAGTGCAATGGCATTTTATAGGTCATCTGCAAAGCAATAAGATTAAGAAAGCTGTGGAATTATTTCATGTTATTCATTCTGTCGATAAGATTAGTACAGCTTCCGAAATTAATAAACATTGTTCGAATATTGGAAAAATAATGCCTATATTCATTCAAGTTAATACCACACAAGAAGAGCAGAAATCTGGTATAGATCCTAGTACATGTGAAGAGCTAATTAGGAAGATATTAACATTGAAACATATTCAAATCATTGGTTTAATGACCATTTCGTTATTCACAGAAGACAATGATCTTATTCGGAAATCATTTCAATCGTTAAGACAACTGAAAGACAGAATGAATAAGGAATTTAATAATCTTAATATGAAATATCTTTCGATGGGGATGAGTGGGGATTATGAAATTGCTCTAGAAGAAGGGGCAACTCATTTACGACTTGGGACTTCGATATTTGGATCAAGAAAATAAAAAATGATATCATTGTATTATTTCTCAGGAGAGTTTTTCAGGATTTCAATTAACTTTTTTTGGAAACGAACTGGTTCTTCAATATTTGGGAAATGGGCAGATTTTTCAAACCATATCAGATCTTTATAAGGGGCTTTAAGATAATTGTAATATTTTTCAATCAGAGAAGAAGCTGTTGTATAATCGTGTTTACCAGTGAGGAAATAGACAGGGACTTTTAATTCACTGACTCTTTGGAACATATCTTGGGTGATCATTTCTTTCCAAAGCTTTGTTAGAGTAAAATATCCACCTAAAAAAAATCGATATGTTGCATCTAATAAGGAATACTTTGAAAAAGTGGAAAATTCATCTCCAAGTACTTGAAATGGATCAGAATATTTATACATAAATCCTCTAAAATTACCTAACCATTGACGCTGAATCATTATATTTTTTAATGAACCTTTATAAGGAGGTGGTCCAATTTCGTTTAATTCCCTGATTGCTTTCTTATTCTTTGATTCTTTTGCCTTATTTACCACGTATTCATATGAAATTTTCTCACTTTCTTTAATGTTAACGACTTGTCCAACTGAATAATAAGCATGAAATAACTCAGGATGCCTTTGGACAGCGTAAATACTAACAATACTTCCCCAGGAATGTCCCAGGATATAGAGTTTTTGTTTATTAAATCTTTTGAGGAGTAGTTTGGTTAAGAAAATCGCATCATTCACATAGGTGTCAACACTCAAAGTAGAATCAAATACTTTTCCTGAATATGACTTTCCAGCTCCTCTTTGATCCCAATGAATTATGACGTAATGTTTTTCCATAACACCCTGATATTTTTTCTTTGCCAGCGGCATTTCAGGGGAGCCAGGTCCTCCATGCACAAATAACAATAAAGGATTGGATTTATTTTCACCCCGAATATATATCCACTGATCTATTCCATTAATCGAATGTTTCTCTATGGAATCTATACCCTTTGGTGAAACAATTTTATTTATTTTTTCACTTTCACTGGTAATATAGGCATGGTAAGTAAATATGACTATAAGACCTATGATTATCAGTACAAATATGGGGATAATTATATATTTAAATAGTATTTTAAAAAATCTTTTCATATCGATTTGTCGTTAATTAATTTATTTTTCAATAATTCGAACGACAATCATGGGTTTTCGTTTGGTTTCATTATAGAAATAATTTCTTAATTTTGTTTTGATTTTATTTTTAAAAGCTGCAAAGTCTAGTTCTGTCTCTGATTTATACTCTTCGGTAATTTTTAACACTATCTCCTGTGCTTTGTCTATCAATAAACTCGCTTCCTTGATATATACAAAACCTCTGGAAATGATTTCAGGTTTATATTTTAACTGCCCATTTGAACCTTGCATGGAAACAATAACTACAACAATTCCATCTTCTGAAAGTGCCTGGCGATCTTGTATAACTTTCTGTCCTACGTCTCCAACACCCTTTCCATCAACAAAAACCTGTTGACAGTCTATTGATCCTACTTTTTGAATAGATGTTTGAGTAATTTCTATTATATCGCCATCCTGCATAATTTGTATTCTATTTTCCGGGACTCCCAAATCATTTGCGACCTTTGCATGGGCTTTCAAATTCCTGTACTCTCCATGAATTGGGATGAAGAATTTAGGCTTAGTCAAGCTAATCATCATTTTAAGCTCTTCTCTATAGCCGTGACCCGATACATGGACATCTTCGAATGCTTCATAGATAACGTGAGCACCAGCTTTCAACAAATTGTTTACAATTTTAGATACTCCACGTTCATTTCCAGGAATAACACTTGCGGATATAATTACTGTATCGCCTTCATCTATCATAAGCCATTTGTGTTTCTCATGGGCAATCAAAGACAGGGCGCTCATTGGCTCTCCTTGAGTTCCAGTAGTAATCATAATAGTTTTATTTCTTGGAACATCTTTTAGATCTTCAACCTGGAGCACTTGATCTTTACTAAAATTTAAATAGCCTAGCTCACCAGCAATTTCAATATTACTTTCCATGCTCCTGCCAGAGATAACGACTTTTTTATTGAATTCTTTTGCAAGATCAAAGACAATCTGTATTCTATGAATGTTTGAAGCAAATGTAGCAACGAATATTCTGCCCTTTGTCTTACGGAATGTTTCTCTGAGAGTATGATAAATACCTTTTTCTGGAAGAGTATAGCCATCTTTCTCGATATTTGTGCTATCAGACATAAGAGTAAGTAAACCATTTTCACCAAGTTCAGCAAAGCGATAGAAATCGAATCTATTGTCATCAATGGGTGTGTGGTCAATTTTAAAATCGCCTGTATGAAGAACCTTTCCTACTGGAGTTTCCATAAGGATTGCAGCACTATCAGCTATGCTATGGGTTGTTCTGATCAATTCTATATTAAATGATCCCAATTTAAAGGGCTCACGGTGTTTCACTTCATTGAGTTCAGTCATCTCTAATAATCCATGTTCAGCCAATCGATTTTTGACAAGCCCCAAGGTAAATTTAGTACCATATACAGGAATATTTAAGACCCTGATAAGGTAAGGTACAGCACCTATATGGTCCTCGTGTCCGTGAGTCAACAAGAGGGCCTTAACTTTATCTAAGTTTTTAAATAAATAAGACATATCAGGAATCACCAAGTCAATGCCATACATACCTGATTCAGGAAACATGACACCGCAGTCAATTATAATAATTTCATCTTTATACTGAAATAGAGTACAATTTTTTCCGATATCTCTGCAACCGCCAAGAGGTATAATTTTTATGCTCTCTTGTGAGGATTTATTTATTTTCTTCTTGTTATTATAATTCAAATTTAGCTCCTAAATTAGTCTACAAAATAATGATTTAGTTAGTAATCATATTCAGATGTTTTTTGGGTCCTAAACTATAAAATGATTTATTCTTATTATGGAATAAATCATAAATTAATTCATTTATATTTTGTAAACTGATCATATTGATTTTGGAAATAACTTCATCATAAGGAATTATTTTATTGTAATTTAGATAATTTCTTGCATTTTTTATCATTCTAGATTCCAGATTTTCCTGGCTGAAAGTGAGATTTCCCTTAATTTGTTCTTTGGCTCTATCAACTTCTTCTTGAGTCACACCATGATCCAGCAAGTTCTGTATAACATTTGCAACGGTATCAATAACCTTTTTGAAATTGTTTATACTACACGAAGAGGATATTCCTAGTATTCCATTATTCTTTTGGAGATAGTGAAACGAATATATTGAGTAACACAAACCTTGTTTCTCTCTCACTTCATGAAATAATCTTGAGCTGGATCCATTACCCAGTATATTATTAAGAATGTACAAAGTATATCTAGAGTCATCATCATATCCGATAGTTTGGTAACCATAAACAAAATAGACTTGCTCGAGCTGTTTTATTTGATTACCAGTCGTTAACTGATATTTGACAGGTGTTTCATGATATAGAGAATTTTGATTTGTACAATTTATGGATTGTTTTTTTAGGTAGCTTAGTAAATTTTGCTCATTAATGTTTCCTGAGACGGAGATAATAATATTTTCAGGTTTGTAATGGAATTTATAGAAATCTAATAGCTTATCTTTAGTTACATTTTCAATATTTGTTTCTGTCCCCAGGATCGGATAGCCAAGTGGATGGTCTTTCCAAATATGCTGATAAAATAGATCGTAAATCAGTTCATCCGGGTTGTCTTCATACATTTTAATTTCTTCGATGACAACAGATTTTTCTTTATCCAATTCAATTTTATCAAGAGTTGAATTACTAATCATATCCCATAAAACATCAGAACCTATTTCTAAGTGATGTTTCATCATATTCACATAGAAACATGTGTGCTCCCTTTCAGTGAAAGCATTAATATAACCACCTGCTCCCTCAATTTCATGGGAGATATCAAAATATGATCTTTTATGGGTTCCTTTAAATAACATGTGTTCAAGCAGGTGAGTATATCCATTTGTAGATTGATCTTCGTATTTTGAACCAACCGATATCCAAAATCCCATTGAAAAAGTTTTAAAGAAATCTATTTTATCACAAATGACCGTGAGACCATTATCGAGAACATATATTTGATTCATGATATCATCCAGAGAATTAATCAATATCTTTCATACTCAGATTAATACGCCCCATTTTATCAATCTCAATACATTTGACCTGAACAACATCATTTTCTTTAACAACATCCGTTACCTTCTGTACGCGGTTTTTAGAAAGTTTAGATATATGACAAAGCCCTTCCTTACCAGGTAATATTTCGATGAATGCTCCAAATTCCATTATACGTTTAACAGTACCTGAATATATTTTACCGACTTCTGCTTCAGCAATAATTAATTCAATAGTAGTGAATGCTTTTTCGGCAGATTTTTCATCTTTTGACGAAATTGTAACCTTACCAAAGTCATCAATATTAATATTTGCACCTGTATCTTCGATGATTCTCTTTATGATCTTACCACCTGATCCAATTACATCTTTGATTTTGTCTGTAGGTATGACCATTGAAATAATTTTAGGAGCAAAATTGGATAAATATTCTTTTGCCTCGTTAATTGTCTGTCCCATAATATCCAAGATTTGCAAACGTGCTTTTTTTGCTTGTTCAAAAGCATTTTTCATTATTTCGAGGGTGATACCTTCAATCTTGATATCTAATTGAAATGCGGTAATGCCATCTTTAGTGCCTGCTACCTTGAAATCCATGTCACCCAAATGATCTTCTATGCCCTGGATATCAGTTAGGATTTTATATTTATCCCCTTTAGTGACCAGACCCATAGCTATACCACTTACGGGTTTTGATATTGGGACTCCAGCATCCAATAGAGCAAGGGAAGAGCTACATACAGTTGCCATAGAGGAGGATCCGTTAGATTCTAATATTTCAGATACAATACGAATAGTATATGGGAAGTCTTCAGGTTTTGGGAGTACTGGATATACGCCTCTCTCAGCTAGGTTACCATGTCCGATTTCTCTTCTACCAACACCTCCTGTACGCCCAACCTCTCCAACACTAAATGGAGGGAAGTTATAGTGAAGCATGAAATTTTTTATTCCTTCACCATCGATATCATCGAAACGTTGAACATCCATTAGAGTTCCAAGGGTAACAGTTCCGAGACTTTGAGTCTCACCCCTTGTAAATAAGGAAGAACCGTGAGTTCTTGGAAGGATACTGATTTCGCAGGATATAGGTCTTAATTCATCCATATGTCTGCCATCTACACGCTTATTTTCTTCTGTAACCATTGCTCGAACAACATCTTCTTCCAGTTTTTCTAAAATCATTTTGATTTGATTAGTCTTGTCTTCACCATAAACTGAAGTATATTTTTCTAGAGTATCGTCCATGACCTTTTTAATATTTTCATACATTTCCAGCTTATTATTTGAGTGAAATGCATTTTTCATTGGACTTTCAGCAAAGGAAATAACTTCTTGCTTTAATTCAGGATCAATCTCAAAGAGAGGTACAACAAGTTTTTGTTTTCCACAAATTTTACGTAATTCTTCCTGGATTTCAACAATCTGTTTAATGTGAATATGCGCAAATTCTATAGCATTGAGCATTTGGTCTTCAGATAATTCTTTAGATCCTCCCTCAATCATCATAATTGCGTTTTTTGTTCCTGCAACAACAAGTTCCAGCATGCTCTCTTCAAGTTCTTCATATGTAGGATTTAAAATAAATTCATCATTAATTAATCCGACCCGAACTGCTCCTACTGGTTCTATAAATGGGATATCAGAGATAATCAGGGAAGCACTTGCTCCTATAATTCCTAGAATATCTGGAGGATGGATTTGGTCAGCGGATATGGTTGTTGGAAGGATTTGTACTTCATTTCTGAATCCATCAGGGAAAAGAGGTCTAAGTGGCCTGTCAATGAGTCTTGAGACAAGTATTTCTTTATCCTTTGGTCGTCCTTCACGTTTTATAAAGCCACCTGGGATTTTACCCACTGCATAATACTTTTCAGAATAGTTTACTTGTAATGGGAAGAAATCTAGGTTAAGATCAGTCTTCTTATCCATTACACTTGTAGTTAATACAACAGATCCACCATATGAAACTAATACAGATCCATTTGCTTGTTTTGCTAGCTTACCTGTTTCAATAACAAGCGGTTGTCCTCGTACTTCCAGCGCTACTTTGTGCACCATCATCATCTCCTTGTATAATTATATTTTTAGATTATTACGAATTGTTAATTTATTTTAAAACAATAAAAAATAACAATCACAAGACATATCACAAAATACACTTAGTTAAATAATTTATATAATATCTTATAATGATATGCCAGAAAATTAGAATATAGTTCAAATTGAGATTTTATAAATCTACTACCAGAGATTATTTTCTAATTCCTAGTTCTTGTATAAGAGATTGATAACGATTTTCATCCTTCTTTTTTAAATAATTTAACAGACTTCTACGCTGTCCAATGAGTTGCAGAAGACCTCTTTTAGAATTAAAATCTTTTTTGTGCATTTTAAAATGATCATTTAGACCATTGATCCTTTCTGTGATAAGAGCGACCTGAACTTCAGGCGACCCTGTATCTTTCTCATGCAGTTTATGTTTTGTCAGGATTTCAGATTTCCTATCTTTTGTGAGAGCCATTTTTCCTCCGATATCAATTTATAACGTTAAAATAAATCTACGTTATTATTGCTTTGTTTTTTTTATTAATTAAATCAAGAATCATTTTTTTATCTATTGATAATTGCTGTTTTAAATCATTGATTGATTCAAATTTCATTTCATTTCTAATTTTTTTTTGAAAAAATATTTTTACATACTGGTCGTAGATGTTTTCATCAAAATCAAATATATTTGTTTCAATAAGGATATTGCTTGAGTTATTTGATGCAATTGATTTTCTACCAACAAAAGTCATACTCTGATAAGTTTTATTTTCAATTTGAGTAATGGTTTTATAAACACCAGTATCTGGATAAATCTGTTCTGAATTACAAATATTAATTGTTGGAAACCCAATCTCCCTTCCAATTTTATCTCCTGAAATAACATAACCATCAATGAAATACTCTCTTTGAAGGAGTTTATTTGCCATTTCGATATTTCCATTTTTGAGGTATTGCCGTATTATCGTGCTTGAAATTCTTTCACCATCAAAAGATATCTGTTGAACAATATCTAATTCAAAATAGTTTTTCTTTTGCATCTGCTTTAAGTAATTGATATCTCCCTTATTACCATACCCAAATTTGAAATCATCGCCTAAAACCATTTTTAAAGAGGAAAAAGATTTTATAATTCTGCTAAAAAAGTCTTCGTGAGAGATTTTTGAGAATTCTTCAGTGAATTTAATCAAGATCAAACAGTCAATTCCTTTATTTTTAAGGAAACTGATTTTAAAATCTAAACTACTTAATTTTTTAGGAGCGAAATTAGGATATAATGTTTCAAAAGGGTGATTGGAAAACGTAATGACAATGGTTCTTCCCCCTTCTCTTTCTTTATCAGAACATAATTGATTTATAATCTCCTTATGCCCTTTGTGAAATCCATCAAAGGTCCCAATTGTTAAAAAACCTTTATCTATAAATGGTAAATCGTTAATATTATCAATTATTGTCATAATGGAAAACACTTTTATAATTATAATATTTGTCAATGATAGCCAATAGACCATTCATGGAATCAGTTACTTTATAATATTGGGAATTATTATTTTCCAATTCAATATCCGAAGAAATATTTTGTCCATAAGATATTTTTCTTTTAATTCGATCATCTACTTGAATTTCAGGAATAAAATACAGTGAATCTTTTATTGGAATTAACTTATTCATTATGATTTCTTTGTTAGTTTCTTGTATATTAAAAATAGACTGGTCGTTCAACTCGAAACTTCCTGTTTTGGTGCGATGTAATGAAACTAGATGCGCAAAACAATTGAGTTTTCTACCAATATCTCTGGCTAAAGCACGAATATATGTTCCTTTGGAGCATGTTACGTTGACTTGTAAATAAGGGTAATTATATTTAATCAATATTATATCCTTTACTTGAACTTTACGCTGTTTTAGGGTTACAGGAGTTCCTTGCCTTGCTAGTTTATAAGCCCTTTTCCCATTTATTTTTATAGCAGAGTAATCAGGAGGTGTTTGCTGTATTTCTCCTATGAAACATGGAATCAGATCCAAGATATTATTTAATTCAGGGATGACAGAGGAATAATTAATTGTATTCCCTGTCAAATCATCAGTGTCTTTTTCTTCTCCGAGTTTAATTTCAGCTATATATTGTTTATCCAGAGAAGTAAGGAACTGAGCTATTCTAGTCGCCTTTCCTATACAAATAATTAACAATCCAGATGCGAATGGATCAAGTGTACCACAATGCCCCATTTTTTTAAGATTCAATATTTTTTTTAATTGGTATAAAACATTATTCGAAGTAATGCCGATAGGTTTATTTACCAAGATTACCCCATCAATTGTTTTTGTTAATTGATTCATTTATTTTAAATTATCCGTAATTAATTCTCATTATTTGAGGATTCTTCCATATTTTTTAAAACATTATAGAGATGGGAACCCTGCGAAATTGAGTGATCCTCTTTGATACGAATATCTGGGACATATTTCATCCTCAAATTTTCACCCAGTCTACGTTTTATAAAACCTATGGCATTTTTTATACCGATGATACAATTTTTAAATGCTTGTTCATCCCCAAGAACGCTGATATAGACATTAGCACTTCTCAAATCTTTAGTGACGATGACGTCAGTAACGCTAATTAATCCAGTGACTCTTGGATCTTTAATTTCATTTTGAATAATCTGGCTAATTTCCTGCTTTAGAATGCTTCCAGTTTTTTTATCACGAAAGTGCGCCATGGTTTGACTCTATTTTAATACTTTAGCGATTTCTCGAATTAAGTATCCTTCAATGACATCGTCAACTTTTAAATCCTGGAAATTAACGATAGAAATACCACATTCAAATGTTTCCTTAACTTCACCTGTATCTTCTTTAAAGCGTTTGAGAGATGCCATTTCACCATCAAAGACTTCATTACCGTCTCTGATAACTCGTATTTTATTTTGTCTGGAAAGTTTACCTGACGTAACATAACATCCAGCAATAGTACCCACTTTAGGAATTTTGAATAATTCTCTGACCTGCGCTTGCCCAGTAATTTCTTCTCTGAGTTCAGGAGCTAAAAGACCCTGGATAGCATTTTTAATACTATCAATAGCATCATAAATAATTGCATGTTTTCTGATTTCAACGTGTTCACGCATTGCCAGTTGTAGTGCCTTACTGTTTGGATGGACGTGAAATCCTACGATAATAGCATTAGAAGCACTTGCCAGCATAACATCACTTTCATTAATGGCACCAGTTGAGCTATGGATAACTTTAACACTGACTTCATTGTTTGAGAGTTTTTCAAAAGAATCTTTGATTGCTTCAATGCTTCCCTGAACATCACCTTTTAGAACTATTTTAAAATCTTTTATTTCTCCATCACGAATTTGTCTGGAAATATCATCTAAAGTAATCTTTTTGACATCTTTAGCTTTATTAACACGTTGTAATTCCTGACGTTTTTGTGCATATTGTTTAGCTATTTTTTCATCAGATAACACATTAAATGGATCACCTGCCTGTGGAACGCCATCGAGACCAAGAACTTCAACAGGGGTGGAAGGCGGTGCAGAATCAACGATTGCCCCGCGATCACTAAAAAGGGCTCTTACTTTACCGGAATAAATACCAGATACAAAAGGATCTCCGACTTTTAAGGTACCATTATTGATAAGCACTGTAGCGACTGCTCCTCTTCCAATATCTACTTTTGATTCGATGATAGTACCAATGGCTTTCCTAGAAGGATTTGCTTTTAATTCAAGCAGCTCAGCTTCCAGTAAAACAGCTTCTAGTAATTTATCTAAGTTCATTTTTTTTAGGGCACTGACTTCAATCATCATTGTCTTGCCCCCCCATTCTTCAGCAAGGAGTCCAAGGTCAGCAAGCTGTTGTTTAACCCTATCAGGATTAGCATCGAGGGAGTCAATTTTATTGATAGCTACGACAATAGGGACATTTGCTTCTTTAGCGTGATTATATGCTTCAATAGTCTGTGGCATAACTCCATCATTGGCTGCAACAACAAGAATAACAATATCTGTGACCTTAGCACCGCGTGCTCTCATGGCTGTGAATGCTTCATGACCAGGGGTATCAAGAAAAACAATTGTCTGATCATTTTTTCTAATCTGATAAGCACCAATATGCTGGGT
>DKAT01000071.1 GCA_002450905.1 Spirochaetia bacterium UBA6919
TTTTAACATATCCCGATGGCATGCCGTAAACAATTTTCGAAATACTTCATCGGAAGCTGTTTTTTTATATTCATCAACAAGTTCTTCGATATTTATATCCTGGAACGATTCTTTCATCCTAATTACCCTATTTATTAAGATACCATATTTATTTTATTACATTGCAATTTTTTTTAGATAACAATTAAATCTTTTAAGAAAAATATAATATTACAGGGTTCAATTGATAAATAATTTTGCTAAGTAGTTAAGGATATAAAATATATTGTGCTAGTGGTATTTGGATTTAAGAAAATTGTTTTTTTTGTGAGATTTATTATATTCAGGGAAACAGAGATTGGAATATTTTTATGGCTTTTCTTTTTAAATCTAAATCAAAGAGTGAAATAGAGCGAGGACTTCATCGGACAAAAGAAAGTTTTGGTGAAAAAATCCGTTCTATTTTTACAAAAAAGATTAATGACCCTGATTTTTTTGATGAAATGGAAGAAACCCTTATTATGGCTGATGTTGGAGTGGAGACTACCCTCGAGATTATTGAGCATTTTAAGGCATACATTAAGGATAAGAATATTAAGGATGGAGAAGGGTTAAAAAATCTTTTCAAGCAATCTCTACAGGATATGATTCCCCAGGTGACCTTTGATTATAAGGAAAATCAATTAAATGTTTTATTTATTGTTGGTGTTAATGGGGTTGGTAAGACTACAACGATTGGGAAATTATCTCACACTTTGAAAAATGAGGGCAAGAAAGTGATGTTAGCTGCGTGTGATACCTTTCGTGCAGCAGCTATTGATCAATTATCCGTATGGGCTGATCGTGCGGAGGTTCCTATTATTAAACAGCAGATGGGTAGTGATCCTGGTGCTGTTCTCCATGATGCCATTGATTCTGCGATCAGTAAACAAATCGATATTTTAATCGTTGATACTGCAGGTCGGTTTCATAATAAGGCGAATCTTATGGCTGAAATTGAAAAGCTCAATCGTATTTTAAATAAGAAAATAGAATCCGCCCACAAAGAAACTCTCCTCGTCCTCGATGCCTGTACAGGTCAAAATGCTTATGTTCAGGCTGAATCATTCCATCAGTCTGTGCAATTAGATGGTATTATCCTCACTAAACTGGATTCTACTGCCAAGGGGGGAATTGTCATTCATATTGCTCATCAACTCAAATTACCCGTGAAGTTTGTGGGTATTGGTGAGCGGATTACAGACCTACTCCCATTTAATCGGGATGAATATATTGATTCTATACTCTAGGATGCTGCTACAGGATTTTTTTCTTCAAACATCTTTCCTCGCCGTAAGTTTTGAAATATTGCTGTAAACGCCACGTAAGAGAAGCTCATGGCGAATAGAATTGGAAATATGGCAGACAAATAGACACCTGCTTTGAAGGCGTAGTACGTCACAATGAGGGCATAAATCACTGCTAGTAATTCAAGTATCGTAACAAATCCCACAGGACTGGTATATTTCTTCACAAGCCAATTTTCTTTCTTCTTTGATAAATTATATTTGGGTGTACGAATAAATGAGGATTTTACTCCAAATATAGCTTCCACGAAGGCTTTTGTGATATGAACGCCAATTCCCAATCCAGCAAGGAGCAAATAGGGGATCCATCCGATACGTTTTGTCCAGCTTCCTGTGATTTCTTTTTGGGAATAGACATAAAAAAATGAAGGTGCACCAGTTCCAAGAATCATAAAGACCATTCCAATCATAGTAGCCATGGGATAGCCTTCAAATGTAAATTGACTAAAATGTTTATCCTGAACACTTAGGAGAGGAAGCATCCACAGGAGGTTGAATACCATAAGAGGGTGTACAGAATAGTGGGAAAGATGAATCATTCCTTCTAATCTCTTTTTTAGAGGGTGAGGAGATCGAATCATTTGTCCCATAAGCTTGATTGCTGTTTGAATGGAGCCCTTTGCCCATCTGAATTGCTGTGCTTTAAATCCCGACATCTCGACTGGAAGTTCTGCAGGGGATATCACATGTTGTAAGTAACGAAATTTCCATCCTCTCAACTGAGCACGATAACTTAGGTCCAAATCTTCTGTCAGAGTATCTCCAGACCAATTTCCTGCATCAATAATACATTCCTTACGCCAAACCCCTGCTGTCCCATTGAAATTAAGCCAGAGATCATATAAGCTTCTTGTAGCCTGTTCCAGCATGAAATGTCCATCTATACCCAGAGCTTGTGCTTTTGTCAGAAGAGAATATTCTAGATTGAGATGTCCCCATCGTGTCTGGACTAAACCCATCTGGGGGTCATTAAAATAAGGTATTGTATTATTTAAAAAATCCTCAGGGGGGAGGAAATCAGAATCAAAGATAGCAATAAATTCTCCTGAAGCCTTCTCAAGACCTTCTCTTAAAGCGCCTGCTTTGTGATCCACCCGATATTCCCTGTGAATATGTTGAATTGAATATCCGAGGGATTGATATTCCTTTGTGAGATTGATTAAAATATTTTTTGTTTCGTCTGTGGAGTCGTCTAAGACCTGAACTTCAAAGAGATCTTTGGGATAATCCATTTTCATAACTTGTCTCACAAGACGTTCTGCTACATACAATTCATTGAATATGGGCAATTGGATTGTAACCCGTGGATATATCCCATTTAGATGCGGCTTGGGATCATTTAGTTTATATTTCTTTTTGTAATAAAGAAATGCAATTAAATAATAATGAAATCCATAAACAAACATCAATAAAGTATTTATAACATAAATAATTATTATAAGGTGATCTAACCAAGTCATGTGCTATCCAAAATATTTATTATTTTTAAAAACTATTAACACTGATAGGAATAAAATAATTATTTTTATGCAAGAGTATGTTTTTTTTCTGAAAATGGACGATATAATCAAATTGAGGAAGATTTTTTTCCTAAAATAAAAAGTAGGCGTCATCACATTATAATTGGGAGGGGAATAATATGAAAAACGCCCACACTTATGATTATTAACCTAAAAAACTTTTCGGACATGGGAGGTTCAAAATTTAATGGCATGGAAATTTTATTTGAATTTTTATTTTGGTTAGGGTATGATTCAAAAAATTATCCTCTTAATAGTCCTCATAATTATTGGGATACTTTATATTAATTATAAATTACAAAAAATTAATTCCATAACTGAGGATTTTTATAAAAAAAACATTGAATCCAATAATCAGTAAATATTTAAGTTCTATGAACTGGAGCGATGAATGGTAGATATCCTTGCAATCAGCCCACACCCAGATGATGCGGAAATAGGTTGTGGCGGACTCCTTCTCTTATCCAAGAAAAAGGGGCACTCCACTGGAATCATTTACCTTACCAGAGGGGAAATGGGTACTGGGGGGACAGAAGAAATCCGTATTGATGAAATGAAAGAGGCATCAAAACTCCTTGAATTAGACTATATGGATATTGTGGGTTTCAAAGATTGCCAGGTGAAGGATACTTACGAGAATAGATTGATCCTTGCAAAATATATCCGTCAGTTGAAGCCGAAAATAATAATTCTTCCCTATTGGTCTGGAACTCCTGGACGTGGTATTGGTCACACAGATCATTTAGAAGCTGGAATGATGGCGTCTCATGCTGTTAATTTTGCCCGATTAAAAAAAATGCCTATTTCTGAACCTCCCCATAATGTCAAGCAGGTCTTATATTATTTATTTCCGAGAGAATTGAAACCGACATTCATTGTGGATATAACCGAAGTTGCCCCACAGTGGATCAAGGCTTTGAAAAGTCATCACTCCCAGATGTTTGGTCCCCACGCTAAGAAAACAGGTTTTTTCAAAATGATCCTTGCGTGGACAAAGTATATGGCATATGGTACTCCAGCTAAGTATGCACAGGGGTTTATTTCAGCAGAACCACTCTATATACAGGATCCATTTATCTTAATTGATCCTGAGTAATAGAAGTGTCATGCAACAAAGTACATTAGTCATATATTATATATCATTTCAGTTCTTGATGTCAGGTTCAATGAAACACCACTTTACTTCACTGAACTTTGATTTAATCTTCTCTTCAATCTTATTTATGATTTCACAGGCATACTGAATTGGGATATCTGGTTTAAATTTAATCTTAGCTGCTAAAACTATATGGGGACCCATTTGAACTGTGATGATATTGAAGACGTTTAGGATATGCTCATTTTCTTTAATTTCTTTTTCAATTAGGAATTGTATTTCAGGATCAGCAGAACGTCCAATGATTAAAGATTTAATTCGCAGAAAAAGAAATACTGAAATCACTAGAAGAATGACACCAATAAAGATTGATCCCAGTGCATCGTAGAATGGATCGTTAGTTAAGTAGGTTAAGAGGACAAATATCATTGCTACAGAAAGTCCTAAAAGAGCAGCAGTGTCTTCCCCTAATACAACAACTAACTCAGCGCTTCTTGTGGATTTTATCCATTCCCAAAGATATTTTTTACCCTTGATTTTGTTGATCTCCTTTATAGCTCCTAATAAACTAAACGATTCTAATACAATCGAGAATAACAATACCCCAAGAGCAACCCATGGGTATTTTATCTCTTCTGAACTGGATATTTTGTGTACTCCTTCATAAATTGAAAACAATCCACCCATACTGAACAATAATATAGCTACAATAAAGCTCCAGAAGTAAATGACCTTCCCGTATCCAAGAGGATGTTCTGGAGTTGCATCCCGCTGAGATCTTTTAATCCCAAGATAGAGTAATATTTGATTACTGCAATCCGCTAATGAATGGACTGCTTCAGCTAACATACTCCCTGAACCAGTGAATAGGGCGGATAATCCTTTCGCTATGGCGATACCCAGATTAGCTAGGAAGGCATAAAATATCGCTTTGATGGAGGATTCAGAACCAGCCACAAGATCTCCTTAAACGAATTGATATAGTAATTATAAAATAGCGGGAAATCATTGAATAGTCAAATAATATTAATTGTCATTTCAAAAACTAAAATAATGGTTTAAAATACTTTAAAAAACGAATATACTATAAAATAAAACCTTTTTTCCGATGATTTGAAGAATTAAATGATAATTTTCTTCCATTTAATATTTTTTTTATTATAATATTAGTAATTTATTTTTGGTGTCCTAAAAAGTATATAATCACCAATCAGCCATTTAAATCATTTTATATTAAAATCAAACAAGTAGACAAGATATTTTAATATTTATAGATGAATTGTTCTAAAGAAATATATATTTGGTAATGTAATGAATTTAATAGAAATAACTCTTCCAGATGGATCAAAACGGGAATATGAAAGGGGTATCCCGCTAAATAAAGTCGCTCAGGATATTGGAAAACGCTTAGCGAAGGATGCAATAGGTGCTGTGGTCAATGGGAAAATCGTGGATCTCTTTTATAAACTAAATGAGAGTTCTGATATTAAGATATTAACCTTTGAAGACGATGAAGGAAAAGAAATCTTTAGGCATAGTGCTGCTCATATTATGGCTCAGGCAGTAAGAAGATTATTTCCTAATACGAAATATGCAATTGGTCCAGCGATTAAAGACGGATTCTTCTATGATTTTGAGGTTGAGAAACCTTTGACTCCCGATGACCTCACAAATATCGAAAACGAGATGAAAAGTATTACCCAGGAAAATTCCGATTTCACACGCAAGGAAATGTTATCAGATGATGCTATTAGTTATTTCCAAAAGAGAAATGATCCCTATAAAGTTGAACTCATACAGGGATTCAAGGAAAGAGGAATCACAGAAGTGTCGATCTATACTCAGGGTGATTTTACAGATCTTTGTACAGGGCCCCATATCCCCAACACAAGTTTCCTCAAGTCCTTTAAATTATTAAGTATTGCAGGATCTTATTGGAAAGGTGATTCCAAGGGAAAAGTATTACAACGAGTTTATGGAACAGCTTTTTATAATGAAAAGGATTTGAAATCCTATTTAAATAGACTGGAAGAGGCAAAAAAGCGTGATCACAGGAAAATTGGTAAGGAATTAGATCTTTTCAGTTTTCAGGATGAAGGAACCGGTTTTCCATTCTGGCACGCAAAGGGAACTATAATCTATGATATTCTTCTAAAGCTCATTCGGGATGAAAACACTAAAAGAGCCTATCAGGAAGTCAAAACACCTATCATCCTCCACGAATCCCTGTGGCATGCAAGTGGTCACTATGATAATTTCAAAGAAAATATGTACTTCACAGAGATTGACAATAGGGACTTTGCCGTGAAGCCCATGAATTGTCCTGGACATTGTCTTATTTATAAAAACTCCTTACATTCCTATAAAGAACTACCTTTAAAGATATCTGAGTTTGGATTAGTTCACCGGCACGAACTATCAGGTGTACTCCATGGATTATTCCGTGCGAGGAACTTTACTCAGGATGACGCCCATATCTTTTGCATGGAAAGTCAGTTAAAAGAAGAAATTATAGAACTCATTGAATATACCACCCTTGTATACAAGAAAGTCGGATTCGATCAATACACCGTATTCATTGCAACCCGTCCTGAGAAATCCATCGGGACAGATGAGGTTTGGAAACTGGCAACAAATGCACTAATGGATGCATTGAAGGAATTAAATATCCCATTTAAATTGAAAGAAGGGGAGGGGGCATTTTATGGTCCCAAGATAGAGTTTAATGTGCAGGATTGTCTTGAGAGAGATTGGCAGTGCGGGACAATTCAGGTCGATTTCTCCATGCCAGGCCGTCTGGGTTTGACATATGAAGGCTCTGATGGACATAAACATGTTCCTGTAATGATACACAGGGCAATACTAGGATCTATGGAGAGGTTCATTGGGATATTAATCGAGCACTATGCAGGGAAATTCCCCCTCTGGCTGGCTCCTGTTCAAATAAAATTAGTCCCAATCCTTGATAAACATTTCGACTATGCTCAGAAAATTGAAAACACCCTTAAGAAAAATCATTTTAGAGTCGAGACTGACAAACAAGATGAGAAATTAGGATATAAAATTCGAAAATCTCAGTTGGAAAAAATTCCATTTATGGTTATATTAGGGGATAACGAATTGGAGAAGGAAACTATTTCTGTAAGAAGCCGTGATAATGGGGATTTAGGTAGTTTCCAGATAAATGATTTTATAGAATTACTAAACAACTCTCTGGCAAATAATAAAATAGTTATACCAGAGTAAATAATACATATACGAGGTGCTGTCATAGAGAAAGATCTTAGAATTAATAGACAAATCAGAGTTCCACAAATCCGTCTGATTGATGAAGCAGGTGAACAGCTTGGATTAATGCCACCTGAAGAAGCTCTCAAACTCGCTGAGGAAAAAAACTTAGACCTGGTTGAGATCTCACCTCAGGCTAAGCCCCCGGTTTGTAAAATACTAGATTATGGTAAATATAAATTTGACCTGAAGAAAAAAACACGGGAAGCCCAGAAGAAACAAAAAAAGTTTCATTTAAAAGAAATTAAATTACGTCCCAAAATAAGTGAACACGATTACCAGTTTAAATTAAAGCATATCCTTGAATTCCTTGAAAAAGGCGATAAGGTCAAAATAACTATGCAATTCAGAGGACGAGAGATGGCTCACACAGATCTTGGAATGGATTTACTGACTAAAGTTAAAAATGAATTAATGAATCAGGTTGTAATTGAAAAAGAGCCTAATTTCGAAGGCAGACAAATCATTATGATCGTTGCACCGGGTAAATAACCACAATAGGAGTATAGAATGCCAAAATTAAAGACAAAAAAGTCTGTTCAAAAAAGGTTTTCAGTAACAAAAAATGGTAAGGTCAAAAGAAATAAAGCTTTTGCCAATCATATTTTGACAAAAAAATCGTCTGAAAGAAAAAGAAAATTCAGAAAATCTGCAATCACTCATAAGGCAGACAGTAAAAATATTAAAGCAATGCTACCATACGCATAATTAAATTTAATTATTAAAATCAATGTAATCATATAATTTTAGGGGAAAAAAATGCCGAGAACGAAAAATGGTGTCGCACATAGAAAACGTGTAAAAAAAGTTTTAAAACAAGCAAAAGGATTTCGTGGTGGAAAGAGTAAATTATACCATACAGCCAAAGAAGCTGTTATGCGATCCCTCCAATATGCTTATAGAGACCGACGCCAAAAAAAAAGAGAGTTTCGAAGACTGTGGATTGTAAGAATCAATGCTGCAGTGAGGGAATTTGATTTAAGCTATAGCCAATTTATCAATGGATTAAACAAAGCGGGTATTGAACTAGACCGAAAAGTTCTTTCCAATATGGCTATCGAAGATCCAGAAACTTTTAAGAGTGTTGTAGAACAAGCAAAAAATGCTATTGGATAATTATTATCCTTATTTGATAAATCTAATCGAATCTCTTCTTTAAACAAATATGAAGGATTGACAGATGATACATACGAAAGACCAGATTGACCATTTCCTGCGTGATGCTTTTTTTGCAGTACTGACATTCTCTTCTCATGAAGGACTAGTTAGTCAGCTTACGTGCTTTGGTCACACGATGGATGGAAATTTCTATCTGATTAGTCAAAATGACAAGGAAATTTTTAATTCACTATTTGAAAATAAAGATGTTTCCGTCTTAATTTATAAAGAGGAAGAAAATCTTGATGATATCCGTCAGGTAAATATTACTGGAACAGGAACTCTCATTGAAGGATTTGACAGTGAAGATGCCAGGATAGGCTATGAGTCTGTGGGTGCCAAATCACCTGTTATTGCTAATGTCCCTTTGGATCCTCAAAATCATAAATACTATACACTCATTAAAATAGAAGCTAAAACCATCGCATCGACAAGTTATGCTGAAATGAAAAAACACATTCCTCCGACAGTTCTCAAGAGAGAGTAGCCCTATTTAAATTAGGAACCCCATGATAAAATGTTTTGTATTTGCAATTTCCGCTGTGCTAATAATTTTTATCCCATTAGAAATATTTTTAAAATCTTCTTTCTTATTTCAAGATAAAAAAGTAAATAAATTAAATCACCCCAATAAAATGTCCGTAGAGACAGAAAGAAAAATTAATCTAGCCCAGGATCTTGAGGTATCCCTATATTCATTGGGATTTAAAGTATATAATAAACTGCAACCCGCTACAAATTTTACTTTAACTGATTTAAATGGCAAAAAAGTCTCACTCAAAGACTATTATGGCAAATTTGTATTAATAAATTTCTGGGCAACCTGGTGTGCACCCTGTATCCAGGAAATCCCAATTCTCCAAAAGCTTCACAACACAATGAAAAATAGAAATCTTGTTGTCCTAACCATAAATACATCCAGAGAATCCGCCCTTGAAGTCATCACACAAAATAATGCCACATATCCTGTTTTAATTGATTCCAATTCCAAGATAACCACTGCTTATAATATTCATTATTATCCTACAGCCTATTTAATTGATCAGAAAGGTAATCTCATGGCAATGATCAAAGGAAATCAGGGCTGGAACCAATCCCATTTTCAGGATCTCTATAAATTACTTCTTCAATAAATGTTTTTTAAGTTAATTTCCTCTCATATCATCTTTGATTCTATCGATAATTATACTAGTATTGTGCTCAATTTCAAAAAATAATTAATACTAATTTAGCTATAAAAAAACAATGTTATAATTGGTTATATTAAAGATAGTAAGATGAATTATAATCGGAACTAAAAATTCTGATTCCGATACTGCATAATATCAACACAAGGCTATAACTTAATATTCAAAAAAAATATAAGGAGCCTAAAGATTTTATCGTATAGAAACGATTTTTGTTGTATGAATATTTAGTCTTATTGATTTTATAAGATATATTTAATAATTTTTTTAGTTCTAAAAATTCAAATCTTAACTTTGACCTTTAATTAATAATTATGATTTAACTATCTAATTATATAGCAATTGGATTAAACAATTTTACACAGAACAGAAAATTACTTGATCTTATGGGAACTTTGTCGAAGGATATATAAATTATTATTATAAAAAACTGGACTTTAAACGATGGATGGTGCTATGAGAAAGATATTTTTAACTATTGTCCTTTGTATGATTGTTGTGGAACCTCTTTCTGCAGAATTAAAGGATTTTCATTTTATACCTCAAAGACGTCGGATTATTTTCGTAGAAGATTTTTATCAGTTGTATCGCCAAAATTTAAATGCAAGCCGATCCGCACAACACACGAATATATATTATTTGCAGAAAGCATTACTAGCGGCTGAAACAAACTACTGGTGGGCACATCCAACAAAAGCATTTGCGTATGTCCGTTTTGACTGGGCAAACCCTCCAAGAAATAGCAGATTGTACAGGAAGTTTAAAGGACAACTGGCTCCCTATCGGGAATCTCACCATGCTAAATATAAAGAACTGATGAAAATGAGGATTAGTTTATTATTAACAAAGAGCTTTCTGTTATTGGGATCTCGTTATGACAGAGAAAATATATACTGGTTTAACTCACAAGCTTATGATAATCTCCCCATCAATGCGAAACGAAAGAAAGAGCATTATCTGGTAAGGAGTTTCAAAGTGGCAAGGATGTATTATATTATCGCATACCAGTATTGGATGAGAACTAAGCACTATGTGAGGATCTGTAAAGAGGGTGTATACGACCATAAACTATCCAACACCTCGGTATTATTTAGAGACATTATATTAAACGGAATTGAGATGGATAAAATGGAGGATGAGGTTAATAAAATATATCTGGGGGGTAATTTAGATCCTGATAAAGAAGAAATCCTCGCTGAGAAATTAAAGAAATTGGATATTGAAATTAATCGGTTTAAATCCATTGAGAATAGGATTACATCTAAATTAAAACAGATAATTAAATTGGAAACTACTGCGGCAGATAGAAAATATAAACGACTTGTCAAACGCTATAAGGAAGAGGAGAAGAATTATTATATGGATGAAAATTATCCGGAATTCAACTATGATAAAGTTATCTACGAGAAACTGGAATCACTTGTCCATAAAACAGAGAAGGTTAAACAACTTATTGAGCTACACAAGAAAGCGGCATCTGGGCAGTAACCCCTATTCTTCCACACGTGAATACAAATCAATAGGTTTACGTATTTGTTGTAAATGAAATTACTTAAAAATCTCTTTGATTAAATCATTACGTAATTCTATTGTTTGTTGAGTTATTCTATCAGTAACACTCTTATCGATATCCTGATTAGATAATGACAATTCAGCCAAAATTATTTCGTTAAGGGCATTTTCACAATCATTAAGAGATTTAATATATTTCTTATAACCAGAAATGGATCTATAAACAGATTTCACCAATGAATATATGTCTTCTCCCTCTCCACGAAGTAATAGAATGTAGTGATCTATTAGAAGGCTTATCAGATCAAATATTTTACTTTTAATTGGATCAGAAATATTTTGCTTATTAATAATACTTTGAGCATCAATATTCCTGTCTGTTGTGATACATAAATACGCCTCATCAAGTGCCTGTTTCCTCAGGATAAGATACTTTTCAGCAAACAATTTTCTGCCTATCTTATATCTCTGGTTTTGATAGAGGAAATAAAGAAATAAAATAGGGATAAGTATCATAAATACATTGATTTTAGGTTTTTCAATAACCCTTTGAGAAAGGGATCTGGAAAATTGTTCTTCATATTTAAATATATAATCTCTTTTCTCCTCTAAACTTGCCATGAAATCTTCTCCTTCAGGTTAAATAACTCTATACTATTATTCCATGTTGTCCGACTAAGCACTTCTAAAGGTATTTCTTTTAAATCAGAGATAAATTTTGCAGTATGAATAATATGCGCAGGATAATTTTTCTTTCCCCTCTTTGGCACAGGACTCAAATAAGGAGAATCCGTTTCAATCACTATTTTTTCCATCGGAATAACTTTACAAGCTTCCTGGATATCGAAAGCCTTTTTATAAGTAATATTCCCAGCAAATGATATATAGAATCCTAGATCTAAAAAGCGTTTAGCAAATTCAGCGTCCCCACTATAGCAGTGCATAACACCATGAGACACATTTTCTTCTCTCAATATCTTATACACATCTTCATAAGCATCCCTACAATGAATAATTAAAGGAAGTTGGTATTCCTTAGACAACCGAATTTGGTCTATGAATAATCTTTTCTGCTTGTCAGGATCTGCATAATTCCAGTAATAATCAATCCCACACTCCCCGATACCAACAGCAATGCCCTCATTTAATTGTTCAATAAGACTTCTCCATAGATGTTCATCGTAATCACCTGCATGAGAGGGGTATAACCCACAAGTAGTAAACACCAAACCAGGATTATCAAGAGATATTTTTTTTCCGCTAAAGTAAGATGAAATTCCTGTCGAAATATTTACAATGCCTAAAATATAATCTTTTTTTGAGGCATCAATGATTATTTGCTGTTCTATCGGATCATTATCCAGGATATCTATATGAGTATGAGTATCAAACCAGTAATACATAAAACATCAAATCATAGCGAAAAATATAATTTTTGTCAATACAATTTTAAAAAAAATATATATCTTAAAATAAAATCTTGACCGTTATACCTTGTTATATTATATTTGCACATGTGCTTATTTACAAACCACTCAAAGGATTATAATGTGAGTAAAATAAATTATAGCGGAAAATACATTTATAACAAAAAAGGAATGTTTAAAAAAAGATTCCAACATATTTACCGCAAGCTACTTGAAAAGGGTCATGAGCATCTCACTGTCATGTTTATCCCTCACTCAGAAAAAAGAATTTTTAATTTCCAAATATCAAATTTTGCTCTCGCGTTGGTTTCCGCAACGATTCTCATATTAACCATTGGTGGTTCCATTGTATATGTAAAAAATTCAAGATTACAGCACACAGTAAATACACAGGCCATACAAATCGTTTCCAGCGCTTCAAAAGTCAAGTCATTTATCGATATTGTTAATCCAATAAATAGTCGGACAAATAATCTGGATAAAGTAGCCAATGAATTATCCGAGCTAACTGGACCCAAATCAATTTCACAGAGCCTTCAAAACATGAAACCAGGAATTGGTGGACCCATTTCAGACAAACGATTAAATATCTCTGATAAAAATAAATCAAATAAAATGCAAGAAATTAACCAATTAAAAGATATATATTCAAAATTGGGTTTTGTCACAAAAAAAATTGGCGATGTCAATACCATCTTAAGAGGGCACAAAGCAATTTTACAACATATTCCATCAATATTCCCTGTTCTGGGAAGTTCTATCGGTCGAGGTTATGTGGTATCAGGCTTTGGATGGAGAAAAGATCCTATTACTTACCAAATGTCAGAGCATACTGGATTAGATATTATTAATATACCAATGACTCCTATAGTTGCTGCCGCTGATGGTGTTGTTGTAGATGCAAAGGCAGGTGGTGGAAGAGGGCTTTACGTTGAATTAAAGCATAAGTTTGGATATAGCACAGTATATATGCACTTAAGTGCCTTTCGTGTTGAAGCTGGACAATACGTAAAAAAACATCAAATAATCGGACAACTAGGTAGTACTGGACGATCGACTGGGCCCCATTTACATTATGAAGTTCATATCAATGGTGTGCCTATTGATCCTGCTCCTTTTATTGGATTGGATCGATTTCGTCTATTAACCAGATGAGTTTTGATACAAATGACTGGTCGTAAAGATAAGGAAACAATTGACAATTTAGTAGGCGCTGGAAATACTTTTAAGGGTGAGTTTAACCTTACCGGACCTTTAAGAGTCGATGGAACGATTCTTGGCGAAATTGTTACAAATAGTCGTATTCATATAAGTAGAACAGGTCATGTCGAAGGAAATCTAGAGGCAAAGGCAATTGATATTGGTGGCACCTTTACTGGTAATTTAAAGGCATCAGAACATATTATCATACGATCTAAAGCCTATGTCAAAGCAAACATTTTAGCAAATACACTGGAAGTTGAGGAAGGAGCAATTTTTACTGGACAATGCAAGGTGAATCACAAAATTACTAAAACTCCAACTGAAAAAAAAAATTACAATAAAATGAATGAAAAAAAACTCATTACAACAAACTAATTATTTAATAAAAGAAAAGTTATATGCTTAAAATAGATAAGAAATATAAAAATTATTCACCTCAACAAACTTACACTACAGGACGAATCACTCCTCAAGAAGTCCAGATTAAAAAAAATATTTTCGAAAATGAATTAAATTCTCACTTTCACCAAAAATTTCACGCTGAAATAAATGAACTCATAAATAAACTTACAAATAGTGGAAATCTTTTTAGTATTCAACCCAATCAAGATAATCTTCGCATTTATAAACGAGATGTCCAGGCATTCCTTCATTTCGTTACAAAACAATCCTATAAAATTAAAGAAATCTTTGGAAGACGTGTCGATTATAAAATTGTTGATACTATTAATGAAAAATTAGAAGATATCTCAAAAGATATTATCATTCGGGAAATACCAAGGATGACACTCCTTGCTAAAATCGATGAAATCAGAGGACTTATTATCGATTTGGTTCTCTAATTAATCTGGAACTGGCTATAGATACAAAATGACTAAATACATCAAAATAAAACAGGATTATAACGGAGCCATTGAGCTTTATAAATATGATAAAGACTTTCGATTTGATTTTAATGAATATTTCCTCATTGAAACTCATTTTGGACAAGATCTTGGTAAAATAATTCCCAATTCTATTACTCAAAAAGAAATTGAAAACGTCAATCCAAATCTAAAACTCATCCGACAAGCTAATCAAGAAGACTTTGATCATCAAAGTGAATGTAAAAATAAAGCTGATAAAGCATTTGAAATTACAAAAAATAAAATCCAGGAACATGATTTGTCGATGAAGCTGATTAGTATTTATTTTTTTCTGGATGGCAATAAAATTCTTTTTAATTTCACAGCTGAAGGGAGAATTGATTTTCGGGATCTTGTTAAAGATCTTGCATCGACCTTTAAAACTCGAATTGAATTACGTCAAATTGGGGTTCGGGATGAATCCATGCTCCTTGGTGGTCATGGGGTATGCGGCAGAGAGTTTTGTTGCAGAAATAAACATGGTCATGGTGAACCCATCTCCATTCGCATGGCTAAGGAACAAAATCTGACTCTTAACTCAGTAAAGATTTCAGGTGTTTGTGGTAGATTGATGTGCTGTCTGGATTTTGAGACAGATCGAAATAGCGACTATCCTGGCCAAAACGATGTCCCTCCGGTATCTAAATCCTGTGGAAATTGCTGTAAATCAAGCAAAAATTCTAAAGAATTATTACCGCAAAATGAACAAATGATTTCATAATATAATACTTTCTAACCAATAATAATTATTTCAATTATAAATCATCATGAATTACCCTCTCAAATTAAAATAATTTTAATAATATCCTCATGTGTTTATTATATTTTATCTTAGAATAATTTCCAAACTATTTTCATTAAAATATAATATTTCATTTCTAATTATTTTTTATTTAATTCAATAATATATAAATTAAGTGTAAATAAATATTTTCCTTTACTGAGACCTTAACAATTATTATTATAATCAATACGAATACCATCTCTCGAAATAGTATTTAAAACTAAATATTTTTAGAAGGTATAATTTAAAAGACTTAAATAATACGATATAATTTGGGGTACTGTCCATTAAAACCATCGCAAAATGGGAGATTTAAGGTACAGGGTGTGATATTTAATTTTTTGAATCGAAGCAGTTCTAATTCATTCAATGACTGGTCAGTTCTAATGAAGGATTTAGAAGTACGTATTTATAATATAGAGTCTGAGGCCCATGGTTCAAGTATAAATCCTATGTTGAATTTAGAAATGATGTAATTTAAATCATCAAAGTTTTATTCAAAATGTATTTTTATTATAATCTCAAAATAATTATTTTAATTTGACCATAGTGAAGAATTATAGCTTGTAAAATCAATTTGATTTATTTTATTATCTTCTAAGAAAAAATTATTGAAGGTACAAAGCATTTATGGATAATGCAATCAATCGATTAACAGAATTGAATCATCAATATGTTTGGCACCCATTTACCCAGATGAAAGACTGGATCAGTGAGATACCTCTTTTCATTGAACGGGGAGAAGGAAATTGGTTAATAGATACCGATGGGAAACGATATTTGGACGGGGTTTCATCCTTGTGGGCAAATATCCATGGACATGTGAGACCTGAGATTAATCAGGCAATTGTGGATCAGCTTCACAAAATATCTCATACGACAATGCTTGGTCTAACTAATGTTCCTGCTACGGAATTAGCTAAAATGCTTGTCCAGATTGCACCTGGTCGTTTGAATAAGGTATTTTACTCAGATAATGGTGCTACATCAGTGGAAATTGCGTTAAAGATGGCGTATCAATATTGGCAACAAAAAGATCATCCCATCCCTTCAAAAAAATCCTTTATCAAACTAAAAGAATCTTATCATGGGGATACTATTGGTTCTGTGAGTCTGGGAGGAATTGAACTCTTTCACAAAGTATATTCCCCACTTCTCTTTGATACTTATGACATCCCTACGCCATTTTATTATCACTCAAAATATAATACAGAAAAGGAGTGTAGCGAATATTCCTTGAAAATATTAAGATCTACTCTTGAAAAGAACCATGATAATATTGCAGGACTTTTTATAGAACCCTATATTCAAGGTGCTGCAGGAATGATAGTTTTTCCAGATGGATATATGAAAGGAGTACAGGCTCTTTGCAAAGAGTTTAATATATTATTCATAGTGGATGAGGTCGCAACAGGTTTTGGAAGAACAGGACGAATGTTTGCCTGCGATGAAGACCATCTTGAACCAGATATTATGACTGTAGCAAAGGGTATTACAGGGGGATATCTCCCATTAGCAGCTACTTTAACCACAGATGAAATTTATAATGCTTTTCTGGGAGAATATCTTGATTATAAAACATTCTTTCATGGTCATACCTATACAGGAAATCCCCTTGCATGTGCTTCTGCAATTGCATCCCTTAAATTATTTGAAAAGGATAAAACGATTGAAAGTCTTAAGGAGAAAATAATATATTTATCCAATTGTTTAAAACCTCTTTTGGAGCAGGATTATATAGGGGATATACGTCAGAAAGGAATGATGGTGGGTATTGAAATCGTTTCTGATAAAAAGAGTAAGAATTCTTTTCCCGCTGAAATAAGGATAGGACATAGGATTTGTATGGAAGCACGAAACCATGAGGTCATTATTCGTCCTTTGGGTGATGTGATTGTATTAATGCCACCCCTCTCTATCACTATTGATGAGATTAAACATCTTATAACTGCTGTTAGATATTCTATTGAACAAATAACCCGGAGATATGGACAATGAAAGGGCTTTTTATTACAGGCACAGATACCGGTGTTGGTAAAACTATTGTTAGTTTTGGAATTGCTCTTTGTCTGAAGGAAATGGGTATAGATGTGGGCATATTAAAACCCATTGAAACAGGTTGTTATCCAATCCCTGAAGATGCAGTATTTTATAAAGAGAGATTGAAACTTAAATCAAGTCTTGAAGAGATAGCACCGTTACAGTTCAGTCTGCCACTTGCCCCTACTCTTGCGGCTGAGAAAGATGAAATGTCAATTTCTATTACACCTATCATAAACCAATTTTCAAAACTTATCAAGGAAAGCGAAATTGTACTGGTTGAAGGTGCAGGTGGACTTATGGTACCCATTCAGGGAAACTTTTATATGGCTCACCTTGCTGTATTGCTAGGAATTCCTATTGTTCTAGTCATTGGAAATAAATTGGGAGCAATTAATCATACTTTACTATCCGTAAACTATTGTAACCAATTAGAATTACCTATACAAGCAGTTATCCTGAACAATATTAGACCAGAGAAAGGTCTTGCAGAACAGTTAAATGCAAAAGAAATACAACGGTTAATTGGTCATATTCCACTTTATGAAACACAGTATATAAATAATTTGTCCAATGATTTATTAATCTATAAACAATTTAAAGATATAACTCAACAGCTGATATCATGATGAAACAAGGAATTCTCTTAATACTATGTATAATCTTACTATTAAATAAAGCCTATTCTTTTCATAATAAATCTTCAATTCAATATGATAAAGGGATTGAGATTGCTGAATGGTCTTCTACTGTTGTTTTAGCTGGGTTCGGTACTTATTTCTCATTTTCAAAACCCAAGTGGTTCTCTGAACCTAATTTATCATCCCCCAGAACTGACTTACCCATAGCAGAAGAATCCTTCCCTGATTGGGGCTTCTATATTGCCGGGCCACTACTTCTATCAGGAATATTATTCCTTCCGAACAATGATGGATGGCTTAATGATACAACCTATATTAATACCAAAGGTTTTATCGAGGCATGGTCGCTGACTTTGTTTACCACTCAGATGATAAAACAATCCGTAGGACGAAAACGACCAGATTATAATCAAAGGGTAGTCAAAAATTACAATATTGCTGATGGATTCTATTCCTTCTGGTCTGGGCATGCTGCCAGTTCCTTTTGTATTGCAACTTATAGTAGTTTATATATTCTTGAACATCTTGGAGTCTGGAATGATTCCTTTCATGCAACAATTAAAATAGTGTCCTCATTGCTTCTCTTAGCAGGGGCAAGCTGGATTTCATATACCCGTGTAGAAAACAATCGTCATTTTCAATCTGATGTCCTTGTCGGGGGTATAGTGGGATCACTGACCGCCATGATTATCTATGCCATCCAAAATGAGTGGTTCTTCAAAAGATATACTCATCATTCACTCAACAGTGATAAGGCCTTCCATATTTCTATTCTCCCAAACAATGCGACGTTAACCTATGAATTTTAATGCCACAGGTCATTTTGATATATTATTGTTATGAATGCAGAGAATATTGTGTTATCTTTTACTGAAAGTATTTGAAGGAGAATGCCATGAGAAGAATATCATCAGTATTATTTATTTTGATTATAATATTCATCAACTCCGCCAGTCATGCGAATTTGTATATATCACAAAAATGGCTTTCAAAATGGGGATACGAATATTCAATTGAACAACTCAAATCAATAGAAGTACTTGAATTCTGGAGGCAACCAATCACCGACATCACATCGGTAAAATATCTCATCACCTTAAGATCTCTTAAAATAGGTAAAGCACAACTCAAGGATATCACTTCTGTAAGATTTCTTAAGAATCTTGAAATACTTAGTTTAGCTATGACAAAAGTATCTGATTTAACTCCTATAAAAGATCTAAGAAAGTTAAGATCTTTTATAATATGGAGGACAGAAGTTTCAGACTTATCTCCTTTAAAAGACATAAGGAGTTTACGCTTCATAAATGCTGGTGAAACAAAGATAAAAGATGTTACGGCTTTAAGTTCACTCAATAATTTGGAGATTTTAGATATCCGAAAAACCCAGGTAAGGAATATCACCTCACTGACAAATCTTAAAAAATTAAAACTCTTAATTCTACCTAAATCAGTGAAAGATCAGGTAAAATGGATTAAAAATACTCTCCCAAAATGTATAATTCTTATAGATAGAGGATAAAGTTTCGAATCATAACGAGTAGTCAAATCATATTGATAACTTACTATTTTGGTATTGTGATCTGAGAATGTGGATTTTTTGGATGAATCGATTTAGTGACTTAAAAAAATATAGAATTAAGCAATCACTTTTCCCATGATTTTCCCATGTTTCTCCCATGAATGAAGTGCTTGATGTTTGGTTATTATTTCTTAGTAAATATATTATGAGTACATTTTTTTATAAAAATTGAAAAACTAAGTGATTATGATCTATATTCTCCGTTTATCTTGACATATTGATAAGATAGGTCGCATGTATACATAATTTTCTCTGCTGAACCAAGATTTAAATTAATTTCAAGATAGAGGTCTTTATTCTTCATATAATAATTGGCATCGTCATTAAGGAAATCTGTTCTTACGCCATGCCTTACCAGATGAATATTCCCCAATGTAATATCAATCTTAGTTTCATCCACTTCACAACCTGATGCTCCTACAGCATAAATAAATCGTCCCCAGTTGGCATCCTCTCCAAAGAACGCGGTTTTAACCAAGAGAGAATTAGCTATATGAGAAGCACATTTCCAGGCATCTAGTTTATCTAATGCTCCTTTCACATGGATGGTAATAAATTTGGTAGCCCCCTCCCCATCTCTCACAATTGCTTTTGATAAGTTTAAGGCAATCTCTTTTAGAGCTTTACAAAATGAGATATAATTTTCATCTTCAGAACTAATGATAGGATTCCCTGCTTCCCCATTTGATAAAAGAATAACACTATCATTAGTACTCTGATCTCCATCTACACTGATAGAATTAAAACTTTCTTCAACAACATCGCTAAGAGCCTTTTGTAGCAATTCTTTTGATATTGAAATATCAGTGACAATAAACCCCAGCATTGTTGCCATGTTTGGAAAAATCATACCAGCACCCTTTGCAGTTCCAAGGATATGTATATTCTTTCCATCAATGAGAATTTCCTTACTAATAATCTTAGGATTCGTATCAGTAGTGAAAATTGCATTCATAAAATTATATGGATTATTGTCATTCTTTAAAGCTGTTTGACATAACCCGGTAACCCCATTTCTGAGCTTATCCATAGGTAGATACTCACCGATTACACCAGTTGAAAGTGATAAGAAAGATTTGTCATCAATTTTTAATTCTCTTTCTGCAAGATTGGTAATTTCATAAGCATTATCAATGCCTATATTGCCAGTGAAGGAGTTTGCATTGCCACTATTAACGATCAGTCCATGAATAGAAGTGTTTAAGCGTTGTTTACAGAGTTTTACAGGGGCTGCCTGAATTTTATTTTTAGTAAATACCCCTGCATAATGGCATGGGGATTTAGAATATATAATTCCCATATCCATACGGTTATTTTTTTTTATCCCCGCACTCAAACCATTCAGGATGAATCCTTTTGGGGTTGTTAAATTATTGCTCATATAACTCCAGTTAGTCTTAGACTTTGTTTTGAGACTTTGATATCCCCATTAGCTCCATCTTATATTGTAAGCGGGCTTCTTCTTGTGTTTTATACTCAACTTGTTCAATGGATCCGATTTTATGTATTATTCCCCAAAAAAACAATCCTATACCAATCCATGCTGTAATCCCAGGAATAAACAATAAAAGAGGATCATCACCGTAACGAACGACACGAAATCCAATGGGACAGATTAAACAAGCCGATAAAAACATCATGAAATAAGAGGTAAATATTATATATTCTGACATATAATTATTTATTAAGTAAGTAATATTTTTTATCCAATCCATATATTATTCCAAGAGTATAATAATTCTATGAAGATTTCATCCGATTGACTTGTTATAATCAAGATGTTAGATGAATTTGTAATATTAATATTTATTATGCTTCCAATTTAAATAAAGATAAGTAAGATATTATTAAATACCAAGTAAATCTTGTAATTAATTTTAATTATAAATGATATTGACACTTAATATAGTAAAATAGTCATATTAAGTTAATTTATTAGTAATTCATACTTTTTTTTAAAAATAACTTGACATATTAGGATGACTTTTATATTATAGAGTGTATTAAATTTATATATTAAAGGAGTAAATTAAGTGGCACATTCTAAATCTGCCTTAAAACGTGTTCGGCAAAATGAAAGTCGTCGTTTTCGAAATCGTAGTATAAGATCAGCGGTTAAGACAGGATATAAAAAAGTTTTAACTTCTATTGAAAGCAATAATAAAGATGAAATTCAGGAAAATTATCGCAAATTTGTTTCTCTTTTGGATAGAGCTGTCAAAAAAAATGTTTTTCATAAGAATTTTGCGGCCAGAAAGAAATCCAATTTAAGTAAAAAAATTAACACAATTTTAAAATAAGGAGTAATATTTTGACTAAAGCAGAAATAATTGAAGTTATTAGTGAAAATGTAAATATAACCAAAAAGGATATTGGTATTATTATTGATAAGTTTTTTGAGAAAGTAAAACATGGTATAAGTAATAACGAGCATATTGAATTAAGAGGTTTTGGAACTTTTGGAACTAAAGAACGCAAGGCTCGAATTGCAAGAAATCCTAAGACTAACGAAAAAATTAATGTACCAGAACATAGAGTTCCATACTTTAAGGCAGGAAAGGAACTTAAAGGTATGGTTACAAAAAAATAAATTATTTTAATTAAAATATGAATCTTTATGTTACCCTTCGTGAATCGGAGGGTGATGTATATAAAAAATTATTTAACAATGATATAAAGCTTGCCGTTTCTTATGTTTTCCATGGTTTTTTTATTTAAAAATAGTTTTTGAGTATCTTCTTTATTCAAAATGATATCGCTATTAAATTCACCCTTAATTTTATCAGCTAGAATATAAAGCGGATTTTTTCCTACTTTTTCAATTTTAAAATATATATATCCATCTTTTGTTATTGTTACAAAATGGGCGTTGGGTCTTTTTTTTAATTTAACCATATCCTTGGACAAAATTAATTTATCATTACTATCATAAATCGTTGGAAATAAGGATGATATAAAATTAATTTCCTTTTCTGATTGCTGGGATTGCTCGTAAAGTTCTAAAATAGAATTTTTATATAGAGAATCTTTTGGAGCTAGTGCTATAAAATCATCTCGTTCTTCAATGGACATGACCCCATGATAAGTTAGTGACTTCTTTTGCCTATCATAATTTATTCTATCTCTATATTTTAGTGGGAATAGTAAACCTTTTGGAAGATTTTCAAGATATTCTTTGGTCTTCATAATAAATTTAAATGAATATCTCAGATCAATAATAATTGAGGAATAGGTGATGGGCTCTCTGGGAGTATCATCATTTAAATATTTTGGAATATCTTCTTCATTATCATCTAAGCGGTAAATCAGGTCGCTTAATGAGCCTTTGCCGTACAGAGGATATTTAACTACCGATTCAATTTCAGCAGGATTTAGATATACCGATGGAAGAAGGATAATATTTTTTTCAAATTCTTCAAGGAATATTGTTTTGAACATGGAGTTGGTTTCGAAATAGTCCTTAACTTTTTGTGAGGAATCAATTTTTACTTCTAATAGAGTGTTCAGGAGATTTTGCTTTGCTAATTGCATCAATTCATCCATGATTTCGTGCCGTCCTGAATTGCTTTTCAATTTCTCGCTAAGATTTGTGATACCTTTATTGATGAGTTCGGCAGTGGTCGATTTTGCTATGACATAGCCTTCTGTCCAATTGACTGTACCAGCATTGTATTTTTCCAAAGAATCATAAGATGAATAGATAAAAAATGGGTTTCTTTCGAGAGTATAACCAATGGCTGTAAATAGAATTATTATAATTAGTATTAATGATTTCTTCATATTGTTATTCTCCTTTCCTGATCAACTGGATGAAATCTGTTAATTTTTTGTGATCCTTTATTCCTGGGGACTTTTCTACACCTGATGCGACATCCACCCCATAGGGATTGGTTGTTTGGATAGCGGATAGTATGTTCAATGGATTCAATCCTCCAGCTAAAATAATATTTATATTGGATTTAATTTTTTTAATGATATCCCAATTAAATGTTTTCCCCGATCCTCCCCCTTCCTTAGAAGAAGTATCTAAAAGAAATGTATTTAGTTTAGAATAATTTTTTAAAATTTCAATACTCTCATCGGAAGAAATGGAAATGACTTTTAGAATATTATAAGGTTTAAATTTTAGACAAAAATCTTCGGGTTCGTCCCCGTGAAATTGTAATGTATCAATAGGGAGGCTGGATAAGATTTCTCTTATTTGACTTTCCTCAAAATTACAAATCACTGCTACTTTATTGACAAATGGTGGTAGTTTATCTAAAATATCCTTAGCTTGGGGGATTGTTACCTGTCTTGAGCTTTTACAGAAAATAAATCCAAGGGCATCTGCTCCCAGAGATGTTGCTAACTGAGCATCTTCAATATTTGTAATTCCACATATTTTGATTCTGACGTACGACATAAATTGACTTATCGGTGAATTAAGTTATTTTTCTTGAGTATTATTGAGATGTTTTCTATTGACCAATTGGGATAAATTAGTTAAACTATTTAGAATTGAAAATTAAGGGGATATTATGTCCAATCGCTTTATGGAAGAATTAAGTCGTCGTGTATTGATAATGGATGGTGCAATGGGAACAGAGATTCAGAAATATGAACTCTCCCCCGATGATTTTAAGGGGAAGGAAGGGTGTAACGAGTATTTGGTTATCACAAGACCTGATGTGATTCAGGGGATTCATAAATCCTATCTGGAGGCAGGGTGTGATATTGTTGAAACGGACACCTTTGGTGGGAATTTATTTAAACTGAGAGAGCATGGACTAGAGGAATTGCACGATGAAATTAATTTTCAGGCAGCGAAGATAGCTCGTGAGATTGCTGATTCTATGAGTACTTCTGATAAACCCCGATTTGTTGCTGGATCTATAGGTCCTACTGGATTTCTTCCATCTTCTGATGATCCTGAGCTTGGTAAGATAACATTTGATGAGTTATCCCATGCGTTTTATATCCAATCAAAAGCACTTTGTGAAGGTGGTGTGGATGCATTATTGATTGAGACAAGCCAGGACATCCTTGAGGTGAAAGCGGCAATTCATGGTATTCATAAATATTTAAAAGATAGTCAGAAGAGTGTTGCACTCATTGCACAGGTGACGTTAGATACTACAGGACGGATGTTATTGGGTACTGATATTGGCTCAGCCCTGACTACGATAGAAACCCTTGGAGTAGATGTTGTTGGGATGAATTGTAGTACAGGTCCTCAACATATGCGTGAACCTGCCCGGTATTTATGTGAGAATACTTCACTACGGGTATCTTGTGTTCCTAATGCTGGACTGCCGATTAATGAGGATGGGAAAGCTGTTTATCCTATGAAACCTGATGAGATGGCGGATGCAATGGTTGATTTTATTGAACAATTCGGTGTTAATATTATTGGTGGATGCTGTGGTACAACACCTGAGCACATTGGCAAGATGTATCAGAAGATTAATCAGCTACCCACTAAAGATCGTCTTGTAACAAAACCATTTTATGTTTCCAGTTCTATAAAGTCCGTATCCCTTGATCAAAATCCAAAGCCCCTTATGGTTGGAGAACGCTTAAATGCTCAGGGAAGTCGTAAGGTAAAGGAGTTATTACTAAAAGATGATTATAATTCTTTGATGATGATCGCTCGTGATCAAATGGAGACGGGTGCACATGTTCTGGATGTTTGTGTAGCTCTCACTGAACGGGATAATGAAGTGGAGACAATGGAGACGATGGTTAAGAAATTATCCATGAGTGTAGATGCACCTCTAATGTTTGATTCTACTGATTATAAGGTATTAGAACAGGCTCTGAAAAAATATCCTGGCAGTGCTTTGATTAATTCTATTAATATGGAAAATGGTCGTGAGCGGATAGATCATATTTTACCCCTTGCTAAAGAATATGGAGCCGGTGTTGTAGCTTTAACCATAGATGAGAAAGGAATGGCTAAGACAGTAGATAGAAAATATGAGATTGCTAAAAGAATTTATGATATTTATACAAAAGAATTTAATTTAGAAGCAGGATCACTGTTATTTGATGTCCTTACATTCACTCTGGCAACAGGAGAGGATGAGTGGCTGGATTCGGCTATCCACACTCTTAAGGCAATACGGAAAGTGAAAGAGGATATCCCTGGTGTATTAACAATATTAGGGGTTAGCAATGTTTCATTTGGTTTAAAACCCATAGCAAGAAAAGTATTAAATAGTGTATTTCTCTATCATGCAGTAAAAGAAGGATTAGATGCTGCTATTGTAAATCCTAAAGAAATAATCCCTTATCCCTCGATACCACAGAATGAGAAAGATCTTGCTGAAAATTTAATCTTTAATCACTCTAAAGATGCACTTATGGAGCTTAGCACTTATTTTGAGAACAAGCAGAGCACAGGAACGACAGATGAATTGTCAAAACAAGAAGAATTATTAAGCGTTGAGGAAGCTATACATCATAAAATCCTCCATAGAATAGGGGATGGGATAGAACATCTTATTGATGAGGCGATGGAGAAATATAAGCCTGTGGATATTCTCAATAATATCTTGTTGGGGGCTATGAAGGATGTGGGCGATAAATTTGGAGCTGGAGAATTGATATTACCATTTGTATTGCAGTCTGCTGAAGTGATGAAACGGGCTGTAGCATATTTGGAAAACTTCTTGGAAAAGAAAGAGGGACAAACGAAAGCCTCTATTTTGTTAGCTACAGTTTATGGTGACGTGCATGATATTGGAAAAAATCTTGTGAAAACGATTTTAAGTAATAATGGTTATACGGTTCATGATATAGGAAAGCAGGTGCCAGTAAATACTATAATAGAGAAGGCTGTAGAATTGAATGTCCAGGCAATTGGCCTAAGTGCACTTCTCGTTTCGACATCCAAGCAAATGTCCATCTGTGTGCAAGAGCTCCACAGTAGAGGTTATCAATATCCTGTTTTAATAGGTGGTGCAGCGATTAATCAGGATTATGGCTCCAGAATATCTTTCATTGAGAATCAAAAGCAATACATAGGTGGTGTTTTTTATTGTAAAGATGCTTTTGAAGGTTTGGATGTTATGGATAATTTGTCAGATGAGAACAAACGTGAATTATTTATTAAAACCATTAATGATAGAGCTCTAAAAGTCCTTGAGAAGAAGGATACCTCTTCAGATGACAAAATAGCAACCAATCAGAATATACGATCCAAAATATCTCCTGTTCGCAATGTCCCGAAACCACCTTTCTGGGGAAGCAGAATTCTTAGAGAAACTGATATAAATCTTAATGATGTATTTACTCATCTTCCTGTTACAGAGTTATTCAGGTTATCATGGGGTGGAAGAGGTAAATCCATTGAGGAATATAAGAAATTAGTCAAGGAGGAGTTTCAACCTCAACTTGAACTTTTGAAATCTGAAGTAATAAAAAATAATCTATTAACTCCTAAAATAATTTATACATATATACCATGTCAAGCAGACAAGAATTCTCTAATTCTTTTTGACCCTGATCATCAAGATAAGAAAATTGCTCAATTTACGTTTCCAAGACAGAATAAAGAGCCATATCTTTGCTTGTCTGATTATTTTAATGATGTTTCAAGTGGGATAAAAGATCTGATAGCAATTCAGGTTGTAACAGTTGGGAGTAAAGTGACAGAAATCTGTGAAGAATTGAATGAGAAAGGGAATTATACCAAGGCATATTATCTTCATGGGCTGGCTGTACAAACCGCTGAAGCATTGGCTGAATATAATCATCAGAATTTACTATCAGAATTAAAATTATTGGTAGACCAGGGAAAGCGATATAGTTTCGGATACCCTGCATGTCCTGATTTAGAAGACCAGAAAACAATCATGTCAATAATGCCTGTAGAAAAAGAAATTGGTGTCACTTTAACAGATGCATATCAATTGATTCCAGAACAATCCACGTCTGCAATCATTATTCATCACCCGGATTCAGTTTATTTCAGGATATAATCAGGTTTAAATGATTATTTTCTTTATTGAATAAGAAGATTATACTGATGAGAAATGTAATTATCCTTGAATTCAAGGTATTCCAAAATAATACATTGCTATCAGGCTTAATAGAACTTTGTATATAATAAAGCATACCAGCCATTGCTTTCCCAGTATAGGATGTATCAAGGCTAATTCCTTCATGAGTCTTTAATAAATCAATTGCATTCACGCCACTTTCTGTAGGATATGTATATCCTCTGCCCAGAAAATTATAATCAATATTCAATTCCTTAATAACCTTATCAGAACTTAAATTATATCCCGAGATCCTATTAAAATACCTTACTACCCTATAGATTTGGATCTTTAAAATAGTCTGGCTGGTTAATATCTTATCAACAACAGATATACCAATAATCTTAACAGGTATTTTGAGAATAACCTTACCAATCAGCAAACCAATGAGAGTACCCCCTGTACCTACAGGAAGAAAGATATAATCAGGCATTGGTATCTCTCCATTCTTTATCTGGTCATATAATTCAAACATCGCATTAATATATCCTAGGGCTGATTGAGGTGAACTACCTCCTGGAGGCATCAAGTAATAAGTATTTAATGAGCTAACCATTCTCTTTAATATACCATACACTACGCCACTAATCGATGAATAAATGCTCATACTTCCAGATAATCTTTGATTTAATTTATAGTTATGAATAACAGAGTCTGTAAGACTAGTCTTATAAAGAACTAAATCAACAGGTATATTAATCTCTTTTCCATACATACAACAAGCAATAGTAAAATTCGATCCTATTGATCCATAAGCTAAAATCTTTTTATAACCTCTGTCAATCACCTTGCCAAAAACGAATTCCAGCTTCCTAACCTTATTTCCACCATAAATAACTCCGCTAATATCATCCCGTTTCATCCAAATAGATGGTACTGATAAATATTTTGAAAGATTATCTAATCTAATAACTGGAGTAGGAAAAGATCCCAAAGAAATATAAGGTACATGACTTTGAATAGATGGATAATATTCAAATAGAGGTAACATATTCATAATAACAACTTATAATTAACAATCCCACTTGCCAGGATTCATTATTCCATTCGGATCAAAGAGCTTTCTAACTTCCTGAGTCCAATTTCTGAAAACGGGATCTAAGTTATTTCTCATCATTTCTACCACCCAAGGTGGAGTTTTATAAGGTATAAATCCTAATTCTAAAAGGGATCTACAAAGAATACCATTCACCTCCCTAACCTTCTGAACCTCCCCATTATCCTTTTTATTAAACAAAATGATGAATCTTAAAACTACAAAATGCCCTCCATTCATTGGACGAGATACCATTACAGGTGGAAAACCCATTCCTTCCAAAATTGATATCCCTTTTTTGATCCCCTTTTCCCACTGAGACATAGGGCCGTATGTGCCGACCCATGTTAATCCACCGCCACCATGATCCAATAAGAAATCTAAGGTAGTTGGCATTTCGGTGAACTTTGTGAAAGCAGGATTTAGACGGACTAGAACATCAATATCAAAGGGATCATCTAATGGAACACCTTTCTGACGAAATTCACTAACTTTCTTATAAATCACATCTAGTTTGAATGACATTTCCTCCTCATAATTGCTGGATATATCGATAAAAACAAATAACATCGGCTCATGAGAATCTTTTGATTTAGGATACTTCACACCAAACAACATCTTTCCCAGAGGCCAAGACAAGCCTCCAATATCATCATAAAGATCTTCCACGGCTAATTTCTTAATAAGAGAATATGTTCCATCAATCTCATAGCCAAGTATGAACAATCGCTTCCTATATTTCTTCTTAGGCCAGAGCTGTACAGACATTTGAGTTACAATACCTGTTGTACCCTGAAAGTTAATAAATAATCCAGATAAGTCAGGAAGAGGGCTTCTGGAATACCAAAACTTCGTATAAGCCCCGGAACCAGTTTTTAGCAACTCCCCAGACGCCAAAGCAACTTCCATTCCATTTACCCAACTACTCATTGATCCATGGGCAAGGGATAAATTACCTAATCCATCCAGCAAACAATTAGCCACAACAGAAGTATAAGGAGGAGATAACGGATATCCAAATCTCAGCGAAGGATGATGCCCATCTAGATATTCCTTCAACTGTCCAAACGTCACACCAGGTTCTAAAACAGCATACATATCTTCTTCATTAACTTCTACAATACGATTCATCTTTTTAAGATTTAGAATTATCCCACCCTTATTAGGAATAGCCAGACCGCCAATATTGGTATTCGCTATCACAGGTGTTAATGCGATTTTGTATTTATTAGCAAATCCTATTACCTTAAGGATATCATCCTTGCATTCTGGAGTTACGATACAATCCGGCTTGTGACCATCAATTTCAGTCATGTCTTCACTCAATTCATTAAGCAAATCCTTATTTACACTTACCTTATCATCTCCCAATTCCTCTATTAATTGCTTAATAAGAGATTCATCCATTTTATGCCTCTTTTCTAAACTATTATTAAATATAACGGATATTTGTAAAAAAATCACAATAATTTATAAATGATAATAATATTTATAAAATGAATTGATTAGTTTTCTTCATGAAATAGTTTTTAGCAAAATATAAAATTATTTGGAAATAATCCCAATTCAAGTTATATTTATTATTGAATTATAACTAATTGAGCAATTATAAGTTTAAAAATACAATTTTACTAATTTATTTAAAAAAATCTATCATATATTATAAATTTATATACGATTTATTTTTATTTTGTATATTTCATCTAAAATTAATACACATGCTTCTGAACACTGAGAATATAATGATTTTTTAAGTACACTAAAATATCCCATAAATTATAAATGATTTTTAATATAAGTGTTTATTATTCTGGAAATATATAAATATTTTAGAATAAAGGTTTGAAAATTGAAATACAAACAGGTCCAAATTAATTCTAAAAATATTAATTATAATCATTTTGACTGGAGTTCTTTGGAATCCCATCTTAAAATGGAAACATTATTAACGGATATCTCAGCAAATTTCATAAATATTCCAGGAAATGATTATGAATTAGTGATTCAGCAATCTCTTACATCCATTATACAATTCATTGACGCTGATTATATCTCATTACTTCTCTTGGATAAAAATTATAAACAATTTAAAGAAATTTATGAATGCCACCCACAAAATACTCCCTCTGAACGAGAACATCAAAAAAAAATTAATCTAAATCAAATGAAAGATATTATAAACAAACTACATAATTTTGAAGTCATATATATCCCAGAATCAGAGAAAGTATCAACCCATTTGCACTCCCTAAAACTACTTTTCCAAAATAGAATACCTCAATCCATTCTTATCATCCCGGTAAATTATACACTAAACCTTGTAGGAATGATAATTATCCATGGTTACACCTCCCATAAATCATGGTCTAAAGTTGAAATTAATTTTCTCAAACTCATAAGTGAGATCTTCGCGAATGCTATTCATAGACTCCAACAAGACGAACACCTGATTGAATCAGAAGAAAAATGGCGATCCCTTGTTGAAAATAATCCGGATATCATCATAACTATAAATACTGATTTGAAAGTTAATTTTATCAATAGAAATGCACTCGGTAAAAAAATTAAAGATATAATAAATCATAATATACTGAACCTATCTCCATTCAATGAGGAATTATCCTTCAAAGAAACACTAGAAAGTGTTTTTAATTCAGGAAAATCTATTACTCAGGAGATTTATTTCTATTCTAAAAATAAAAAGAAATTATGGTATCAGTGTTACATTAATCCCATCAGGAAAAAAAAATCAATTCATGGTGCCTCTATTGTCCTAAAAGATGTAACCGATTACAAGGAGATGGAAAATATCCTCAGAGAAAGCGAATCAATGTATCGGGAAATCGCTTCTAATCTACCAGGGGTTGTATATCAAGTTATCACAAGAAATGACAAATCCATATATTTTACTTATGTCGGAGATTCCTCCTTTAAATTATTAGGGATGAAACCAGAAGAAATCATCAATAATCCCAAATTACCATTTCATAATATTTCTTCTGATGATTATAAAGAAGTTAAGGAATCGATTATAGATGCTTCTGAAAAACTGATGACCTGGTCAAAAGATTTTAAAATGATTACGACTCATGGAAAAGAAATATGGGTACGTGGGGTATCTAATCCTCATATGCTTATTGATGGTAGTATCTTATGGAATGGGGTTTTATTGGATATTACAGAACAAAAATTGGCAGAGAGAGAAATTACACTCGCAGCCACAGTCTTTCAAAATACTACTGAAGCAATTATGATTACCGATTCAAAGGGGCTGATTCAATGGGTCAATCCAGCATTCACTATTATTACGGGATATGATTCAAAAGAGGCTATCGGAAAAAATGCCAGTATTTTAAATTCTCATAAACACAATGAAAACTTCTTTGATAACATGTGGAATACCATAAGAGACAAGGGAAAATGGTCTGGAGAAATCTGGAACAGAAAAAAAAATGGTGATATTATTCCTCAATGGCTTAATATAGATGCAGTTAAAGATGAACACGGCAATATAATATATTATACCGCTATTTTCGGGGATATTTCTGAAAGAAAAAAACACGAAGAATCCATAATCTATTTGGCATATCACGATGCTCTTACAGACCTCCCAAACCGACAATTATTTCTGGATAGACTAGAATTAGCCCTGATACAAGCCCAGAGAAAAAATGAGAATGTAGCTATACTTTTCCTTGATCTTGATGGATTTAAAGCAATCAATGATCGATGGGGACATCATTTTGGTGATACGGTATTAAAAGAAGTGGCTAAGATTTTAAAATCCTGTGTACGTCGGGGAGATACAGTCGCAAGATATGGTGGAGATGAGTTTACAATGGTTATACCCAATATAAGAAGGGGTAAGGGAATAGCTAAGATTGCAGAAAAAATCCTTGATTGTATTAGGAAACTAAGCGAGTTAGATGATAAAAAAATCTCTCTTAGTGGAAGTATTGGAATTAGCTTCTTTCCAGATGATGGCACCGAAGCAGAAGTCCTTTTGAAAAAAGCTGATGCGGCAATGTATTCAGTGAAGTTGGAAGGTAAGAATAATTACAGATAACGTCTCTTCAAAAAATATCTTGTATATTGATATTAGAATTAATTCTATTTATTCTTTAAAGAACTAATGAGCATCGGAACTAAAATTTTCAGTTCCGATAGTCTTTAGATTTATTAGAGTCACTGCATAATAGT
>DKAT01000070.1 GCA_002450905.1 Spirochaetia bacterium UBA6919
AACTCTAAAAGATTCATCGTTCTGAAATTGCCGAAGGTATGAGGGGTTTTACTCCCCTAGGGTGTGGCTTAAGCCTTGTATTTCCACTGTCACTCTGTGCTTTCATCTCGGCTTACCCCCAAAAGTTACCTCACAATCAGGTAAAGCCTTTATTAGACTTTTAATTTCTTCCTTAGGAATTGGGTTCCATCTTAAATTAATCCATTTTAATTTTTTCATTTCATAAATTTCTGAGGGAATGTGTCTTAACTCACACTTATTTAAGTCTAATCTTTCAAGACTATAAATTGAATTATTTTCTTTATTTAAACGAATAAGACCTATATTCTCAAAATGGGTTATGAATAAAATCCATGTAAAAGTCTTATCAAATATATATATATTGACGGAAGGATACCACAGATCATATAGGTAGTTAGAAAAATCATTTAATTTCATAATATCTAATTCATAAACTAAATCCCATTGTATATATATGTCTTCAGGTAAAGGAATATTTATATCATTCAGGAGATTGATAACGTTAAGATCATTATCAGGATTTATATTTAAGTATCTGCATATATCCTCCATAGGTCTGTGAAGAGCATATGGAATCCATTCTTCAGAATGCATCCCCATACCTTTAGCTAAAATTGAATATATTTCGTCACATTCATGTTTGCTTAATTCAACATACCATGGAAAAGGTATATTTGGATATTCCTCGTTAAAATCTTTTATTTTATAATCTACCATAACTATCACCAATCTAAAATTAATCACCTTTTAAAGGGATAGCTGCCCTGGACTGCACCCTAAAATGTGTACAGTAAGTTAAGCANNATCGAAAAAAGATTTTACTTTCAAGAGAGGGGTCTAAAGATTTTATGGATGGTGAGTCGATGGGTTTGTTGAAAGATGGTTATTTGTATTTTAAAAAATCGTCGATTGTTATCTTGATGTCTTTCACAATTTGAATAAGGAGAATTGGAGATATGTCCCTTCCCTTGTGGAATGGAACTGTGGTTCCCCGACCATCTGGATGATGAAATTGTTTGTGGGATCCTTTTTGACGGATTTCTGAAAATCCCAGTTTCTCGAGAATGGATACTACTTCGAGGGATTTTAATACAGGAATGTTTCCCATAATCAACTTAGAATAACGTTTTGAGTGCCAATAAACTCAGATATCATCTTGGGTTCACCATCTTCCAGGAGTAAGGAAACTACTTCCCTGAGATTCTCATTGAGTTCATCTAGTGATTCAGCCTGAGAATGAGCTCCAGGGAATCCAGGGACATAACCAACATAGTATCCCGTATCGGTGCATTTTTCAATGATAGCAGTATATTTTTTCATAGGTTCTCCTGAAAGGGGATATCAATAAGATAACACTCTGATCCAAATTATTGTACTAATTTATCGAAAAAAGATTTTACTTTCACGAGGCATACTAAATTTCTTCCTTTCAATTCCTATTTTCTTATGATCGATCCTACAATCGGAACAAGCGACAGGGCTAAAATCCTATGCTGACCCTCATCCAGGTGTACCCCGTCAATATTACTGGAGTGGATAACCGTGTTGGAATCAAAGTAGTGACAGTTATTTAAGGATGCAACCTCCTTATAAGCTTCAGGGAGTCCCAGATATTTTTCATCCCCACCTAAAAACTTATCTCTCATCAATCCTTTGGGGGATTGTATTTTTGGAGGAACGATAATCAGGATCTGTGGAACAGACATACCCGGTTCTATCGGTGCCTGACGGATGGCTGAAATGAGGGATATTAAGCCCTGTGCGGAGTGCCATGAGCTATAATTATGTACAGATTGGAAATCATTGGTACCGAGCAGGAGGATAACCAGTTCGAGAGGAGANNTCCGGGTTTGAATGGATCTTCCCAGACTGTTCGACGACCATTCAGACAATCTTCTATAATCCGAATAGGGTATCCCACCTTGTTTAATTCCATTTCAAGAACCCCAGTCCACCGCTGATCCCAATTTAATCGATTTCTTGTACCAGGAATAATCCCCCAGCTAACCGAATCACCATAGACTAAAATATGTTTCATGAGAACTCCTGTAAACATTAATATATTTTGGCTATAAAAAATTATTTAAACAGATACTATAAAATCATTGAAAGAAACAAACCACATTTATACTATAATTCTCTAATTAATGGTACTCCGGTCTAAATCATAACCAATTTTAAATATAATAATTTATCAGCACATTATTTTTGAAATCCCTCGAAAATGTGTTATCCTTAATGAAAATATTTCAGGAGACCTGGTTATGTATAAAAAACTCTTTATTTTGTTGATCATCCTCATTTTCCCTATCATTTCCCATGCNNGGATTTAAACAAGATAAAACACCTTGTTGAACGGGGTGCTAACGTCAACGCTAAAAAAAGGGGTTGGCCTCTTCTCCACTTAGCTGTAGCCCAGGGAAATCAAACTCCTGTTATGCTCAATATTATTAAATATCTCATCAAGAAAGGGGCTGACGTCAATGGTACGGATACACGGATGAGAACAACAGCCCTCTTTGGTACCTGTGTTCTAGGTACAGATAAAATTGCAAAACTACTCATCGACCTCGGCGCCAATGTCAATTTTGTATCCAAAGGTGGAATAACTCCCCTCCATCTCTCAGCCGAAGTAGGATCGATAAATGTCACTAAAGTCCTTATTCAAAAAGGGGCTAATGTCAATGCAAAGGATGATACAGATTCAACACCCCTCCACGGAGCTTCAGAATGGAATCGTCTCGCCATAGCCAAACTCCTCGTAAAACACGGAGCAAATAAATCCGCTAAAATAGCTAAGGGACATAAAAAAGGTAAAACCCCCTACGATCTCGCCCGATCCACAGACATGAAACAATTATTGAAATCCGAATGATCTGAGTGATGTTAATTCTAGTGACACACAGCACCTTGTACTTTAGAAATAACCCGACATACTCCTGAATCATTGATCCAAAGCACCGCCAGGACATTCAGAACCCTGTGCATAGGAATTATCCCTAATCGGTACAACGATACAATATCCCACCAAAGTATTGAATGATTTCACAATAAACCCCCAAAACTTCTTCCAATCCCTATAAACCAGTTCTCGCTACGACTTGTCGATAAAAAAATCATTAAATCTCTATACAATAAAAAAAATGTCACGACAACAATTCGATATTATATTTAGATCAATTGATAATCAGGGGATTTTATGAAATATGGTAAAATAACAACTCATCAATCCAATAAAATATTATTATACAGTATGATGCTATTTCTTCTCATCATAAATACCTGTTCCAATGAAAATAAAAAAGATCCAACGCTCACAGCAAGTCCTCAGAATAGCACAGCAAATTCCAATGAAAATAATTCCTCCCACAACACAAATCCTCAATCAGACACAACAGAATCAGATTTAGAAAACAATCTAATTCGTATTAAGGCTAAAATAAAAAAAATATTCACTCTGAAAGCAGGCTACCGAAGACAATTTTAAAAAAGAATTCCCCAAAGAATACCAGGTATACAAAAAAAAATCCCTGACAAATTGGTTCACATCGTCTATATACCGAAAATTAATGTCTCCAAAAGAAAAATACCCACAGGCAAAGCGGTTTTTATTATAGACACAAGTTATTCCACAAAGAGTAAATTATACAATCTCTCTGGTAAAATATTTCGGGAGATCTTAAAAAATGATACCACTATAAATCAATTTGCTGTTTTAAGTTTCGATGTCATGCCAAGGAAACTGACAAAGGGTTTCAAGGATAATACCTCCCAGAATCGTGATAAAATATTTTCTATCCTCAACCAAATTTGGCTGGAAGGGGCAACTAATTTTTCATCTGTACTTAATTTAATCCAGAATGACAATGCTTTAAGAGATGCCGATACATATTTTCTTCTTAGTGATGGAGAGATTACATGGGGTAACAACAATGTAATCCTACTTCAAAAGGCATTCAAAAGACTTTTTAAAAAAAGATGGATATGCTACTCTGCTGGAAATATCCCTGTAAATCAACAATTATTCAATAATTTAACAAGAGCCAATGGTCAAATCATCCATATAGGACTTAATCAGGACTTAAATTCAGCTAGTAAGGCTCATCAGCAAACCCCAGTAAAGTTAAATAAGATTTACTCAAAGGATAGCAGCGAGTTTATAATCAGTGGAGATATCATTCAGCTCTATCCAGGACAAATTTTAGAAATCGCAACGAGAATCCCTCGATGGAAGAATAATTTCCAGATGAATGTAATTATAAACGGAGTTAATCAGAGTCTCCATATCCCTCTTGAAATGAATACCCAGTTAAAATATCTCTCCAGCAGAGCATGGGCTGAGCTATATACTCAAAAACTTTTAGATATTGTAAATCCTGAAATAGAAACGCATATTTTAGCCCTCTCCCAACGATTTTCTCTCACAAATCAATTCGCATCTTTTATCATACTGGAAACCACACGAGAATACATCTCCCATAACATCATTCCGGAAGAACTCAACCTCCGAAAGCTGTCTCAAAATATCTCATCAAAAATTACTGATTTGAATATCGATGCTCCAAACATGGATGATCTTCCAAAAAGCTCAATATCCTTTATCAAAACACTAAAATCTGTTCGAAATACTCCTGTTTGGAAGACTAATAAAACGATTAAGATATTAAATAATTTGTCATCCATTATAAATAAACCATCTGGGGATACTGGTATAAACTCAAGACAGATATATCAGTGGGCAGTTAATACTTATAAGCATTCACCTGAAAAAGTACTCAGAATTCTCTCTACCATCATAGAATTGAAACCAGAAGATGACCAGGAAGCCAGATTGGTAGGATATCTTTAATGGAGTGTTGCTTTTATCGGCAGGCGGAAAGAATATTTGCAAGAATTAGAAACTGCCGGCCCTTTGAACCTCAAAACTATATCCTCGAAGGAATGGCAATCGCTGCTCAAGGGAGAATATGGGAATCAGCACTACGATATGAACTTGTTTTAAACAGGGATTATCCAATATTTAATGAATATGTCGAGCCTGTCGCAGAAAGATTATATATTGATCTCTTAAAACCCCTGATCCAGAGATATCCAGAAGGTATTTTAAAACAACGCATCCAGAAATACCTCTCCCAATTACCTTCCCACACAAGACCCACTGGTCTACTTATCTTATTTTGGAATATAGAAGATACCGATATCGATGTCCATATTACAGAACCTGGAAATGAACACATATATTATAGCAATAGAAATTCATCATCAGGTGGACAACTGTTTTGGGATAACACCAGTGGTTTAGGACCAGAACTATACGAACATCCAACATTAAAGAACGGAGCATATAATGTATTTGTCAATTATTTTGGTTCGAGATCTGTTGAAGGAGTGGCTCCATCATCTACTTTAGTCTGTACATTCAATTATTTGGGTAATAAACCACCAATTGCCAGATGGTATACAACAGTCCTACTTCCTACACAACAAAATCTAATTAAAATTATGCCCGATTGGACTCGAACAATCAAATAATTATGTCATAATTATCAGACAAAGGACATACATTACAATGTCTACTCAGCATTTTCCTGAACTTTCTCCACGTCCTTCCTGTGCTGAAAATGACCATAAAGAAATGTTCCAATAAGGATACCTGCTACTGTAACAATAGCGGCAATTTTCCCCTCACCCAGCATGGCAAGAGCAGTTCCGGGACAAGCACCAGCAATCCCCCATCCCATACCAAACAACAGAGATCCTGGAATAAGTCCCTTAACCATAGGCTTTCTACGAGTATCAATGGGCTGACTACAGTGAAGGGCAGTCACATTAAATCTTTCCATTAATGGAAATCCAGTCAAACCAATAATAACAGCAACACCTATCACGTAAAGTAACTGAAGATCTGTGAATAAAAATAACTTTGCATAAAAATCATATGTGGTAGCACCAGCACGACTCAAAAAAAATCCAAATAATCCACCAAACAATAAAAACGCGTATTTCATCTCTATAACCCTATCTAAATATTCTGAAAATAATCTGGACAGCGATTAGTCCCCCGACAAAGAAAGCGATGGAGGCGATGATACTTGCTGTACTCCTCAATGAAACCCCAACAATAGTATGCCCACTGGTACATCCACCAGCCATACGGGATCCAAGGCCAATAATAATCCCAGCTCCTAATAAAATAAGACTCCTCAGCCACACACTCTCAGGATATATACTATCATACATTGATCCCATTGAAAAATGAAATCCCCATTTCTGGTGGGATGTCAAATAACCAATCAGCCCACCTAAGGGAATACCCACTGTAAACCACAATCTCCAGTTGTTTAATTTCTCAAACTCCCCCTTACGAAAGAATTCATGCATGGTCAATAGTCCAACGTAGTTTCCATAGCCCAGGGACACCCCCAAGACTCTCCCACTTATCCACGCCTGGAACAAAGAATAGAATCCAATAGCGATACCACCAATCCAACCCGACCAAACAATAACTTCAGGCATATTTCCTCCTTTACTGTACTTAAAATTTAATCATCCTATGTTATTGATTTCAATATTGAATACGATTTATCTCCTAAATAATCTTTTCAAAGATAAATGTAATGTTGCAATTATCCTAAATATAATAAAAGTACATTTTGAATCAATAATAATAAATCATACATTTCTTTCGAGAAAATAGAATATTAACAGATTTTCTCCACACCACCCTAAAAACTCCTTCCAAACCCTCTAAACCGCAAACAAATGTCCTTTCTCAGCGAATCAATAAAATTCCCCTTGACCTTTCCACAAATCCCAAATATATTTCAACCATCGGAGGTTTCCAGTCCAATGAATAATACCACACTAAAAATAATTATCCCCCTGTTAATATTCCTCATCACCCCATCCGTAATTTATCCCGGAGTCAACGAAGTTTATTCAAAGCAGTCAGTTAGAATAATTTTACACAGGTCAAACAACTGATTTCCAGGGGTGCCAATGTCAATGCAAAGGATGAACAAGGTTCAACGCTAGTCCACAAAACAATAATATATAACGTTATTCATATTGCCAAACTCCTTTTAAAACACGGTGCAGACAAATCCGCCAAAATCACATCAGGTGAACACAAGGGCAAAACCCCCTACGACCTCGTAATCTCTGACGAAATGAGAAAACTGCTAAAGTCATAATGACCTGAGTGACATAGTTTCAAATGAATTTAATTATTTTAGTCGGGATCTTATCAAATTATCCCAATCCTGCCGAAAATATCGATAATCCTTTTCAAAATCAATAAAACCTTATTATATTTATAATATGAAAAATACACTAACACAAAATAAACCCAAATACCACTTGAAACCTGCATCCACCACAGAATATAATCTCCTTGAAGAAGACGGCTATCGCTACGAACTCATTGAAGGATTGTTAACTATGGCACCTGCACCCTATATGATACATCAAAAAATATCTATGGAATTAACTGATTTAATCAGAATGTATTTAAAAAAACATCCGATAGGAGATCTCTATTATGCACCAGTTGATGTTGAGCTCAGCAACAAAAACATCTTCCAACCCGACCTCCTCTTTGTATCGAAAGATCGCCTAAATATCATCACCGAAAAACGCATCATGGGTTCACCGGATCTCATCATCGAAATCTTATCCGAATCCTCCTACGAACTGGATACAAAAATAAAATACAAGATATACGAGGATACCGGGGTACAGGAATACTGGATTGTTGATCCCAACAAAAAATCTATGATATTCTACCAGCTTACCGACAAGTCCTTCAAAGAAATTCCTTATGATAACCAATATTCCAGCAGAATATTAAAAGATTTCACTATAAACCCCCAAAACTTCTTTCAAAATCTCTAAGCCGTATACAACTTCCTGAAACCCCCCTCACCACCGCAAGGGGGAGATCCATGAAATAATAACAGCCTTAATTTTCTAATTAATAATACTTTCATCACGACTCAAATCCTTTTAGTGGACAATGGTGATCATCTTATATAAATTTAAACAACCATAATTAGGAGTCAGATCATGAGATATTCAATAATTGCCTTAACTGCTTTACTCATCACCTTGATAATTCTACCCAGTCCTGTTGAGGGAAAGAAAGATCATCCGGTGTTTGATGAGCATCCCAGCGAGAGGCATCCTGTCCATGGATACAAGAAACATAAGTACAGAAAGGATAGGAAAAGAGATAAAAAACAAATTCGAAGATTAGAAAAGAAATTACACAGGGTCAAGAGAGAATTAGATAATCAGAGAAGGCTATTACAAAATTTATTAAGAAGAATGGATAAGCTGGAAAAGAAACTGGACGATATCCGGGAAGAAATTAAAGATCTGAAGAAAGAGGACGACGGGGATGATGACCGGGATAGAGACCGTGACGACGATTAAAATCCATCATATCCATCATCACTAATAAATTAGAATATCCATCGGTATATATACTGATAATTCTTTAAAATTGAAGAAATAAAACATTTGATTCGGTTGGTGAGCAAAGTCGAACCATCCGTTAATCATTTCAAATTCAGAAAATTATCAGTATAATAAGATCTATAGGAGACATTCGGGATGATCAGACAGACTACTCTATCCATAATTCTTTTATTTACAATAATTTCAATTGGATATTCCCAGACAAAACCCCCTTTGAATAAGGATATCCAATCCTTCGATGAACATAACCCGGCTTTGGATAAAAACACCTACTTTCCAAAGGATAAGATGGATAATGATAGAAATACATGGTATTCACCCTATCTATATGCTATGAAAGAACCCATTTTATATAAGATATCCGATAACAATATCGAGATTTATCGCTTCACATGGTTGCGATCCTTTCATAAACCCGTTTGTATCCGTGTCATTAAATCAAATAATATAATGAAAATATACATAAAAGTATTGAGTAATGAAAGGGGATTCAAACCCGCAAAGTTAATTGTCTCATCTCAGAGTAACCTGACGACAAGTGAATGGGCAAAAATTATCTATCATACAAAGAAGTCCAACTTCTGGAATTATAAACCTGAGGATCCCTTTGAAAACGAAGACAATCTTGACGGTGCTCAGTGGATCATGGAAGGGTTACGAAAGGGTCATTATCATCTATTGGACAATTGGTCACCCAAAAAAGGGGCTTATAGGGACATGTGTCTCTATTTCCTTAAACTATCCAAATTAAAGATCAAGAAGATATACTAAACTCTCTTCCGCCCTGCAAATCTCTTTGGTAAAGAATGGATAAGAATAGTTCAATGACTATAAAGTATCGGAACTAAAAATTCTGATTCCGATGCTGATTCGGTGCAGAGATTTTCTATACAAAGAGTTATCGATATATTTAATTAAAGATCGGTTTGATTGTTTCGTGAGACTTACCGATATGTTTTAATAGTCATAAGAATCATTCAAGAGGTGCCTAGGTATGATATTAAAAAAATCATTCTTTCTTATACCACTTATTTTGTGGATTATCCTGTTTCATCATGGAAACTTGGATGGGAAAGGGAAAATTAATCTGATGGGGAGGGATATTTATGTGGGAATGCCCTATACCACCTTTAAACAATATTTTCCCTCGGTGAAACTCACCCCCAATTATCACGAATGGTCTTTTCAAGCAAGGGTCTTTGGTCTGGACGGAAAGTGGTATTTTCGTTTTAAAGAAAATCGTCTGGATTGGTATCAATTTTCCTATTATATCACAGATTATAAGCAATTAAACCAAAAGAACTTTGATCGGTGTCTCGAGGCAACGGAGGATATGCTTGATTATTTAACAGAGATTTATGGCAAACCCGTGTATGTAAGTGGACAAAAGGTATTTCGGGATCCATTTAAAAAATTACATTACGGGTACACTGTTTTGAAAGCCCATTGGAAAACGAAAATGAATAAGATTCAGCTGAGATTCCATTTTTTTGGGGGAAAGGGACGATATTTTTTTGTTATTTCTCTGGATTTCCATTCGAAGAATTACCACTACTAAAAACCTTTTTGAATAATTTTTTCTTGTCATTCTGTTTTGAATAGCTATCTATAAATCGAATAGACTTGGGATATTTAACTACAAATAGAATCAATTTCTTAAAAACTGAATGAGCTTATCCAGTTTCTTCCGCACAAGTGCATATCCCTTCATTCTCTGCTGGGTATTTAATATCCTGTGTACCTCCAGATAATAATCAATGTGCTCATCGGTAATCTGATCATTTCGTTTCAACTGCTGTTTTAAATAACGGATCATCCCATCCACATCGGGTCGATCTTTCTTAAACTCCTTGTGAAGTACCTTTAGATACTGAATAATCCTTTCCACATGTTGGAGGTCTTTTTTTTCAGTGCGTTTTTTCATCTTGTTCCAATAAGATTTCTGACTTGTGTTGAGATCCAGATCCTCCACCAGATCTTCTAATTGATCTCGTGACCGCTTAAAAAAGGACTTTTTATCCTTGCTGAAATTCTTAAGGACTTTCTCAAACCGCTCTTGGGTGAGGGTATAGAGTTTAGATCTTTGTTGAGAATCAAGCATATCATGGAGTTCTTTATAATAACCCAGCTGAATATCGCTAAGAGATGGTTTTTCGCGGACTTTCTTCTTGAGAAATTGGGCTAATTTGTTGACATCAGGATTATTTTTCTGCAATTCAAGGTGAACATGAGATAAATGCTTCTCATACCTGTGAACAAATGTATAAATATCTTTTTTTATCCTGACCTTCATATTATTCCATTGATTGACTTGTGTTTCATTTAATTCAATCTCATGAACTTCACTGTCAGCCTTCCCAATAGCATAGTCAATAACCATACTGGCGCTTCCACAGGCAGATAATATCATCGTACAAATAACAGCGATGAATAATTTATAGGTAGATTGGTACTTCAATTGATTAACCTCCAAAAATAGTTTACGTAATTTCCCCAGCCAGCAACCAACATACGCACACTGGTTAAAGATTTATAATGTGATTTCAACGGGGTACGAACTTTTTGGGATTTGCCCTGTAGAATTATAAAACTGGGTATCGCCCTCTTCATATATCAACCAGACCTCTTTAGCACCGTGATTTAAATACAATCGGGTTTTCTCCTTGATTTCATCCGGGTGATTGGAAGGTGATATGATCTCCACACAGATTTCAGGAGCTTCTGTGAAAGGGGTTTCCAATCCATGACGCTTTATAAAATCATCGGAACACCAACAGACATCCGCTACTTTCACGCCATTTTCTGTTTGTATAGAACATTCTGTGATGACTCTTCCGTTTGGAAGTTTTGTTTTAAATGCAATGACCACTTAGGATTGAAAATATCCACGCCTATTAGATGCTGGACTCATAACGATTTGCCCCCATTCATTTATTTCGATTTTATAGGGAAGATTATCTAAACTCCTGTCTTCAAGGACATCGGACCATTGCATATTGACTCCGGGTATTCTTATTGATAAATTTATCGCCCTGAATCAGATTGCCAGGCAATGATCATGTAAAATAATTTATCTCTGACCACTGGTAAAAAAAAGATATTGCTTTAAGTCCGGATTCTCCTTATTCATCCGCCAAATCTTCCCATCAAGATAATAATGGACAATCTGAGGCAAGGATAGGAGGGGTATCCAGAACAAATATTTAATCTCACGGGATATATTAGCATTCCACCCGCTGTCATAATAAAAAATATATTGCAAATACTGTTTCCACACGAAAACATCCCAGAAAAACTCCTCTATCATCGCTATACAAAATAAAAACAGATAAAATAATATCCAATTCTTTGGCTGAGATATAATATTCATAATCCACCCATAATAATTTCGCTTCTGTAATTTATTTTTACGGGTAATATATAGCCAAACCAAAGCAAAATAGGGGATTGCGTGGGTCAGAATAATGAATCCATTCCAGATCATGTCGTTATTAAAATAGATAATCCCGAAATACCAGGATATCCAGGGAATGGCCATAGCAAGATTCTTTCCGGGATTAAAAAAACCCTGTCTGATCCAGAGATATCCCTGACGGAGAATATAGAGGATCAGGATAATAATATAGGGTATCCACAATATTTCATTCACAAGAAAGTATAAACCGTTTTGGAATAATAGAAACAAGCTATTAGACAAATTGAGGTATTTTATGAATAATACTTTAAGATTACTAGCTTCAATAAAATCCCCATCAATAAACCAGGAGAACTTCCTTGGAAGATGAGTATGCCACCACAGAATGGGATATATCGTCGCTGTATAAACACTGATCCTATCAATATAATAATCCAGACGGTTTGTTTCTTGTAATTTATGCTTATAAAGGAATACAAAGCCAAGGTGTTGCTTAATGAAGTGATAAACAGCATAGTATGCGATACAGGTGAAGAATATTCCTGGACTGATGGCATATATCCCCATTGATATAAAATAAATTATAAGAACACTGCCGAAATACAACCTCGGACGACGCTTCATCTCCCACTGATCAAGATATACCCGGTATATAGTCCCGTAAACATGGGTCACATCAAAGGCGACCACCACCCCAATAAATGCCCATAGCGGAAACTTATCTCCTATCATCACCTTATTGGCTATTAAAATAAAACTCCCTGATAGGATAAGGGTACCAAGCCACAAGGAAATATCAAATCCCCTGCTCTCAAGCCATAATTTATTTTCTGTCATGGGGTAAATCTAATGATAAACACCGATAGAATCAAATTATTTCGACGATCCCTTGACTATTCCCTATAATTTCTATAAATTAGGTGATGTGTCCATATTTATTGATGTATTGATGAATCATTTCGGATGAGTTTAAATTGATAAAGGGGTATCCATGTACCAATTAGTCGTATTCTTTCACGTTATCTTTGTATCCGCCTTCGTGATGACCGTCCTCATCATGCAATTGGTCGTGACAAACGCCATGAAAAGAATCCCTGACAGCCCTTCCAAAAAAGAAGCCTCGTTATTCATTCAAAAAAAATGGGTTCCAGTAGTGGATTTCATTATCATCATGGTTGGTATCACTGGAGTTATCCTGTTTATACTCGGTTATCAAAAAGTCATGAGCTCTCCCATACTGCAAATTAAGATTATCCTCGCTGTCATTGTCCTCACTGGAGCTTATCTAAATCATTTTATCCTGAGAACTATCAAGAGGAAATTAGCTTCCACAGGAGATCAGCCAGAAAGATTAAAGTCTATTAGCAAAGTGATGATGATAACTGAGAAGATGGTACTGATCTTAGCCCCAATCATAGCCATTTTGGGATGGTATTTTAATCACATTTTCTAATCACCCCCACAAAAGCGTATAAATTATCAAAACCAGTTGAATATTCCATAATTTTAATTAACTTATAATATTATTTCCAATTGCCCCTTTTAAATGGCGAGAAAAAATAATAATCAATTTCGTCAAGGTGATCAAAATGTTTTTATATAAAAAGAAATTAGAAATTCCACGTGCAGAAGAGGCTCTAAAGGGCAGAGAGGAAGAAATGCCAGTTCCTGAAAAGCATTATGTCAATGGAAACACATTAAAACCCCCCTTTCCTGATGGTTTAGAAAAGGTTATTGTTGGTATGGGATGTTTTTGGGGTGCTGAGAAAAAGTTTTGGGAAAAGAATGGTGTATTCATTACCGCTGTGGGTTATTCAGCAGGCCATACAAAAAATCCATATTATGAAGAAGTCTGCAGTGGAATGACAGGACATAATGAGGTGGTTCTCGTAGTCTTTGACCCTAAAATTATATCCTTTAAAGATATCTTAAAGATCTTCTGGGAAGCCCATAATCCCACTCAGGGTATGCGACAGGGTAATGACATAGGCACTCAATATCGCTCAGGTATATATTATTATAATGACTCTCAAAAAGATGAAGCAGAGCTATCAAAATCTCTTTTCCAAAAAAGCCTCCACAAATCAGGATATAAAGATATCACCACTGAGATTATTCCAGCAGGCGATTTCTATTATGCTGAAGATTATCACCAGCAATATCTGGCAAAAAATCCCTGGGGATATTGTGGTCTAGGCGGAACAGGAGTTAGTTGTTCTATTTGATCTATTAAAAATCAATTTATCAAAGGGTAATAATAGAAATGAAATGGCTGATTATTGGTGTAGGAGGATTTTTAGGTGCAATTGCAAGGTATTATCTCAGTGGGGTAGCACAAAATTACATAACGAAGTCGTCATTCGCATTATTTCCCGTTGGAACTCTTGCCGTTAATTTATTAGGATGTTTATTATTAGGTTTTCTCCACTCATTCCTATTAAATTATAATGAAATGTATCGATGGTCACTCAATATAGGTTTCATCGGAGCATTCACCACGTTTTCTACTTTCAGCCTTGAAACCTTACTTCTATTCGAAAACGACGAATATTTTTACGGCGTAGTAAATATTTTAATTAGTTGTATTGTAGGACTTTTTGCCCTATGGCTTGGGCGAATGATCTACAAAGGGATATGGGGTTAATATATGAAAATAGTTAATGAGGGAAAGCTTCTTAGAGTATTCATTGGAGAAAGTGACCGATATCATAACAAACCGACTTATGAATATATTTTATTAAAAGCCAAAGAATTGGGCTTGGCTGGAGTAACAATTCTACGCGGGATTGAAGGATATGGCGCGACAAGTCAAATCCACACAGTGAAAGTCTTACGATTATCAGAAAAATTACCAATAATTATAGAAATCATCGATGCTCAGGATCCTATTCAGAAAATTAAAGCAGAAGTGGAAAAAGTATTTGAGGAGAGTGGATGCGGTGGTCTCATAACCCTTGAAAAAGTGGATATTATTAAATATGTACCAGAAAAAAAATAATCACAATATTAAATTAATATTATTCTATTTTGTCTTATTCATAAATATTATATTCGTAAAACACTCATCATTTCCTTCTATCCAAAAGAATTTAAATCAAATTAAATCACTCATCATCCATATGAAAGAAAGTCGTAATATAAGTCAATCTCTAATATTAAATATGAGACAAGCAGAAGAGGAAATAAAAAATTTACAATCCTTATTAAAACAAATTCAAACAAAGAATCCACTAAAAAAATATACAAAAAATAGCTATCAATTTGAAATTCATGAGAATAATATCTTAATATACAAATCTGATAAAGGTATTGGGATTATAAATAATCAGAAACATAAACTCTTTCAAGCAAAACAATCTTTGACCTATACTAAATTAAATAAATATCAATACAAGAAATTTAAAACAAAGGATGGAGAAACTATATCCTATCTCATATCGGGTGATTATTCCTTCTGGTCAAAAAAAGATCAATATGGATTTAAAAAAACATCTTCTGATCACAAAATATTATATCGTTATTATGTGAAATCCTCTCAAAATAAGATTATCTTTGAAAGAATATCTATAAATCCTTCTCTGACATATTTCATCAGCTATAAGCATAACCCTCCTTCCCATTCCTTTCAAATAAATCAGGGTACTAGAATACAAATTAAGCAGGGTTATTCAATTTCTTATAAATATAATAGCAGTGATAGTTATACCCATACAAATGACAACATGATCCATGTATCAAAAACTTTAATGGATAAAATACTTTCATCTCATTATAATCATAAAAATAAGATCTATATACAAAATATCATTGATGACTTCCCGAATACCCTTTACAGTAAATTATTAAAAGAATTAATCCAAAATAATATCCCATTACATGAAGAAAATATGGTTTATCTATTTTTAATTAATTATGTCAGAAAACAATATAATCTTCCTCTTCTGCAAATTAATTTCACTTTAAATACTATTTGCAGAGGTCACTCGAATTATTTAATACTCAATAATCCAAAGAATATACACATTCAATTCCCCAATCACAAAGGATTTTTTGGCCGTACTCCATTTCAAAGGAGAAAATATCATAAATATCCTCATCAGGTTGCTGAGAAAATATCCTTTGGCATTGACCCAATTAAAACCTTTATTAAGTCACTAAATGACCATCAATGGATATATTATTTATTGAACCCAAGATCTATTCATCTTGGGCTCCACTCCAGATCCTCTCAAAAAAATAATAATAGAAAAATAACTGTGTTTCTTATAGGCTGGAATAATAGATCAGAATTAAAAGAACCTGAATTTATTGTATACCCAGGTTTAGATAAAAACTTAATATCTTCAACTCTTATCAGAACAAAGATAAATAGGAATAAGAATTCTCAACGATCCCCCCTATTTATTCAAACAATTGTGAATGATTATCTGTGTACTATCTATATTTACTCAACTAATATTCAATTAATGGACTATACTATATGGGAGAAGGATAAAAGATTAATATCACGCAAGATGAAAACAGAATCACAACGAATAAATATACACAATCTCTATCCACTCAAGGAAAATGCCATTTATATTCTTGAATTATCCTTTCTGAAGGGAAATAACAAAATAATTACCAAACAGTACCGATACAAAACACAATCAATTCATCAACTACATAAATTACTTCTGCCGTAAATTCTCAACCTTACGAAATACCCTTAACACATTACTTCCCAATATTTTTTCTATATCTTCTAAGGAATAACCCCTATTGTAGAGTCCAATTGTAAGATTAGGAAGTTTTGATAAGTTTTCAAGACCCACAGGAGTTTTTATAAATCCATCAAAATCTGAACCCAGAGAGACATGATCAATTGACGATTTCTCCACCAGATAATCAATGTGATTCAACACATCTTCGATACTTGCTCTCGTTTTATTGGTTAGAAAACCACTGTGATATACTACTCCAATCACACCATCACTTTCATGAATCCGACGAATCATATCGTCAGTGAGATTTCTTTTATGGTCTTTCAACGTACGAGATGTTGAATGAGTAGCTATTATCGGATATTTCTTTCCTGTAATCTTAAATATATCATAAAATCCCTTATCACTAATATGTGAAACATCTATCATTATGCCGAGTTTCATTATCTCAAGAATAAATTCCTTACCCAGAGAAGTCAAACCCCCATTCTCATCATATCCAGCCGCATCAGAAAAAGAATTTGAATTACTCCAGGTTATACCAATATAACGAACTCCTTTATCATAGAGAGTTTTAAGCCTTGAAACATCCCCTTCCAAAGGATGAGCCCCCTCCAGACCCATCAGAGCAGATTTCTTTCCCTGTTTAAATTGTCTTAAAATATCTTCGGTAGAATAAGCCATTTCTATCTCAGGGGTCTTTTTCACCTCATCCACAAGGCGATTAATAAGATCTAGTGCCATTTGATAAGGCTCACCCTTATATTGTTTAAACCTTCTGAATAAAGGACTCTTCAGGTGAACCTTCTTAGGATCTTTCATAAAATAATCTGGAACCCATACTGAAAAGAAAAGTGCTTTCACTCCTCCCCTTGTAAGCTTGGGTAGATCGCATTCTGTATTGGGATACTCCTTAGAAAGACTGATGTTTCTTGAAAATAATTGAAATAATAGGTCGTTATGGAGATCAATATTCAAAATCTTATTATGAAAATCTAATATTCGTTGATCCTTTGGTAAAATAGATGATATCCTCATGATATTTCTTAGAACTATTCTTAGAGTATGTTCATTACTCCATTGTAATTCATATCTCATAGGTCTTCTCAGAGATATGATAAGTTTAATTTCATTATTATTCTTCTCAGTGCGGATATTTTTCAAAAGACCTATTGATATATCATCTGACACATCTTTCATAGATACTTTAGGTAATTGAATCTGAATAAGCTTATCAATACGATTCTGGCTATGTTTAATCTCTTTATGAGACAAAGATTTTAACGTAATAACGTAGTCCTTTCCTTCTTTTCCATGGCTCATAACAGTTTCAATAATTTTTTCCTGAACTAACATCTTTTTTTCCTTTGTGGAAGATTTTTTATCACAATGCACAGTAAAAATGCATAGATCCAAACAAAGAATTACAATTATCCAATTCTTATACATATCCATCAACTTATTCATAAAGCATTTGTGATACAATGATAGCATTTTTTCCAAAACAGGTCAAGAATTTTACTTCAATCTCCCGAAATACTTTTAAAATTATTTTTTTTTAAATATATTTATTTACAAATTATCATTGAATAAACAAAACAGGATACCATGAAATCTCCTTCTGTACAACCAATCAATGAAAGTATTATTCAACTGGAAAGTCAAATCCCGCAATGGATGAAGGATCATAATATCCAAGGTCTTTCAATATCTATTACTGATCAATATAAATTGGTATGGTCTAAAGGATTTGGTGTATGTAACAACAAAACTAAGGAACCAGTATCACTTGATACAGTCTTTCATTCAGCTTCTCTCAGTAAACCCCTTTTTGCTATCATGGTACTTCACCTTTATGAACAGGGAATCATCAATATTGATAAACCGATTGCCCACTATTACCCTGATGAAATAAGAAAAAATGATGGCTATTTCAATGAAATCATTAATGAAAAGTACTTTTATGAAATAACACCCCGACATATCCTCAGTCATTCAACAGGATTGCCTAACTGGAGACCCCATTGCAGGACTCCTAAAGGATGGCAAACTCAAAACAAACCTATTACCATCTATTTTAAGCCAGGAGAAAGATTCACCTACTCCTCTGAAGCATATGTCCTACTCCAGATTATCATTGAACACCTAATCAACCAACCAGCCCAGCTCTACATGGAAAAAAATATATTACAACCCCTTAAAATGATGAATTCAAGCTATATATATCCTTTTAAAGAAGATATTTCCGTTGCATCAGGTCATAACGAAACAGGTATTCCTCAAAATATTAATCCTGTAGAAAAAATGATCTCAGCATCCAGTCTCAAAACTACTGCTGAAAACTATTCAAAGTTTATTCTATCGATACTCCAACATTCAGAAAACAATTCTACAATATTAAATAAATCAAGCATCCAGCAGATTCTCACTCCCCAAATCAAGGTCAACGATTCCATGAATGGTCATAAAGATTGGCAGAAAAAAGAAATCCTAGAAGATAAAACAGTTCAATGGGGATTGGGCTGGGGATTAGAACTTGATAACAATACAAATACCTTTTGGCACTGGGGAGATGCTGGAGTATATACATCCTTTGCCATGGGAGACATCCTTAATAAAAGATCCATAGTATTATTAGCAAATAGTCCAGGACTTCCAAAAATAAGAGATATTTTAATTCATTCCGTCCTGGGAATACATCACCCTGCTCTGCTCTGGCTGAAAAGAATATATGATACACCTTTTGAGCCAGATTGGATGGAGTAATTAATCGATGAAATCAGGTGAATTCCAGTTCATAGAACATATCCGAAGGAATTTTAGTTATCCTTCACAATTGATAAAAGGTATTGGGGATGATTGTGCAGTATTTCCCAAATCAGATAAAGAATCTTATCTTGTCACCACGGATGCTCTTGTTGAAAACATCCACTTCTCCCAAAACACCATTTCCTATAAAAGTCTTGGATGGAAGAGTATAGCGGTAAACCTGAGTGATATTTCTGCTATGGGGGGGAATCCAGAATATATCGTCATTTCAATTGCTATTCCTAAAAACATTCAAGATGAGGATATCAATCAATTCTATGAGGGGATTAAGGAAATCACATCAAAGTATGATGTAAAGCTTATTGGTGGGGACACGACCGCTTCTAAAAATGACTTATTTATCTCAATAACAGCGATTGGTACTATTTCATCAAATAAAATCCTCTACAGAAACTCAGCCAAGCCGGAAGACCATCTCTATATTACTGGATATATTGGAGAATCCTCTGCAGGTCTATATTGTCTACAAAATCAAGTTACAATAGATAAAACTATTCAACAAAAATTAATGGATAAACACCTCCACCCCATCCCCAGGATCAACGAAATCCAATACCTCCAAGCGAAATATCATATTAACAGTGCTATTGATACCAGTGATGGACTCTCAGGCGACCTCACCCATATCTTAGAAGAAAGCAATGTCGGGGCTATCATTTATTGGGACAAACTACCCATTTCAAATGAACTCAAAAAGCTTGAAGAAATAGTGGATATTGAAAACTATATTCTCCATGGTGGCGAGGATTACGAATTAATCATAAGCACCCCTGATGATATCAATATAGAAAAGTTTTATACTGAGTTCAAGATCCCCATAACCCGAATAGGAGAGGTTACAAAAGAAAAATGCCTGATATTAAACAAAGATGATAATGATACTCCCTTCTATCCTAAAAGTTATGATCATTTTAAAATATAATATAATTATATTTCACTTATTTTTGATAATTCCAGGAGAAGCTACTGCAAAATTTTGTTATTGTTTGAATGGCAGGAGATGAAATAATATGTTAGTTTTAATAGAGGATTTTTTTTGGTATGAGTTTTCTAAATATTGATCTTAAAACAAGAAATACGCGATTTGTATTGTTCACATTGGGCCTGGTGATTTTATGGAACTTTTCTAGTTCTCTAATAGGTCTTGGGTGGATTACAGCAACAATTATTACATTCCTCGTGATTGCTATTGATGTGGGTTATATATTTTACTCCAAAGATCTTTTCTTATTAAAATTATTCTTTTTTTCGCTTGTTACTGGTTTCGTAGAGATCTTTGCTGATCACTGGCTTGTCTATTCTACTTCCACACTGGTTTATAATTCTGGGGGACCTTTTCTTCTCAGTTCCCCATTGTATATGCCCTTTGCCTGGTGTGTAGTATTGTTCCAGTTAGGTTATATTGGTCTCTGGTTGGTTAAGAGATTTGGGATGATCTTTGGATCAATTTTAATCGCTGTGATTGGGGCTGTTAATATTCCTTTATATGAAGAGTGGGCTAGGGGTGCGGATTGGTGGTATTATCAAAATACAAGTATGCTGGATCATACACCGTGGTATATTATTCTGGGAGAATTCTTTATTGTTCTGGTTTTGCCGTATATCTTAACGTATGTCCATAAAGCACGGCTTGCGTGGATATTCCTTTTAGGGATTTTTCAAGGACTGTGGATCTGGTTCTCCTATGCCATTGCTTATTATTTAATTTCTCTATTATTTTTCCCATAATTTCCCATGAAGGGGATGTTTGGTGATATGTTTTTATCTATTTGGAATATTTTTATGATTACTTATATAGGGAATATGGTTTGAAGTTTGATAAAAATATTTTCTTAATCCGGCATACGTCATTAAATATCAAACCCGGTATCTGTTATGGTCAGTCTGAAGTAGAATTATCCGATCGGTTTATTCCTGAAGCTGAAAATATTAAAACCCATTTACCTTTACTCGATGATAAAATAATCTTATCCAGTCCCTCCTTACGATGTATTCGATTAGCAGAGTATTTATTCACAAAAGAAATTCACATCGATAAAAGAATATTAGAATATCACTTTGGGGAATGGGAGCTTAAATTATGGGATAATATACTCAGAAAGGATTTTAATCATTGGATGGAGCATATTATCGATACACCCTGTCCTGGGGGAGAGTCACTTAATCAAATGTTTCAGAGGGTCAGGAGTTTTTGGGGAGAAATTATAGAACATTCTGCTGAAAATATTATTATTATAAGTCATAGCGGGGTCATTCGGTGTATTCTTGCTGATATATTAAAAATCCCGCGACAAAATATGTTTTCTCTTCGAATTGATTTTGCAAGTATAAGTTATATTAAAATTAACAATGCGATTCCTGAAATACGCTATATTAATCGGGTTTAAATTATTTTTTCTTCTTATCCTGAACAACTTCTATGAACTCAATTTTCCATAAATCCTTTTCTTTTAAAAGAGTTAGTATCCTCTTCTCCTCGAAAACCAAATTTTTATCAAAAAACATCACCGTAACAATGGCTTTTGTACTTGATATTTTAATATCAATGACTTCGATAACAAGAGTTTTAGCAAATTTAATATATAATTCCAATTCGTTTTTAAAAAATTTGGCATCTACCGAAGAATCCGTAGAAACGCTTGGTGGACTTACCCCACTAGGAGGAGTAACTGGCTGTGAAGTTATAGTACCCGACTGGCTTCCTGAAGTGATTGGAGCTTGACTTGTTAATTTCATTGCAATGACAAGACGTTTTAATTCACGATACTCACTATGAGCTCTCCCTGTGAGTATGATATCCAGGGTATCGAAAATATCCTCATCATGAATGTTATTCAAACAATAATTAAACCGCTTAATGGTTTTTGTAATCGTGGAGGGATAGAGGGATGGAATAGACTCATAACTTGTGCAGGCGGGGAATATCAATAGAATGAGTATGATAATATGTTTATGACTCATGATATCCCACTAAAGAATATAATCTGTTTTGTAAGGTATTCCAAATTAAATTTCATATAATATCGCTTTTATAAACTACCATTGAAATATATAAGAATTATGATATCTTTCAATATTATTTTCGGTACAAGATTATCCCATTCAATAGATCTTTAAATGAATATATTTTTTATGATTAGAAATTTATATTAACTTATTTTCAGGTTGATGCAAGATATCGTCTGAGATATTTATCTGTCTCCTCGTCATTCTTGCACTTATAATGGTCTTGAATTATTTCCCGAATTGTTTTATGATTATTTCCAACGACTTCTTCTCCATCTTCCAAATCTACGCTGTTCAGATCATCGATATGGGGATCGCCACCCGGCATAGGATAGACAGCCACCACATTTTTAAAATGGATATTTATTTCCTTATCCCCGTCATAAATAATGGGAATATTGCTTGTTGCGTCGTGGAAGTTCTCAAGATCCAGTCCGTCAATTTGATTGATTCCCACTAAAAATGTTTTACTGATAATTGCATTAATATATACATCCTCGTGGGTGCAGATATCACAATAATCACTAACGGCTGCCAGATTGCAGAATTGCTCGAAGAGATATACCCCTTTAAATCCGAATTGCTCGTTTAAAAGATCGTTTAAGGATTTGAGATTCTCCCCCTCTTTCAAATGAATATCTATAGACATAATTAATCTCCTATTTTTTGTTATCCATTTAAATTTTAATAAAATAATCCCTGATGTCAATGAAATGTTCTTTGAATATCGATAAAAATAATTATGATACCTAAAAATCATATCAGAATATATTTGGCATGAGTAATTAATAATATTCCTGAAAATCATCAAAAGTGGTATATTATTTATCGGTATGTAAATTATAATGAGGTTCATATGAAATATAAGTTATTTATCATCAATTTAATAATCATTTCCCTTGTAACAGGACTTTGGGCAGAGCAGTCAAAGAATGATGCCTTTCAAAAGGCTTTGCAATCAGGGGATAAACAAGCGGTTGAGAATCTGATATCCCAGGGAATGAGTGTCAATACCCCATTTGGTTATTACAAAAATACCCCCCTGATGATTGCAGCCCAATATGGACACAATGATATTATCATTCTCCTTCTAAACAAGAGTGCACAGATCAATGCAAAGAATAAATCAGGTTTAACAGGTCTCTTCTATGCCATATTTAATAGAAGATCTTCCACAGCACAACTTCTCATCAATAAGGGTGCAAACATAAATCAGAAGATATCATGGGGCAGATCACCTCTTCATTATGCCATCGAATATCGTCTCCCCAAAATTGCGAATTTACTAATCCAGAAAGGTGCAGATATCCACGCAACGGATTCTTATAAATATACCCCTCTTCATATGAGTGCCTTGTATGGTAATTTAAATATCACAAAACTCCTTGTTGAGAGGGGAGCAAAGGTTGATCCAGTCTCCAAAGGCGGATGGACACCTCTGTTCAATGCTGTTTATAAAAATCATGGTGATATCATAAAATATCTTATCTCAAAAGGGGCTAATATCCGTCACAAAAATGATTTCAATAATTCCATTATCTACTATGCAGCGGGATATACGAATCTTGAAATTGTAAAACTCCTTGTAGAGAAGGGGGTTGAATTTGATGTTAAGGAAAATAGTGGATGGACGCCCCTCATGATGGCTGTCAATATGAATAAACAGGACATCGCTGAATATCTTATTGCCAAAGGAGCCAATATATATAATAAGGATAAGTACAATACGACAGCACTCTATCTTGCCGTGACAAGACAAAATATCAATATGGTCAAACTCCTAGTCGAAAGTGGAGCGGATATCAATATCGTAACCAAATCTGGATGGTCCCCTCTCATCTATGCATCCCTTGTAAATAACACCCAACTCATTGAATATTTAATCTCAAAGGGTGCTAACATCAATCAGAGGTCAAATACAGGCCATACCCCATTATTCTACATCATTTCAAGGGGTAATTTAAAATTGGTTAAACGCTTCATAGAACTTGGCGCAAAATTAAATCTTAAGTCCAAAAATAATATCCTCCTCGAATCGGCGGTGAGAAGTGGTTCTTTGGACATTGTGAAATTTCTTGTCCAAAAAGGTTTAGATGTCAATACTGTAGGAACTTTTCAGGAAACCCCCATTCTAACCGCGACGAATGGTTATAGTTATAATCAAAAATACCTTCCAATAATCACCTATTTAATGGAGCAGAGGGCAAATGTCAAGGTAAGCGATAATATGGGTCGTACCCCTCTCCACGGTGTTATTGTACGGGGGCCCTTGAGTCTTGTTAAAGCTCTTGTACAGAAGGGTGCATCCATCAATGCAGTAGATAAATACAAAAGATCACCTCTCCAACTTGCTGTTCAATCCCGTCAATTGGATACTGTAAAATATCTTGTTGAGCAAGGGGCTAATATCAATCAGAGAGGCCAGTATGATGTAACACCACTTCTTTTATCAGTACAATATAATTATTACGATATATCAAAATATCTTATTGATAAAGGAGCTGATATTCATAGTAGAGATCAATTTGGTCTCCAGACAATTCATTGGGTAGCCATGACTGGGAATCTTGACCTGCTAAAATATCTCGTCGTTAAGGGAGCTGAAATCAATAATCAATCAAAAAATGGCGGTACCCCCTTACAATTTACAACCTTCAAAGGGCATCTCCATATCTTTAATTATTTAATTTCCAAGGGAGCAGACTATAAAAATAAGGCTCAAGAAGGAATTACACTCGTCCACAGTGCCGCTAGTGGTGGGAATATCGAAATTATGAAGTTTCTCCTCAGCAAGGGCATGGATATCAATACCCAGGCGGATAACGGATATACACCCCTCCATTATTCAGTATTCAGAAGACAATACAACATGGCTCAATATCTCATTCAGCGAGGAGCCAAAGTAAACATTAAGGATAAGAAAGGAAAAACCCCTCTGGATCTTGTATACTACTACAATACTAATTTTAAAAAACTCCTCACGAAAGCTGGCGGAAAGTCCGGTAAAGATATTCAATAGCATTCTCAAACAGGAAATCCTCCCCCTTTCATTCCAAAACAGGGGGGGAGAATAAAATATTTTTCCCCAATGTCTTGATCTCTCCGAAAAGTTCATCTATTTTTATATAAGAATATAATATCAATTTCCCTGACGGTATAGAGTAATAATTCATAAAATTGGTTTATATCTGACTTTCCTGACCGTTCCTCAATAGGAGTATGCCTTTCATGCTGGACCAAAGTATTATTTTATTATCCATCGTATTACAATTCATAGCGGCTTTCCTATCCCTAAGACTCATAAAGATCACTGGCAGAAGGAGAGCATGGCTATTTATCTCCATGGCATTAACTCTCATGACAGTTCGCAGGATCATTACGTATTATAAAATGTTAGTAGAGGACATTCATGTCAATTTACCCGCTGAAATCACGGCTCTTATTATATCTATCTTAATGCTTATCGGAATATCTCTCATTGCTCCAATATTTACAATGATTAAGAAGTCTGAAGAATCTATCCGAAGAAATGAAGAAAAATACCGTACACTATTTCAAAGTTCAGGAGAAGCAATTATAGTAACTAATGAACTGGGATTTATTGTAGATATAAATAATAAGGCATGTGATCTTCTGAGATATACTCCAAAAGAGCTTTTAAAGATGAATATTGCGGAATTAGTAGTCGGGAACTTCGAAGAAAATTTAGATGAGTATAAAGTATTCCACCAAAACATGTCGATATGGAAAACATATTCTACTGAAATTAAACAACATAGTTTTCATACCGAGGATAGACAATTCAGACGAAAGGATCGCACAATGTTTGATTATGATGTGAATTGTGTATATATGCCTGATTCTACCGTAGTCGCACATATCCATGATATAACAAACAGAAAGAAGTCTGTAAACGCCATGAAAAACATGAATATAGAGCTTGAGAAGAGAAATAAGGAACTCGAAGACTTTGTCTACATAGCATCCCATGATCTCCAGGAACCTCTACGAAAGGTACAAACATTTTCTGATCGTATCATCGTTAAATTTGGTGACCAAATCAGTGATCAAATAAAGGATTATCTCCTGAGAATGCAGAATGCCAGCAAGAGAATGCAGACTCTCATCCAGGATCTTCTCACAATGTCTCGTCTGACAACAACTGCAAAGCCATTTACCATTGTCGATCTTAATGACATCGCTAAAGGGGTTATCAATGATTTGGAAGTAACAATAGAACAAAGTCATAGCACCATTGAAATGAATCACTTGCCAACGATTGAAGGGGATCCCACCCAATTACGCCAATTGATTCAAAATCTTCTCAGCAACGCAATAAAATTCCGTCAACAAAATATCCCACCAATTGTTAAAATATCTTATACCTCTGATCCATTCTCACTTAACTCAGAAAATATTAATAAAAAATTCCAACTCATCATCCACGACAACGGTGTAGGATTTGATCCCCAATATTCCGAACGTATTTTTGGATTATTTCAAAGATTAAAAGACCATCAGGAATACGAAGGAACGGGAATCGGTCTTGCCATCTGTAAAAAAATCGTTGAGCGCCATTCTGGGACTATCAAAGCTGAAAGCTCTCCAGGACAGGGATCAAAGATCATAGTAACCTTACCCTATAAGCAGCAGAATAATGATTATTTAGAATTCTCCCCCGATTAATTTCCCCTATCTGAACTCTTCATAAATCATCCCATTTCAAATCATTTGAAAATAATTTATAATAATCATTTTTTTTGATATATTTTTTAGATATATTTGAATACAAGATGTTTCATGAAATTCATTACCCGAAATTGAATGTTGTAAGACAAATTAATTATATATCAGACATGATTTTTTATAACCAAATAAGCAGAACGAGGATTATACAAAAAAAATAAATATCTATATCATATAAATTAATAATATATATCATGTCAAATAACTACAAAACAGGGAAGAATTATGAAAAAAATTATTCTATTACTTATTCTCATAACCATCTGTATATTCTCAACAAACATCTCACTAGATTCTTCAGATGTCCTGAAACTCGGTATATTCCCCAGAAAACCAGTTCGGGTCATCTATAGAGAATTCACCCCCTTTGCTAATTTTCTCTCAAAAAAATTAAATATCCCCGTAAGACTAGTTTTATCCAAATCATATAGCACCTTTGAAAATAAATTATTCAATAACAAAATAGACATAGCCCATATGAATCAATACCAGGTCTATCTCCTCAGAAATAAACCTCAATTTTCTGTCTTCGCAATGAATAAAGAATTTGGTACCACCTATCTCAAAGGAGCGATCTATGTCCGAAAAAATAGTAATATCTCATCTATAGAGGACTTGAAAGGAAAAACTCTTGTATTTGGAGGAGGAAAAACTGCTTATATGTATTATTCCACTAAAAAAATCTTAAAATCTCACGGATTAAATCGGGGTGATTATACTGAAAAATACGCACCCACTGTAGTATCTGCCATAACAGCTCTCGCAAGAGGCATATTTGATGCAGCCTGTACAGGAAATGTAGTCCATAAACTCCCTATAGTAAAAAAAAATGGTGATCACCTCAAAGTTAAAATCCTCACTGAATCAGAACCATTCCCACATCTGCCCTGGGTTATCAATAACACTCTACCCGTCAGCCTCCAAAGAAAAATTATGAATATCTTTTACTCCATGCACACAACACAAGAGGGACGCAATTTATTAAAAAATATTAAAATACAGCAATTTATCCCCGCAAACAACTATACCTATCGTTTCGTAGCAGACACCATCAAATACGTCGAGGAAGAATAATATGTCTGTTTTTCATAAATTATGGAAAGGGATCAAAATAAAAGTCCTCTACACCGCTATCATCAGTATTATTATATCAATTCTTATCATTGCCTATATCATCAATCAACAAACCGACGAACTATTCAATAATTATACTAACTCTAGAGTTAAAAATATTGATAATGATTTACGAAGCAAAGCTAAAAGAATCGCCTATCTCCTCTCAGAAGTCAGCGTAGAAAATTACCTCTCAAATGATTTTATAGAACTCGATTCCATCTCTAAAAACCTCTTAAAAAAAGATAAAGATATCGTATTCATCCAATTCTTCGATATTTCCGGTAAAAATAAAGTATCGGGTGTAGGAAAACCCCATGGAAACTATATTCAGGAAACATCCACTGTCAAAAATTCAGGAAACACCATAGGATATCTTAAAATTGGTATCTCTATTGATAGTACTAATAAAGCAAAACAAGAAATTAAATCCCTCAATGACACTGCTAAAAACAATATCCTCAATACAGTCATCATCGCATTATCGGTATTCCTCATAACTCAAATCATCAGTGCCTATACTGCCATCCATCAAATGGTTATTAAACCCATCAAACAACTCATCTCCTACATGACCCATACCACCAAAGCTGAAACCCCTCAAATTATCCCATACAAACAACGCAACGATGAATTCGACATCCTATTCAACACCTACAACGAAATGAGTCACGCCATTAATAAATATCAGGATAAATTAAAACAAAATATCATTGATATTTCTGAAAATGAATCCAAATTCAGAGCTATCTTCGAAGAATCTTCCATTGGCATTGCATTAATTACCCTCGACGGATCCTATATCAATATGAATAAAGCTCTGCAAAATACCCTCGGATACACAAAAGAAGAACTCCAGCAAATCTCATTTATGGACATCACCCATCCCGACGACAGAGAAACCACCACAACTCATTTTCAAGAACTTCTGAACGGCAAAAATAAATCCTATACCATTGAAAAAAGATATATTCATAAAGATAAATCCATTGTCTGGGGCTTATTAAATACTACTATCGTCAGGGATGTGAATAATAATCCCATTTATGTTATTGGAATGATCAAGGATATCACTGAAAAAAAACTCAATGAAGAAAAAATCCTCGCCTCACAAAAGGATCTTGAAAGTATTCTCAACAACATGCAGGATACATTCTTCAGAACCGATCTCAATGGAAATATCCAAATTATCTCCCAATCCATCCAAAAACTCCTGGGATATTCAACCGAGGAATTAATAAATCAGAATATCGATAAACTATTCACAAATCCCTTAGGGCGATCAGAAATTCTTAAAGAATTAAATCAAAATCATGGTGTCATCGAAGATTATGAAATCCAATTAATGAATAAAAATAATAACTCCATCTGGTCATCGGTAAACCTCCAATTCCAATATGACAACAACAAAAATATCAAGTGCATAGAAGGAACCGCCAGAGATATTTCTCAAAGAAAAAAATCCGAAGAAGATTTAAAAGAATCCACCAGAAAACTAGAAATCAATAATCGTGAGTTGAAAGAATTTGTCTATATCGCATCCCACGACCTCCAGGAACCCCTTCGAAAAGTACAGGTCTTCGGAGAACGGATTAGCAAAACATGTAGCTCAAATTTACCCCCTGAAGGGTTAGATTATCTGGATCGTATGCTCAACGCCGCCAGAAGAATGCATCAACTCATAAAAGATCTTCTCGTATTCTCAAGAATCACTTCCTCTGAACGTCATTTTACTCCGGTAAACCTCAATAATATTATTAATGGTGTCGTAAATGATCTTGAAATCCTTATAGAACAAAAAAATGGTATCATAAATATCGAAGAATTACCTGTCATCCACGCTGACAATACCCACATGAGACAATTATTCCAAAATTTCCTCAGCAATGCCCTGAAATTCCATAAAAATGGCGAAACCCCCACGATCAAAATTTATATGGATCACGAAAAAGACCCAAACTCCCACGTCATCGTCTTTGAAGACAATGGAATTGGCATCGAAGAGAAGCACATCGATCGCATATTCGGAGTATTCCAAAAATTAAATGACCCACATCTCTACGAAGGCACTGGAATCGGTCTGGCAATTTGTCGAAAAATTGTCGAACTCTACAAAGGATCAATCACCGTTGAAAGTCAATTTGAAAAGGGTACAAAATTCATAATCTCTTTCCCAAAAGTCACCAGCAATGAGTTATCAGGAATAAAATCGTGAAAAAAGCTCTCGTATTATTTTCAGGAGGCCAGGATTCCACCACATGTCTTTATTGGGCTCTCAAACAATTTGATCACGTCGAAGCCCTGAGCTTTAATTACGAGCAACGCCACAAAATAGAACTCGAAATAGCACACGAAATCATACAAAAAACATCGGTAAAACATCATATTCTCCCCATAAATACTTTTCATAGCCTTGGAGGTAGTTCCCTCACGGATGATATCCCCGTAAAAAATGATTTAGAATCCAATAATCTCCCCAATACATTTGTTCCAGGACGAAATATTATTTTCTTAACCTTCGCCGCCGCTATGGCATACCAGAAAAATATATCCCATCTCGTAATTGGTGTAAATCAGACAGATTATAGTGGATACCCCGATTGTCGCCAGGAAACCATGGAATCCATCGAAAAAACTATCCTCCTCGGAATGGAGTATAATATCAATATCCACACGCCACTGATGTTGAAATCCAAGGCTGATATCTGGAAATTATCCTATGACCTCGGTTGTTTTCAAATCGTAAGAGATCTTTCCCATAGTTGTTATAATGGCGTGAAGGGTGGTTGTGGCAAATGTAATGCCTGTACCCTCAGAGAGTCAGGTTTAAAAGACTTTATAAAATTAAATCCCTCCATTAGACTATAAATATTCAAAACTCTTCAAAATGGATCACAAAACTCCATGAATCATTTGACTTCACAATAAAATCAAGCTATATTATCAAATAAAAATACTTATATCGGTTATAAAGAAATTATATGTTCTCAGACGAAGCAGAAATTATTATTCAATCAGGAAAAGGCGGAGATGGATGTGTCTCCTTCCGTCGTGAAAAATACGTTCCCTATGGAGGTCCCGATGGAGGCGATGGTGGAAATGGCGGGGATGTTATTTTTAAAGTGAGAAACAGCTTGAGGAGTTTAAGCTGGATACGCAGTCGTCATCTTTTCAAGGCTCAAAACGGTCAAAATGGGATGAAACAAAGAAAATCAGGTAAACACGGTGAGCCCTGTATTGTTGAAGTCCCCCCTGGAACTATTATTAAGAATATACAAACAGATGTTCTCCTCGCAGACTTAAGCCATGATACCGATGAGATAGTGATAGCTCATGGTGGAAGAGGGGGAAAGGGGAACACCCATTTCATGACCTCAACCAATCAGGCACCCAAATATGCTCAGGATGGAAAAGAGGGTATAGAAATCCACCTTAAACTGGAAGTCAAACTAATCGCAGATATAGGACTTGTTGGAAAGCCCAATGCCGGGAAATCCACTTTATTATCCCGTCTCACAAAAGCACATCCCAAAATTGGAAACTATCCTTTCACCACACTATATCCTAATCTCGGTGTAATGTATATCAGTGAATTTGACTCCATCACTATTGCGGATATTCCAGGACTCATCGAAGGGGCTCATAAAGGGGCAGGACTTGGGATACGTTTTTTAAAACATATTGAGAGAACTAAAGCTCTTTTATATATGATTGATTTCTATGAGGAAGACCCTTTCCAGCAATTCCAATTATTATTTCACGAACTCAATACATACCACCCGGATCTGGTAAAAAAGCCCTTCTACATAGCCCTAAATAAAATTGACGTCATGGAAAATCAAATCCACCAGGAAAAATTTAAATTACTATTATCAGAAATTACTACAAGTCCCTATTCTGAGCTTATCACCAAAGATAACATATTCTTAATCTCTGCTGTAACGGGAGAAGGATTAGAGACTCTAAAAAATAAATTGTATCACCTGGTGGAAACTCATAACGTTCATACTACAAATAATAATGTCTTAACAAATGAATACTGAAATATTAACAACTCTTTCCGAAATAGATTGAATTCAATTTCATATTTCAAAATCCCACTGGAATACTGTTTATAAGAGGAGATATCCATAAATCCTCTAATTCATCTCATTCAAAACACAGAATTCATCGACACATTTGATAAAATCACAGCACCCTGGATTCAGGTAAAAACAAGTGATAACCAAACAGGTTTTGTATTTAGTGGATTCCTTATAAAAAACACCAAAGAGATCGAAAATCTCCTCATAACTCTGAATTGGCTTGAAAAATATGAATCTTATAATCCGAAATCAAGAAAAAATCTCAGAGAATTGGTAAATATAACTAAAATTAACGTTGGATCAAATGGTTCGAAAAATGACAGGATGAAAGATCTCACTCCCCTAAAAAATCTTCCTAATTACAAACACTGGAGATTACAGGTATTCAAAATCTTACTTATTTAAAAGGCCTTATTAATCTCAAAAACTTAAAAAGACTTTATTTTGTCGATATGATGGGTGGTAGTTCACTCTCAGATATCCGTTTATTAAAGCATATGACAAACTTACAAACCCTTGAACTTAGTGGGACAAAAGTATATGATATCACACCACTCAAAGAACTAACAAACTTAAAATCCCTTCACCTTGACGAGACGAAAGTATCCAAAGAACAGATAGAAGAGCTAAAAAAGGCTTTACCAAATTGTAAAATATTCTATAATAAATAAATCAAACAACCCTTTTCGCCCCAAAAGATCCTTTCCCATATTTCCCAGACCCAAAACCCACATCGGGAATTTGTTCATAAGGCGGGATAATCCCTACTTGAGTCCACAAATCATCGATGACTTTCCCCGAATCCGGGAGAATCCCATACCGCGTAACATTCAGCCACTGATGAGTGTCCAGATATTTTATACTCCTTCCCAATTGTTTCATAAATGTGTTCGTCTTCCGATAAGTGAATATTGCTTTAATGAGCCGTCCATCTCTCTCTTCCATCATCACTTTCTTCGGGGACTCTTGGTAGGAAATAGCATTTGTTGAGTTAGAAATATAATTGAGAGCCAGAGTGTGATTTCCTAATTCGGATAATTTCATCCGATAGGTCACAAGAAACGAAGATATAAATGCTCTGTACCCATCCCTGAAACGATGATCCATAGCAATAAGATCCCAATAAGCTTTATTCGTCAATTTCTCAAAATTCTTCCAGCGTAAAACTCCTTCTGTTAATGCACTTCTCTGCTCCTGTTGGGATTGAGTCTTCGGATTGGTGGGAGGAACTTTAATTTTAATGAATAACTTCCCAAGTTTCGTTCTCTGGACAACATGTTTCCCAAGCTTCCCCCACATCACCGGGCTATGATCCACCCCCTCTAAGAGTATCGCCATTGTAAGCCTCCTTATAAATCACAATAAAATCCATCTCGACAGGCTATTTCCAAAATCTTGATACCCTGGTAAAATAAATAAACAAGATCGGAATCAAAATTCTTAGTTCCGATGGTGATTTATTCTATCGATTTGCTGATCTGTTCCTTAGAACCAGATTAATTGGTATAGACTCTATTTGGTATGGATTCAACAGGGATGGAATATGTTCAGTAAGTGGGGTGACAGAAGTAATAAAAAATAAATTTACATCATTCAATCTCTTAAGAGCTATGTCATAGTGATTTTGAGGATTTGTTAAATTATAGGATGGGATTTATCAGGGGATTGGTAAGTGATTTACGGATGCCCAGTATTGCTGAATGGCTTTTTCACTCCTGGCGACAGATGAGATACGCACTTCATCGATCCGTCCATTAAAGATATTTTTGTTTTCCTCATATTTTCTACTCAAATGAAGGGGTTGTTTTGTTGAAACAATTGTTCCTTTGTGATTTTTAAATTTAATAAGTTTGCCATCGATATAAAATTTCATGAGCTTTCCATCATAACTTGCAGCAATATAATGCCATTTTTGATCTGAAAGATTCTGCCACTGAACTTCTGTAGGTAGTGCCATCTCTCCATCCGATGTATTAATTCTGAATACGATTTGAAATGGGAAATCTTCATCTGGCTGGTTATTTAAATATATTTCGTAACTTGGTTTTCCGCTTCCATCAAATACGCTGTCCTTACTTATAAGGGCTGGATAGCTCTGGAGCTGTTTTTGTTCAATAAAAACCCACATTTCTATGGTAATAGCATTCTTAGGGGTTAGACTTTCTTTACTTTCTATTTCAACATAACTTTTCGATCCATCAAATTGAATACCCGAGCCAAATCGCCCTCTTGTCCAGTGAGTATTATTAGCTAAACCTGAATTATCATGTGTTGAACTATCATTGACCAATTCCCCTTTTATTGGATTAAAGTGCCAGAGAGCCACAGTAAATGGATCTGGGGAGAATTCACCTGTCTTAGGATTGAAACTACTTTGATCAGTAATAAGATTTTTAGAATTTCCTTTATTCTGATCCGATGAATTTCCACATGCAATTATATACAACATGGAGAATACCATAAGAATTATGACTGTTTTGCTCATATTATCCTTGTAAAAAATATTTTGCAATAATTATACTCTAAATATTATGGATTGGAAAGATTTTTTCATTATCGGATTATTTTTTTTAATTAATAATTAGAGATACCTATATATTGATTAAAATATGTTGAGTAGATCAAATTTATGATTATATCTGCATTTGGAGCTGGCTGAAAGCATCGATGGCATCGTTGACAATTGAAAATGTTTTGCCCACCTTATGATTTTTAATTTCAGAAATAGTGGTAGAATCTGTAGTATATACCTTGATTCTTTCGGGGGACATTTCAGGAGCAGTGGTAAAGAAGATGAAAAGGGCATCTAAGGCTTTTTTATTTATACTTTTAGGAAGGACACTGACTAGATCCAAAATGATTTTTCTCTTATCAGAAGGGGTTTCACCAATAGTTTTTATAAAATCTTTCGTAATGGGTTCAAGATTTTCTGGACTGAGATAGCCTTTCAGGCGAAATACAAGAATACCTTCATCAACAGTTATTGAGTGGGTAAGACCTTTGGATTCACCAAAATCCATAACAGTACCCCCTTGCATTTCCTGAACATCGATACCAAGATCACTGAGCTGGACTGATTTACCTGATTTAATACCAGCCTTGGATGAGCCATTATCATCAGGGGAATGCTCAGTTTCACTCAACTCAGAAATCATATCAATAGCTTTATCTGTTGGTAAATATTGAGATGCTTTTGGTTTATCTTTAGTTTTCTTTATGGCTGGTTCTTCTTCATTAACTTCCTCTTTAATATCTTCTTTAGCAGGTGGAATTGGCTGAGATTTTGCGGATTCAATTTGTGTAGACCTTTGAGCTGATGCCAATTGCTTTTCATTTTCCATTTCTAAAAGGACATCATAAATAAGTCTTGCAATTTCTTTCAGTTTGAGAGGAGTTTTCCCCATGTATCCTTTGATCCCTAGCTGAAATGCCTTTTCAATGATCTGGGTATTTTTAATATTACTAAGTATGGCAAAGGGAATTTTCTTAGCTATGTGCTCACTAATCTTTTGTATAAGGAGAAATCCATTTACCTTTGCAAGATTAACCTCTGTGAGTATGAAATCCGGACGATGGTTCTTTGTTTGTAAAATACCCTCAAGACCGTCATTGGCTTGAAATATATTATATCCCAATCCAGAGAGGAAGTGGTATAAACTTGCTCTGGTCACGTCATCAGGATCAATGATAAGTATTTTTTTTCCTCTCAAAGCAGGAATCATATCATCTAATTTCTTTTTATTATCTGTGGTAGTAGTTATAGTTGGGAGATGGGTATGGAGACTATTATTCAGCTTATATATGGCGGTTTGTAGGTGCTTGGTTGTTTCATAGAGGAAATGCATCTTTTCATAGTATATATCATCCTCCAACTGGTTAATTGAGATGTTTTGGAGGTTGTTGATATTATCTAGAAGAGAACTTACAGGAGATATGATCTTATTAATGTTCTGTTCAATAAAAGATTCTAATTCCGTCGGCTGTTTCTCATCAGATGAAGTTTCTTTTGACTCTTCATGAAAGAATCTTTCTATAGAAGTATCTTTAAATATCTCAAGCATTACAGTTGTGTTGTCTTCCAGCTTGAGAAGGATGAACAATATCATCTTTCTTGTGCCATCCTTCAACCGGGTGAAAGCAACGTGATTTTTCAGTCCCTCTACAGAAACTTTCCCAGCTTCTACAGGGCAGTCAATACATTTCTCATAGCTTTTATTAATTGCTTTATAACAAGTTCTACCAACTATAGGTTCGTCAAACTCCAGTTTCAATGACGGTGATGCGTACTGGATATGATAACTGGTATCAACAATACTAAAAAGACCTTCCATATGAGAAAGAATATCTCTACCGATGGATTTTGCCTGTTCCGTTAGATGATATACCGTCAATATATGATTATCATCTTTGTCATTAATGATATATGCTTTAATAAAGAAAAAATAGTTCTCGTCATCTTTCCTTCGAAACTGCAAGGTGTCATCGATTCCATCTGATACGATCTTTTCAAACCGCAATTGATCTTCTTCAATTATATACTCAACTAATTCCTTACCAAATATCTCCTCCATTGAGTATCCAAGAACTCTTAACAAATCATTGCTCGCGTAAATAATGTGATTTGAAGAATTCTCAATTACAATATGTTTGAATACCTTGTTGAGGAGCTTACCTAAATAATCTTCCATCTCAGGAACTTCTTCAGCAGGTAAATTATGTTCTACAGGAATATCTTTGAGGAACTCAATAGTATCTTCGTGGTAGGTTAAGATATTTTCCGATTTCTTAATAATGGTTTGGAGGTTATAATTGATGAGAAGGAGTACCAGAGTATAAAGCATTCCTGATATCTCATCCATATCCGTTGCACTATAGTGATTATCTTTATAACTTAAAATATCTATTGTTCCAATCACATGATCATCAAGTATAAGGGGGAAGTGAACAGAACTCTGAAAATTAGATTGAATATAATATTTATTTTCGACGTAAGAATCCGATAAGATATTATTCAGAAGGGGTTTTTTTTCTTCCAGACAGTGACTATAAACAGAACCCTCTATGGGAAAATGCCCTCCCAAATCCAGATAGATTTCCTCCTCATCCGTAGATAGGGCAAAGATTATAACATCCTCATTATGCCTTAGAGACACGCTTACCCGATTCACATCAATCTTCTGACAGCACTGGCTCAGGAAAAATTGAAATGATTTCTCGAAGTTAGAATCTAATACTTTTATTTTACTTTCATTCATAAAGATATGTTAAATATAATTAAAAAATATGATATCTTTTTTAAATTCGGAATTTTATCCCAGCAAATTTATTTTTTAAATATTTTTAGGAATCTTACTAAATCAAGTTCAATATCTGCCGAACACATAAACATCTCTTCTGAAAGGACAATTCCATGCCTTATTTAAAAGTTATTAATACTGAATACATTGATTACGACAATAAAAAATATGTTTTTAGAACCAGATACGATAAAAATGGTCTCACCAAGAGCATCCAGGATGAGGGTTTGCTCCATCCTATTTTAGTCCAGAAAACATCCGGTGAAAAATACATCGTCATCGCGGGATATCGCAGAGCTATGTCCTGTCTCCAGTTAAAAAAAGATCGTGTCCATGCTTTCGTCTATGATGAAGATGAATTATCTGAAAAACAGTTTTTTAACCTGGCAATAGCTGAAAACACCAAGAGAGAAGATTTAGAGCCTGTTGAAATTGCAAACGCTCTTCTGAAAATTAAAGAATCCTTCCAAATGGATTTAAAAGAGCTGTCTGAACAGTTTGGTGAGGTCTTTGGAATTGGAAAAAGTGTTAAAAAAGTGGAAAATTATTTAAAGCTCAATTTATTGGATGACCCTATAAAAGATAAGATTAATCATGGTCTTTTAAAGACGGATATAGGTTTTGAGCTGGCGAGTATCGAAGAAGACAAAGATAGATATGAGATTACCCAATTTGTCCTGGATAATGATAAAATATCAAAAAATAATTTACATCAAATCATTGAGAATGCCAAGAAATTAAAAATAGATAACGAAATGGACTCCTTTAAAGATGTCTTCCAAAAAAAGGTCTTCCAGGATGTACTCCACACCGATGTTCCAGATCGAATCGAAGCATTTGTCAGACAACTCAACAAAGAAGTCAATCCAGAAAAAGCTTTATTAACTGAAACAATTCAGAAAAAAATCGAAGCAATTTATGAACTAACCAGTCAATACAACGGGGATTTTAAGGGAAAACTTGTTATCAAAAAGAAAAGTCCTGAAGATAGTGGGGTAAATATAACAATGTCTATTAAAACAGTGAATGATCTTCAGTCCATGCTCCGATTGTTTCAGGGAACCGGTGGAAAGTTATTAAAAGAAATTATTGAGTCCAATCTCCAGACCGCTGAAGTAAACTAATATTCTGATCCATCACAGCCAGCTTCACATTCGGCAGAACATCGATATAATCGGGTTTCACGGCTTCGTATGCATTTGAGGACCTTAGCTGATTTATCCACTAATTTCCCTTTAAAGCGTTGTTTACAATAGCCCTCCAGTACACTCAAGCAAAGTCGTTCTGCTGATCGTATCGCAAAGGATTTTCGGTGATGCCAGGTTTTGTCAACCACTCTTTCAGTAAGCCACACCTCTTCGGCATAGATCACAACACTGATGGACAGGATTAAAAATAAAATGAGATATAATTTTTTCATTATTCCAACAACTTTTAATTAATTTTATCTATTCTTAAATAAGATCATTATGCCGATTTATCTTATCATCGACGAAATAATACTATCTATTAACAACACCAGAAGTTTTAAAAACACCATTCCTTATCAATCAATGTTATAAACAAATCATTTTTATTAATTAATCAAATTAACTTGTCATAAACCAATAAGAAGATTTCTGCTTAAAACTTCTCAATTTAAGGATAAATTATAGAATATTCAGTTGAATATGTATTTAAGTAAAAAATAAATTAAACCCTAGTGACTTTGCTAAAAAATAATGAAAAGAAACACAATCGGAATCAGAAATTTTAGTTCCGATACTGATGGGGTATCATCTCATCTTTAAGATTCTGTTTATAAAATTGTTTTAATATGGTAATTTGCACCAACTTCCAGTGATTTTTCTAAGGAATTATTATAACTTAATTGTTCTATATACGAATCTATAAAAAGATCCCACTGGGGTTTGAATATTCTGAAAAGAGATATGACTTTCAGGGTAGTCAAAAGACATCCTTCACTGAAAATAGTGAGGGGGGTATTTTTTTGGGGGATGAAAGGACTTATTTTTATCCCGTGAATCGGTAGTTGTATGAGATATTGCAGATCTGTTATAATATCTGAAAAGTCCTGACCTGGGATATCAATAATGATATTTCCGTAAAATCTTTTTTCAGGGTGCTTTTGTATGATTTCCTGTATGTCATGGATGGTGTGGTTAATATTCAATTCCAATCTAAGATCAGAGTTTACAGGGATATAATCGATAAATAAATCATCCGTCCTATCAATGATCTCAGGATAACTCATCAGACTTGCGAGACCCACATCCAAATATAATTTTAAGGAATTTTGAGACAAATGAATTCGTTTATAGATTTCCTGAAAATGATTATAATTATTATCCGATAGCACAGCTGATTCAATGACCAAGCCATCGAATTTCTTGTCCTGAGAATGAATTTTTTCTGGGTTATTTTGGATTTCATCTTTATTAAAGGGATTATCTTTTCTACAGGAACAAAAATTACAATTCTCTATACAATGATTACTAACTGTGATTTTCCCGAGGGTATATTTTTGTAAAGCCAATTGGGAACTTGTTTGAAAGAGGGGTTTATAAGTATTTTCACTGGTGGAGTAAAGAATATTTTCGAGTTCCTGATGATTTTCAGTGAGGATATTTTCGGACATGGGATTATTGACCTGATCTATGCTTATTTATGGGTAAAGTAATTGAGATGACAGTTCCCTTGCCGATCTCGCTCTTTTCAATCCAAATATTAGAATTATGATATTGTAAGTATTTTTTGCAAATCCATAATCCAATGCCCTCTCCTCTGGGGTGATGAACATTATCATATCCTGACCAGAATTCCTCAAAAACTTTATTATATTGCTCATCGGGGATTCCGTTTCCATTATCAGTAAATGATATTTTTACGAAATTGCCTTTGATTTCAGCTTGTATTTCAATGGATGGTTTATTTTGATGATTATGTAATACAGAGTTATCCATGATTTCACAAAAGACTTTATTTATTTTATCCGTGTCTACTAAAACCTCGATATCAGGGATGGGTTGGATGACTTTACAGTGTAATTTTTCAGGTTTTACAAGGGCGATGGTATTATAGATATATTTTGAGAGGGGGATAGATATTTTCTGGATATAAATATCGGATGGATTTAAAACTGCTAATTCAAAGAAATTACGACTAATGCGAATGAGTTCGTCCGTTGCTGTGGAGATGGATTTTGTGTTTTCTGAAAATTGTTTTATGTAATTTTCGAGATCTTTTTTTGAAATGAGATAACTTTCTTCGGAAATCACGTTGGATGTAATTTGCTTGACAAATCGCTGGTTTATATTATTTAAAATATCCAGGAATCCGTGGATAGCTCCTATGGGGTTAATAATATTATGGTGAATTAATTGGAGTCTTTTGTTACGGAGAGATAATTTTTCGTGGTTATATAATTTTTTATGGACTCGCAGGCGTAATTCATCTTTTGAAAAAGGTTTTCCGATATAATCTTCAGCTCCGAGTTCAAGACCTTTGATTTTACTTTCGATTTGAGTTTTTGCGGATAAAAAAATAAATGGGACGTCTATATTATTTTTTGATAGATATTCAGCGACTTCGTATCCATTCATGACGGGCATCATGATATCGAGGAGGATGAGGTCAAATTGCTGGTGCATTATTTTTTGGACTGCTTCCTTGCCATTACTAGCCTTTTCGACTTCATAAGTACCTGAGAGGAGATCATACAATCCACTGAGGAGGTCTTCTTCATCATCGACAATCAGTATTCTGGGTCTTAAATTTGTACTCATCGTATTATATATTCCTGTTCCATTGCGATTTTATAGGGAGAATTAATGTAAAAGTGCTTCCCACTCCTTCTGTACTCTCAACAAATATTTGTCCACCGTGCTTTTCAGATAATTTTTTTACCATGTGAAGTCCAATCCCTGTTCCCTGTGATTTATAGCCATTGTGAGTTGCCTGTTTGAATCTTTCAAATATATAAGGAATATCTTCTTGTGGTATACCAACACCTGAATCCTGTACAATGATGGTTAATTTGTTATTTATTTGGGCTGAAAGATTTATTTTACCCTGTGCTGTGAATTTGATGGCATTTCCAACGAGATTATTGATCATTTTGTAGATGTGATCCGAATCATTTTCAAAGTGGATGTGATTGCAGTCGGGGATGATGAGATCAATATTTTTTTTGGAGCATATGCTGTGATATTCATCTTTTATTTTATTAAAAATATCTGTCAGACAGATTTTAGTGATTTTACACTGATAACGTCCCGCTTCAAATCGTGAGAAGTCCAGGAGTTCATTTATGAGATGCAGGAGGGTGTTCCCTGATCGGTTTATTCTCTCAAGTCTTTCAGTGATTTCATTTAGGGATAGATTGCTTATGCTTTCCAGGAGGTATTCCACAGCCATAAGAATACTTGTGACAGGGGTTCTTAATTCGTGATTGACGTTACTTGTGAACTCATCCTTTAATCGGGAGATCTCTTGTTCTTTTTCGATGAGTTTCTGGAGGTGGATGTTTGTGTTTTTTAGCTGTTCTGTACGAATTTGTAGTTCATTTGTTCTGAGTTCGACGAGGGATTCTAATTGCTGGCGGTGGCGTTGGAGTTCCTCTTCAATCATTTTCTGATGGGTGATGTCCTGCTGGATGCTGACGAAATGAGTTATTTTACCTTCGGAATTGAAGATAGGGGAGATGGAACTGGAGTCCCAGTATAATTCATTATTCTTTTTTTTGTTAAGGAATTCACCCCGCCATTCCTGACCTGAGGAGATGGTATCCCATAGTTGATTATAAAAATTATCTGGATGGAAGCCTGATCTGAGGACATTAGATTTTTTACCGAGGACTTCTTCCTGGGTGTATCCAGTGATTTCAGTATATTTGGAGTTGACATATTCTATAAGACCCTTTTCATTTGTGATAATCACCGATGCTGGACTCTGTTCTACTGCTTCAGATAGCTTTTTCAACTGGATTTCAGTTTTTTTCCGTTCTGTGATATCTCTGACTATGGCAAGGAAACGTCCTGATTCGCCTGATGGGATGATATATTGGAGAAATATTTCAACTGGGATGTAATGTCCATGTTTGTGACGGTGGATAGTTTCGAAAGTGAGAGAGGATTTTTTAAGTTCTACGAGGGGTTTTACTATATCCCGAAAGGATTTTTCATTCAAAAGGGGTTTGATATCCAATGGAGTCATGTTCAAAAGTTCTGCGTTTGAATATCCCACCTGATTGACTGCTCCCTGATTGACGTAGAAGAATCGGAGGGTTTCCGGATCAAACATAAAAATACAGTCCAGAGTTTTATCAAGGGTATATTTAAATTGATTTAATTCCTTTTCAGTCTGATTTCTAGTGGTGATATCACGAATTACGACAGTAAATATATGCTTATGATCTTCATTATATTCGCCCAGAGAGACCTCCAGGGGGATTTCCCTGCCTGTTTTGTGTATACCAGTGATATTTGTCGGGGACCATGTAATCCGTTTTAGTTTTGAAGATCGTCTTGTGATATTTTTTTGAGTGATATTTTGATAAAAGTCGTTTAGAAGAAGATCTATAGAGAGGCCAATCAAATGCTTTTTTTTGTAACCAAAAATATTTTCAATGGAAGGATTGATCAGAAGAATAGTTCCGTGTTCGTCGAAGGAGAGGATTCCGTCTATAGCAGTGTCTACAATACTTTGATAGCTTTCTCTGACTTTGTGGTATTGCTTTTGGGTTTCCACCTGTTGTGTGATGTCTTCAATACTGGCAAAAATATCGAATTGATCTGTATTATTTTTAATGAGATTGATATTTATTTGTGCAGGGAATATTGTGTCATCCTTTCGTTTCAATGGAATTAGCTTTGTGAATTTTGTATTTCCTTTGGTGATATGTTTTTTCAGCTCATATCCGAAGTTATTGAATTCTTCCTTGCTGGGATAAAATATTTCCGTTGTTTGTCCAATACATTCTTCAGAATGGTATCCAAAAACTTTTTTAACCGTTTTATTGACGTATAATATTTTTCTATTGTTTAAAGAGATGTGAAAGATGACTTCCTGCATGGAATTCATGAGGGTCTCAAGGTAGTTTTTATTTTCTATTAAGGATTTTTCAGCATTTATACGATGTAATTCACTTCCTATAAGAGATGAGAATATTAATAATATGGCTTTATATGTTTTGAAATCATCAATAGGTTTTGTATCCATGATTCCCATGTGCCCAAGAGGATTTTTGTTCAGATCGAAGAGGGGAATAGCCAGATAGCTTTGTATATTTGCTTTTAGAAGCCATAAATCTTTTGGGAATAGCTTTTGAACATTTGAAGGATAGAAAACCATTTCTTTTCCAATAACATTTTCACAGGGGGTATCCTGGATAGAATATTCAAATGGCTTTTCAAAATGATCACAATTCCAGATTGATCTTATACGAATGATATTGGGATTATTGGTGGTTTGGGATATAAATGTATATTGGACATCAAGAGCCTGAGAGATATTTTTGACCATGGACAGGAAGAGTTCCTCCCCTGTTAGATGAGAAGTTCTTTCAGCCAGTGATGTGAGGATAGTAGTAATATCTTTATGAGCAGGCAATTGCTTAGTATTCATCATATTTTAAATATATTAAAAAATTATTTTGTGAGGGAAAATATTTTTCGGGTTTTGAGTAATTTTGTAAAATCATCAGCAGATAAGGGGTGACTGAAATAATATCCCTGAGCTTTGTCGCATTGGTTGTCAATCAGGAAGTCGAGTTGTTCTTTAGTTTCGACTCCTTCAGCAATGACTGATAATCGAAGGCTGTGACCTATGGCTATGATAGCAGATGTGATAGCAGAATCGTCAGAACTATTGGAAATATCTTGAATGAAGGATTTATCTATCTTAAGAGTATCAACAGGAAATCGTTTTAAATAACTTAGAGATGAATATCCTGTTCCAAAATCATCTATAGAAATAGAAATCCCACCTCTCTTTTTGAGTTTGTTTAAAATATTTTTTGTTTGTTCAGTATCTTTCATGAATGTACTTTCTGTGAGTTCCAGTTCAAGAAACTTAGGATTGATACAGTTATCCTGGATTGTTTTATCGATAGTAGTGAAGAAATCTTCTCTTAAAAATTGTTTTGCGGATAGGTTTACTGCCATCTGAATAGGGGGGAATCCTTGTTGTTGCCAAAATTTATTTTGTTGACAAGCTTTGAATATTACCCATTGTCCGAGAGGTATGATCAGGCCAGTTTCTTCAGCCATATTGATAAAATCACCTGGGTGAATTATCTTTCCATTCATCGGCCAGCGAATAAGTGCTTCAGCTCCTCTGATTACACCTGTTCTAAGATCTATCTGTGGCTGGTAATATAATTCCAGTTCTTCTCTTTCCAGAGCCTGACGTAACTTAGCTTCTAAAGATAGCCATTCTATGGAGATCGTTTGAATATTTTTTTCATAAAATTGATAATTATTCTTACCCTTCTCTTTAGCATTATACATTGCGGTATCAGAGTTCTTGATAAGAGCTTCCACATCTTCTCCATCATAAGGATAGAGACTGATTCCTATACTGGCACTTATATAAAACTCATTCTCTTTTATGCAAAATATTTGTGAGAGGGAATTGAGGATCTTTTGTGATATTTTAGCTGCATCTTGTGGTTTACTGAGATTGGTCAGGATAATAGTAAATTCATCCCCTCCCCATCTGGAAACAGTATCGCTATACCTTACACAGCTTAATAATCTTTCAGCAACTTCTTTTAATAAATAATCCCCTATAGAATGCCCCAGGGTATCGTTTACAATTTTAAACCGATCTAAATCTACGAATAGAACAGCAGTACACTTATTATACCGCATGGATTCCTTTATCACTTGCTGCAGGCGATCATGAAATAATAACCGATTGGGAAGACCTGTGAGAAGATCATGGTGAGCAAGGAAATTAAGACGATCTTCAGACTTCTTCATCTGGCTGATATCAGAAAAAACACAAACGTAATTAACAATTTCCTGATTTGAACTAAGAATTGTATTGATATTAACCCGAACTGTTATTAATTTATCATCCTTTCGACGGGTTAATACCTCACCTTGCCAAAACCCAGCTGATTTTAAAGATTGGATATGGACTAGAATAAAATCCTCATCGTGATCATCTGTTTTAAAAATACGTATATTCTTGTCCAGTACATCATCTTTCGTATATCCTGTGATCTTTGTAAATGCCTTATTCACGGTTTGGAATCTGCCATCCTGATCTGTAATGATAATTCCCTCTGTAGTACTTTCAAATACCTTAGCAGATAGTTTGAGTTCTTCACTGGCAGACAATAGATTAATTTGCTGTTGATTACTTAGATCTTCCAGTCGCTTCTCTGCTCTGAATCGCTCTCTGATTTCGTTGAGTAATTCATTTTTTTGCAAGACAATCTGATCCATCATATAATTAAAGAAATTCGCCAATAATCCAATCTCATCCTGACGTTCCATGTGAACTCTTTCTTCAAAATCCCCTTGAGATATTATTTCAGTAGCACGAACTAATTTCATTATTGGTTGAGTAGTAGTTTTCTGGATTAAATATGCTAAAATAAACCCAAATCCAAGCAAAGGGAGAATAAGGGTATAAACAATCCTTCTCTGATTATCCAAAAGAATTGATTTAAGAGGGGTATGATAAAGCTTCACAACAAATTCCTGATCGGAAAGACGAAATGGACTGGATTGGATCATCGTCAAATTACTATCAATACGCTGATTGTCTTTACTATAGCTAATTGTTTGGTGAGCTATTTGCACCTGAACTCCAGTAAAATCGGATCGATTAAGAATGTCAGCAAGTAAGGAGGGCTTAAGTTCTTTAATATTATTAATTTTAGATAATTTCTGCTGGACTTGATAAAATATATATTCTGCTCGAACAGGATAATCATTTGTGACTTCATCTTTTAAATCTACAAGACGTATAAATCCTATGATCACCCCAACTAATATCATTAAATAAAGTATTGTACCAGTTATTTTGACTGTAATACTACCATAGAGGGTCTCATTAGGCTGATTTTGTTTTCTGGATATATTATTACTCATTTACTTATAGCCAATCCACCTGAGGAAAATTAAAAATGGACAAAAATTTGTAAAACCAGAAATCAGAAGGGCAAATCCAAATATCCAGGGTATAAAATTTATCAGAATGGCAGAATAGGACGTCTCTTCAATAATACCTATATCCTGAAATATTATCGTTACAACAAGAAACAATGATAAAATAATAAATATTAGTCGTTCCGCATCAAAAGAGATTTTCCTGAGTGGAGAATTAATCTTTTCCCCTATAGATCCACAAAATCTCAGATATTCATTGCCATATTTTAGTCTCATAAAGAACTTTAGAATAAGCCAATTACTAAGACTTTCAAATAAAAGGAGAATAACAAGGGGATAGATTAAAATAAATACCTGTAACGTCAGAATTAATATTAAAATTCCCCCTGCAACGCTACGAAATATTCTGTGACCCATAGCCGATTATCCTATCTGATCATTCAATTGTTATGGAAGTGTATGGATTATTACTTAAAAATACAATAATTCAATAAAAAAGGCAATGGATATTTTGGGAAATATTTTATAGTCCTTCTTATCAGACCGTTCGAATTATTTAATTCCTTGCTCTAAAATATAAAATTAAAACCTGATCTCATCAAAAGCCTTCTCACAAAGGAAAAATTTAAATAAATCTTATGCATGGGATAAAAAATATTACCCCAATTTAAATAATTCTACTAAATTTATCCTATAGTTAATTCTACTGACAGGATGTTATTCCAAATATATATACCCTGTTCAAAGTTGAAGGATCAAACAAAGGATTAACCTTAAAAATCATCAATAATTCAACAGTACTTGGAGCTTTCATGATAAAATATTCTGCTATCCTATTATCACTTAGTCTATTAATTTTCATATCCTGTGAACAGTCCTTAAAAACTCTTGGTAAAGAATCTGTATCCATAGAAATATCACTGGATAAACCAAGATTCCCCTCACAAAATGCCCTTGAGAAATACCAAAATGAGCTTCTTATAAATTATAGAAGACAAATGAATAATCACTTCATGGATACATCCTATGGAGCACCCCCCACCCGATATGCTGGAAATTATATCTATCTGAAATCCAATGCACAGGATAAAAAAATTATTAAAATCAACGTCAATGGAGGAAATGCCCTCCTGCTCTCAAATAAGAACCATAAAATTAATATATTGAGGTACTTCGAAGAAAAATCGATAAAGGATAATAAAATCTTTTTCCGGAAAGAAAATCTCAAATCGACTCACAAAAATTATAAATTTGATTATATCCAAGACTTCTATCCTGCTGAGAACGGGGATTTCTATGTCATGAACCATTCCTTCCCCCAAATCCCATTTCAAACCGAAGAAGAATTAGAAAAAGCTAAAATTTCTGAAAAAAAACAAAAAAATATTAAAAAGGATAACAATAACAAAGATTTAACAAAAAATATTAAACCCCCTGTCATAGCTCAAAATCCTCTCGTAAATCCTCAAACACCCCATAATAAAAATAATAATCTATATAATCAAACTCCACCCATTGCCCAAAATATACCGGTTAATCCACCAAAACCTGTAGTCAAAAATAATCCTCAAAATGTTAAGCAGGAAAAATTCCTTCTGAAGTTTGATAAAAATGGTAATTTCTTATATAAAATTGGTAAAACGGGTAAAAATGGATTGCCCTTTGATCTCGATAAAGGTCTTCATCTTATCTATTGTGATAAAAATAATTATCTATATCTTATTTTTAAATCTTATAATGACAAATCCCCATCACTGTTTAAAGAATCCTATGAACTCTTCAGAATAACTCCCCAGGGAAATATTGATATCCATGAAAACGACATTTTAAAATGGGTTCCAGCTGAAAAGGGATTTGTCTTTAACTTATCTGAAATACAGATTACTCCAGCATCCCAAAAATTATTATTCCATATAAAATACTATCCCACAACAAAATCTAATAATAGCAAGGAAAGAGGATTTAATCCCACTTTATCTAAACTAATATTTATCGATTTACAAAATAAATCATATAAATCAGATGTCATCAGGGAATTGAAAAATGAGGAACTTAAATACTCTCTCCTTGGGGTAAATGACCAGGATGAAACTTATCTGAATATACCCCTTCCTGAATCTAAAAATACACTTCAGCACAAATTATATAATATTCAGGTTCTCACACCCTCCGGCAGGAATAAGGAAATCAAATCACTTTTATTAGAAAATAACCCGGAAGACACATGGCACTGGTTCTCTGTAGGACTTAACGGGGAGTTGGTCGTATTTACAAAGCGTAGTCAAAAAATGATATTCAATTATTATCGTTAAGAACTTCATCGGATTCATAACTAAACCCCAATCTTTGAAACGAATCACAATCGGAATTAAAATTTCTGATTCCGATTCCCTTTCGGAGGGGGTATATGCTATTTATTTTGATTTTCAATTAGTTGAATAAAATATGAACGGAAGGTCTTTATAAAGGAAATTTATGAGATGAATTGAAATCTCTTATTGGGAGTAATCCAATCCATTCGTTGGGTAAATCTAAGATCTCTAAATTTAAAGATACACAAGAATTTATTATCGGAATGTATTTTGTAAGCTGATTTTCTCTATTTTCTGATCTTTGACTTTTTTAAGATAATCTGCTATTAAAATATCTTTGGGTGGAATTGTCATACTTTTATCAAGCTCTAAAAGGGGTTCAAGTATAAAACGACGATGAATCATTTGTGGATGAGGGATCCTCACAAGAAGACTCTGGATATATTCTCTTCCATACAATAAAATATCAATATCAATTTCCCGGGGTGCCCATTTGTTCCCATTTCGTCTTCGACCCAAATTATATTCTATCCCCTGTGTGATGGCAAGGATCTCTCCCGCCCCTTTATCCGATGCAATTTCTACAACCTGATTCAGGAAATGATCCTGCTCGACATTCCCTACTGGCTCACTCTCATAGATATTCGACTCATTGACAAGATTAAAATGCTCTTTTAAAGAATCTTTTGCCTGATTTAAATATTCCAAACGGTTTCCAATATTGGATCCAAGACTAACATATATTTTTTTCACAAAATGCTCCTTCTAAGACTTTATTGAATGACAAGATAAAGTGGGGATGATGCGTATAGAATTCCCCAATCAATCAGTTGGATGTGAATCAGACCATCCATCCGAATATCTTTTGTAATCTCTATGGGTTCTATTGGCTTGTAAGAGACTGTGGCAGATCGCCCGATATTTTCCCTTGCATCACCATATAATCCATTATATAAGTTCGACAATTTTCTTCCATTCACATATAAACCATCATCAACAACGATAAATCCCTTCCCATCTGGTGTAGAGGATATAAACACCCGTTCCCCTTTGTTCAACTGAATTTTCATTGACCATTCGTAAAATACCCAGGGTTTATTTGAAGGTGTGGAACGTCGGCGATCCAGTTTAGACCACTGAATACCGAATCCATTAGTTATTAGAAAGAATCTGGGGTTGGGTTTAATGGGTTCTTCACCACACTGTACAATGAAAGTCACTGCTAATAAAAAAATTATAATGATATATCGATTCATAGGATACCCCATATTGAATAATTTTAGTAACAATTCTTTCCAGAGGAATAAAGTATAACCCATTTTTTTAAGATTTCAGGAAAGTGAAATTTAATTGATTTTCAAATATTGTCAAAGAAATATCGTTATTTTACTCTAAATATTTTTATTATGCCTTCTAAGATGATCGGATAACGAATAGGAATAATGGATATTTGGAATATTTTTTAAAAAAAAATTTGTACGTCATTGAAAATTGATTATATTTTATAGTAGATAAAACTCCGACTGCATAGACCTACGGATCACTAGGGTTTGTGCGGCGATAGGGTACATTTAGAAATGGATGTGCCTTCCTCATTTGAAAAGGAGTTATTGTGATAAACGTATCCGAAGCACGTCAAATTATAACCCATCATGTGAAGCCATCCAGAGGTCGAGAAGTCCCCATTTTGGATGCTCTCCACTTTGTTTTAAAAGAAGATATCTCTGCAGATCGTGATTATCCTCCATTTAACCGGGCTACTATGGATGGATTTGCCATTTCCAGTAATGATTTTAATAATTCATCTGATAAGAAGTTCTTTATTTATGGGGAAGTATTTGCTGGTGAGATGATGAATCATTCTGTGGATAAGGGTTGTGCTGTTAAAATCATGACAGGTGCACCAGTTCCTGAAGGATTGGATGCAGTAGTTATGATAGAAGATTGCAGAATTGTTGGGAAGGATGTTCAAATCGATATTGAGAAGGTCACTCCGTGGATGAATATATCCAGACAGGGTGAAGATGCACTTAAGGGAGATATTTTACTGACTGATGGAACGATTTGTGACGTGTCTGTTCTGAGTCTGCTGGCTACTCTTGGTCAGGAGCAAGTGTATATTTATGATATCCCTCTAATAGCTATTATTTCTACAGGTGATGAAGTTGTTTCTCCAGGACAGCCGATAAAACCCTACCAGATTAGAAACTCAAATTTATATACCATTCAAGCCTTTCTCAAAGATTATAATATTATTCCAAATTATGTAAAACATGTTCCAGACAATAAAGAAATGCTATATGATGCTATACAGGAAGGACTCAAAAGGGATGTATTAATTCTCACCGGTGGAGTTTCCATGGGTGATGCGGATTTTGTACCGGAAGTATTAGATCGACTTGGGGTTCAAAAGCTCTTCCACAAGGTTAAAATTAAACCTGGTAAGCCAATTTGGTTTGGTGAGACAGATCATGGGGTTGTGTTTGGCTTGCCTGGTAATCCTATGTCATGTCAAGTGTGTTTTAAGGTATTTATTGAATTATATATAAGGCATTTTATGGGGTTGAAGGATATACTTCCTGTTCAATTGGAGATCTCCACGAATCGAAGTAAGAAGGGTATGCGTGAAGATTACTTTCCATGTAAATTAGGTTCAGATTATCTTATTGTTGAACCCATTCGATATAATGGGAGTGGAGATATCAAGTCCTGTCTGCATTCTGATGGGATTGCTATTCATCCTGGTGAAGTACAGGAGCTTAAGAGGGGGGATGTTGTTGATTTCATTCCCTGGAGGTCTTTATGATACAAAATTCAGATCCTCGTCAGTTTAAAGTATTACGTCTCAGTGTAACAGCTGAATGTAATTTTGCTTGTAAATATTGTGTGAGCAAAGATGATATTCAATATCGTACTCATCATACCTCTCTTAGTCCAGAAGAATACGGGAATATCGTACGAAAGATCCATCAGATAAATAAATTAAGTACAGTTCGCTTAACAGGAGGAGAACCCACGTTATATAAAGGGTTAATTGACCTTGTAGGAATACTTCAGGAAATCGGTATCCCTGAGATTCACCTTACCACCAATGGAAGTCATCTAGAAGGTCAGCTGGATAGTCTTATCCAAAATGGTTTAACCGGGATTAATTTTTCTCTGGATGCCATTGACAAGGATATATTCAGGAAATTAACTGGACGAGATCAGATTGAGAAGGTTCTTTCTTGTATAGACAGAGCTTTAAAATATGATATATCAATTAAAATTAATACCACACTGATGAAAGGAATCAATGATAGTCAAATTATCCCTCTCTTAGAATATGCCAGTAGTCATGGGATGGCAATTCGTTTTCTGGAACTTATGAAAATGGGTCATCTCTATCATAATTATCATCAATATCTCTTTTCAGAACAGGAAATATTATCTACTATTCAAACAAAATATCTTATCCACCCTGTAGAGAGAAAGGCATCCTCTACTGCAAACTATTGGTTGACTGAAGATGGAAAGAAGTTTGGTATCATAGCCAATGAATCATCACCATTTTGTGGAGATTGTAATCGTCTGAGAGTAGACTACAACGGGTTTTTGTATGGTTGTTTAAGTGTTAATTATGGATTTCCCCTTGATCAAGCAGTGAATGATGAGGAATATATGAAAGATATACTAGTGAAAGCAATGTCTCAGAAACAGAAAGAAAAGTTTGTTGGAAGTACTTTATCTATGAAAGCTATTGGAGGCTAAAAATGGATGTTACAATACATGTTTATGCTGGGCTCAAAGATTATTTCAAGCCACAGATCACACTTGATATTATAGATAAATCAACAGTGAAAGATCTTTTTCTTCAAATGACCGCACTGAGGCCAGAATCTAAGAATACTCTAGACTGTTGTAAAGCTGTGGTTCAAAAAGAATTTGTTAATGAAGACTATATTTTATCTCAGGGAGAGGAAATTCTGTTATTCCCTCCTTCCAGTGGTGGTTGAAATGGAATATATTACAGACAAACCCATTAAATTATCTGAACATGTCGATATTGCACACGATCCGAAAGCAGGAGCAGTTGTTCTGTTCAGTGGAGAAACACGAAATCATAGCCAGGGAAGAGCGGTAGACTATCTTGAATACGAAGCACATATCGATATGGCTCAGAAAACAATCAAAGAAATTATATCTGAAGCTAAGAACAAATGGCCACTCTACTATGCCCATTGTACTCATAGGATAGGTCGAGTTGATATCAGTGAAACCGCCGTCGTTGTAGTCACATCCTCTGCCCACAGAAAGGATGCCTATGATGCGAATCGATATATCATAGATAGAGTCAAGAAAGAAGCGCCAATATGGAAGAAAGAGTATTTCTCAGATGGAAAAGAAAGCTGGCAATAATCTACAATTCGTATTACTCTGTGGTGGTCAAAGCATTCGCATGGGTCATGACAAGGGTCTTTTAGTAAAACAAAAGCTCACCTGGGCAGAATGGGGTATTCAGTTATTAAAATCTTTTACAGATCAGATTATCCTATCAATCAAGCAGCAACAAGTATTATCATATAAGAAATTATTAACTTCAAACCCTTATATAATTGATTCATTAAATATTCCAGGACCACTCAACGGAATATTATCTGTTCACTCTATTTATCCAAATAATGACTTGTTTGTTCTCGCCTGTGATATGATTAAAATGACTAGGGAAACCATAGATATTCTTATTAATAAATATATTGACAATGACTCATATTCAGCATTCCTTTATGAGAGAAATAATCGGCTGGAACCTCTTTGCGGTATTTACACAAGTTCTGGGCTAGAAATAATAAACGAATATATTCAAACCACATTCGAACTTCAAATGAAGGATTTTGGTATCGTCAATTGCATATCCCTTTTAAATGCAATGAAAATACCTATCCCTCCCCATCAAATGGATGATTTCCGCAATATGAATACATTAAAAGATTTGTCAAATAATGAATAGATTAGCCTAAAGCAGATTTAAGAGCCTCAATATTATGAGTATGTGTGGATTTCCTTCTGCGATCTACTGATAAACCAAGAGATATAGCACGACTTGGAACTAATCCCGCTTCTTTTATTTCTCCCAAACTAAATCCACGTCCCTGACGAGTTCCATTTCTCTTTTTGATAACAACTTTAGATCTATCAAGATTTCTTTTCATTTTCTTCACCCAATATAATATTTTAATTAATAATGACTTCCATACAAATACAAAGTCGAATAAGACAATTTTGAAATGTAAATTTATATATTTTTATAAAAATGTCAAGTATTTAAAAAAAACCTTTTGACTTCTGTTAAACTTTTCATTATTTATTATCAAGTCAAAAATTAATTAGAGTACAATAAATGTTTCATAAATTAATTCCTCTCATATTTGTTATAATNNGTAATTCTTATCCCAACTATCCTATACAGTGCAACTTATACCCTATATTTCGCCAACGCCAAGGAAAATAATTGGGGTGATTATACTTACTCTAAAAAAATCCCTAAAAAACACACCCTGGGCATCCCATATTATGCCATTACTTATATTAACCGCCGAATAATAAACTCAGAAAAGCATTATGACTCGGATGGAAAAGTTTTTTTCATTGCAAAACACATTTATGATCCTGAAATTTATACAAAAATTGATATTCTTATCCCACAAAGAATTATTAAGGTAAAATCCCGATCTTACTATACAATTTACTACCAAAAAATTAAATATCTCAATATAATATCAAAAAATAAAAAGAAATTATTCAAGGCCGAAATCTTTCATTCCAATGGTAAAATTAAAATTATCAATTATTACGACGAGGATGAACATCTCACAAAACAAGAAATATTTAATATACAGGGAAAGCAAATCGAAACCCACTATTTTTCCTTTGTAAATGGAAAGAGCATCTTAATAAAGACTGAAAAACCATAAAATTACTTATTCTTCCACCAGATATTTTACTGATTAACCTTTAAATAAAGAAATTAAACAGTTGATTAGCCTGGTGAGCGGAGTCGTATCACTCGTTAATCGTTTCAAATTCACAAGATTAGCAGTATACATAAATTTACTATCTAAACCCTCTCATACTAAAACTCTTTGGTAGTTATAAAAATTTGCAAAAAATATAATGACTTCTCTTCAAACATCCCTTTTATGGGAAAATGATGGGAAAAGTATGGGAAAAACTCATAGTCAAACTTCCCATAAAACAAAAAAAAATCAACAATATTAGTAAAAAATATTTAAATATTACTAAATCATATTAAATTTAATCATAAGGAGGCTATCTTATAAATATTATTTCCTGAAACAGAGTATATGATTTAACAATATTTTTAATTCAAGGAGAATAAAAATATGAAAACATTATTACAAAATATCTTTTCTATACTTATAATCCTTACAATTCTTTTATTTGCATCACAGAGTTATAGCAAATTACAATCTCTAGGACAACAGACAAACAACCCATATTCATTTGATTTAAAAACATTTGATTTCCCATGGTCTGCATTAAATATAACAGATTCCATGAATACAACACCAGATCAATCTAAATCATCTCCCACATCAGATAGTCGAAAGGCTTATAACGCCTTTCATGTGTCACTTCTGGGTTATGGAATTGCTTATAGTGTTGGTTTCGAAAGACTCTTTACCAATTGGCTTGGAATTAATGCAGAGGCATCAGTTTGGTCTGCTGCAGGAGTAACTTTTGCCATTTTTCCAATCTATTTAAGTTTATATTTAGGTGGTAGTCATAGATTTTACTTAGATGGCGGTGTGGATATTTTAAGCGCTTCTGTATCTAATACTTATGTTAAAGGAACAGCTGGACTTGCTGGCATTGGTTATAATTTTAATCCAAAGGGTGGAGGATTTTATTTTAAAGTAGGACCTATTCTCTTTTACAATAATCGTGCAACCCTTATCTATTTTGGACTTAAAGGCGGTTATTCTTTCTAAAGATGTTTTATATTCAGGTTAAAATATTAGATAACGCTCAAATTAAAGATTTTGATTCAACCCCGTTATTGAATAATATCAAAGTGAAATCTTTTTTTAAAACACTCTCTCAAATAAGTGATTAGCTGAAAAGATCTAGTACAGATTGGGGGAATCTATCATTCATGCTAATCCCTTATCATCAAATGGACAATTCAACCCGTCCTCATATGAAATATTCCCGTCTAGCAGAGCTTTCAAATCAACTTATGATCACGAGCAGAAAAATATTCTCTTCTTGATTAAACAATACAACTTAAACATCTTTTGATTATACCCAAAATTAATCTTTTTACCCTTAAAAAATTTTAAAATAATAATTTAAAGATATTGTACTTTTCATTAATTAATATTATTTTTGTCGCTATCAAATTTTCATTAACAAATGAGGAAAAAATTTATGAAAAAAATTATTATAATGATGATAAGTTTCTTATTCATCGCTACAATTAGTTTAAATAATTGTAAAAAACAAGAAAAGAAAGCTGAAGCTCCTGCTCCAGAAAAGAAAGCTGACGCTCCAGCAGAAAAAAAAGCTGATGAGCACCCAAAAAAAGATGATGCCAAAGCTGACGGCGAAAAAAAAGGTGATGAACACCCTAAAAAAGATGATGCTCCTGGAGATCCAAAAAAAGCTGGAATTGCCAAAATAGATGCTGGTCAATATCTTGATTCACTTAAAAAAATCAAAGCAATGAAGACTGACAAAGAAAAAGACGCATTTTGTCAAAATCTTGGTTTAAAGGACATGAAACATTTCATGGATCATCACCAAGAAGTTATGAAAGGGATTAAAGATCCAAAACAACAAGCTGAATTCAAAAAACAATTTGATGGCTTGTCAAAAAAATAATTTCAAATAATAAATTAGTGAACTTGGTATGAGCCAAATAATAACACTAATCATAACAACATGAAACAAACAAGGGGATTCAATATGAACTGAGTCCCCAAGTTTAATCTCCTCCCTAAAATATCTTACCATACAAAATATCCCAAAAATACATTCCTAGCGTAAATCATTTCATGGTGAAAGTCCAAAACCAACCACCAAAGCCCTCCCCCGCTTACGATACCTTAAATTAAACACATCATTCTTGAAAAACACCATCGGATCATCAATAAGAAATCCTTAACAACTGTAAGGTACATCTATAATAATTCATCAGAATATCGTATAAATTATTTACAAAATCTTATTAAGAAAAAAAATTATCACTATGTTTTTTTTAAATCTATATTATTTTTCTTTCAATCGATAATCCACAATAAATTTTTATAAAGAGGTAAATTATTATGAAAAAAATTATACTTATGCTAATAAGTACCCTAATTCTATCTACAATTATTTTAAACAATTGTAAGAAACCAGCAGAAAAACCGGTTGAAAAACCCGTTGAGAAACCTGTAGAAAAACCCGTTGAAAAACCCGTTGAGAAACCAGTTGAAAAAGAATCTCCAAAATTATCTCCTGATGAATATCTTAAGGTATTTGCTGAAGTCAGAAAACTTGAGAAAACCAATAAAATCAAAGAAAGAGGGGAATTACTAAAAAAACACGGATTTGAAGATATGGACAAATTCTTTGATTATCACCAGGAAATATCCAAAAAACTTTCTAAAGAAGATCCTAAAAAAGCATCTGAATATGCAAAAAAACATGGTGCGATTTTAAAAATGTAAATCCATCCAGATTTCTTTCTTTCACGTAAAGCAAAATGATCCTATGGTATGATCCATTGATCAGAACTACATGAAAATTTCAGAGGGATTGAATGTTGTAAAATATTTAAATCCCTTTGTTCCAATAAAAACATTTAAAAATCCCATAAATTGAGACCCATCTCATTGATTTTCAAAATAACTTATGATATATTACGTCCCATAAAACTTTTTTAGGGGGTTAAACCGATGTCATTATTTGAAAAAATTGGAGGAGCACCTGCAGTTAAAGCTGTAGTAGCGGATTTCTACAAAAGAATACTAAATGATTCCCTCCTCATACCCTATTTCAAGCACACGGACATGGCTAAACAACACATGCACCAGGAGATGTTTATCACAATGGCTTTAGGTGGACCAAATAGCTATCAGGGACGAGATATGAAATCGGCTCATAAAGGTCTTGGAATCACTAATGAGGCATTTGATGCTGTAGCAGGTCATCTTTCCGATGCTCTTATTGCCGCTGGTGTTTCTCAGAGTGATAAGGATACGATCATAGGTAATATCGCCGGATTACGCTCTGATGTTGTAGAAAAATAATATTATCTTACCCTGCTTTTGAATAATAACGCATATTAAAGGAGTAGGGTTGGATTATAATTACAAATGACCATCCACTTAAAATGATCTTTTAATAATCCTTTCGATCGTCCTTTCTCAGCCATTTCAGTTATGACTCAGGATATTGTAATCTCATTATCTTATGTCTTATCCCTGCAAAAAATTGAACAAACCATTGAAAAGACATCCGACGAATCAACATCGGAATCAGAATTTTTGGTTCCGATCCTCTTTCGTTTCAATGGTATGATATTCTATGATTTTAAAAAGGGATTAATTTTTGATATATCTTTTGGAAAATATGTTTGTCATTATGTATAATTTATTAAAATAGGTTTAGTTAATATTATTTCTTATATCAAGTGGTTCATTTATAAATTACTTCTGTGAAAGAACCCATTCTCAAGCTAATTATATCCGTTGGACAATCTTCCCATAAATTCTTCATCGGGTATTGGTTTTCCTAAAAAATATCCCTGGGCTTCATCACATTTTAATTTTTTTAGAAGTTCCAATTGCTCAAGAGTTTCTACACCCTCAGCCGTGACCTGAAGATTCAAATTATGAGCCATATTTATAATTGCTTCAACAATGGCTGTATCTTCGGGTTCTGTTAAAATGGATTGGATAAATATTTTATCTATTTTAAGTGTTTTGAAGGGAAATTTTTTCAAATATCCCAGGGAGGAATATCCATTTCCAAAATCATCAATAGCCAGTTTGATCCCCAGTTTGTTTAACTGATTGAGGACTTCAAGGTTTCGTGTGGTATTTTGCATGGCGGAACTCTCTGTGATTTCAAGATGAATGTATTGTGGATCGATATTTGCATTGGATAGGATTTTTTTTACATCTTCAAAGATATTTCCTTTAAGAAATTGTATAGGAGAAAGATTGATAGCGATATGAAATGACAGATCTATATTATTTTTTATTTTCTGAAAATAATCACATACTTCCTGGATAACCCAATTCCCAATAGGAATGATTAATCCAGTCTCCTCGGCGATGGGAATAAATTGGTCAGGACCTACTATACCTTTATCAGGGTGTTGCCAGCGGATGAGGGCTTCTGCACCAGTGATCCGGGAGGATTGTATATTAAATTTGGGCTGATAAAATAGTTTCAACTCATGATTGTTGATAGCTTTTCGCAAATCATTTTCCAGTTCAAGTTTATTGATTGAAAACCCCATACTATTTGGGGAATAGAAACAATAATTATTTCCCCCTGACTTCTTTACATTAAACATAGTCATTTCAGCGTGTTTAATCAGGGTATCAAATTGAATTCCGTCCTCAGGATAAAGTGCAATACCAATACTTGTCGTGAGATGGAGTTCATATTTTTTTAATTTAAAAGGAGTTATAAATGATAATTGGATCTTTTCTACTATCTTCATCACATCAGAAAATAAATTGATATTTTCACAAACGATGATGAATTCGTCACTGGTCCAGCGGGCAATCATACTATTTCCATTTATCGATTTGTTTAATCTTTCTGCAATTTCTTGTAATATGAGATCCCCAATGTTATGATCCATGCTCTCATTGACGTATTTAAAATTATCAATATCAAGAAAAATGACAGCTATTTTACGGAGATTCTGCTTAGCGGTTCGGATGGATTCAATGCCCCTTTCTTTGGCATAGGATTTATTTGGGAGTCCTGTGAGGTTATCAAAATTCTCTCTGAATCGAATGCGTTTGGTGTCGAGATTTCCAACATCCTTGTCGTATAATAGTCCAACCACATGGATGATATTACCACATTGATCTTTAATTTGTGTCAGGGTTAAGGATTGTAAACTGGATTCTCCATTTTTTCTATGGCTCCAGGTCTCACCCTGCCAGTATCCATGTCTTATTGTTTGTTCCCAAGAGTTTATCAAGTCCTTTTTATGATTAATTGCAGGGCTTAAGAAATGATAATACCTTCCGATAGCTTCTTCCTGAGTGTAGCCTGTAATTTGAGTGAATGTTGAATTGATGTAGGTAATTCTACCCGAGAGATCCATAATCATGACGGCTTCAATAGTTTTACTGAATATAGAAATTAAATGATCATATATATTCACCATTTCCTGAGAGAGATCTACTATCATTTTTCCAGTGGCGATAACAATATTTTTTTCCTCAGGATGAATGTAACCCTGTATCGTTACAGTGTGATAATAATCATCTTTGGATTTCACTCTACACTGAATTTTTAAGGTTCCAGTGATATTTATCATTCTCCAAAATTCTCTTCTAACGAGCTTTTGATCCTCAGGGTGGACTAATTGGTAGAACGAATTGATATTTTCTTGTGTATCTTTATCGTATTTAAAGTATTGATTCAACAGATGGGAGCAGATAATATTTTTTGACTGGGAATTCCATAACCAGGGTATTTCTATATAATAGAGGGTATTATTATCAGTAGATTGGGATAGATATAAGGAATTTTCCATGATCGAATTGATGGACTGGAGAGAAATATTATTCATAGAGATATAATCAGATATACCAACAGGAAAGTTTTTTTCAAGGGTTTGTAAATTGGGTGTGTTCATTGTTAAGATGAAATAAGTGTTATCCAGCAATTTTTTTAAGCAAACGATTGATGAAACCCATTGTGAGTCGATAAAACTTTCATCAATTAATACGATATCCCAGTCCTGAGCTTCACATTTGAATACGGCTTCGTGGAAAGTTGCACATTCTGTAATTTGAATTTCCCAGATGATGAGTTGTTTGAGGTAATTATTGATTATCTTTGTGTGGGATTGATTTTCATTGATAATAAGAACTTGAATGATCTTCTGGCTGGTGTCATATTTGATTAATTGTTCATCTATTAAATGCATGTTTATTCTCCCAAAAAAATGTTTTATCAAATGAAAATCTCTATTAGAATAGATTATCAAATACTATGCCATTTTTTGATTGTGATGACAAAACTATTTTAGGAAGATAATTTCTTTTTGGAGAAGAGATGTGAGGCTTTCCTGATCTATGGGTTTACTGAAATAATATCCCTGAACCTCTTCGCAGTGGTGTTTTCTGAGGAAGTGGATCTGATCTTCTTTTTCGACCCCTTCTGCGAGGATTTTAAGATTTAAATTCTGTCCAAGAGATATGATTGCAGCGACGATAGCGGAATTTTGCTGATCATTTTCCATATCTCTGATGAAAGATTGATCGATTTTTAACGTATCTAAGGGGAACTTCTTTAAATAGCTGAGAGAGGAATATCCAGTGCCAAAATCGTCTAAGGCAAGCTTGAAGCCCATATCCTTGAACTGGTATAATAATTTTATGCCCTGATCGATGTCATTCATGATAGCACTTTCTGTAATTTCAATTTCAATATAGGATGGATTAACATTTGTTTCATTTATTGTATTACTAATAGATTCTAACAGATTTCGTTGCATGAATTGCTTTGCTGAAAGGTTCACTGCTACCCTAATATCCTGGAAACCCATTTTGGACCACCTAACTTGTTGTTCGAATGATTCTTTAAGCACCCATTCCCCTATGGGAATGATTAACCCGGTTTCTTCAGCCAGAGGAATGAACTTTCCGGGAGGGACAAGACCAAATTTTGAGGGTTGCCAGCGGAGAAGGGCTTCGACACCAATGATTTTTCCTGTTTTGAGAGATATTTGAGGTTGATAGTGGAGGATGAATTCCTTTTTTTCCAGAGCTCTGCGGAGATTGAGTTCAAGATCAATCTGTTCTATCAGTTCTATATTCATATCAGCGGAGAAGAACTGATAATTATTTTTTCCAATGGACTTTGCATGGTACATAGCCAGATCAGCATTTTTCAGAAGGACTTCCATATCCTGTCCATCATTGGGATATAGGGTAATACCAATACTTGTGGTAATAATCATTTCCTGATTATTGAGGAGAAAGGGTTCTTTGAAGGACTCGATAATTTTATTGGCTACGGATGTGACACCCTGACTATTGGTAATTTCTGTCAGAATGATTGTGAATTCGTCTCCGCCAAGTCGTGCAACAGTATCCATGCTTCTGATACAATTGGTTAAGCGTTTTGAAACTTCTGTGAGTAGGAAATCCCCTGCCAGGTGACCCAAAGAGTCGTTGATATTTTTAAATCTATCGAGGTCAAGAAATAGTAGGGCGACAAAATATTTTTTTCTCTTAGCCTGGATGATCGCTTGCTGGAGTCTGTCCTGAAATAAGACACGATTGGGTAAGCCCGTTAAGGTATCGTAGTGTGCCAGTCTCTGAAAGACTTCTTCGGTTCTCTTTCTTGTGGTGATATCATTAAATATAGCTACATAATGACTAATTATTCCATGATCATTTTTTACAGCATTAATTGACATCCATTTGGGAAATATTTCTCCATTTTTACGGCGATCCCAGATTTCACCCTGCCAGAATCCAATTTTAGTAAGGGAATACCACATGTGTTCATAGAAGGATTGTTCGTGTCGACCTGATTTTAATATACTGGGAGTTTGTCCCAGGGCTTCCTGTTCAGTGTATCCAGTAATTTTGGTGAATGCCTTATTTATCTGAACAATAACACCTTTGGTATCGGTGATCATAATTCCTTCGCTGGTACTTTGAAACACTTTAGCGCTGAGACGCAACGACTCTTCAGTCCTCATACGCTCTGTGACATCCTGGACAGTTCCTACCATACGAACAGGTTTTCCAGAGTTATCAAAATAGACTTTGCCTTTCTCATGGACAATTCTCTCAACCTGATCTTTTCTAATTATTCTATGGTATATACTATAAGATTTATTTTCTTCTAATGCTTCTTTAACAGCCTGGTTTACAAGGTCACGATCATCAGGGTGTACTGATTCCATGAATGCTTCGTAATTTGCAGCAAATTCTTGTGGTTCCAGACCGAATATTCGATAGATTTCATCAGACCAGTGCAGAGAGTTATTGACAATATCCCAATTCCAGTTTCCGAGTCTAGCAATAGTCTGAGCTTCTTTTAATCCTTCCTGACTGATTCGGAGGTCATTTTCGGTTTTTCTTTGCTGGAAGATCTTATGAATAGAATGCTCAATAGACGCTGGGGATAAATCTGTTTTGAGGATATAATCATCGATGCCCTCGTGAAATGCTTCGAGTATTGTATGTTGATCCCCCATTCCAGTCAGTAAAATAAATGAAGCTTTGCAGTCAATTTCTTTTAGAGAGCGGATAATTTCGATTCCTGTTTCACTTCCCAGGTTATAATCGACAATAATGATGTCTCTATCTGATTTATTGATATGATTCCTGGCGTCATCCCCTGTCTCACAGGTAGATAATTGGATCTCCCAGTTTTCTAAAGCAGATAAATATCTCTCTAAAATATGGATATCCGCAAGATTGTCATCAACGATAAGCAGAGATAGGGGTATTTTCATAGAAAGTCTTTTTTATCTTATTAATTTGGCAATTCCGCAACTACAAACCAAAATTGGTTTATTTTTTCTATCATATCCATAAATTGGGCAATATCAATGGGCTTATTAATATATGCATTGGCACCCAGTTGATACGACTCTATAATATCCTGCTCCTGAGAGGATGTAGTAAACATAATGGCTGGGATCATCTTTAATCTGGGATCTGATTTAATTTCTCTTAAAACTTGTTTTCCATCCATCATTGGCATATTGATATCCAAAATTATCATGTTTGGAGTGGGGCTATCATCAGGATTGGCATATTTTCCTTCTCTTCTCAGGTATTCGAGGGCTTCTATTCCATTATTAGCTATCATTAATTTATTTGGGATATTTGCATCAACCAAGGCTCGTTTCATGAGGAGTTGGTCTGCTATATTGTCTTCAACAAGCAAGATGACACTTTTTTTCAAGATATTTTGCAATATGTTCTCCGTAGTAATAATATGTGCCCTTATTTTAAAGAGAGAAATAAATTAATCCATATTTCCCAAAAACTGTTGTTATAAATATAATTTCTATTACTCCATATGCAAATTTCTTTTTATTATAATCAAATCAAAATTCATTTTAGAAAATAATAACAGAATCTCAAGGAAACAAGTGTTTTAATTGAATAAAAAATGATTTTACATTTGTCACTTAAAATTAATTATTATTGAATAATTTATCGTATTATAAGGAAATATTTAATGGGGGAGACTATATATTGTCTGAATGAATTAAAATTACAGGATGGTTTGGAGTATATTCAGAATGCTATTAAGAAATTGAAGATACCGTATTCTGAGATTAAAGTACTGAATTGGGATGAGTATAACTATATTCCCCATACGTCCTTTCAAATGATTTTTCTTAATAATGGGATTTATCTTTCATTTCAGGTAATAGAAATTGGGGTACGAGGTTTGATTTTAGAAGATAATGGAGAGGTTTATAAGGACTCCTGTGTGGAATTATTTATTGATCCTGATGGGAATGGTACATACTATAATTTTGAGTTTAATTGTATTGGAACAACGCACCATGCCTACGGAATATCCCGTTATCAGAGAGAATTATCACATAAGGATATTTTAAATACGATAATCAGAAAACCATCCCTTGGATATTCACCTGTAGATATTACGAATCAAAAGGTATATTGGGATTTAGAAGTTTTAATACCCTGTTCTGCCCTATTTCGACACACTATAGACCAGCTCAAATCATTTTATTGCAATGTATATAAGTGTGGTGGGAAAGATAATTATAAGCACTACTTAAGCTGGTTTCCAATTGAATCAAGTAAGCCAGATTTTCATAGACCAGAATTCTTTAAACGTTGTGACGTAATACCCTACTTAAGAGAAAATAAATAATTTATCCCAAATGATCTTACGATGTGTTATATTATCAGTAGTTATTTAAACTGGATGCAATAGGGCTATGAGTGTATTTATTCGAAACGATATAAAAAATCATACCGGACAATCTTATGATAAGAAAAAGAATTAAAACACTTATTATTCTTATTTTATTAATAGGACTCTGTGTTGGAGGATATTACTATTGGCAATCCCTCAATAAGACAGACGTTCAATATATTGTATACCCGGTAACCCGAGGAGAAATTGAAAATACTGTTAACGCGGTAGGTACTGTTCAGCCCTCGGAATATGTGGATGTTGGTGTACAGATATCAGGTCAGATTCAAAAATTGCATGTTAAAACTGGCCAATATGTTGCCAAAGGATTTTTACTCGCAGAATTAGACCCAACAATCCATGAGGCAAAGCTAAATCAGGCTAATGCTAATTTGGATGTCTTAAAAGCACAGTTAAAAACAAAATATGCCCTTCTTAAATTATATTCCAAGCAGTATCGTAGATATCGATCTTTATTGAGAAGTGATGCCATAGCTCAAAAGGATGTCGAGCAAGCTGAAAGCCAATATGAAACAACTAAAGCTGAGATCGATGGGATCAATGCCCAGATAAAACAATCAGAAGCAGAACTTGAAATCGCTCAAACCAACCTTGGATATACAAAAATAATAGCACCCATGTCCGGTTCAGTAGTCTCACTCCCCACCCGTGAAGGTCAAACCCTTAATGCTAACCAGCAAACACCAGTTGTGCTAAGGATAGCCAATATGAAAACTGTCACGGTATGGGCTCAGGTTTCAGAAGCAGATATATTAAAATTAAAAGTTGGTCAATCAGCCTACTTCACAGTATTAGGACTCCCCGACAAACGCTGGAAGGGAACACTGAAGATAATATATCCAACCCCGGAATTGGTTAATAATGCAATATTCTATAACGTGCTCTTTGAAGTTCCCAATGATGATCAGATCTTACGTATTCAAATGACGGTACAAGTATTTTTTATATTGGAGAAAACAATTAATTCACTGATTATTCCCATATCTGCACTTCAATTCGCAGAAAAAAAATTAAAAAAACATGATAAAACCAAAAAAATCAGAAATAAAACATCATTTGTTTACATACAAAAAAAGGATGGATCCATTGAGCGCAGGAATATTAAGTTAGGTATTAAGAATTCTATACTCGCATCGGTAGAATCTGGTCTCAATAAAGGGGATATGATTGTTACCGGTATCACAAAGAAGAAAGGAAAATCCTCTAAAAAAGGTGGTTTATCAAGAAGCAAGCATGGAGGAAGGTATTTCTGAAGCCAATTATAGAACTCATTGATATAGTAAAGACATATTATTTAGGTGATATTGAAGTTCCTGTTCTAAAAAAGATTTCCATGACTATCTATGAAGGGGAGTTTATCTCTATCATGGGTACATCGGGTTCTGGAAAATCAACCCTTCTTAATATCCTGGGTTGTCTTGATCGTCCCACCTCAGGAGAATATTTTCTTGATGGGATAGACCTTTCTACTCTTAAGCCCCATGAATTAGCAACTTTCAGAGGACATATCTTCGGATTTGTCTTTCAGAGATACCATCTCATAAATGGTTTGAATGCTATTGAAAATGTCGAAATCCCCGGAATTTATGCTGGATTGGATAAATCAAATCGACATCTCAGGGCTACTGAAATCTTAAATTCACTCAATATGAATGACAAATTATACTACAAGCCATCTCAATTATCAGGGGGACAACAACAACGAGTTAGTATTGCTCGTGCATTAATGAATGGTGGAAGAATCATTTTGGCTGATGAGCCGACTGGTGCACTGGATACAAAAAATGGTAGCGAAGTATTGTCTCTCCTCCATGAACTCCATCAAAAAGGACATACTATCATCTTAATCACACACGATCCACAAATAGCTCAGCAGGCAAATCGTATTATCCATATATCCGATGGAAATATCCTCGAAAATGAAACTGAGTTAAGCCAGAATAATAGAAATATAAATCGTCAGGATATTAGTTTAAATAAAGAAAAACATGGCTCAGTAGACTGGATTGAATCTATCCGAATGGCTTTCCGATCACTTCAAATAAATATTTTTAGAGCTATTCTTACTATGTTGGGCATCATTATCGGTGTTGCTTCGGTTGTTACAATGCTTGCAATTGGAAATGGTGCTAAAAAGGTTGTTTTAGAGAGAATTAAGGCGATTGGTACTCGTTTACTTGTTATTAGACCAGGTGCTCCAGGACTTCGTGGTGGTGGAAGCGACGTTATAACCCTTGTTACAGAGGATGCTGAAGCTATATTACGAGTTCCAGGAGTTGATATGACGATCCCAGAAATGTCTCAGCCTGTTATAGCGAGGTATCGCAATAAAGATTTTGCTACATTCGCTACAGGAACCACTATGGATTTCCCAATGGTAAGAAATTGGCAAGTTGAGAAGGGCGCTTTCTTCACTAAAAAAGACATGGACACATATTCACAGGTTGCTATCATTGGTGGTACACTTATTGAAAATCTTTTTGAGAATGAAGACCCCATTGGAAAGAATATTTTATTAGGGAATGTCTTATTTAAGATAATTGGAATCATGGAAACAAAGGGATCAGATGCTGGCGGTAATGATCAGGACAATATGTTATGGATACCCTTATCCACTGGAAGAGTCCGTTTATTTGGTCAGAGGCACTTACGATCTATATCTATTCAGGTTTCCGATTCTCATTCAATGGATACTGTCTTAGAAACAGTACGTCAACTTCTCATAAAACGTCATAAGAAGGAGGATTTTAAAATCCGTAGTCTGGCTTCTATAATACAGATGGTTAGTGAAACCCAGAATACTCTAACCTATCTTCTAGGAAGTATTGCAATAATTTCTCTGATTGTGGGTGGCATTGGAGTAATGAATATTATGCTTGTAACTGTGAGAGAAAGAACACGAGAAATAGGGATTAGAATCGCTGTTGGGGCAAGGGCTTATGATGTACTTTATCAATTTATTACCGAAGCGATTGTTGTTTGTATCATAGGGGGACTCATAGGTATTGCCCTAGGATATTCTGCTGGACTCATTGTTTCCAATACAATGGGTTGGCTGGCACTTTTCTCAATGGATACTATAATCCTTGCATTCTGTTGTTCTGTTGTCACAGGTCTCATATTTGGTTATTTACCAGCTAAAAAAGCAGCCACACTGGATCCTGTCGTAGCACTAAATGTAGAGTAATGAATCACAGAATGAAACGATTAATACTATTTATAATTATATTTATTTGTCAATGTAATTTAGGTCCACACTATTCAAATCATCCACCCAATGCACCGAGTACGTGGAAATTTTCAAGGGTTTCAGCAGAGGTACAATCCAAAAACGGCAATATCCCCTGGTGGAATAATTTTTCTGACAAACAATTAACCCATTTAGTCAACCAATCCTTACAAAACAATTTGGATTTAAAAATGGCCGGAGCCCGAATAAAACAAGCCAGAGCCTTGCTGAAAATTGCAAAGTCCTATCAATATCCTTTTGTGAGTCTTGGTTTTAGTACAGAATATACAAAACAAGATCAACTGGATAGTATCTCACAACGATTTAACCGAAATGGCGTGAATATATCAGCACAGTTGACTGTATCCTATGAAATAGACCTCTGGAATAAATATAAAAGACAGGTTGATATAGCAAAAATTAATATCTACAGTGCGATCTACGAAAAGCAGTTGGTTACTTTACTTTTAATCAGCGATATTGCAAACACGTATTTTAAATACCTTGCTCTCAATCAAAGATATATATTAATCAAAAATTCAATTCGCAATGAGAAAACAATTTCTAAGATGACATCCTTAAAACAAAGATCTGGAATGACGTCTCAATTAGATTTATACCAAAGTAAAGCTAATTTGTCCTCTCTGGAAAGTCAATTACCCGGCATTCATCTCGACAGAAACCAACTGGAAAATGCTTTATCGATTCTTGTTGGTAAACAAGTTAATGATTTGAAGCTGAACAAAAGGCGCATATTCCAAATAATTATACCTGCTAATATACCTGTAGGACTCCCATCTCATCTCTTAAGACGTCGTCCTGATATTCTACAAGCAGAAGCGTCACTTTTATCGGCTCACGGGAATATACAAATTGCCAGAGCCTATATGTTTCCCACTCTTACCCTGACTGCAAAGGGAGGATACGTCAGTGATCAATTATTTACCTTTAACAAGAGATCTTTTACACAGTATTCTATTGGATTAGACTTAACTATACCTATATTCAAAGGAGGTCAGCTTTCCGGAGAATATGAGAAAAATAAATACCGCTATCAAGAATTATTGTATAACTATCAGAAAGTGATTTTAACAGCATTTAAGGAAGTAGAAGACTATCTCACAGCGATTAAACTTATCACTATTCAGGAAAAATCTATATTCAAAGAAGCACAATTCAATAAGAAAGCCTATGAAATAGCTATCCTACAATATCGAAGGGGATTATCTGACTATACAACAGTATTAACCATATATCGATCTCTTCTAAGCTCACAAAACTCTGTCATCCAAATAAGATTATTAAAATTATTAGCCATAGTCGGTCTATATAAAGCCCTTGGAGGGGGTTGGTAATTATATTATACGGTATAACAAAGGATATTCAATCAACTTAGAGTATATTTACATAATATATAGAATATTACAAAACTATTCCAAATGGTATGTCGTTAAACAAGAATCGAAGCTATAGCCAACCAATCAAACGAATCAACATCGGAATCATAATTTTTAGTTCCGATTGTGATTCTTTCTAATTACTGTAATATAATAACTTCTAGTTTTAGATGATTATAGACATCTTGATATAAATTGTAAGGATTAAAGACTATGATGAGTTATTTTTTTTGTTAGCTCTACAAGTATTAATCTATTATTTTTAAATGAATTATAATACTATCTTGGAAATAGAATAAATCTTCTGGCATTGCTAAGTATTAATTTTTTCAGATAGTTTTGGGTTCTATGACATCACTTCCATTGAAATAGGGCTGCAATACCTTTGGTATTTTGACACTTCCGTCTTTCTGCTGATAGTGTTCCAACAATGGAATAAGAATTCGTGGGGATGCGATACACGTATTATTGAGTGTATGCACAAAATTCGAGTGATCATTTTTCCCTTTATAACGGATATTGAGTCGGCGGGATTGAAAATCAAACATTGTAGAACAGGAGTGGGTTTCACCATAAGAATTTCTTGAAGGCATCCATGTTTCAATATCATGTTTCATCACCTGTCCCATGCCAAGATCCCCTGAGCAAACTTTAACAATTCGATAGGGTAACTCAAGATCACGGAGGATTTCTTCTGCATTATTTAATAATTCGTAGTGTATTTTATTGGATTCCTCGGGATCATTTTTACAAAACACAACCTGTTCAACCTTCTGAAACTGATGGATACGATATAATCCATACGTATCTTTACCATAAGTACCAGCTTCTCTTCTAAAACAATTGGATAAGCCTACGAGTTTCTTAGGGAGCTCTGATTCATTGAGTGTTTCATCTTTATAATAAGAACATAGAGGAACTTCTGAGGTTCCAACAAGGAATAATTCATCCCGATCTATGGAGTATGCCTGTTCTTCTCCTCCTGGAAAATATCCAGTGCCCTGCATAGCTTCATTTTTCACCATTACAGGAACGATGAGGGGTGAGAATCCTTTTTTTACAAGGGATTGAATTGCATATTGCAAAATAGCCCATTCTAATAAAGCGCCTTCGTTTTTTAAGTAGTAGAATTTATTTCCTGATATTTTAACAGCACGGGGTATATCGATGATATCAAGGGATTTTCCAAGCTCTACATGATCTTTTGGTGTGAAATCAAACTCACGAGGGGTACCCCATTTTCTCAATTCAACATTATCAGCATCACTCTGTCCAATAGGGACTTCATCGAGGTAGATATTGGGTATTTGCAACATCCTTGCTTTAAAAATATTTAATACTTCTTCCAGTTGTGGTTCTAATGTGGCAAGCTGATCTCGGAGCTCTTTCCCACGGTCAATCATCTTTTGCTTCTCATCTCCCTGAAGTTTGGGAATATCTTTAGAGATTTTATTTCTCTCATTTCTTAAGAGGTCAACCTGTTTGACAAGCTCTTTTCTCTGATCATTGATCTGTAAAAGCTTTTGAATATCAACCGGGAATTTCTTATTTCTTGCACATTCTTCGACACGTTGTGAATTTTCTTTTATAAACTCTATATCTAACATGAAATACCTTATTAATTTTTGAAATAGACTGGCTGGTAACTCTTTTTATAGTTATTATATTTAAAATAAACCGGCTTATATTTATACACCGATGATTTGTAGTTCGAATATATATTCGCTGTTCTTTTGTAAACTCTTGTAGTTAAATACTTTTGAAGTATAATTTCATTCATTGAGCTTCCATAAATATCTTTGAACTGGATAGTATATTGGATAATTTTTTCAATACCACCACTTGAATAGGACTGGTAAATTTGATAATTAAATACCTTATTCCATCTTTCATCCTCGAGATTATAGAGATACACATATTCCCTGTGAACTGCGTTATTTGTGTGAGTCAGGGGGAGGGTGTGGATAATGATCTTAACCTGGGGAATACCATTATTCATAAAATACCCAATATCAAAGGCATTGAGATATTCTGCAGTTCCAATGAATGGATTTGTAATCCTGGTAGCCACAGTTGAGCTATCTCCCCATAATATCAAATATAAATCATTATTACCATGATAGTAATTATAACTTGCCTCGTTTTTAATATCCTTTTTATCAATTTTATAAGGTTTTGCACAGATTGCGACGAGTTTAAAATATCCATTGTTATCGAAATCGGCGAGCTGGGTAAATTTGATGATCATCTGTCCTGAGAGATAATTTTTTAGCTGACTTATTTTTGTATCGAGTTCAATTTTTTTTAAGCTGTTAATCCGTTTTGTAATTTTATTAATATAAATGATTTCTTTTTTAGTCAGATCACTATAGGAAAAATAATTACTTGGATTGTACCATGATCTTTTTTTCATTTCTCTTTGAAGGAAAATACTTTTAAATAAGTAACCTCTGGCAGCGTAGATTTCAGCACGCAAGATTATGAGTTCTCTCAAGTTGAGATAATCCAGTTGATAATCAGGTAATATTTTATAATTCTTTTTATCGAGTGCGTTGATATTTATTGATATAATAATGGTTAATATTATAATGATAATTGGATAAATACGATTAAATGTCAATTTGTTCCCCAGAAAAAAATATTTTATTAATTTTAATGACATCGGATGAATTTTCAAAGTAAATTCGAATAGGATTTTTGTCTATTTAAATTATTTTTATTAATTTATTATTTAACAGGTTGTATAGCTGAAATTAATAATTCCATAGGTTTATAGAAAATACAATATAATTTAAAAAAAAGTCTTGACAAAATCAAGGTATTTATTGAAATTTTAGCTCCATAAATAACTACAATCCGTTTTCATATAGACTCAGTTCATTTCATCTTCGATAACTTATAAATATATCAATGAAATAATCTTGAGGCAACGTGTAATATTTTTAAAATATAGTGGTATACGTATTTTCAGATATTACTGGATTTCAAGTATTTATGTTTTAATAAAATGACAGTACAAGGAATATTTAATGGCTGATGAAGGCAAGAATAGCAAGCCAGAAGCTCAAATTGATGAGGTGAAATCCAAGGCTAAGAAAGAAATGAAGAAAGATGATACTCCAAAACCTCTTAAGGTAAAGAAACAAGACCCCCAAACATGGGATGATCCTTCCCTCATAGTATCGACATCACCTCACGTCCATAATAAGGAATCTGTAGGGAAAGTGATGTGGACTGTATTTATAGTACTTCTTCCGGCCACAATCTGGGGTATCCTGCACTTTACATTTGGACTCCGTTTTAATTTTGAAACTTATGAATTTTCATTTAAACAGGAACTTATTAAGGATGGGTGGCTTCTTACCTTAATCCAGAGTAGTTCCTTTCTTCAAATCATAGCTTCTATTCTATCTTGTATGCTTGCTGAAGTTATTATGAATAAGCTGAGAAAGCAAAGGATCTCAGCATTGGATGGTAGTGCTGCTGTGACAGGATTATTACTGGGGATGTTATTACCTCCCAATGCCCCGTTATTTATTTCGATTATCAGTTCTTTTTTTGCAATTATCATAGTGAAACAGTTGTTTGGAGGACTGGGAAGTAATTTTCTCAATCCTGCTGCGGCTGGTCGTGTATTTGCGATGTCTGCCTGGCCTGCAATTCTCTATACCCAAGAATATTATCTTACAAAAACATCGGTGGATACTCAGGCATCAGCTACTGCTCTTGAAATGATGAAAAATTATATCGCAGGATCAAGTCCAGGAAAGATAGTTCAGAATCCAAATCAGTTTTATCCCCTTTCAGACCTGTTTATTGGTAATATTGGAGGATCTATCGGGGAGATTTCAGCCATATTATTATTGCTTGGTGGGTTTTATCTCTATATTAAGAAGTATATTACCTGGGAGATCCCTATTACATTCCTAGGGACTGTATTTTTAATAACCTATCTCATCGGGGGAAAAATTAATTTTGATCTTCACTTCGCCCTGTATCACCTACTATCAGGAGGATTAATCCTTGGAGCTCTTTATATGGCTACTGACATGGTTACTTGTCCCTTAACCTCCCTTGGTCAAATTATATTTGGAGTTAGTTGTGGTCTATTAACTGTTCTTATACGATTATACGGTGGTTATCCAGAAGGGGTTGTGTTTTCTATAGTAATTATGAATTTGTTTGTACCACTGATTGATCGTGTCACTATGCCAAGAGTGTTTGGTCATAAGGAGAGAGCAAGGGCTAATTAACCCAAATCATTTATTTTGAGTTTGTCTCGTAGGAGTGTACATATATGAACGACTTTTTTAAAGGATTTACCCAGGAAAATCCAGTCTATTCACTATTCTTAGGCCTGTGCCCTGCATTGGCTGTGACTAATATATCCATCAATGGTCTGGCTATGGGTGCAGCAACGACTTTTGTGCTTGTTGGATCCAATGTAGTGGTTTCTTTGGTACGAAATGTCATACCCGCTAAGATCCGAATTCCCAGTTACATCCTGATTATAGCGTCGTTTGTAACGGTAGTCAAACTTCTGATGAATGCTTATTTTATTGATTTGTATGAAACTATGGGGGTATTTATATCGCTCATCGTGGTGAATTGTATAATCCTTGGACGAGCTGAGGGATTTGCAGGGAAGAATGGCGTAGTCAGATCATTTTTAGACGGGCTTGGTATGGGTCTTGGATTTACTGTAGCGATTACTGTACTCTCTGTTGTCCGGGAAATCCTTGGAGAGGGTAAAATGACCTTTGCCCTTAATTTCGGTGGGGATATCATTGGTTCTGTGATCCAGTTCAGTGATTTTCTGAAGTCGATTGGACTGGAACAAAATGGAAATTATGCAAATCTACTGGTCTTCATATTACCAGCAGGGGGTTTTTTCGCTATTGGACTCATCATTGGGGGATTCAATCGCCTTAAAAATGCCCTTCCAAAACCAGTTGAAGACGAGGAGGAAGCATTATGAGTGAATATATCGCCTTAGCTATTGCTGCAATTACTGTAAATAATTATATTTTATCCAAGTTTCTCGGATTATGTCCTTTTGTGGGAGTGTCAAAGAAACTTCACTCAGCCATTGGAATGGGGTTTGCGGTTACTTTCGTCATGACGTTAACGGTATTATCTACATTCCTAATCTATGAATATGTTTTAACACCTTTAAATATAAAATACTTAGATACAATCACATTTATTCTGGTCATAGCCAGTCTTGTCCAGTTTGTTGAAATGGTCATGGAAAAATATAGCCCAACATTATATAAAGCCCTTGGAGTCTATCTTCCACTCATAACAACCAACTGTGCCATCTTAGGAGTAGCTCAATTCAACGTACAATATATGGAAAATCCCACTCTCCACTTTGATTTCTTAAAATGTATTACCAATGGATTCTTTTCAGGATTAGGATTCACCCTTGCAATTATTCTTATGGCTGGTATAAGAGAACGACTCGAGTTTGCCAATATCCCCGAAGTATTCAAGGGAGCGCCAGCAACGTTCATATCAGCAGGACTTATGGCACTGGCATTCCAGGGGTTTGCAAATCTGATTAAGTTCGGTGGGTGATCAAACGATATATAGCACAGAATATTATAATATTTCCATCATAGATTTCATGAAAGGCACTTGATGATACAATAACTTATGATTATCATTGATAAATTACTTGTAAAAATAATTAGCCCTGTCAAATGGGTTACTAATATTCCTTATAAGGAGGGATACCATGTTAATAATTTGGTCAATCGTTGCAGTGGGTAGTTTAGCCCTGTTCTTCGGGTTAGGACTCGCTGTTGCACATAGAAAACTTGCTGTAGAAAAAAATCCTAAGATACAAGAAGTAGAAGAGATTCTTCCACAAGCCAATTGCGGAGCGTGTGGATTCCCGGGGTGTGCTGGATACGCTGTTGGATTGGTTGAAGAGAACTCATCCATTGATCTGTGCCCGCCTGGGGGGAAGAAATTGATAAAAAAATTAGCTGAGATGCTGGATAAAGATGTGATTGAAGGTGAGAGAATGATCGCTCGTATTCTCTGTAGCGGGGATCTCCAAACAGCTAAGCAAAAATACCACTATAACGGGATCACCGATTGTAACCAAGCGGTAGCGTTGTTTGGCGGCTCCAAAGTCTGCTCCTATGGATGTATTGGTCTTGGTAGTTGTGTAAGAGCCTGTGCTTTCGATGCCATTGACATCACTAAAGATCTGAATGTCATTATCAACGAGCCCAAATGTACTGGGTGTACCCTCTGTGTCCCTGTCTGCCCTAAAGATATCATCCACATGGTACCAGCGAAGACAAGGATATACAACTCCTGCAGTTCTCTTGATAAATCTGGTCCTGTCAAAAAGTATTGTAACGTGGGATGTACTGCTTGTAAACTCTGTGAAAAGGCTTGTGAACACGATGCCATCAAAGTAGTGAATAATCTAGCCGTCTTCACCTATGATAATTGCACTGAGTGTAATGAATGTACTGTGGTTTGCCCACCCGATTCCATCAAATCATGGATTCCTCTTGAAGAGCAGTCTGAGCGAGCCAAAGTAGGTCTAGCTGAACTAGCTAAACAACAACAGGAAAAAGCTCTTAAAAAGCCTGGTGAGAAAGAATCAAAGTCAGATAAAGAAGAGGAAAAGGAAGAAGAGCCAGTCACGGCTTAACAAATAATTTTGCGTACTTGACCAAGCCAATGATCTCAAACGGATTGCTGGTTTATTTTTAAAATAGATCTATAAATGCTCTGTCATCTGGTTAAATAATTCTAAAGCCATCGATGAGGGAGCATCTCCGTTCCCGGGTAAAATTAATCGATGTTGTAAGCCCCTCACCCGTCGGACTCGCTATTGTAAAAGAGGTATACCCCGGACCTCCAAATCCCAAGCCATTATAATTAGGCCCATTCTTCACAAAAATAGACGCATTCACGAGTCTCGCCATCTTGGATAATTTCGATACATTCTGAGAATACATCACCGCAGTATGTCGGTTATTCTGCTCAACTTCCAAAGCAAACTGGATCGCCTCATCCACACAAGATACCCGCACCAGAGGGATAATCGGCATGAGTTGTTCAGTCCACACAAGGGGATGATCGGCAGGTACATCCATAAATGCAATACGCACATTCTCATCCACATCGATATTGGCATGCCGTAAAATATATTGCGCAGATTTCCCCACAAACTCTTTTTTCATGTGACCACCACACCCCGGCTTGCCCTGATCAGCCATAATAAGATCGGTAACCCGCTTAATCTGCTGTCCTTTGAGTTCAAAAGCTCCATACTTCTTCATTGCCTGTTTAAGAGATTGAGCTACAGAATCCACGACGATGATTTCTTTCTCACAGGTACAAATGATATTGTGATCGAATCCAGCCCCATCGACAATGCCCTTCCCGGCCTGATCTATAATCGCCGTTTCATCCACCACCACAGGAGGATTGCCAGGACCCGCCGCTATCACCTTCTTTCCACTATTCATGGCCACTTTCACGACAGCAGGACCCCCTGTCACAACGAGGAGACGAATATCCTTATGCTTCATCAACTCCTGAGCTGATTCTATAGTAGGGTTTGCAATGGTTGTTACAAGATTTTCAGGTCCCCCAGCTGATATGATCGCTTCATTAATGAGTCTTACCGTTTCAGAAGAGGTTTTTGTAGCTGTGGGATGGGGATTAAACACAACGCTGTTCCCACCGGAGATCATCCCGATAGAATTACAGATAATAGTTTCAGAAGGGTTAGTGACGGGAGTAATCGATCCAATAACCCCATAAGGAGCTCGTTCCATAATCATCAGTCCATCGTCATCACTATAACTCAATGAACGGAGTATCTCTGGACCCGGAGTTCTTTCAACAGCCAGGGTATTTTTCTTAATCTTATCCCGAACATTCCCCAATCCCGACTCCTCAACAGCGAGAGAAGCCAAATAATCAATGTGATTCCTTAAATGAGCACGGATGCTATTAATAATCTGCTCTCGTTTCCTGAGTCCTAAATCCATAAGAGATTCATAAGCCTGATATGCCTTAGCGATAGCCGTGTTACAATCATTAAAACTCCCCAATCCCTGAGAATTAGGATAAGACTTTGGTGTCCCCCCACTTTGCAACTGGCTTATAACCTGTTCCACAATACTATTGATCTGTGCTTCTGAAAAGTTCATGTTTCTCCCTCGAATCGTGAAGGATGAATATTAATAAGGATTCCCCGTTTTGTCAATGTAAACCGTTCGAATATCTTGAAATTGTAAATATTTTTATCGTAAAATTCAACGATAGTTTAAAGATTATACCATCCAATTACAAAAAATAATCGCAATCGGAACTAAGAATTTTGATTCCGATCTTGTTTATTTATTTCGTCAGGGTCTCAAGATTTTTAATTTACCCTGTCGACTTTGTATGAACAATAGTTACTATCCTTGTGAGGCACTAATATCCATGACCAGTCAAGACACTGAGTAACGAGAAGACTTACTAGCATGTCATGGTGAGGCTCTCGAACCATGTGATAAACAAGACCCTTCGAGAACCTCAGGGTGACGGAGGTTGAGTCTCAGGATGACAGGGATTATAGCTTAAAGTAACAGGGGTTGTGGCTCAGAGTGTTTTATTTAAGGAGGCTACCAATGGCGATTATTTTAGAAGGGGTGGATCACAGTCCGGTAATGTGGGGTAAGATAGGCAAACACCTTGTCCAGAGGACTAAACTCGGTAAGATGTTCATTAAAATTAAGGTGACACCAGCAAATCCGAAAACTCCAATCCAACAGGAGAAGAGGAGTGCTTTGACTGTGGGGGTTCTAAGATGGAAGAACTTTGAGAAACTCTTTAATAAGGATTATTGGGATCTTATGGCTGTGGATCATCGGTTTAGAGATGGATATAGGGCATTCTTATCCTCGTTTCTCGTAACCTATAGGATGAAGTTATCAGAATTAGGAGATCACACCCAAGCTCTGGAATATGTTTCGAATACATCAAATCCCATTACGTATCAGGAGTCCCCGAAGAAAATTAGGATGGAAGAGAGAGATCGACGACTCATCAAGGCGATTTATACTTATCGGAAAACGAAAAGTTTTATGAGACAACTGGGACGAAGTTTAAAATATCTGGATACTCATCAGTGGTTGAATGTCATGCGATATGGGATTCTTCCGGATTCGGGGAAAGTGATTGATGATGTGTGGTACGACATGGGGATTATCCCGCCCTATGAACCGATTCCCAAGGGAAATTTTGGGACAGGGAAATTCGGGAGAGGGGTTTTTGGGGGAAAGAGGGTAATCTAATATTCAATTTTACATTTTGGTAATGCATTTTTTAATTCTTCTACCTGTTCTTTAGATACTTTTGTACCCAATAGTTCAAGTACTTTTAAATTCCTGAGATCTTTTAAGGGTCTTAGGTTGTATACAGGTGTCCATGCTAGGGTAAGATATATTAGGTTTCTGAAGTCTTTTAAGGGTGTCAGGTCAGATATTTGTATACCATCACAAGACCAAGTCGCTGTAAGTTCCTGAGGTCTTTAATTGGAGTGAGATCTGATATATTTGAATAATTCAGATATAATTTTTTTAGTGAAGTGAGAGTTGATAAAGGTTGAAAATCTATGATTGAATTTTTATTTTTCAATATACCAATGAGAACGAGTTCCTTGATCGTTTTGAGTTGGTCTATGGTATAGTGTTTGCCTTGTTCTTTTAGCCATTTTTGGGTGTCTTCTAAGGTGTATTGCTTGGAATGAGAGATGTTTATGGTGATCAGAACTACAATGCAGGCTGTTACGAAATAGGTTATTATTTTAAAAGAGTTTTTCATATCTTTGTCCTCTATTTGATTGGAATATAATATAGAATTATCTTGAATGTCAAGGAAAATATTTTTGTCATAGGTGGTGATTTCGGGTTGGAGGGTCGAGAATCTTTATAGGGGTTTTGTGATTTCGATGAATTATTTTAACTGATTGAACTCTTCTGAAGTAATACCCATTTGTTTGATGATCTCATAGTATAATGGGGGTTCTATGTTTGTGGAAGGATGAATAGGAATTGTTGTTGCTCTGCCATCCTTGTGAATCCATCTTTGATGAGATCCCTTCTGGCGTGATATGGAGAATCCCAGTTTCTCTGCAACCCTTTGAAATGTTTTGGCATTGTCACCTGGCATGGATCGATAGTTCTACATCCTCAGGAAGTTCCAGATGTTTTTCAGCATATTCTTCTGCTATCATAGAAAACACACATTCCAATTCCTTTAAAACTTCGTCTCTTGTGGGCATAATGGCATGGCATCCTGGAATTGCGGGTATATAAGCTCCCCATGAATTATCTTTCTGTTGATATAATACAATTTTATAATTACCGATCATGGTTTAATGTTAACTAAAATTATTTGCTGTGTCAAGAAAAATATTTTTATCCTGAGTGGTGATTTCGGGTTGGGTTGACGAGAATCTTTATGGGGTTGGTAAATTATTTATTATCGATTTTCTGTGTTGATGGCAATTAAGATTTGTTTTACAACTTTTGGATGGAGAATTTTTCCACTGTGAAAGGGAATGATAATCTTCTTATCGTCTCTTTCATAGATTCGATGGCTTCCTCTGGTTCTTAGTAATTGAAATCCTGCTGTTAGTAGAAGAGATTCACCTTCCTTTGCGGTGAGACGAGATTGTTTAGACAATTTTTAAACCTCAAGACTTGTTGTGAGAATCTCCTTACTGCATACCAGTCTTTTTTCTTCATCTGTCAGGGTTTCCATATAGAGAGTGACTGCTTCTTTGATATTTGCCATAACCTCTTCTATCGTATCACCCTGGGTTTGACATCCTTCTAATTCTGGGGAATAGGCGTAGTAGCCAAATTCATCTTTTTCAATAACAATCGATACTTTATAGGACATTTATATTATTCCTTGTAATACTTATTTATCCTCAATATTACATAATTTTCTGTAGATTTTCAAGAAAAATATTTTTATCCTGAGTGATGATTTCGGATACGGGTGACGAAAATCTTAGCAGGAAGTATTGTTATTAAAAGGATTTTATATATTATTGAGTTAGAAAGCCTTTCAGAAAGCTGGTTAAACCATTTCGTATGCCTCTGACGTTGTATCCCCCTTCCTGTACAACAAGGATAGGTCTTTTTAATGTGTTCAGCTGTGAAGCAATCTCTTCATATATCCCAGGGCTTAATAGGAAAAGTCCTGTGGGATCACCCTTTAAAATATCGAATCCAAGGGAAAGCACTATGACATCTGGATTGTAATTCTTAATAATAGAAATAACCTTTCCAAAGGTCTTTAGATATTTCATTTCATCTGTTTTTGGAGCTAGAGGGAAATTATAATTATGATGTAAGCCTTCTGCTTCACCTGTCTCAGATTCATAACCACTGAAATAAGGATAGGAATAATCAGGGTGCCCATGAATGGATATGGTGAGGACATCACTCCTGTGATAGAAGATATCTTGAGTTCCATTTCCGTGATGGTAGTCTATATCAATTATCACAACACGACCTTCTAAGCTGAGATAATGGGCTGCAATGGCAGCATTATTAAAATAACAGAAACCCCCATAAAATCTCCTTCCAGCGTGATGACCTGGCGGACGACATACGGCATAGGTTAATTTTTTTCCAGATAATATTTCATCAGCACAGGTTAGGACAGCGTTTACTGCAGAACGAGCCGCTTTGTATGCATTGGGATAAAGTGGAGTCCCTGAATCTAGACAATAATACCCTGCCTGAACAGGTAATAATTTGGGATGATTATCAGGTCTACGGATAGGAAAGGTGTCTGGATAGATGGGTCGTTTTTCTTTTAGTGTAGTACAAACTGTTCTAAGATAATGTACAAATCTTTTTTCATGGACTGCTAAAATCCATTTCTCTTCATATTCTCTGGGACTTACGATAGATATACCTCCTACTGAATCAATTACTTCCCGTATAGTATCTACCCGAACCGGCTTTTCAAAATATCCTCTTTCCTTGATATGATGAATTTCATGTTTAGCAGTGAAAACACACACCATGCTTGAAATCGATTGTGACTTTGATAATTTTATTTGTTTACTTGAAATGGACTTCACATATCGAAAGGGGTGGAATGGGATGGGGTCTTCCTGAAATGATTCAATGACGTGCTGGGTATACTCAGGAGTAACTGATTTTGCAAACCGTGTTTTGAATATAAGTTGAATGGTATTCTTAGCATCATCTGCACTAAGGGTATTGGATATTCCCAAACCATCGTATAGGAGATAGGCAGTGGATGGAGGGTTACCTGTTGGTGTGGAATAGGCTGGATTATTGATGATACGCACCCCATGTTGTTCATAGAACTGGATTCGTAGTTTAGCTAATTTTAATTCCTCTGGATTAGGTGTTAGTTCTGGTGTATCGGGTTGTACTTCCAGATATATACCCTTAACAGACAGGCTCTTGCAGTACTCACTGATCGATTCATAAAGGGCTGATCCAACACCACGACCCTTTAAACCCTCTCGTGTAGCAATAAAATCAAGAAAACATACATTCTCTTGAGGATAGTAGATAAGAAGAGCAAATCCATCCACTCTACTCATGGCTCCTTCAGCAACAAAAAGAATAGAGCAATATTGGTTTGTTATTGGATCAATAATGAGTGATGGAATTTTATCAGAATATCCTTCCAGATATGGAAAATTATATTTAAAAATCTCTTGTATTTGTTTCATTCTATCTTTTGAGAGAAGAGTTCCAGTATCCCTCAGGATTCGTATTCTAATCATATAGGCTCCATTTTGTTGGAAAATAAAACATTATTATATTGAATGTCAAGAAAAATATTTTTATCCGGGGTGGTGATTTCGGATCGGGGTTTCGAGAATCTTGAGGGGGTTTGGGAAATGTTTTAATCTGTATTAAAATAATTTAGTTGTTCCTGAGATATTTCTTTCCACGCTGACCTTGGAACTCCATATTCAGTTTCTGCTTGTTCCAATGTGATTTCCAAGGTATCTTGCAAGTGGTCAGCAATACTTATTCCACTCTTTTCAGGATATACAAATAAATAATATCCGACACCTTCTTCTTGTTTAAGGATAAGTGTTAATTTAACTTCTGCAATAAGTGGCTTCATACAATCTCAGAGGTTCAATAATCTCATTGGCGTTTTCTGATATCATTTTTAAAGAAAAGTTATTATTTATCTCTTTATCTATTCTTTCTTTGACTGGCGTTTACGATCCGTTTCCTTGAGAAATTTTTTACGTAACCGGATATTTTGTGGGGTGATTTCCACATATTCATCGTCCTGGATATACTCTAATGCCTTTTCAAGAGTCATTTTAAGGGGTGGTACAAGACGTATTGCCTCATCAGATCCTGATGCACGGACGTTTGTTAATTTCTTTTCCTTTATAGGATTTACCGTTAAGTCTGAACCCTTGTTGTGTTCCCCGATGATCATTCCCTCATATACTTCAGTAGCCGGATCAATGAAGAGTGGTCCACGCTCCTGGAGATTCCATAGAGAATAGGCAGTGGCTACACCACCCTCTGCGGATATAAGGGATCCTACACTTCTCTTATCTATTTTGCCTTTGTAAGGAGCATAGTGATCAAATGAGTGATACATAGTGCCTTCACCACGTGTTAATATGATGAATGTTGATCTGAATCCAAGAATACCCCGTGTTGGGATTAAAAATTCCATTATGGTATTCCCTTTATCAGAGGACATACTCTTTAATTCTGCTTTACGAGGGGATAAGGCTTCAATAACTTTACCTGATATTTCATCTGGAACCGTAATAACAACCTGTTCAACGGGTTCATGATTTTTTCCATCGATTTCCTGTAAAATGACTTTTGGCTGTGAGACTTGCAATTCAAATCCTTCACGTCGCATATTTTCTATCAGAATAGCTAAGTGCATTTCTCCTCGTCCGTATACCTTGAATACATCAGCATTTTCAACTGTTTCCACGTTAAGACCTACGTTGGTTTCAAGCTCACGAAAGAGTCTTTGCCGGATATGTCGACTGGTAACAAAATTTCCCTCACGACCAGCAAAGGGGGAATTATTTACCATAAAATCCATAGCAAGGGCGGGTGGATCTACTTTTATTGCTGGAAGAACTTCAGCAGATTCATTTGTAGATATCGTTTCTCCCACATAGACATAAGGTAGTCCTGCTATAGCTACAATATCACCTGCAATGACTTCATCAACCTCTCGTCGTTCCATACCATGAAATGTAAAGACATTTGTAATTTTACCAGTTCGTTTATGACCTTCTAGATCAAATATAAAAACATTTTCCCCAGATTTCACCTTTCCTTCATATATTCTACCGATAGCTATGCGTCCTTTAAAGTTATCATAGGTTAATGTAGCGGGTTGCATTCTGAAATCCTTTTCTGTATCAGAGATTGATATGGGGACATGCTCGATAATAAAGTCCAGTAGGGGAATAATATCCTTTTTCTCGTCGTTCAGATCTTTATATGCAATTCCTTCTCTCGCAATGGCATAGATATACGGGAAATCTAATTGCTCATCTGTGGCACCCAGTTTATCCATCAGCTCAAAGATTTGGTCTACAACAACCGCTGGTTTTGCCTGTGGACGATCCATTTTATTTAATACAACAAGAATTGGCAAGCCCAAAGCAATGGATTTTGATAACACAAACTTCGTCTGGGGCATGGGACCTTCATAAGCATCGACAACGAGGATGACTGCATCAACCATTCTTAAAATACGCTCTACTTCCGATCCAAAATCAGCGTGACCTGGGGTATCGACAATATTAATTTTTGTGTTATTATAGGTGATGGCGGCATTTTTAGCGTAAATTGTAATACCACGCTCTTTTTCCTGATCATCACTGTCCATCATACGGACTTCTAATTCCTTGTGTTCTGAAAAAACTTTACCAGCCTTCAAAAGGGCATCAACGAGGGTGGTTTTCCCGTGGTCAACGTGGGCTATGATAGCTATATTTCGGATTTCCTGTTTCATATCAACTCTCAAGTGAATATATATTTATTTGATTATATCTTTTATAAATATTCAAATATCAATTCATAATTATTTTATATTAAATGGGAGGGAAATATAATGTTTTTTTTTAGATAGGGGAAAATAATTTTAATAAATCGATTTTATGGGAATATTTATACGTCATTGAATGTATTGGCGGAACTATTTTTTAAGCACTTTTATCTGGATTTTCTGGTACCATATAAGGATTCCAGGCGATCTCCCAGGGATGTCCATCCAGATCTGAGAAATATCCAGAATAACCACCCCAATCAGTATCCATAGGCTGTCTTGTAATTATCCCACCTGAATTTTCTGCCTGCTTGAGAAGATTATCCACTTCAATTTTACTTGAGACAACCTGAGCCAGGGTTATTCCGCTATATCCTACGTTATCTATTAAATTAGCATCGATACTCAGAAGATTTCTTGGATATAATGCCAGATTGGAACCTATATTCAATTGGAACAGTGCAAAATCTCCTCCACTGAGATCAGATAGTGACAATCCAAGGACATCAGAATAAAACCGGATAGCCTTCTTAAGATCACTTACACCCAGAGTAACAATATTAATCACCCTGAAATCCTTTATCAATATAGAATGATTGGGAAAAATCCTTTTCATCTCGGAGGGAGAATACCACGTATTTATGGGCTATAAATTTGGCAAAGGTATAGACCACAAGATCATAGTGAACAAGGGAGGAGTAGGGGGGAGATGAGCTCAATCTATCATTTATCTTTAAATATATTCTGCTGATATGATGGATTTTTTTGGGGGAAAGGAGCATACCATTGGAATATATTTTTAATCTGTTTTGGGAGCGTTCAGGCTTATTTATATATAAAACTGGGATATAGACATTGTTATCGGATCCATATTTCTTTTGACGGATAAAAAAATCTCTCATCATTAATATGGATTCATTAAAATTATTCAATTGCACTTTCTTATTATCTTTCATATAATAAGACAGGATATCTTTCTTCCATTGGATGAAACCATAATAATTTCTAAAGATGGATACAAAAAAACCCGGATCCTTTAAATAATTGGTATTTTGGGCAGAATTATTTTGACTTATATTAAAATTACTTAGAATGATAAATATACTGAAAATGACGAAATATTTTTTCATCTCCCCCCCAGAGATACTTATCTTTCTCGTCATGTCAGAAAAAAAAATTAGAAAAAACAATGATTTATGGTAATATTATTCTAATTTCTTGTTATGAAAGAATATTTTATATAATTTATTTAATGGAATGACTAAGTTTTTTAAATTGATCTATACTGATAATTTTTGAAATCTGAAATCCTTTGAAACATGGTTCGAGAGCCTCACCATGACAGTTTTGATATTAATGCAACGATTAACGGGGAGGTGGTTGAAATTAGTGTTGAGGATACTGGGATTGGTATTGCTGGAGATAAATTGGATGTTATATTTCAATCATTTCGCCAGGAAGATTCTGGAATAGTCAGGACTTTTGGAGGAACGGGTCTTGGATTAACTATTAGTAAAACCCTTATAGAACTTCATGGAGGTACAATCGCTGTTCATTCCACTAAAGGACTGGGTTCTCAATTTAATTTTACCACACCCAAAGCGGATATTGCCCATGAATCGGTCATCATTGACCAGCCCATAGCTATGATAACAAATAATCTATCCTTAGAAAGTTCTCTGGAAGGATCAAATATCCAATCTATTCAAGGGAAACGGGGAAGGATTCTTGCTGTGGATGATGATCCTGTAATTCTCCATGTTCTGGTAAATTATCTTACTTAGAGAAATATTCCGTACAAACGGCGAATAATGGGCAGATTGCACTGGATATGATTAAAAATCAGTCCTTTGACATGGTGTTCCTAGATATTATGATGCCAATAATGAGTGGGTATGAGGTTTATAAACGCATACGAGAAAAATATTCTCCTGTGGAATTGCCAATTATATTACTAACTGCACGAAATCAGATATCAGATCTTATAAAGGGACTTGAGATAGGTGCTAATGATTATTTAACAAAGCCCTTTAGTCGGGGTGAGTTTATCGCACGAATGAAAACTCATTTGAGTATTTCCTATTATTATAAACAAATCATAGAATTAAACAGGGAATTAAACCAAAATATCAAGGTGAGAAGAAGTGTTACCACAAAAATTCATTCAGGTAAGGTGCAGGGGATACTGGATATTTATCTGGAATAATTAAATAATATTGTAAAACACTCATCAGCAAAGAATGTTGATATACGGGTTACTTATGAGAATGATATTTTCTCCTTATCAGTAAAGGATGATGGAATTGGTTTTAATACTGAATCTTTTGTCAAAAAGAATAATTCTTATGGTATGAATATTATTCGTGAATTAGTACAGTAAATGGATAGTGAATATCATTATAATTCCTCTATTAATCAAGGAACTGAATTTACTATCTCCGTGAAAGATTGTCCATTACCCCCTTCTAATCTTCATTTTATTTAAATTAGCTTCTATTCATTGTTTCATAAATTATTAAAAAAAAATTAGAAATTTTCACTCCATGTAAACTTTCTTGACAGACAATTTTTTTTATTGTTGTAAATTTCTGATGCTAACAGTATAAATCTATGAATAAATTAGTGCCCATAAAATTATCTATTATCGATGACAGCGATAGTTACAGGAATTATTTAAAATCACTTATCCAGGATGATTCCCGTATTCACTTATATGGTGAATATAATTCGCCTATTGCATTTATAGCTCAGTTAAATAGCCCGTTTCAACCCGATGTTTGTCTTGTGGATCTTGTTATGCCGGAGATGTCGGGGTTGGATTGTGCTCAGATCATTAAAACAAAGTGCCCTAAAATTCATGTTATCATTGTCACCAGTTTTCCTACAAAGGAATCCATTGAAATTGCCAAGATGTTAGGGGCTGGATATATTCAAAAGGGCACTATAGGAGAGAATTTTATGAAACATATCATCACCAATACTCAAATCAAAGATGTGTTCTTTCTTTCTGTCAGTAAAGAATATGAAGAAAAGCACAAATATTTTATTGACTTCATTCATAAAGTGGGAGCCATTCAAAAAAACGTATCTCTCCTTTCTGAAACACAAAGAAAAGTCCTTCAAATGCGTAAGGAAAATAAATCTGTTGAAGAAATTGCTGAAATATTAAATACTTCTACAAATACTGTAAAAACTCATATATTTCGTGCTATGACAAAACTGGATATACCTAATATTCTCGATTATATCCAATTAGATGATAATAATAATCCATAAATATCTGACTGGGAAGGGAACACAACGAATTATCATTGATAATCTCCTTTAATTTATTAACATGCAGTTAACTTTCATCCTGCCCTCTTCATGATGGAGAGGGAGTTTCAGGGTGATAGAAGTGGGTAAGTCTTAGAGTGACACAGGATTGTCATGGTGAGGTTCTCGAACCATGTTTGTACAACGCTTGTGTGTGTCCCCCTTCGAGAGCCTCAAGGTGACAATGGAGTAGCTCTGGGTGTGACGGAGGGAGAAATCAAGCCCTTCGACAGGGAAGGTATTCAATGCCGTGAAGAAAGATATTCAAATAAATGTTCTCCAAATAACGAATATTGATTATAATTATCATAACGTTATTGAATAAAGGGGTTTTCTTATGAAAGATTTAAGATTTAAACAGGAGTTGATGGATGAATTTAATGATTTATCAGAACAACAAATAAAAGAAGTTTTGGACTATGTTTACTTTGTCAAAGCAAGATTGACACTAGATCCTTCTCAGATGTATTTCTAGACATCCCAGTGGCAGAAGATGGAACAGGACGTCAATCAGGATAAATTATCGAATCAGATTACAGGAGATGAGATATTATGAGGGTTGTTGCCAATCACGATGATGTGTTAAAAAATCCGTGATGGGTAGAATTGTCGTCCTTCCCCTGCTCCTGGACAGCCGTGTGCTTGTCGCCCTTCGAGAATCTCAGGGTGAGGAGGGGGAAAATCCTGAATCAAGTTCAGGATGACAGAGAGGGCTGAAGACTCGCCCTACGGAGGATTATGGTTTGGAGGGAAACCCGGATGGGGTTTAAGGTTGGTTTATTTGAAATAGTTTGTAAATTGTTCATGAATATGTTTAATTATATGTATATCCGTTAAGAATTATCCAACAGGAGGACGAAATGTCTCAGATCCATGAAATCCAGAAGGCTGTAGAATCTCTATCCGATCAGGATTACAAGGAATTCAGGCAATGGTTTTATGATAAAGAAAATAATCGGTGGGAAGAGCAAATTAAAAGAGACTCTGAATCAGGGGTTCTCGATTTTTTAATAAAAGAAGTCCGGGAGGAAAAGAAACTGGGGAATCTGAAGGACTTATGAGGCACTTCACATCCCGACGATTCTGGAAATGCTTTAATAATCTTCCTGAACATGTTCAGGAATTGTCAAACAGGAAGTTCAATTTATTGAAGAAGAATCCAAAACATCCTTCCTTACATTTCAAGAAAATAGGATCACTGTGGTCCGTCAGGGTGGATGATCATTACAGGGCATTAGCGGTTGAAGATGAGGAGGATATGATCTGGGTTTGGATAGGACATCATGATGAATACGAAAGATTACTGGCTGCTAGTCGGTGATTATGGAATCATCCTTTGAGTGGATCAGGTAGGGGTTTGTTATGGAGAGGTTACAAACTGTCATGGTGAGGCTCTCGAATCCATGACTGGGTGTTGTCGCCCTTCGAGAGCCTCAGGGTGACGGGGGCGGGCATAAAGGATTTTAGGATGAAAACATATTCTGTTTATATTCTCCGGTGCAACGATGAAAGCTATTATACCGGGGTGACGAATGATATTGAATTGCGATTAGAAGAACATCATCATGGAGTTGATAATAAATGTTATACCTATCCCCGACATCCTGTTCAGTTGGTGTTTTATGAGGAGTTTGGCGATATCAATGATGCGATTGGTCGGGAGAAGCAGATTAAGAAGTGGTCGAGGGCGAAGAAAGAGGCTTTGTTTAGGGGTATTATGATGGGTTGGTTCGGTTGAGTCAGAGGTATAGTCCACAAGACGGTAGTCATCCTTCGAGAGCCTCAGGATGACAAGGGGAATTCAGAGTGGCAGTGAGGTGGCAAGGCTGAAGGCTTGCCATACGGAACAATATGATATGCAAATTTTAATATTGGGTTGTGATTTTCTTATAAGTTTCTCCTGTCTTGGGTGATTTTAAAGAAAGTTTGGTGCTGTTGTTAATAATGTTTTTTTAAAATAAATTGTTTGGAGGGTGCTTGATGCCTTTGTATTTTTAATTTGGAATGATAAATATCAACGGCGTTCAGGGTTTGCTCCTTTAGCTCAATGTGCTAATGATGTTTTATTATTGAGCAGGATATTTGAAAAATACTCCAAGGTGGATAAGAAGAATATTTTTGAGAATTATAATCTCACCTATGATGAATTTATTAGTCGTTTTAAGAAGTTTGTTGAGGTGGTGAAGAAAAAAAGAATTATTCTGTGATTATTACTTACAGCGGTCATGGAGATGAGGGGGGATCTCTGGTGTTTGTGGATGGGAAGCAGTATGTAGAGTATCTTGCATTTCTTGCAGAGTTGCACCCCAATCAGAGGAAACATGCTCATGAGAGGCTTAATCAACAGCCGAAGATCCTTCCAGTTCAAGAGAGAGTTGGTTTTAATGACCGGAATAATAATTTTATTCTGATTCAAAAATATATCCGGGCTAATAATATTGAGTTGAGCGCATTTGGTGGGATCATGATGCCTGTTGGGGCTTTTTCAAGAATGTTCAGTATTTTAATATGTCTTCGATTCCCGATAATACGAAACGAGATCTCACATTGAATATAATTATTCCGTCGTTAGGACTTAAGTATAATCTATTTTAGATGAAGTTTTTTTCGATGTCCTTGGGAGTCGATGCGGGTTATGCTTTCACATTTCAGAAGGTTGGGTCGTTTGGTCCTTTGAAGGAAGAGTCGAGTACGGCTTATAATTTTTATTATGGTGGTCATTTGGATTTAAAATTCGAAGTGTTTAATCAGTTTTTTATTGTAGTACCTTCGCGTTTTTTTTCAATATTATATATTGGTGAAAAACTTTATGGATTGACGTTTAAACCTGGGATTACAGTATTATTTTTAAGCGGACTGTGATTTTTGTATTAGCAAGATCGATTTGATTTTTTATACTAAAGAACTCATTCTTCCAGAGATATGGATTTAATCCTGGCTGAATGAGTTTTATAATTAGATTATTTATTTTGCCAACTGCTTAAAGAATTCAATGGATTTTTTATCACCCCAATTTCTTGCACCAACTGTCTTTCCTATTATCACTCCTTCTTTATTGATAATCAGGGTAGTGGGAATTGCTGAAACACCAAACATACTTCCCAATGAGTTTCTTTGATCCAAGAATATGGGGAATGTGAAGTTTTTTGATTTTAGAAAATTCTCAACAACCGATTTTTTTTCACCGAGGGAAACAGCAAGCATTACGAAGTTATCATTTTTCATAGCTTTATGGAGTTTTTCCATTGAAGGCATTTCCTGAACGCAGGGGGGACACCATGTTGCCCAGAAATTAAGAAATATGATTTTTCCTTTGTAATTTTTTATGGGAATATTTTTTCCATCTAGATTTGATATAACAATATTTCCAATGGTTTGATTCATTGGGGTGATTTTGAGGGCTTTATAACTTCCCATTAATTTTGGATCGATATTTGCTAGTTCAAGACTTGATTTAGCTCCAGCTTTTTTGAGGATTTCTTTGATTTCATCAGATTTTGCAAGGTCAATAGCTGTAGATCCATTTGATAATTTAAGATTTACCTTCCCACCCTTATCAATAAGTAATTTTAATATTTCTGGGTGATTATAATGGGTTGCCATGTGAACAGGAGTCATTTGGTACCACCACTTGTTCGATACAGGGATATTTGGGTCAGCACCAACTCCCAGAAAGATTTTAACCAGATTCAGATCCCCTTTTTGAATTGCGATGTGAAGTGGGGCAAATCCTTTTTTATTTGTAACATTAATATCAACACCATCGGCAATTAGTTTTTTCATCAGGTCTGTATTCCCTTCATCTAATGCCTGGAAGAAACGAATAACAGGATTTTCTTTGCCGCCTGATTTTATTAGAAGTTGTTTAATTTCTTCATTTTGTGTGAGATTTAAGGGAGTGTTATCTTGTTCATCCTTCGCATTAATGGATGCCCCTTTATTGATGAGTAATTTGATAACCGGGATATTTTCATAGATGACAGCGACGTGGAGTGGTGTATACCCCCGTTTTGTGCTTTGATTCACGACAGCGCCATTTGCCAGGAGGAAAGTAACTACTTTGATATCTCCTACTTTAATTGCGATATGGAGTATGGAGACTTCCTGATCATACCAAGTTTTAGAAGGAGATTTAAATGTATAATTTTTAAGGACAGCATTGGTGTCGGATTTTTTTTGGATGAGGAGTTTAATCATTTCGCCATTTTTATTTTCAACAGCGTGGATTAAAGCTATATCACCCTGAGATCCTTTATTATTTGGGTCAGCGTCTTGTGAGAGAAGATCTTTTACATTTCCGATATTATTTTCGAGGGCTGCTTTTCTGAGTTCGAAATTAATATTGAATTTAGCCCCTGATTCTTTTAAAAGTTTTATGATATTTTTGTCTGTAGCAATATCTAATGGAGTTCTGCCTTCTTCATCCTGCTGATTTAAATTAGCATTATTTTTTAAAAGGAGTTGGGTGATTTTATAATTCTTTGAATAGACAGCGAGATGGAGAGGTGAAACATTTTTAAATAAGTATTTTTTCATGTAGGGGGTGATGTATAAATTTGTGGTTTGATTGAGATTTACATTTTTTTCGATGAGTTTTTTAACAACAGAAACTGCGTTATTTTGAATGGCTGTGAATAGAGGGGTTAATTTGGAATAACCATAGATTTCATTGACATTTGCGCCTTTATCAATTAAAAGATTTGCGGTTTTGAAGGATTTTCTTTTGATGGCTGTAATTAGCATAGGTTCATGATTTTTAGAGGGTTTATAATTTGGATCGGCGCCGTTGTTGAGGTATTCAGAGATTTTTTTGAAATTGTTTGTCGAGATCAGTTTGTATAATTCATAATTAATATTGATTTTAGCACCGGACTTCAGGAGTAATTCCTTTATGAGTAGATTCTTTGCCAGATCGATAGGTGTAGCTCCCTGGAGGTTAGTGGCATTGACGTTTATGCCTTTTTTTAAGAGGAGTTGGATGAGATCAGTATATCCATTTTGTGCAGCCCAGTGTAATAAAGTATTTCCGTATAACTTAACCTCGTGGGAAACTCCCTGATTGATAAAGAAGATTACCATATTAGGTTTATTTCTTAACCAGGCGTAATGGATGGGATACCAGTCATTATTCATTTTGACATCAAGTCTTGCACCATTTTTGAGGAGGAATTTTGCCATTTCGACATTACCGTTATATGCTGAGACATGAAGGGGAGAGACACCATAATCAGATTGGACATCTACCTTTGCACCATGCTTGATAAGGAGTTTTACGATTTGTTTATTATCGGTTCCAATGGCGAAGTAGATTGGTGTGAATCCAGCACTATTTCTCTTATTAACATCAGCACCTTTTGAAATGAGAAATTGTGTAATAGCAAAGCTTTTAATGGAAGCAGAAGCGTGAAGAGTGCTCCAATTTGTCGTTGATCCAAAGAATGAATGCAGATCTGTTGTTGCATCAGCTTTGGCGCCTTTTTTAATGAGTTCCTGGACTTGTTTAAGATCATTGCTGTTAATTGCCTTGAATAATTCTTTGTTTAGATTAAGTTTAGCACCTGCATTAACAAGAAGCTGCTGTATTTCTTTTGTTTTGGCATAGTCAACAGGTGTATTTTTATATTTATCCGAAACATTGAGATCTGCTTTGGCATTAATGAGGAGCTGAACAACCTTTGCCTGATTATTATAGACAGCGATGTGAAGTGCAGTTGTTCCATAGGAAGTCTTGGCATTGACGTTTGATCCTTTGTCAAGGAGGAATTTTACAAGTACGACGTTTGAATTATAATTGATAGAGGAGTGGAGGGGAATCATACCATATTTATTTGTTTTGTTAAGATTTGCACCTTTCTCAAGGAGTACTTTTACAAGATCGAGTTCCCCTGTTGCTGAGGCGGTGTGGAGGGGAGTATCTCCTGAATAATTTTGGACATGGATATTTACACCTTTGTTTATGAGGAAGATAGCGAGGTCTTTATTTCTTTTCTGAATTGCGAGTTGAAGGAGATTTGTTTTGTATCTATCAATAATATTGATATTTGCACCATTATCAATAAGATATTCTGCTATGTCTCTATGATTTGATTCAACAGAATAGAATAGGGATGATTTTCCGTTTCCATCCACAACATCAATTTGGGCGTTTTTTGAAATAAGTAATTGAACCAGATCAATATTTCCTTGTTTTGCAGCAAGATGGAGTGGAGTTTGATCTTTTGTGTAGTAAGTGCCAGATAATTTGGAATTTATTTTTGCACCGTGATCAATTAATTCTTTTGCAATTTCTAAATATCCCTTTTGGGAAGCGATGTGGAGTGGGGTCCAGTCATCTGTTATTCTGGCATTGACATCAGCTTTTTTTTGTAAGAGGAATTTAACGATATTTTTTTGACCATTATATACTGCGAAGTGAAGGGGCTGTATATTGTTATACATTTTGTAGTAGGTGAGCTTCATGTTATTTTGTGCTGTGGTATTTACATTTAGTCCTTGATTTAATAACTTAATAACAAGTTTAGAGTTACCATCGTGGATGGCGTCGAAGAGTTCGATTACCGGATTTGGCTTTGCACCTGCTTTTTTTAGTATAGCAATGATATAACTATTTTTAGTTAAGGATATGGGGGAGCGATCTGCTTTATTTTTAATGTTAGTATCAGCTTTATATTTAATTAACAGTTTGATGACAGGTAAATTTGAGTTTTGAACAGCATGATGGAGGGGTGTATTTTTATAATAATCTTGACTATTAATATTTATACCGCTATTTATAAGTAATTTTGCTATAGCAACACCTTGTGGGGACGAGAATTTTTTTTGAGAGATGGCATGCAGAGCTGATTGATCATAAGAATTTGTTGAATTGATGTCTATTCCCTTTGAAACAGCGAATTGAGCAATTCTTAGATTTTCTTTTTCAGCAGCTATGTGGAGAATATTTTTTTTGGAATATGGGATAGCTGAATTGATATCGACACCGTTTTCAATTAATATTTTAGCAATATTTAAATTTGAAAAGTACAAAGCATTTTCTATAGGAGATCTCCCATAAAAAGGTTTTTTATTTACATCTATACCTTTTTTAATAGCTTCAATGACAATCCATTTGGTGCCAGCCTGAGTAGCTGCGTGGAGGAGGTTTTCACCTCGTTTTGTTTCCACAAGGATATTAGCACCTTTTTGATATAATAAACGGGAGATAGAAGAAAATCCGTTGTATGTTGCAAAATAGAGAGCTGTATATCCATAGTTATCTTGATGATTAATATTTGCACCCTTATTGATCAGGTAGAGAGCAATTGACTTAGACTTATTAACGAGAGCTTCAATCAACGCGGAACGATTATTTGATGTGATGGTTTTATTAATATCTGCACCATGAGATAGGAGTAATTCAACTGTTTTTGTACTTGTACTTTTGACTGCTCTGATAAGGGGTGTGTATCCATATCCATCAACGACATCTACTTTAACCCCTTTATCTAAAAATAATTTAACAATTTTAGTATATCCGTAGAATGCGGCAATATGGATGGGTTGCCATTTTGCGTAATCTCCTTCAGTATGGATATTCGCACCATTATTTACAAGATATTGCACTAGTTGATAATTTCCGGAATAGACAGCATCGTGCAGAGGAGTTTTATTGTAAGTTGTTTTGGAATTTATATCAAAACCCATGCTCAGTAATTTTTTAACCAGATCAAGATTTCCTGAATTTGCGGCATCGTGAAGGAGATTTCGGTTTCCGTAATAAGTGGTTTTGGTTTCTACCTTATATTGCATGAGAATGTTAATAATTTTTGTCAAATTGTATTGTACAGCAACTTTAATGGGGCTTGTCTTGTATCTATCGACGATATTAGGATTCGCACCATGAGATAGGAGGAATTGAACCATTTCAGGTTTGTTGTGCTTAACTGCAAGGATGAGTGGAGATTCACCATTTTGAGTCAGGCTGTTCACATCAAAATCATTTTTAAGCAGATATTGTGCGATTTTAATGCTTCCACTTTCAGCTGAGAAATGCAGAGCGTTAAAACCCTGATTATTGGTGTCTTTGAGTGGAACACCTTTTTTTAATAATAATTTAAGGAGGTCAAAATTACCACTCTTAGCGGAAATATGAATCAAATTGTTATTGAAAAGGTATTTAAAATCAATTTTGCCACCCTTCTCGATAAGGTATTTTGTGATTTCATAATTTCCATTTTGTACAGCGAGGCTGAGTGGGGTTTCACCGGGTTGAAAGTTTTTACCAAGGACTCTATAATAACTTGTGGATTTTAAGTTAATATCAAGGCCTTTTTGAACAAATTGCTTTACCAGTTTGAGATTATTGGTAATAACAGCCGTGTGGAGAGGTGACCATTGGAAACGGGTTGGATCTATCTTAGCACCCCGACTTAACAAATAATTGACTATATGAATATGATTATGCTGAACAGCGAAATCCAGAGGGCTTGCGGTATTATTATCAATACCATTTATATTAAAACCCTTTTTTAAGAGGTACTTTACAAACCATAGTGATCCTCCTGAACAGGCTGAGTGGAGAAGAGAATAGGATCTTTGATTGTTTGCATCTATGACAGCACCCATTTTGATAAGATATTTTATAGAATTGAGTTTATTGAAATCAGCCGCTGCCTGGAGGGGTGTGTATCCGTTGTTATCCTGCACATTGATATTGGCACCAATTTTAATCAGATAGGAAATAAGCCAGTGCAAATTGCCTCCTGCAGCTGAGTGCATCAGGGTAAGCCCTCTTGCATCTTTTGCCCAGATATTGGCATTTTTACGGATAAGTAATCGGACGATATCACTATGTCCCTGTTCAGCAGCAATTAAAAGAGGGGTGGAGTGAATGGGATATTCGTATTTAGTAGAAATTGCGAAATAATATTTTGATTTGGCGTCGACATTTGCACCGGATTCAATAAGATAATTTGCTATATCGTATCCACCATAATAAGATACCCAGTGAAGTGGAGTCCATCCTTTTTTATCAAATGAATTTACGTCATAATCATTTTCAACAAGAATACTTTTAACCTGAGTGAGAGACTTATTTTTAATAGCTTGTATAAGATTATCCTCTGGTTTAGCCCAGGTGATGGCAGTGATCAATAACAACAGGATTACAGGTAGGATGCGTTTCATAGATACTCCTTAATAATACGTTTCATTTTTTTCATTTAAATAATATAACAGATAATTATGATTTGTCATTAAAAAATTATCAATTCATGATATTAATATATAAATTATAATATTTAATTGATTTAATATAACTATAGATCTTGTTATGTCCATGTTTCCTGTATAATTTAGTTAATCTTTTCTGTTGAAATAATTTATATCGGATGTACACTGAAAATCTTCTGATTTTGAAATATCCAACGAATGGTTCGACTCCGCTCACCAACCGAATTAGAAGTTATTGGTATATATGGAAATTGGTATTAAATATTTTGTGAATTGTCGTTGAATAGTCTATTCTTTGTTCAAATGAGGAATTTACTGAGGAATCAATACCTCGTCCTCGTCTTCATCAATATTTTTAGACTTAAATCGGGATTGAATTTCATCAAACAGGTCATAAACCACGGGAACTACTATGAGAGTCAGAAACAGAGAGCTCATTAATCCACCAATAGTAGCAACAGCCATAGGAGCACGGCTTTCAGCCCCTTCACCTGTTGCGAGTGCTATAGGAAGCATACCAAATACCATTGCCATGGTAGTCATTAGGATAGGTCTAAGTCTCACAGGTCCTGCCTTTAAAATAGCTTCTTTACGCTCCATTCCCTGGTTTCTAAGGGTATTGGTATAGTCTACAAGCAGGATAGCATTCTTCTTCACTAAACCCATTAATAGAATAAGTCCAATATAACTGTAAATATTCAGGGTCATGTTGGCAAGATATAGAGCACCAAAGGCACCAATAAATGAAAATGGCATGGAGAGTAGAATAGTAAAGGGATGAATAAAACTTTCAAACTGGGATGCCAGTATCATATAGGCTAGGATGATTCCAAGGATTAATGCGAAATAGAGGTATTGGAAGGATTCAGACATCAGCTCAGCACTTCCCTTGTATCGACCCGAGTAACCGAAAGATAGGACATTTGATAGGATCTTATCCAATTCTTGTTTAGCTTGTCCAAGGGTCTTTCCTTCAAGATTGGCAAATAGAGTGATGGCTCTCTGTCGATCTACGCGATTTATGACATTGGGACCACCTGTTTCTTTAATGTCTATAATGTTTTGTAGTTTAATCAATCTGTTATCATTGGATCTTACGTAAATTTGTTCAATATCTTTTGGATCACTCCGATCTTTATGGAACAGCCTTACGCGTACATCATACCGCCTTCCCTTCCTCTCATCCTTGTATTTCGTAATATCAACTTCTCCACCTATAAGGAAATTAATAGCTTCACCAATAGTTGCGGCGTTTATAGATAGATCAGCAGCTTTATCACGATTTATAAATACTCTTAGTTCTGGTTTACCCGATTTTAGTGAGGTATCAATATCTACAAATCCCTTTATCTTTCTGACTTCAGCTGATATTTTTTTTGTAAGATGCTCTAATACTTTCAGATCTATGCCTCTTATACTTAGTTGTATCGGCACCTGGCGTTCTTGTCCTTCACCGGCAAAAGAGGTAACATCTTCAGCACTTGCTTTCAATCCTACAATATTATTTAGTTTCTTTCTTACAATAGATTTTAATTCATCCTGATATCTTTTACGCTGAATCTTTGGGGTGAGTGTGACAAACATAGTCGCTTTGTTAATTTCACCCTGATTTGTCCCCAAACTATAGAATACAGATTTGACTTCCGGTAATGATTTAAGATAATTCTCTACTTTATTAAACATTTTATCGGACTGATCGATGGAATAGTCAATAGGGGCCTCCAAACGAATTATAAAAGATCCCTGATCTTCAGGTGGAATGAGTTCTTTTCCGATAAAATTGGTGAGATAGAGGCTTAGTATGAATATAATAATGGTGCATGTGATAACAATTATTCTATGACGCAATGCCAAGTCAAGGGTCTTTCGGTACATATTTTCTAGTAAGAAATATGGTTTTTCAATGAGATCAGATATTTTACCAATCAATGTTTTATGGTAACTAGGGTCGCTATGATGTGTTCTTTTAAGGAATTTTGATGATAACATCGGTGTAAGTGTGAATGAAACAAATAATGAGAACATTACAGAGAAAACTACAGTGAGGGCAAACTGTAGGAAAAATCGTCCGATCATCCCTTTCATAAAAGCCACAGGGAGGAATATAGCTACAACAGCCATTGTGGTTGCCATAACCGCTAAACCGATTTCGGATGTAGCTTTTGAAGAAGCTTCTTTTGGGGATAGACCTGTTTCAATATGCCTGTGGATATTCTCAATCACAATGATAGCATCGTCAATCAATATTCCAATTGAGAGGGAGAGAGCTAGCATGGTCATATCGTTGAATGTGAAATTAAAGAAATATATCATATAGAATGTTGCTATAACAGATGTAGGGATGGCAAGGGCACTAATAAGAGTAATACGAAAACTTTTTAAAAATAATAGAACAGCTAATGCAGCAAAGATTCCACCGTATATTAGATGTGTTTTTACTTCATTGATAGAACGCTGTATAAATGTAGATTGGTCAAAACTAATGTCAATAGCCATTCCTGGTGGTAATGTTGTTTTTATGTTTTCCAGTTCTTTCTTTACTAATTTTATTACAGCAACAGTATTTGTACCAGACTGCTTTTGAACACCAAGTGCCACAGTAGTTTTCCCATTGAAACGAGCGATGGACCTCTTCTCTTCCATAGAATCTTCTGCTCTACCGACATCTTGGATACGAATTGGCGTACCCTTGTCATATCCTATGATGAGTTCATTGAATTGTTGTGGGGATCGAAATTCTCCCTTGATTTTGATACCGTATTCCTTTGTCTTACTTTCAATTCGTCCACCAGGTAATTCAATATTTTCTTTAGATAAGGCATTTGATATATCCTGAGCTGTAATTTGGTGGGCTGATAATTTATCAATACTAAGCCATATTCTAACTTGTCTGAGTCGAAGACCTGATAATTGAATAGCACCTACACCATTTATTCTTTGAATCTTGTTTTTAAGGACTTCATCAGCATAAGTTGATAGATCACGCACGGATTTTCGACCAGTTAGATTTAACCAGAGTATAGGGGTTGCGTCTGGATCGACCTTTTGGATAATTGGCTCAAGGATATCTTTGGGTAGTAAGGAACGAATGGAAGAAACTTTTTCCCGGACATCTTGTACAGAAAGATCAATATTTCTCTCTAAGATAAATTCTATTGTGATAACAGATGTTTCTTCTGTACTACTTGAAGATATACTCTTGACACCGTTTATAGTATTTACAGCTTCTTCAATCTTGTCTGTAACATCAATATCCATGATCTCCGGGCTTGCACCTTTGAGTGTCGTTGTAATGGTGACCATTGGATAATCTACTTTCGGGTACAGATCAAGACCAATATCTGGGTAACTGACAACACCAAGTATGACAAGGGATGCTATCATCATCGTTGCAAAGACAGGCCTTTTAATAGAAGTATCAGCTAACCACATTGGTTTAATTCCTTGGACTTAAAGTAGAATTTGTGATTTTAGGATGACATTTTGAAATGGATTTCATTTTAATTGTCCTTTACAGATTGCTTTCTTAAGGATTTTACCCATTGAATCCCTGAATCGAATAGATCATAAACAACAGGAATAACAATTAGAGTTAGGAATAGAGAGCTGATCAGACCACCTATAGTTGTAACAGCCATAGGAGCACGGGTTTCAGCCCCTTCGCCAATACCAATAGCTATTGGAAGCATTCCAAAGATCATTGCTATAGTAGTCATTAAAATTGGTTTGAGTCGAACAGGACCTGCATGAATTATAGCCTCTCTTCTTTCCATTCCCTGGGATCTTAGGGTATTTGTATAATCAACCAATAGAATAGCATTCTTTTTAACAAGACCCATTAATAGGATTAGCCCTATAAAACTAAATATATTGAGTGTCATTCCTGCAATTAAAAGAGCTGTAAAGGCTCCTATAAATGAAAATGGCATAGATAATAGTATAGTAAAGGGATGAATAAAACTACCAAACTGGGATGCCAGTATCATATAAGCCATCACTATACCTAATACAATTGCAAACATGAGATATTGGAAGGATTCAGCCATTCGCTCTGATCTTCCCCTGAATTTACCAGTGTATTCCCTTGTAAGAACTTTACCCATAATTGATTTTACCTGTTCCATAGCCTCTCCAAGGGGCTTATTATCCAGATTTGCATATAACATAATTGCTCTTTGGCGATCCGCACGGCTAATCAGATTAGGACCTCCCGTTTCTTTAATATCAACAATGCTGGATAGCTCTATGAGACGACCATCATTTGAGCGTACATAGATATTTTTAATATCCAGTGGATTCATTCTATCTTTTTGATAAAGGCGCATACGAACATCATATCTTCTTCCCCGTTTCTCATCCTTATATTTTGTAACATCTACTTCTCCACCAATAAGGAGATTAATGGCTTCAGTAACTGTGGATATATTAACGCCAAGATCAGCTGCTTTATCACGATTTACATAAACTCTCAATTCAGGCTTACCCTGCTGAATAGAAGTATCAATATCAACAAAACCAGGTATCTTCGATATTCGTTTAACGATATTATTTGTATGTTTTTGTAAAACTGTCAAATCAGGTCCTTTGATGTTTACCTGGACAGGAACTTGTCTTAAACCACCACCCAACATAGAAACATCTTCTGCAGTAGCTTTCAATCCAGTAATTGGAATTAACTTTAGTCTGATTTCCTTTTTTAACTGCTCTTGATTTTTTTTCCTTTGTGATTTTGGTATAAATGTGATATACATAGTTCCTTTATTAATGTCACCCTGGTCAAGCCCAAGTCCATAAAATGCAGTTTTAATCTCAGGAAAAGATTTCAGGTATTTTTCAACTCTTTTGAACATCTTATCTGATTCTTCTATTGAATAGTCGATAGGAGCCTCTAATCTGAGGATAATAGTACCTTGGTCCTCAGGTGGAATGAATTCTTTACCAATAAATTTTGTCATATACATACTGAAAGCGAAAATTCCAATAGCCAGCAACACTACAATTGCTCTATGTCTTAGAGCATATATCAATATATGTTTGTATACCTTTTCCATAATTAAATAAGGCTTATCAAGCCAGTCAGATATTTGCTTCAGTCGCCATTTAATAGTTCCTGGGGTGTAATTATGTCTTATTTTAAGGAATTTTGCAGCTAGCATTGGTGTTAGTGTAAATGAAATTAAGAGTGAAACAGATACCGCGAAAACGACTGTTAGGGCAAATTGCATAAAGAATCTTCCAATCATCCCTTTCATGAAACCGACTGGTAAAAATATTGCTACAACAGCAAGAGTTGTTGCCATAACAGCTAGACCTATTTCTGAAGTGGCAATCAGTGCCGCTTTTTTGGGAGGAATACCCATTTCCATGTGTCGATGGATGTTTTCAATAACGATAATAGCATCATCGATGAGAATACCTATTGAGAGAGTGAGTGCAAGCATACTCATATTGTTAAATGTGAATTTAAAGATATAAATTATGAAAAATGTGGCAATTATAGAAGTTGGGATGGCTAGGGCACTAATTAATGTAATTCGGATATTTTTTAAGAATAAAAATACAGCTAGTGCAGCAAAGAATCCTCCGTATACAAGGTGATGTTTTACCTCATTGATAGAACGTTTTATAAATACAGATTGATCAAAACTAATACTAATTGACATTCCAGGAGGTAAGACTTTTTGTATATTTGTTAATTCTGATTTTATCCGATCTACAATCTCGACAGTGTTTGATCCAGACTGTTTTTGAATACCAAGTGCAATGGCTGGTTCCCCATTGAAACGGGCAATAGACCTCATTTCTTCCTTAGAATCCTCTGCACGTCCAACATCCTTCAGTTTGACAGGAGTTCCATTAAAATAACCCAGGATAAGTTCATTAAATTCCTGAGGTGAATTGAATTCCCCTTTTACCTTAATGGAATATTCTTTTGTTTGAGTTTCTATACGACCACCTGGCAATTCTACATTTTCCCGTTTGAGAGCACGAGCAACATCCTGAGCAGTGATTTTATATGCTGTGAGCTTAGTAGTGTTTAATGAGACTCTAATCTGTCTTCGTCTTATACCGGCCATTTGAATAGCCCCTACTCCCTGTATCTTTTGTATTTGGCTACTCAGAATTTCATCGGCATAAGTTGAAAGATCACGAACAGATTTCCGACCAGTTAGATTTAACCAAAGTACTGGAACAGCATCTGGATCAACCTTCATAATAACTGGTTCCAGGATATCGGATGGTAACTGGGATCGAATTATTGATATTTTCTCACGAACGTCCTGTACAGCTTGATCAATGTTACGTTCTAAAAAGAATTCTATGATGACAGCAGATTTTCCTTCTATACTATTTGATGAAATGCTATTCACACCGTTTATTGTGCTAACAGCTTCTTCTATTTTATCTGTGATATCAACATCCATGATTTCTGGACTTGCTCCTTTAAGAACAGTCGTTACAGTGACGACCGGAACATCTACCTTTGGGAATAAATCTACGCCTATACTTGGATAGCTTACAATTCCAAGTGTGACAAGGGATGCAATCATCATTGTAGCAAATACTGGACGTTTGATTGAGATTTCAGCAAGTAACATCTTGTTAATCCCTTGGTTTAATTAAATCATTTTGAGGATCGATTTTCACTACTACGCCATCAGACAAGTTTTGTTGACCAACAATGACGATTTTCTCATTTTCTTTCAGACCTTCTGTAATTTCAATTACCTCATCATATTTATTACCCACTTTAACAAATCTTTCCTTTGCAGTTTTTCCTTGTATAGTAAACAATTTCACAAGATTATCTTCATAAGTCAGAGAAGTGATAGGAACAACAATAATATTTCTTGGATCACCAAGGTATAAAATAACTTTAGCAAAGAAACCAGGTTTTAAAATTCCGTATGGATTGCGTGTAAGGGCTTCAACTTGAACAGTACGTGTTTTTTCATCAAGATTTGGATAAATTACAGAGACTTGTGCGTGAAAATCTTTTTTAGGATAGGCACTTACCTTAAAAACGACATTCTGTCCAATACTGATAAGACTAATATCTTTTTCTGATATATTGAAATTAAGTTTCAGAGGGTTATTATCCAATATAGTAAATAGCTCAGTACCGTTTCGAACATAATTTCCAGCTGATACTTTCTTAGATTTTACGACTCCATTTAGAGGAGAAAAGATTTTAGTTTTAGAAAGTTTTTCCCGAGCGATTTCAAGGGCAACACGTGCTTTTTCTACTTCGTATTTTGATGTTATATACTGAGTTTTCACCTGATCATATTTTTGACGTGTAGTTGCATTGGAGTATAACAGGGTTTTTTCACGCGAGTATTCAATTTTATCATTTTCCAGTTTAGCTTTGGCTTGCTGTAATATAACTTCAGCCTGATCAACAGATAGTTTATAATCTACAGGATTTATTTCCCCCAATAGAGTCTCCTTTGATACCAGTGTCCCTTCGTCTGCATTGACAGATTTTAATATTCCATCTATTTCTGCACTGACAGTTACAGTGTCATTAGGATTTAAAGTACCAGTAGCCTCAATATATGGTTTTAGTAGCTTTTTTTTAGCTAGCTGCACCTGCACACGAACTGATCTATCAATGATTTTTTTATTCATTTCCTTTTTTTTACAGTTCAGAATTGAAAAAATAACTATCAGTGAAATGAAACATAGCTTAGTATTTATTTTATATATACCCATAGACTTATTTAACCCTTATTATAAAGATATTTTTATATATTTTATTTTAAATACTCTCCCATTGAGTGAATTAAATTCAGTAAAGCTATATAGTAATTATATAACTCTTGATAGAAGGATAATTGAGTTTGAAAGTATTGTAGTTCTATATCTCTATAGTTTAGATAGTCAAGAACTCCTGTTTGGTATTGTTTTGTAGAGATTTTAAAATTTTCTTTTGCCATATTAAAAATAGATTGCTGTCGTTTTGCATCCCTCTGGGCTTCTTTAAGAGATAAATAATTTTGAGTAATCTCTTGTTTAATCTGATTTTTCATTGCTTGTAACTGGTAAAAAGTACTCTGAGCTTCATGATGAAAACCCTTTGCCTGACTTCGTGCCTTTGATTTTGGGAAAAGAAAATCTGTTAGTGAAAAACTCATCTGTATTCCAATTGAAAATGTAGTTGACATCTTATAATCCCCAAGTCCATAACCTTTTTGTGTTAATACAGTATTTTGAGTATAGTCTGACTGCACATTGCTAAATACACTAACAACGGGTTTCCAGCCTGTATCAGATATATTTTGATTTAATTGGTTATTTTTCATTTGTATAACAAATTTTTTTACTTCTGGGCGATACCATTGTCCTATATTAATAGCTTCTTCAAGGGTCTTTTGAAATTTAATATTTATTCTACCCAGATATTTTGAAAACTGTCCCTTGAAACTATGAGGGATTTCCTTATAATTTTTCACCGTATTAATTCCCATCAATGTGTATAAGTGATTTATTGAATTTATATAATTTGTAATAGATTTGTCTAATTGAATTTTATCATTTTGATATTGAATATTCACTCTGAGGAATTCACTTTTTAAGATTTTACCTGCTCTAAGATTCTTTTTCTGGTAATTTACAACATTTTTTGAAACCTGATAATTTTCATTACGGACTTTCAACGCTTTCCAATTAAATAATACTGTGTAATAAGCAGTTTTAACATTCTTAACCAGATCATTTCGTGCCTGGAAGTAGTCTATTTCGGCTAATTGATAATTGTTTTCTGATATAGAAAGCTGGTCTGATAATTTACCAAAATTATATATGATTTTATTGATGCTTAAAGAAGTACTGAACTTATTCGGAGCAACAGGAAGCCCTGGTTCAGGGGAAATATCCGTGTATGTATATTTCAAACCAAGATCAATACTGGGATAATAAAAATTTGCCTTGTATTCATATACATTCTGCCTACGAGCTTTCATTTTAAATATCGTACTTACCAAATTGGGATTTTTATTTAGGGCTATCAATACAGATTCTTCTAGTGTTAGAATGGGTTTTTTCTTAGTAATATTATTAAATATCTTTTTAGAATAGATAATCGAGTTAATACCAAGAATTATTATTAATATCAATAAGTATTTCATATATTTTTATACCACGAATCATTCTTCAATAATAGATATAATAAATTTCAATGATTTAAACCCTGTACTTTATTGATTATTTTCTGCATTAATGAAAGGAAAACATCTTGTTCATCCTCATCGAGTGGCCGGAGCATATTTATACAAAAGTGCTTATCCCATTCCAGCTTAATTTTATATATATTGGCACCATTTTCAGTTAATTCCACACGAACAACACGCCGATCTTCTTCGGATCTAAACCGTCGTACTAAATTCTTATTAATTAGCTTATCAATGATCCCAGTCATTGTGCTCAAAGCTAATTTCATATAGTCGGCAATCTCTTTCATCATACTGACAGAGGATTCTTGTTTTCCAAGATAACAGATTACCTGGATTTCCTGATAATTTATATCAAGATCCACTTCCGTCATACTGTTGAACTGGATTGTTCTGAGATTATAGACAAGTTGCTCAATATAACTCCTTAGTTTTTCAGCCTTCTCATCAAATGTCAACATGTGGTTACCATAACAATTTATTTCGGAATTCAAACTATTCTGAATATAAAATAAATTTATTCTGTTGTCAATGAAATTGATAACTATTTATAAACTTTTTTATTTCAAATTACTATTGGATTTATAAAAGAAATATTAATTTTTTACAGCCTTTTTACATAGGAAACTATTTTATGTATTTTACAATGATGGGTTCTTGAATTTCTTTTTTATTATTAATTTAATAGGTAAATCTATTTTTTTATAAAGAATTTAAATATGTATTTCTTCATTTTTTCAGACCTTGCAAAATTTTTTATGGTCCTACCTGATTTACTCTTCTGATGGATATTGGCACCATATTTTACTAAAATATTCGCTATTCGAAATCGATTAAAATAGACAGCGTAGTGAATTGGGGTATGTCCTCTGAAATCAGCTCTATTGACATCTGCAGAGGATTTGATGAGGTATTTCGTGATTTTAATAAATCCTTTTTTAATAGCCAGATGGAGAGGGGTCATTTTTTTAGCAGTTATGGCATTGACATCCGCTTTGTTTTTTAATAAGATTTTAACTACTTTATAATTAGCATCGAGGACTGCCAGATGGAGAGGGGTATATAAATCCTTTTTTGTAGTGCTTTTAAGATCTGCACCGTGTTGGATGAGGAGTTTTACAATAGTAGAATGACCTCTCTTCGATGCCCAGTGGAGGGGAGTCCACAAATCATTATCTGTCGCGTTCACCTCTGATCCATGTTTAATTAAATTTGCTGCAGTTTTATATAAACCCCTTTCAGATGCCCAGTGGAGGGGAGTCCAGCCTAGGCTATCCTTTGCGTTAATATTCGATTTATTTTCTATTAAGAGATTGACAATTTTATTATAACGACGTGCAACAGCTTCGTGGAGAGGGGTCCAGGCTTCTATATCGGTGTGATTGACGTTTGATCCAATTTTTATGAGGAATTTTACCGTATTAAAACGCTTATTACTTACGGCATAGTGGAGGGGCGTTTTTTTGTAGTGATCTTCTGTGTCTAAGGGGTATTTTATTTTGTGAAGATATTTTATGATACTTAAGAATCCCATTTTAGCGGAGAAATGGCTTATCAATTTTCCTTCGTTTGTTTTCAGGAGAGGATTTGCACCCTGTTGTATGAGGAGTTTAATTATGGGGAGATTTTTTTGTAAAACAGCTTCATGAAGGGGTGAATAACCGTTTGATGATTGGACATTGAGATTTATTTTGTACTGAATGAGGAGTTTTGTGATTTTATCATTTTTTTTTCTTATGGAATAATGGATAGGGGTTTCCTTATGATATGATTTTGCGTTGGGATCGACATTTTTACTGAGTAGTAGAATAGCGATGTCGTCATGACCCATTAAAATAGCCCAGTGGAGTGGAGTTCTTCCGTTATCATCCCGTTGTTCCAGGTCGATTTTTGTTTTCAGAAGGTTATTTACTTCTTTAATATCTCCATTTTTTACTGTATTGATCAGGGTATTTGACCAGAGATGAGTTGAGAATACCGTTATACTAAGGATAATGAGAATTTTTAATATATTATTTCTTTTGTAGATCACTGATTTTTTTCCAGGATAAAGATTTTGAATAGTCCACCCCAGAAAGCTGGGATTTCTTTAATTATCGTAAGATGGGTGTGCTGAATTAAGTGATGAAAGTCGATATTAATATTCGTTGCAAGAAGATTTGTTAAGACATTAAGGGATTTACGGATGAGAGAGGGATTTTTATTTTTATGAAGGAATTTATCAAATACAATAAGACGTCCCCCGGGAGATAAAACACGTTCTGCTTCCTGGAGTGCCTTAATAGGATCTTCACATACAGCAAGGATGAGTGGCATGATGATTCGGTGGTATGTATTATTATTAAAATCCAGTTTCTGTGCATTCATACGGTGGATTGTTATATTATTATGATTTTTTGCTTTCCTAACAAGGATTTTTATCATTGTCTTGCTGTAATCAATGATTGTTATAGGGATATTCTGGTCGATGAGATGGATTTCTTGTCCTGTCCCACCACCGATGATAAGAATATTATTAATTTCTGTTTCTGGTGGAGATATCTGAATGGCTTCCTGAATATAGTTTATCCGAGCAGTTTTTAGAAATGCTGTGGTGATAAAATCATAGATTGGGGCGTAAAAATCCCATAGCTGAGATCCAATTTTATGTCTCATGAGAATAGTCGGATGTTTATAATATTTTTTGTATTGTATAGTAAATTTAATAAGAAAATTATTATATTAGTAGAATAATTAGAAATAAAATAAGTTTTTATGGAATTTCAATGCTCAGCACAATAAATTCTTATTGTAGGGTTATTTTAATATCTGTATTTTTTGTTATTATAATGAGTAGTCCATTGTTCTCATCGGATGGGGTGATAATCCGGGATGGACAGGAGAGGATAGAGTTATTCAAGAAATATGATTACTTAGTGGATAAGAAAAATAGTCTTGGGATAAAAGATATTCTCTCTCCAGATTATGCTAAGCGATTTTCGAAACCGAATAAACCCTTTCCCCACTATGGATATACCCAGGATACTTATTGGGTACATGCAAGGATTCAGAACGTATCAGGCAGGGAAAGGTGGTATCTTGAGATCCAATCGCCATCTATAGACACAGCGAAAATATATTTAGTACATAATGGTGTTGTATTAAAGGAAATGAAGGCAGGGTGGAAAGTTAATTTAAGAGAATGGTCCTATCCTTATCGCTTTCCATTATTTCCTATTAATTTCAAAAATAAGCAAACCACAGACATTTATCTGAGAGTCAGTACAAGAAATAATATGCGATTTCCTATGGTTTTATGGAAACCACGTGTATTTCAACACGCCGTGAATAAGGAATCTGTGCTTATTGGAACGCTATTAGGATTAGTGATTTTTGCAATGCTTTATAATACATTTACTTATTTTAGACTTAAAGATAAGAACTATTTATATTTCTTGATGATCGTATTTTTCTATGGCTTATTTGTAATAGAATTTTATGGACTTCGTTTTCTATATTTAACATCGATTCATATTAGTTACTATAATATATTAATTTCTATTTATTTAGGAATGATAGCTCTTTTTTTTAATATATTTACACGATCGTTTTTAGATACAAAATCCATTTCACCAGTTTTGGATAAGATCTTATTATTTTTATTTATACCCCTTACTATTCAACTTGTATTATCCTTTTCAGGTCAAGCAGCATTTGCGAATACACTATTTTTTATATATTTTTTTTTACTAGGATTTATTTTAACCCCCCTTGCTATTTTATTGAATAAAAAGAAAGTATTTATATCAAAATTCTATCTCATATCATGGCTCTCTTTACCCATTGGGATAGGATTATTGTTTTTGAGAAATATGGGTCTAATCCCGTTTTCGATCCTTTCGTTAAATTCTCCTCATATTGGAGCAATAATACAGGTATCATTACTGTCCATTGCCCTTTCTGATAAGATAAAAGCGGTAGAAAAAGAACGAGATCTTGCTCAGAGACAGGCGATAGAGAATCTTCACAAAGCAGATCATCTGAAGGATGAGTTCCTTGCCAATACCAGCCATGAATTGAAGAGTCCTTTAAATGGGATTATCGGCTTGTCTGAATCGATGATCGATGGGGTAGCTGGAGTATTGAACGATCATCAGAAGTCCATCCTCAATATGGTGATCCGAAGCGGGAAGCGATTATCCAATTTAGTGAATGATATTTTGGATTATTCCTTGCTGAAACATAAGAATATTGTCCTCCAAAAGAAACACATCCCGTTAAAACCCCTTGTCGACATGGTGATCCAGATTTCTGAACCCCTGTTGTATAATAAATCGGTTCGTCTTGTGAATCTTGTTTCAGATAGGGAATTGTATATCTATGCGGATGAGAATCGTCTTCAACAGATCCTTCATAATCTGATCAACAATGCCATTAAGTATACAGAAGAAGGAATTATTGAGATATCTGCTAATATTTCGGGAGAAATGGTTGAGATCAGCGTTAAGGATACGGGGATTGGTATTTCAGAAGAGAAACTGGATCTTATATTTGAATCATTTCAACAAGGTGATTCTGGAATAGCAAGGTTATATGGTGGAACCGGTCTTGGATTGACTATTAGTAAGACTCTTGTAGAGCTTCATGGAGGTTCAATTAGTGTTCAATCCAGTAAAGGACAGGGTAGTCATTTTTATTTTACTGTTCCTCAAGGAGAAATAACAGATGAGCCCATGATATCCGATGAATCTGTAGCGGTAATATCTCATCAACCATCGACAGAAAGTCCTTTGGAAACATCAATTATTCAGTCCAGTGATGGAAGACGTGGGAATATTCTTGCTGTTGACGATGATCCGGTGAATCTCCAGGTGTTGGTGAATTATCTATCTATGGAAAAATATACCGTAGTAACCGCAATGAATGGACAGGATGCCTTGAATCTTGTTAATAATCAATCCTTTGATATTGTACTACTCGATATCATGATGCCCAGGATGAGTGGTTATGAGGTTTGTACCCATATAAGACAATTTTATTCTGCTATAGAACTACCAATTATATTATTAACTGCTAAGAATCAACTAACTGATCTTGTAATGGGACTTGAATGTGGAGCTAATGATTATCTGACAAAGCCGTTTACCCGTGGTGAATTGATAGCCCGCATGAAAAATCATTTGAACATATCCTATTATTATAATCAGTTAAAGGAATTAAACAATCGATTAAACCATAGTGTTCAGGAGAGGATTAGAATTACTGCCCGTATTCACAATTCTCTGAAAAATAAACTGGAAGCAGCAAGAGGACATCTACACAATCAAATACGAAAGCCTGAAAAGTATAATAATCTTCAGCTAATAGAAAATCTTTTAACACACTGTACCCGGGAGAGTGGTAACATCTTGTTTGTATTAAATAACAGTGAATGTACAGTGGAAAAGCTTTTAGACGAGATCAAATTACACACAGAGCTGATGTTCAAGATTTATAATATATCCTTCAGTGTAACACCTGATAAACTCTATATAAAAGACGTTTTAGATATGGAAAAAGTCCATGGAATCCTGGATATCTACCTGGAAATATTAAATAACATCATAAAACACTCTTCAGCAAACCATGTTGATATACAAGCGAGTTATGAGAATGATATATTATCCATATCTGTAAAGGATAATGGTATCGGATTTGATTATCATAACGCAAGAAGAAAGCATATTTCCTATGGTTTAAATATCATTGACGATCTGGCTCTGCAAATAGGAGGGAAATACCGGTATAATTCCGCTATCAATCAAGGAACAGAGTTTTATCTTACTGTAAAAGAATGCCATAAAGCCCCTTCTAAGATTCTATTTATTTAATCTATTCTATAGCAATAAATCAAAGATATTAACCAATGAATCATAGACATATTGCAAAAAATGCATAATCCCATGGAAAGATTCAGTTGTGATGATAAAAATGCATTAAGATATATTTCATTACCAAAATTAAAATAATAAAATTATGAAACAATCTCTCAAAAATATTTATGTAAAAAATGCACTCCTTATTCTGACACCAAAATCTGATATAAATTAATTCTTTAAATAATAATATACTAACACCCATAAAATAATTTAGTAACATGGCACAAAAATTGAATATATTTTAACAGATAAATAAGAAATATTAAATATTTGTTTATCATCCAAGGAAAAGAGTTATTAGGTGATTATTAGATTAATTGGTTAATTGCATGTTAATCAAAGAGTTTGACTAAAGGTGGTCATTGGGATCACCTTTATTTTTTTTCCCCTCCCAAAATTCATCAGTATATTAAATCATATAAACCGTTACAACATTCTTAATTATATAAATACCCCTTTAATATTTCTTTTCATTAGAAAAAATTGTCATTTTCTGGAATATTTATTATTATTACTTCCTTATAAGAATGCTATATTATTTATAAGTTAATTATAATAATTGACTTAATTAACGTTACGATGTTTTATAACCATAACACGGATAACCATTAATAAATTATATTATATTTCTTATTTAAATCAATAAATCAGGAGTTGTTCATGGACAATAATTTTATTTTTCAATTACTACCCATCGTTGGTATCTTTGCAATATTCTATTTCCTAATGATTCGTCCTCAACAAAAGAGACAAAAGGAATTACAACGCCAAATTGAAACTCTCACAAAAGGTGACAGATTTCTAACCGCTGGTGGAATCTATGCTACCGTAATAGGAATCAAAGATAATGTCGTCACAGCTAAAATAGCCGATGAAGTCAAAGTAGAAATCGCTAAAACAGCAATCTCCGCCGTCGTCTCAAAAGGGGAAGTGAGCTAATTTATTTCTATATATAATAATTTATGATTTTTAACCTGAATCCTATAAATACGTTATTCGGTTACAAATTATTTTTATTCCTTAAATTTAATTAAATGGAGATATATTTCCTATGCAATCCAAAACCAGTCGTACTCTTGTCTTCATCGCTGTTCTGTTAATTTGTGGATATGTCTTGTATCCTAGTGTTGAATGGTACTATCTCACAGATAAAGCAACCCGGGAAAAATTCGATCTTACAAATCCAGAACTCGCTCAAAAAGATCAGGAATTAACAGATATTTACGTTCAACTCCGACAAATGATTCCTAATAAAAAACAACGCCTCAAGGATAAAGACGAAAAGGAATATATTTTTAACATCAATCCATCTCAGGAAAAGCGATACAAAGAAAAATATTTACTAACTACCGATGACACAATTATACACCGTATTTTTGGTGATCAAACAAAGGAGATGAAACCTAAATTCCTCACCCTGGTTAAAAAAGCAAATCAAATTAAAGAAGATATCCGATTGGCTGAGTCTTTTAAAAAGAAAAGAAATAGTATTGTAAAGATGGGTCTTGACCTCGATGGAGGTACTCACCTCACTTTCGCTGTAGATAAGGAAGATCTCATCCGTCGGCTACGAAAAAACTATGCCTCATCAGGGATCAAAGATACCAATACTATCGAAGAGATTATTTCAGACGGAAAAATCCCTGATAAAAATAAAATAACTGTTGATGAGAAACTACTCAAAGAATACTATAAAGATCAATCCTCCAGTGAGCCAATTAATAATCTCAAGCAAAGACGCATTGATGACTATATCAAAGATATAGAAGATAAGCTGACAAAATCCAGTGATGATGCCAGTAAGCTAATCCGCACCCGTATCGATAAATTCGGTGTATCAGAACCAACAATTTCTAAGGGCTTGGGTGATACTATCTTTGTAGAACTCCCCAGATTAAATAAAAAAGACGTTGAAACCACAATCAAAACTATTACTGAAGCAGGTCATCTTAATTTCCACCTTGTCCATGAAGAATGGATGGATCGTATCCCCTCAAAATACCTCGTAGGTTCAGGTCGTGGTAGTGGCTATGTTAATAAAACATATGTCAAATATGATCCTTCAAAAAACGCACCCCCTGTTCTCCGTGAACAAGCTATAGAAGATTTTAAAGAAGCTGGAATTCAACTCTCAGAAGACATCAAAGGTGCAAATTTATACCCCTACGTTGAAACTGATCGCCGTGGATTTCCTCAAATCCTAGGATATGAAATCCTTTATAATAAAATATCAATTGAAGGGGAACGCCTCACCAGTGCTCATTCAGGATTCGATAATAAAACAAATCAGCCCCTCGTCTATTTTAATCTGGATAACGACGGTGGGGTTAAAATGGCTAAAATATCTGGTGATAATCTCCACAAAAGAATGGCTATTGTGCTGGATGGCAATGTGAGAAGCGATCCACGATTTCAAAGTGTTATCCATTCCTCAGGACAAATCACCCTCGGCAGATCTTCAGAAGACGAAGTCAAGAAATTAGTAGTTATCCTGCAAGCAGGAGCTCTCCCAGCTAAGTTGTTATTCAGAAATGCCATCACAATCGGCCCTAAACTGGGAAAGGAGAATATCCAGAAAGGTATTTTTTCAGTAATTGTTGGTCTGGCTGTCATCACAATTTTCATGCTCATATATTATAAATTATCAGGAATCATTGCTGTAATGGGTCTGGTATTTAATGTCTATGTACTTGTTGCTATCTTATCAGCATTTGGTTTCACCCTAACACTACCAGGTATTGCTGGTATAGCCCTAACAATTGGTATGGCAGTGGATGCAAATGTCATCATATTCGAAAGAATGCGGGAAGAAATTAGGGAAGGTAAGTCCCATCACGCTGTAGTGGATATTGGATATAAAAAAGCATTTAGTGCCATCTTTGATTCAAATATCACGACGATCATCGCCGCATTTGTCCTTGCTCAAATTGGTACAGGCGTTATTAAGGGATTTGGATTCACGTTGATGTGGGGAATTATAAGCAGTATGTTCACAGCTCTCTTTGTGACGCATCTTATTTTCGACTTTCTAAAAGATACTTTCAAACTAAAGAAAGTCTATGTATAATTAAATTATTTCGGTAAAAGGTTTTATTGTGAAGATTTTTGATTACATGCGGTATAGTAGATACTTTATCACCGTTTCAGTTATAATAATTCTATCAGGTTTCGTAGTTTTCTTTGTAAAAGATGGATTCCGCTATGGTATCGACTTCCAGGGTGGTAGCCAGATTCAGGTGGATATCGGTGTCCCCTCTGATATTTCTGAACTACAAAAAATCGTTGGAGAAAATGTCGAAATCACGGCTATTGGGAATGAAAAAAAGGAATTCATCTTAAAATCCGTTGTAGAAAAAGATATTAATGAAAAAATTATTAAATCGGTATTTGACGAAAAGGTGTTCAATCCCTTGAAATCAAAATACCCTCAAATGAAAGTGATCGGTAATATTCGCTATGAACTCAGTGGAATCAAGTTTCGTGTTGACCTCGGTGAAAAAATCGTTATCCAGAAGCTTGAAAAAAAATATGGTGCTTCTATCACCCAGCCAATCAAGAATAAAAATGAATATATCTTTAATGTCAACTTGAGCCAGCTCCTCGCCAGAAAAAATATAATTGATCCCCTCTCATCCCGTTATTTTAATAAAGAAGTCAATTATCGTATTGATCTGGGTGAAGACACAAATATTACAGAAGCCACGAAATCTGTTGCAAACATCAAAGGAATTAAGGTCGATGCCGAAAGCCCTAGAGAATATAACTTCCTCATCGATGTTGGTGGTAAAAAAGGATCTGTAAATGTTAAGTCCGCTGTAGACCAAAAAAAATCATATATCGAAATTCAAGTCTTTACAGAAATTAAAAAGAAATTTACAAAAGCATCCATTAAAAGTCATACTGTCGAAGATGGATTTATCATTAGTGAAACAACTTATGATCCCACTCAGGGTGCTGCTATTAAAAAACAGGCATGGTATGTTACTGCTCTTGTTCTAATTATTATATTAATTTATGTTGCATTGAGATTCCAACTCAAATATGCTGTGGGTGCTATTCTGGCATTAATTCACGATGCCTTTGCAGTCCTTGCTTTCGTATTATTTTTCGATCGGGAAATGGATATCCCCACCCTGGTTTCTATTCTCACCCTCATGGGTTACTCTTTAAATGATACCATTATTATTTTTGACCGTATCCGTGAAAACCGTGAACTGACGAACACCGAAGATATCAGACCCCTTGTCAATAAGAGTATCAGCCAGTCTTTCAGCAGAACAATTATTACGTCGACATTAACGTTATTCGCCGTAGGTTGTATATTATTTTTGGGAGGACAAGCCCTTGAAAACCTCTCCTTTGCATTATTTATTGGAATTATTGTCGGTACTTACAGTTCGATTTATATAGCAAGTCCTCTTGTAATTGTATGGGAACATCTTGTTGAACGCCGGTTAGAAAAAAATGCAGGTGAAAAAAGACCTTCTGCCCGCAAAAAGAAAGATGACACAAAAGATAAGGTTGTTGTATAATTTATTTTACTGAAAATAGATTTTAATCCCGACAACTCTTATAATTTATTTCTATGCTGATAATCCTTTATAATTGAAGTCCGCATATTCAAATTTTAAAAGATTATTGGTATACCTAAATAATTATCTATATACAAATATTACCTTCCAGTAAGCGTTTCAAAATAATTCAAAAAATATCTCCCCCAAAATCCAAAATAAATTATATTTCAGTATATTGAAATCCATAATCGATTGTCGACAAAGAGAATTATTATGAAAAGACCCCTCATCATTTTTTTAACAATATTTATTGCCATTCTGTCCTGTTCAGATAACCACAATAAATCAAATAAACAAGTCGCTTCAAATGACCTCAATAAATCGGATAAAAATACTAATAAAGTACCCAATGATTACGTCAAAACAGATAAAATTCTTAATCCAATAAAAATACCCAAATATGCGAAATACCATCGTCCCAAGAAACTTTATAGTAATATACCCAAAACAGCTTTCCAAGCCCTTGAGCAATCTAAAACATTTCATTTCCTGACCTTAATACCTGGAGGTCCAATTAGAACAACGAATAACAATATATTTTTACATAGTCATAAAATCCTTGGCTGGGCAGTGATCAAGGATAAATCCATCCGCATGGCAATCCTCAATAATCTTTACCGAAACATTGAGAGCCATGATGACAAGGTTGCAGATTGTTTTATACCCCGTCATGGCATTCGTGTCGATGTGGGAGGTATAACTTGGGACTGGGTAATCTGTTTTGAATGCCAGAAAATCCGTATCTATACATCCAATTGCAATGAATATTATATATATGTCAAAAACAATGGACAATTCTTTAATCAAATCGCCCGTATGTATGGTTTAAAGAACTCTTCAAAACGACGAAAGCCAAAACACCAATATCGCAAAGAAGATTTTGAAGGACGTTTTAAGTGAAAGGACCCATATTTATAATTTTAATCCTATTTCTCCTCAACACCTGTTCAAGTCCTGAAGACAAATTATTCCGGGCAGTCAGGGAGAACAATCTCAATCAGGTCAAACAACTTCTTAATATAAGTCTTAACATCAACACAAGAGATTCCAAGGGCAGAACTCCTCTCCACATAGCCTTTCAAAATGGAAATATCCCTATAGTCCGTATCTTACTCAAACAGAAGGCTGATATCAATGCCCAGGATCGTGATGGAAGAACACCCCTTCATCTCCTGTTTTTAAATAATACTAAGACCTTACGAAAGAAATATAACTATGATTTTCGAGATGAAATCATCAAACTCCTCACCCAATATAAACCACAATACAATACCAGAGACCAATTAGGCAGAACAATCTTTCATTATATCGCTCTCAATAGACATATAAAGTTTTTTTACAGACCCATTCGAAGTCATATTAAAGTCAATTTGAAGGATAATCAGGGTAAAACAGCTTATGATCTGGCTTCCAATGACATGAAATCACATATAGAATCGGCAGGAGCCCTAAAAGGAGAAGATTGGTCAGTCTATTACTATCCTCTCCTCGAATCAGCAAGAGATGGAGATCTGAATAAACTGAAATCCCTTCTTGAGAAAGGTGCCAATATCAATGCAAAGGATGATGTTCATGAATCAAATAAGCTCGAAGGGTATACCCCTCTATTATATGCCGCATCAAACGGGCATTTACACATAATTTTATACTTAATATCTAAAGGAGTCAAAGTAAATTACCATACACTGGGTGGATACACTGCACTGTATTATGCTGCAGAGAACGGTCATTATAAAGTTGTTCAATATCTCTTATCGAAAGGGGCGACAGCGAATATTCATAGTGCCTGTGATGCCCTTATGCCATTGGATCGTGCGGTACAAAACGGCTATGCCGATATTGCAAAACTCCTTGTACAACATGGTGGTACAGTATCCCAATATAATATGTATGCAGAATGCCCTCTGGCAGTAGCTTCCCTTATCGGAGACTATAAAATGGCATTGTCATCCATCCAAAATAGACATAACATTGATAGAAATAATGTTAATGGGAACACACCCCTTCACTCTGCGGTTAAAATGGGACACGTTTCCATCATAAAGCTCCTATTAATTCATGGTGCATCTCCCTATATAAAAAACAATAAGAACCAAACCCCCTTAGATCTTGCCACAGACAAAAAAATCCGTGAACTCCTTTTAAAACACGGTGCCAAATCCGGTAAAAAAATCAAATAACCCGTATACAAACGTTCCCTTCCAATCAGCCATTCCAAATTATCCAAATTTTTCTTCCCCTTAATTAAAAATAATATATATTTCATATCAATATTGTTCTATGGATAATTCGATAATCGTTTAAAATGAGTAAACAAAATAAAATACTCAATAAAATCGTAAGTGGAACAAGCGATTCCAATATCTCATTCAGGGATACCTGTTACCTCCTCACCAAACTGGGATTCAAAGACAGGATCAACGGCGATCACCATATCTACTTCAGAGAGGATATTGGAGAGATCATTAATCTACAGCCCAAAGATGGGATGACAAAGAATTATCAGGTCAAACAGGTACGAAATCTAATTTTAAAATACAAATTAGGAGAAATCCATGACAAAATATGAAATCATTTTATACTGGAGTGAGGAGGATGGATCATATATCGCAGAAGTTCCCGAATTAGCAGGATGTTCAGCCGATGGATCCACCTATCAGGAAGCCCTTGAGAACGTAGAAATCGTCATCGCAGAATGGATTGAAACCGCCCAATCGCTGAATCGTCCCATCCCAAAACCAAAGGGGCGACTTCTCTTTGCATAACACAATATCGACAACGAGGTTCCCAATGAATAGACCCATCCTAATAATTTTAATCCTATTTCTCCTCAATGCCTGTTCAAGTCCTGAAGACAAATTATTCCAGGCAGTCCGGGAAAACAATCTCAATCAGGTCAAACAACTTCTTAATACAAGTCTGAACATCAACACCAAAGATTCCAAAAGTAGAACTCCCCTCCACTATGCTACCCAACAAGTTCAGGTCGATATAACGAAACTCCTGTTCCAGCAAGGTGCAAATCCAAATATACAGGACAATGACAAACGTACTCCTCTCCATCTCCTCTTCTTCCAGAAAGCAAGTGAACTCAAGAAATCAAAATCCGAATCAGTACAAAAAGATCTCATCAAGCTGTTCATCAAACACAAAGCCCATTTCAATTAAAAGATAATTTAGGCAGAGCCCTTGCCCACTACGTTGCCTTGAACAATCATAATTTGGAATTACTAATAGCCAATAGAGATAATTATCTTGAGAAGGTATTAATCCGGGTGAATCTTAAGGACAATCAAAATAAATCACCCTTGGATCTGGCTACTGATAAGAAAACTATTGAAATATTCCAACGGTTAGGTGCCAGATCAGGCAAAGATTGGTCAAAGTATAGTTCCCTTATTAGAGGCTTCAGAGAAAGGGGATCTGGAGAAAGTGAAATATTCTCTCTCCAAAGGTGCAAATATCGAAGCAAGGTTAGATTCACGATCTCTTTCTATAAAAGGGGGGTGGGAAGCAACGCCTCTTATACTCGCTTCCAAACAAGGACATGAGCATATAGTAAAATATCTGCTTGAGAAAGGGGCTAATGTCAATAATAGTACAAGAATTGGTTTAACACCCATCTACATAGCGAGTGAGAAGGGTCATTTCAATGTTGTAAAGCTGTTAATAGAATATGGCTCTGAAATAAATCGAGAACTCGCGTGTGGATTTGATACCCCCGCCACTTTAGCTCTAAAGAATAAACATTTTAAATTGATGGAATTCCTTATGTTGTATGGAGGTTATGTAACAATTGATGAATATGAATACATTTTACATACAGATGATCTTAAGAAATTGTCCCAAAAAGAGAAATTAGAATTACATCAAAAAATATTACGACATACCCAGAAACTAAGTCTTTCCAGTCACCTGATTAAAGCTGTGAAAGAAGGAAATCTCAATAAGGTGAAATCTCTTGTCCAGCAGGGAGCGATTATTCACGTAACTAGGGTTAAGCAGGAATCAACAATTGATGGCTTGCTATTCATTGCAGTTGAAAAATCTAACTATAATCTGGTTAAATATCTGATTGACAATGGCATTCGTTTAAATACCAAAACATATCAAAATAAAACCCCCTTAGACCTTGCCACAGACCCCAAAATCCGTGAACTCCTCATAAAACACGGTGCCAAATCAGGTAAAAAAATCAAATAATCCCTGAGACGATCCTATCCTTATCCGACTATACAATCCACATGAGCCTTCATTTGCATATCTCTTGATATAACTTTCTCATACAAAGCCACCCAAAGCCATCACCATCGGAACCAAAATTTCTGATTCCGATCCTCATCGTTGGTGTTGACTGTGTGTATATATTTTAAATTTTCAATATTGATAAGTTTTCTTGTCTATTTTTATAGTTGGAATTATATTTGATCTACACGGATTTACATCTGTTCAAAGGATTGAAATGAGACAGGGATATTAAATATCATCAGACTCTGTTGTAAATTATTTAAATCATTTTTTGGAGAAAAAATTATGTATCAAAGAAAAATATTATCTTCTATTCAATTACTGGTATCAATTTTAATTTTAATGAGTATATCAAAAGTCTTATCTGCCCACAATGTTGTGAATTCAGCAACTGGTGGATTTTTACACCCCCTTACTGGATTGGATCACATGATTGCTATGATCAGTGTTGGTATTCTCAGTACTCAAATTGGTGGTTTAGCTGTCTGGTATGTCCCTGGGACATTTGTATTATCCATGAGTGCTGGGGGTTTTCTTGGAATACAAGGAGTTAATATCCCCCTTGTCGAATATGGGATAATTTTTTCAATAGTTGCACTGGGAACAATGATTTTTCTAACAAATAAATCACCACTTATCTTTACAATGGCATTTGTTTCCCTGTTTGGAATGCTTCATGGGCATGCTCACGGGACTGAAATCCCTAATCTATCTGAGCCTCTTGGATTCTTCCTTGGATTTATCATTGCAACTGTAGGTTTACATATTGCCGGAGTTATTTTAGGTTTAATCTATCGACGTTCTGAAGCTCAGTTAAAGATATTCCGCTGGACTGGTGCTGTGATTGTTTTCTCTGGCATCGCATTTATTTTGTGGAATGTGATAAAATAATTCATAATCGACTAATAATAAATTTAGGATTGACTATTGAAAGCTGTAGTCTATGAGGAATATGGTTCACCCGATGTCCTACAATTAAAAGAAATTGATAAACCTGTACCTAAGGATAATGAAGTCCTGATTAAAGTTCATTCTGTATCTCTAAACTCGCTGGACTGGAGGATACTTCGAGCTAATCCATTCCTTGTACGTTTCATGGGATTTGGATTATTGAAACCTAGTGTTAATATACTTGGAGCGGATATATCAGGTACAATTGAATCTATAGGAAAGAATATCAAACAATTTCAGGTGGGGGATGAAGTCCTTGGAGACAAAGTACCGGGAAAATTGGGTGGCCTGGCAGAGTATACCTGTGCAACTGAAGATGTTATTATTAAGAAGCCCAGACAACTTTCCTTTGATGATTGTGCTTGTCTTCCAATTGCTCGAGTAACTGTACTTCAAGGACTTCGGGATTATGGTAAGATTCAGTCTGGACAACGGGTATTGATCCATGGTGCTTCCGGTGGAGTGGGGACTTTTGCGGTTCAGATAGCTAAATATTTTGGTGCAGATGTTACAGGTCAATGCAGTACAGGAAATATTGATATGGTACAATCTTTGGGAGCAGACCAAGTCATAGATTATAAGAAAGAAGATTTCGTTAAGCTGGGTCAAAAATATGATCTCATCTTCGCAGCCAACGGAGGACGTTCTATATTTGAATATAAACAAGCAATGAATCCTCATGGTATCTATGTCATGGTTGGGGGATCGGGTAAACAAATGTTTCAGGCTATGGCACTAGGGCCTATATTATCAATATTTAGTAATCAAAGATTCAGACATGTAATAGCTAAGACAAATTTAAAAGACATGTCATTTTTAATAGATATTCTTGAATCAGGTCATTTGAAACCACTTATTGATCGTAAGTATTCACTCGATGAAACAGCTGATGCCTTTCGGTACATAGAAACAGGTCACGCCAGTGGGAAAGTAATTATCCATGTTAACCAGTAAATAATTTCTTATTCCAGAATACTTAATAAATAATTTTCAATATCAATATTTTTTAATATATTTATAGGAAGAAGGGTATTACGAAATGCCTTTGTGGTATTTATTATTATTTATTAATATTATTGTAATAACAGTATGTGATAACCACCATGATTTAAAATTAATTTCTGATAAATAGTATATTATAGTGAGGGTTGTTTGGAAATCACTGAAGCCATTATTAAAAGTCATAATCTCACATTAGATGAATACGAAAAGATTAAAAAAATCCTTGGACGAGAGCCGAATATCACTGAACTAGGGATGTATTCCGTATTATGGTCTGAGCATTGTTCTTATAAAAGTTCTAAGCCCTTATTGAAATTATTATTGAGTAGTGGTGAGCATATTATCCAAGGCCCAGGCGAGAATGCAGGGGTCATTGATATCGGAGATGGTCTTGCCATCGTCATGAAAGTGGAGTCTCATAATCATCCCAGTGCTATTGAGCCATATCAGGGTGCTGCAACGGGTGTTGGCGGAATAATCAGAGATATCATTACCATGGGTGCTCGTCCTATTGCTCTGCTGAACTCCTTACGATTCGGTGAATATAATAACAACAAGACAAAACACCTTTTCTCCGGTGTTGTATCAGGAATAGCAGGCTATGGCAATTGTGTGGGTATCCCAACAGTTGCTGGAGAAGTGTATTTTGAGGAATGTTATCAGGCAAATCCCCTTGTGAATGCTATGTGTGTTGGTCTACTGGATACAAAACACCTTGTGAAAGCTATTGCTACTGGGGAGGGGAATCCGGTTATCTATGCTGGTTCAACAACAGGACGAGATGGATTGGGTGGAGCTGCTTTTGCATCAAAAGAACTGAGTGATAAGAGTGAAGAAGATAGACCAGCTGTTCAGGTTGGAGATCCATTCCTTGAAAAACTATTAATCGAAGCTTGTTTAGAGATATCTCAAAAGGAATATCTTGTAGGTATGCAGGATATGGGAGCTGCAGGTCTTACAAGTTCTTCTTCCGAGATGGCTGGCAAGGGGAATAGTGGTATGGTCATAGATCTATCCAAGGTTCCTCAGAGGGATAAGAATCTTACCCCCTATGAAATGATGCTCTCAGAATCCCAGGAAAGAATGCTCCTTGTTGTAAAGAAGGGTCATGAAGACGATGCTATGAAGATATTCCATAAATGGGGACTTCACGCAGTTGTTATAGGAGAGGTCAATTCAGATGGATATCTCACTGTTATGTATGATGGTAAACAAGCCGCTAAAGTCCCTGCTAAATCTCTATCCGACGATGCTCCAGTATACAATAGACCAGACAGCAAACCAACATATATAGATGAACGAAAGAATGCCATTAATAACAAGCGTTTCAAGGAGGAGGATTATAATCAAGCCTTATTGAAAGTCCTATCCTCACCATCAATTATGAGTAAACGACCTATCTATGAACAATATGACCACATGATCGGTACAAGTACTGTTATCATCCCAGGAAAGGGAGATTCAGCCGTTATACGCATTAACAACTCCCAGAAAGCCATTGCCGTCACCATTGATGGGAACAGTCGATATTGTTATCTTGATCCACATACAGGAGGACAGATTACAGTTGCAGAAGCCGCACGGAATATAGTCTGTGTTGGAGCCAAACCTCTGGCAATTACCGACGGGATTAATTTCGCTAATCCTGAGAACAAAGAGATCTTCTATCAATTGAAACAAGCTATTTTAGGGATCAATGAAACCTGTGAAGCACTCAACACTCCTGTAGTAAGCGGTAATGTAAGTCTCTATAATGAAACCAATGGTATCCCCATCTATCCTACCCCTATCATCGGTATGGTGGGACTCATTGAGGACGTGAATAATGTAATGACTATGGATTTCAAACATGCAGAAGATGTGATTATCTTATTAGGAGATACATTAGAAGAGATCGGTGGGAGTGAATACCTCAAAGTCCTTTATAATATTGTTGGAGGAGAGTGCCCATCTATTAATTTATCCTTAGAAAAACAGATTCAGGATATATGCTTATCCATGATTCAAAAGGGAATTATATCCTCAGCTCACGATATATCCGAAGGCGGATTGGCAATAGCTTTGAGTGAATGTTGTATAGCAGGAGACAAAGGAGCTAAGATATTTATCGGAGATACTGGACTTACCCCCTCAGCCCAATTATTTGGTGAATCCCAATCAAGAATTATTATAACTGTATCCGCGGAAAATCTTTATGATGCTATAACCTATCTTGAATACACCGATATTCCCTACCAACAAATCGGTCTTGTTACAGATGAGAAGGTGCTTAAAATAGATAAGCTCATTGATATTCCTGTCCAGAAGCTAAGAGAACACTGGGACAACCTTAAAATATAAGTTAGAAGAATCATTTGACAGGTTTAATACAATTTAACCGGTTGGTGAGCGTAGCCGAACCAACATTTATTAATTTCATATATGAATTACAATCAGTATACTGAACGATAGCAGAAGTGCCAAACCATTACTTCTTCTGGATATACACTAAAAAATCATCATCATAGGGCTGTACATCAACGATCTGATGACCTGTGATCCTGGACCACGCATTAAAATCACTACAAGTCCCTGCTCCCTTCACAAACATCCTCAGAACTTCCCCCTGAGACAACTTATCCAGAGCCAGTTTCGTCTTCGCCATCAATACCCCGCAACGAAATCCCCTCCCATCCAATTCCTTATGAAACAATACGTCATTCATATGTACCCCCTACAAATATCTTTAATATTACTAAAATTATAGCGCCATGTCAAATCCATATTATTATAGTGATTACCACGATACAATGAACACCCAGTCCGCTAAATATACTATATTATGTAAAAAACGACGATTACTATTATTGACAAAGTATTATTTGTATAGTATATTTATCGACACCAATAAGGAATTTATTCTGAAACAAGTTATTAATCACTAAAGGAGGAATATTCTTTTAAATTATATTCTCATCATATTTTAATCAGATAATGTGTGGAACATACCCAGAGCTATGCTGAAGGGGCAAACCATCAATTATCAATCTTAAAACACAATTTATACCTCAAAGGGGGGCTACATGCTAAAAAATCTTAGTCTTACAATGAAAATGGCAATGGGTTTCGGGATAATCCTGATCCTCATGGCTATCTTAGCGGGAGTATCCTACAACGCCATGAACAAGGTCGAAGACCGCGAAAGTAAATTAAACAACGTCAATCAATTGGTACAAAGAATCCTTGAAATGCGGCGTGAGGAGAAAAATTATATCCTCCGTGGAAACAAACAATACCTCGACAACCACCAAAAATTATATGCTGAAATGATCTCCACTTCAAAGAAACTCAAAGAAGATTTCAAAGATCAATACAACAAAGATGAGATGGACAAAATAATTAAATTCACCAATGAATATAAAACCGCTGTGGTTACCTATATCAAACTACAAAATGAAAAAAACAACCTTGAGAACAGCATGTTAAAAGACATTGCAAACCTCGAGAAGGAAGCGACAGAGGTTCGGGAAGATCAGAAAAAATTATATAGAGAACTCGTTCAATCAGGAGCAAATGCAGGATTATTAAATGACAGAGTGATGAAAGCCGATTCCGCAAACCGAATAATTAAGATTATGCTGGATATGAAGGTCGAACGCAGAAATTATGTTATCACCAAGGATGAGAAAAGTGCTAAATCCGTTCAAAATCTCTCAAATAATATTAAAAACGAAGCGGAAAACCTTCTCAAAACCCTTAAACGGGAACAAAATATCAAACAGATCAACGATGTCACAAATGCTTTGGATACCTACCTTAAAAACTTCAATAAATATGTGGATCTCACCAAAACCCAGATCAAAGCAGAAAACACCATGCTCAAAGATGCAAAAGAAGTTAGGGAGCAATGCTACAGAACTCAAGCGGATCAGAAAAAGAAATTAGAAGCCGTGATAACATCAACGAACCTCATCATCATTTCCGGAGCTCTCATTGCGATAATATTAGGTATTGCTATGAGTTATTTCATCACCCGATCCATCACAAAACCCTTAAATACAGCCATCAATTCCCTAACCGAATCCTCAGAACAAGTTGCCTCAGGATCCCAGCAGGTCAGTGTTGCCAGTCAGAAGTTAGCCGAAGGAGCCTCGGAATCCGCCGCATCCCTCGAAGAAACTTCCGCTTCCCTGGAAGAAATCGCCGCCATGAGTCAGAGCAATTCCACCAGTTCTGAAAAAGCGGATGAAATCGCTCAAAACACCACACAAATCGTCAATAGAGCCAATGAGTCCATGGTTACCCTCAAAATAGCTATTGAAGATATCAACAAAACAAGCGAACAGACCGTAAAAATCATTAAGGTCATCGATGATATTGCTTTCCAAACCAACTTACTATCCCTCAATGCCGCCGTCGAAGCTGCCAGAGCAGGGGAAGCGGGGATGGGATTTGCCGTCGTCGCGGATGAAGTCCGAAATCTTGCCCAGAGAACTTCAGAAGCCGCTAAAAGTACGGCTGAACTCATCGAAAATTCCATTAAAAACATCAAAGAGGGTTTCACTCTCACACAGAACACGGAAAAGGAATTCATCCAGGTGGTGGAATCTATGGTCAAATTAAAAGAACTCATTGGAGAGGTCACCAGTTCCTCTCAGGAGCAATCCAAAGCCATTGAACAGGTCAGTATAACAGTCGCTACCATGAATCAGGTCACTCAAAATAACGCCAGCAGTTCAGAAGAATCCGCATCCGCCAGTGAAGAACTCGGTGCACAGGCACAATCCATGATCACCATCGTCGATTCCTTAAATCAGATCATTGGTCGAAATGGTAACGGTTTGTTAAATAAGATCTCTGGAAACGGACACAACGGGAATGGACATCACAAAATACAGATCCATCCCATAGAACACACGAGTATGAAGCCTCTGGAATACCACCCCATTGGAAAGAAGGATTATCCCACAAAAGAATTTCCAATGGATCATGATTTTAAAGACTTTAAATAAAGATTTTATCCCAAATACCCTTCTCAGTAACACGGAATCTATCCCTGGGATTGAGTTGGGTATTGCACACCTCCCCATGCATTGACATTTGAATCCTCATCCAACAGATCCTACGTTCATTTCATAAAATTATATGAGCTCAAATCAATATTTCGTTAAAGCGATAAGACTATAAAACCGATTTTACTACTTAATTCGAACAAAGGCACTTAAACGAAACACAATCGGAACCAAAATTTCTGATTCCGATCATGATAGCTTGGGGTAATTGTCTTCTTAAAGTGTTTTGAGTTGATGTGAAAACTAAACGTCAGGTTATATCCTCTTTGTAAATCAAAAATAATTAACTAATTTTTTAATTCTATTGTTATATTTAATAATATGAAAAATACCATCTCCCCAAAAAAATCCAAATACCATCTGAAACCCGCCAATGTCACCCAATATGACCATCTCGACGACGACGGATTCCGCTACGAACTCATCGAAGGAGTTTTAACTATGGCAGCCTCACCAAGACCTTTACATCAAGATATTATTTTTCAAATTGCAAAGATCATAGCTAATTATCTCGATAAAAAACTCTTGGGTAAAATATATCTTTCTCCACTCGATGTCCAGTTCAACGATAAAAACATCTACCAACCCGACCTCCTCTTCGTATCCAATGAGAGACTCCATATCATATCCGAGAAACGTATTATAGGAGCGCCCGATCTCATCATCGAAATATTATCCGAATCCTCCTACGAGCTCGACACGAAAATAAAATACAGGGTCTATGAGGAATCCGGGGTACAAGAATACTGGATAATTGATCCTAACAAGAAATCCATGACCTTCTACCATCGCATCGATAAGTCCTTCAAAAAAATCCCCTATGATAAGGAATATTCAAGCTCTGTATTAAAAGATTTCTCTATCCACCCCCAAAACTTCTTCCAAATGATTTAAGTCGTATACAAATGTCCCCTTCCAATCAGTTATTCCTAAATAATCAAAATAAATATTCCTCCAATCCCAAAATAAATTATATTCAATATATTGAATTCTATATCCCCTTGTCGACAATCGAGAAGTACTATGAATAGAACACTGTACAAGGGTCAATGAGGAATTATCCAGTGCTTACCATAACCCAACAACTTTAGCCCTTTCAAATAAACATTATGATGTGATGGAACTCCTAATGAATAATGGTGGTATCATACAAACCAATGAAATTAATTTTGCTACGGGGAAAACATATTTACAGGAAGCTCTGAGAATAAATAATAATCATCTGAAAAACTCCTTATTCGTCATACCAAACGCTTAGAGCTTTCAAAGGATTTAGTCAAGTCTGTGAAAGCGGGTCATTTAAATCAGGTTAAATATCTTATCCAACAGGGATCAATTGTACATATCGAAACACACGATGAGGGCTTAAAAAAATGGTACTCTCCTCCATATTGCTGTTCAGAAAGGATATTACGATATAACAAGGCTCCTTATCGATAAAGTCATTCGAATCAACATGACCAATACGTACAGTGAAACAGCTTTAGATTATGCTAAAGACCCGAAAACACATAAACTCCTCATAAAACGCGGTGCCAAACCCGGTAAAAAAATCCGATAGAAATCACTATTATCGTATCCTTACTTGACTCTTTAAGGCATCTCGAGACCCATTTCTTCAACTGCTGATATAATAAATCAATGGACAGTTTCTGTAAAAGAAAACCATCGGAACTGAAAATTTTGATTCCGATCCCCCTTAGGTATAGCATCAACATAATAGTTGATTTAATAATTGAGATAGATTTTCCTGGATATTTGATTACTGGGATTTAAGTTCATAGACCCGAATGCTGGATGTATATGGATTCTCTTGAGCTATTTTAACCGCTTCGTCCATATTTTCAGCTTCAACAATGGTATAACCTGTAATCGAATCCAAACCGAGGGGTAATTTTTTGACTCCCTCTTTCGATATCTCACGACCATCCATAAAATGTCCACCCATGTCAATAATCGTATCACTATAGGATTCAAACCACTTTCCCCATGCTGTCATAATTTCTGGTGTGGGTTTAGTGAATCCATAGTGTAATAAAATATATTGTTTCATTAGCTGTACCTTTATTTTTGATATAATATAATTTTTAATTATCGGTGATTAGACGTAACGGTAAAGAAAATTCTTCAGCCCATAATGTTGTGTAGTTGCATTCCGCTAGGGCAAATCGCAAAATATACACAAAGAATTTTAGGGATTAGATTGAATACTAAAAAATGGATTTGTATTTTCGGGGAATTATATATATTATTTGATGATAATATCTGTTACAGGAGCAATTGATTTTGGATAGAGATTCTATTCAGGAGTTGATCGAAGAAGGCAGGGAGTTGTATCAGGGCAAACACTATGCCAAAGCATTCTTTCCACTGGAGAAAGCTTATCATCTCACATCAGAAATAGATCATGAAGTAAAAGACCTCCTTATTGATTCAGCATACAGGGGAATATGGGCTGCCTATGCCGGACAGCAGTATGAACTCATGGAATATCTCAGCACCTTTACATTGAACTTTATTGAGAGTAATATTAATCAGTATAATACGATAGAATGGCAGATCCGTATTGCGAAGACATATAATGGTCTAGCCCTATCCCATTACGAATTAGGAAAGCGGAATATTGAATATAATCTTAAGTCGGATGAGGCTTACAATCGTGTTATCTTGAGCGGTGAATTAGAAAAAAAAGATCTGAAAGAGGTAGTCAAGTCGAAAATTAAAAATGACTTCGGTCTTATTATCAATCTGGGCTTTGATGGGGATTTTGAAAGAGCCATTACGATTGCTCAGAAAGATATTAATCTATCAAGAGCTCATCATTTGTTATTAGAAGAAGGATTATCTCAGAAAATAATGGGAAACCTTTTATTCTACAAAGAAGATTATGAGAAGAGCTTTGAATATCTTTTAGAATCAATGAAGACATTTCAATCAAAACAGACAAAAGACTTTAATCACCGTGTGGGAGAGGTTTATTTATTGCTTTGTGAGAATCACTATAAATTAAAACAATATCAGGAGGGGAAAAAATATTTAGATTTCTATAAAATTCTTTATGAGAAGGATAATCAATTATCTTATTTATTCTATAGTTTATCAGGAGAATATTTTGAGAGTATCGGTAGTTTTGATATTGCCTGGACATATTATTATAAATCAGCTACCATGTTAAATATATCAAAATGGGGAGTTCAGTTTGAAACCAATATGGATTCCTTTCTCAAACACAAGGATAAGGAGTTGATATATCTCAAGGCTATTTCAGGATTATTTTTAAAGAAAGAGGATCAACAGGCTATTGATTTACTGGAGAATTACAGATCGAAATTATTCGTTGAGAATGTATTATCAGGGAGAAAGGAGAGTTTAGGGGATATTCCAGCCGATTTAAAGAAAGAGAGGGAAAGTATTGTGGTGGAATTGATCAATGCTTATTCCAGAGATAGTATTATTATCAAAGATGAATTGATAGTTCAATTGGAAAAGAAGCTTTATTTAATAGATGAGAAGATTGCATTAACCAAAGGATCATACAGAGCATTTTCAGAATATACCGCCTTATCTATCAAGGAAATTCAGGAATATATCCCTATGGATTCCCTTGTCATAGGATATTTTTATTATGGGGATAACTCATTTATCTATCTCGTCAGCAAGGGTATTTTTAAAGTTGTTACGGTAAATATTTCATCCACACAGTTGGAAGAACTTTTCGAGGGCTATTTAAACCAAATCAAAGGGGAATTTAACAACCCAAATTGGGAAACCATTGATGAATTCTATCGATCTCAGTGTCTTGACTATATTATCAATCCAATTATAAACGATATTAACGCATATCAACAAATTACTCTCATTCCATACAAGATTCTCCACACCTTCCCCCTTCATATTCTTTTTCTATCACTGAAAGAAGATATCACTATTTCTTATCTTCCTAATCTACAGTCCATCCGATTACTCAAGCCCCACCCAATAGAGTTTAATGAGAGCCTTATTTTAGGGGATCCCAGGGGTGATTTACGCGGTGCACAGGAGGAAGTGAAGGGTATACAATCTCTATTTAACCATCCATCTGTTTATACTGATCGTGAGGTGCAAAAAAATACCGTACTAAACATGATTTCACAGTATACAGTAATCCATTACAGTGGTCATATCCGATACAATTATCAACGACCATTATATTCTTATTTGGAATGCAGTTCATATTTTGACGAAAACAACCGAAAACAATTTGAAATGTCTTTTCAACAAGATCAATCTGTGATATATTTAAAAGAGATTTATCAACTTAATCTGGAAAATATCCATTTCTTGTCCTTAAGTGGCTGTTCTTCAGGGCGATCCACTCATTATCGGGGGGAGGAGATGGTGGGAATGCTGAGAGGATTTTTTTTTAGTGGAGTGCAAAGCATTTTAGCTACCTTGTGGGATGTAGAAGATTTGTCCAGTAGAGATTTTCTTGTGTTGTTTTATCAAAAAACCCTTGAACACAGTGGGAATAAGAAGAAAGGTTTTTTAGAAGCCTACCACACAATGAAGAATAAGTATAAGCATCCCTTTTTTTACGGAGGATTTATATTATATGAAAGTATATAAGATTATTTTATTATTTGGATTGCTTTTAATGGCATGTTCCAAGGAGTCCGTTAAATCGGATATATTTGTCAATGAGAAGTACTCAATACAAAGCGCTAAATCCTTTTCTATTGGTAAATTCGAAATACGTACCAATGTCCCTTACGTCACGTTAAACTATCGGGAACAGGTGGAATATCATCTCCAAAAGCAGAAATATAAAGTATATCCAGGAGAAAGAGTAGATAAGTATTATAAAGAAAAGAAAATAAAATTCCCACGTCTTTTAAAAGAGGAGGAAATTCAGGGGCTTCATGGCGAATTACCCTTTGACTATTTTATTCAGGGGATTATCTACGAGGAAAACCGCAGTATCTTGGACGAAGGGAATCATATCATTGTCCATTTATACTTCCATGATAAGAAAGGGGAGAAGGCATCAACGATTCGCTATATCTACTCAGGGGATAAATCTCTTATATCAGGTGAACTTATTGATGAATCAATACTTAAAATGCTTAGTCTCATGAGTAGCCAGAGTTCCAGGAAATAATCAAAGGCATTTTATATACTATAATTTATCTTGATTTATACATCCAATCAATACATTTTAATAATTCATTCCTCATACGTTCTTTTGGAGCATGATAGGAGCATCCGTGACCCGGTAAAATCGACTCAAAGGGGTAATTCAATAGGGACTCCATAGATTTGATTTGTTCAGACCAGGAATACCAGCAGTAGTTTCTAAATCCATAGAGGTGATCCAATCGGATGGAATAGGATAAATGATCTCCCGTGAATAGAAAGTTATTCATATACAATAGCACCGTATGACCCTTTGTATGACCTGGAACAGGAATAATCACAGTATCCTGATTAAGATGATAAGGGGTGTTTCCATCGATTTGAATCTCAATATTCTTTGTGGAATGGCAGATATCAGATGAATGCAGGATTCGTTTGCAGTTGAATCTTTGTTGATACTTATCGTGATCGGCGACATCGTCTCTGTGTGTGAGATATAAATACTTTATACCCCCTAATTTCCTGAACTGATCTGCTAAATCAGATGAATAACGTGGGGAGTCTATAAGAATATTCCCTTCCTTCCTCTGTATGAAATAACTTGCAGCACCGTAAGACTTTTTGGAATGGTATCCGCAATAATATACATTTTCTTTAATCTGAATAGGAAAGGATTTTTTAACAGGATTTATATCAATATCCTTATGAGTAATACCAATAGAAGCTGTAGGACAAGAAATTAATGCCTGAATACTCTTCATCTGTTCAGTCTGATTAATAGGCTGATGGAAGACAATGGACTGATCACCATCTCGTTTATAAATATCGGGTGCAATCAAGCGACAGGCATCACAGTCGATACAACTGGTGTCCACATAGAAGTCCCCATCGACGTTATTGGGATGTTTCCTATTGAGGTGTGCCATAAATATAACCTTACAATATTTCAAGAATAATAAAATATTATTAAATCATCAAGGTTTGCGTAATCAAATCCATTGACATTTTGAAACTGTTTCGCTAAATTGTGAGTAACTTAGTGTGTGTTTGAGATAACTTTGAGCGAACTATTAGATCATTTAATTTCTGTTTTTTTTCGTGTGAGAGAATATCTCCTGAGTACTAATCCAAAATATATCATTGTTGGAAAGAATTCTAAGGGAGATGATACCTATGATTTTGACTTTGAATCTGAGAAAATTATCATTGAATATCTCTTGAAGTACTATCCAATATCAAGAATACTTAGCGAAGAACTGGGAATGATTAATGAATCACTATCTGAATATGATTATACCTTTGTTATTGATCCTGTAGATGGTTCTAAGAATTATTTAAATAGAATACCTATTGTAGGTCTATCTATAGCGGTTATTCAGGGATCTAATATTTCCACATCAACAGTCAGTCATGGGATTATTGGTAATATTTATTCAGGGAGCTATCTGATAGCAGAGAGAGGGAAGGGTACTTTTTTAAAAGAACGTCTTATAAAGTCATCTGATATAACACCTTTTGACCAATCTGTTGTGACTTGTACAATCAACCGCTTTCAAGCTGAGCAACATCTGCTATTTCATGCTGTGAATCAGGTATTTAATAATATTAGATCCCTGGGGTCTTCCTCTATAGAGCTATCCTACGTAGCTCAGGGGATTACATCTGCTCATTACGACTTCAGAAAACGATTAACCGCAGAAAATTTCTTAGCCGGTGCATTAATACTTGAAGAAATGGGAGGGAAATTAACAGATTTGTATGGTAATTCCATTGATAACATTACGAATCTAAGTGATGGGTATAGTATTATTGCTTCTCACAGCGGAAAAAATCATCGTCATTTTCTTGAAGTACTTCATAACCCTAATTTATATACTCGTGAGGGGAGTTGAACCTAATTCAGACTGAAGATCTCTGCTCATTAAATCCTTAACAGCTTCAACAGGTGGTCTTCCTTCGTAAAGAATTTTATATATTTCCCCAATAATAGGGACTTTTACATTCAAGCTTTGTGCAAGTTTATAGGCTGACTCTGTTGTTTTAACCCCTTCAGCAACCATAGTCATTTCTGACAATATTTCAGGGAGTTTCTTTCCTCTCCCAAGTTCTCTCCCCACATGCCGATTTCTGCTCAGTTCGCCGGTACAGGTCAGGACAAGATCACCAATTCCAGCCAGACCAAGAAAAGTGGTTATATTCGCTCCTTTATGAAGTCCAATACGGGTAATTTCAGCTAAACCCCCTGTAATAACCGCAGCTTGAGCATTATATCCAAAACCAAGCCCATCCATAAGTCCTGCAGCAATAGCTATAATATTTTTTAATGATCCACAAATCTCTACTCCAATGACATCTTTCGATACAAATACCTTAAAATAATCTGTGGTTAATAGATCTCTTACCTCTGAACTCACTTCTTTCAGATAGGATGCAACAGTTAGAGCTGTAATTTGTTTCTGAGCTACTTCCATAGCGAAACTGGGACCCGATATAAACGCCTGGCGACTGTGAAGTCTTTTGGGAAGAATCTCTTCAAACATCTCAGATATAGTATATAGCGTATTTACCTCTATTCCCTTGGCTCCATTAATCAGAATAGCATCGTCTGGTATATCTGAAGTAATTTGTCCAATAGTCTTTCTAATAAATGGTGTTGGAATAAGGGATAAAATATATCGACTATCCTTAATTACTCTTTGTAAGGAAGTATCAGCAGAAATGTTTTCAGGTAAAACAACATCCACAAGGAATTCAGGATTACCATGGGTCTCATTGACAGCACGAGCAATCTTCTCATCGTGGGACCACATTACAACAGGATATCCCTTTGTACCCAACAAATGAGCCATCGCCATCGCATAACTACCAATCCCAATAATACTTATTTTATCCATAGATACCACCTCCTATTATAGTCCTTTGAAAGCCCTTTCAAGAATAGAACACCATAGATATAAACTTATGTTAAATATTGTATTATCCATTGATCATATCCGGAAAATCTCTGTACAAAGCAGTTTGCATATCCTTAATCTGGCTATATACTTTCCTATGGAGGACTCCCAGCTCATTCTCAGTTGACATCCCTGTAATCATGTTATGGAACACATCATCCAATTGTTTTAAATCGTAATATCTCATATCCAGTTGGAATTCTCCAAGATGAGAAGGACCAAATCCCAGTTTCCTTCGGAGAAGTTTATAATCAATAATAAGATTTTTCTTTTGGAGATAGGATAAAAAGCTGTTTAAGTCCTCTGTAAACTTGTGAGCCTTATTAGTATCTTTCAAATTAAACCAGATGATGTAATGATCCATATACCGAGTCCTGATTAGCAATATCAACCATTCGAAATTCTTAAAATATAATCAATAATTTATAAAGTACCAAATATTTTTATCAAAGGGATATACATTTAAAATAATATTAGACATATTTTGAATAGAATATTATGCAATAGTATCAAATTGAAACAAATGTGTATTATTATTCATATTCTGTTAAACGTGAAGAAACTGACTTGACCATCTAGCTAGTTGAATTATTGTTTATTATAAAATATTTTAATTTTAGTATAGATATTGATATATATTTTGTATCTCATAAGGGGTATATGTTATGACCCAGAAAAATAAAGATTTAATTATAATAACAACAGTAATAGTCTTATCAGCAACGATATTTCTATCTCATATATTTATACATCTCGATATAGAAGAAGGAATGCTCTATGCTATAGCCTTGTTACTAACTTTATTCTCAGGAAAAATTGCTTATACATATTATACAGCTATAACTGGAACAATACTAACTATATTAGGATTCTTTCTATTCTACAATGATCACGGAAATAATGTATACACGATTAATCATTTCTTGTCTATATCTATGATTTGGATTACAACCATCTTAATTACCCTAAGTAAGAAATCAAATAATGCGATACAATATGAAAAAAACCTTAATAATACATTATTAGAGTCTGCAAGAGCTCTCTTTGTAGTACTAGATCAGAAAGGACGTATTATTCGATTCAACAAAGCCTGTGAGGAAACAACTCAATATACTTTTAAGGACGTAAAAGATCGATACGTATGGGATTTTTTATTAATACCTGAAGAAAGAGAACCTGTCAAAAACGTTTTCAGAGAACTCAAAGAAAACTCTCTCCCAAACGATTTCACCAATTACTGGATAGCTAAGGATCACAGCAAACACCTCATTGCATGGAACAATAATATCATCCTTGATAATATGGGTCAGGTTGAGTATGTAGTTTCAGTGGGTGTTGATATTACAGAATCTGAACAGTCTAAACACCGTCTCAAAGAAAATGAGGAAAGAATATCTCTATTTATGAACTCTGCTACAGATGCTTTTATATTATTTGATAAGGATTTTTGCTTATTAGAAATTAACGACATGGCTATGAAATCCTTTAAATTGGATAGAGAGAGCATGATTGGGATGAGTATGTTCGATATTTACCCACATGTTAAGAACACTGACCGATATGAAAAATATCTTCAAGTCATTGAAACAGGAAATCCAATTGTCGAAGAAGATGTTTATATACTTCCTGAACGTGGTAATAAATATGTTTCTATCAAAGCATTTAAAGTCGGGAAAGGTCTTGGATTTATTGCAACCGATATTACTCAAATCAAGCAAGCTCAAATTGCTATTCAGGAGAGTCAAGAGAGATTATCTCTTTTCATGAACTCAGCTACAGACTTATTCATGCTATTCGATAAAGATCTGAATCTTCTTGAGATCAATGATATAGCCCTGCGAGCCATCAAACAACAACGGGATAATGTGATAGGAAAGCATATCCTGGAAATCAATCCACATCTCAGTAAAACAGATCGGTATGGCGAATATTTACAGGTGCTCCAAACAGGTAAACCCTTATTTAAAGAGGATATAGGCACTCATTCCGATTATGATAACAGATATATATCTGTAAGAGCCTTCAAAGCAGGTGAGGGACTGGGTATCACAGCTACAGATATTACAGAAACCCGTCAAATCAGACAATCCCTACAAGAAAGTGAAAATAAATACCGTCAGCTGGTGGAAAACATGAATGACGGATTAGGAGTTATCAATTCAAAGGGATTTATTACATATGTCAATGATAAATTATCTGAAATGACTGGATATTCCAAAGAAGAATTAACCAGTATGCACTCCTTTGAACTGTTCGACGAAAAAAACCAAATAATATTAAAAGAAAACCTTTCTATGAGAAAAGATGGAGTATTTAAATCCTATGAAATCGTATGGACAAAGAAAAACGGCGATAAACTATATACAATCCTCTCTCCACAACCCCTTTATAATGCAGAAGGCAAGCATGATGGCAGTTTTGCTGTAATCACAAATATATCCGAGCTAAAGAATTTTGAAATTGCACTCAAGAGAAATAAAGATTATCTCGAGAAGCTTAATAACAGTGTTGGACTAGCAATTTTCACCGTAAAAATGCCCGAAAGAGTTATTGATTACGCTAATCATCAGATTGAAAAAATATTTGGTTACACCCCTGAAGAAATGATCGGTCAACAGACGAGATTATTATACCCTTCGAATGAAGATTTCATATCCTTTGGAAAAAAATTACAGGATACTATCCAACAGGGGAAAGATATATTGCATACAGAACATATTTTAAAAAGAAAAAATGATGAATCCTTCCCAGCTGAAATCACAACCACTTTTATTCGTGAAAACGGTGAAATCACTCAGGTTATCAGCATTATTCAAGACATCACCAATCGAAAAATGGTTGAAAAAAACCTCCTCATCATGCAATCCGCTGTTGAGATGGCTGTCGATCCCTTCATCTTCGGCGATTTCAATGGAAACATCACCTATTGCAACGAGTCCTTCTTAAAATTATGGGGATACGACATGAAATCCGAAGTGTTGGGTAAAAATGCCTCTAATTTCTGGAATTATCATCAAAATCCCGATGAAATAGGCAATTCCTTAATGAAACAAGGATCCTGGGTTGGTGAAATCCCTTGTTCACATAGAGACGGAACAATCTTCACAGCCCGTATGGCATCCAAAATCCTTAATGATAAAAATGGTCAACCCATCTGCCTCATGGCATCTCTTTCTGATCTCACTGAAAGAATTCGTGCACAACAAAAAGCAATTTCAGCCCTTGAACTCAATGAGAAAATCATCTCAGAATCCCCTATCGGTATAGCTATTTATAATTCATTAGGTCAATGTATCACTGCTAATCAAGCGATGGCGGATATGGTAGGTGCAACTCTCGAAAATATATTAAAAATAAATTATAATAATTTAGATAGCTGGAAAAAATATGGTGTATACGATACAGCCCTCGAAGCCTGTAATTTAAATCAGAAAGTCCGTAAGGAGTTTGATGTCATTACTTCTTTTAATAAGAAAGTCTTTTTAGATTGTCTATTCGTTCCATTCCTTAATCACAAGGAACAACACCTCCTCTTCATGCTCGATGATATCACCCAGCGAAAGGAATCTGAAAATCTCATCCGCTACCACGTCCACGAGCTCGAGAAGGCAAATAAGGAGCTTGAGGAATTTAATTACGTCGCAAGCCATGATCTCCAGGAGCCTATCCGAACCCTCTCCAGTTATTCCACACTATTAGAAAAGGATTTAGGGGATAATCTTTCAGAATATGCCGCACAGGATATTCATTTCATCACCGATGCAGCAAAACGTATGCGTACAGTCATTCAAGATATGCTCGATCTCTCAAGAGCCAGTCGTTATGAGTTGAATTTCGTTGATGTTGATTTAAATCATTGTATGAAAAATGTAATCAAAGATCTTGAACTTAGAATTAATGAAACAAACAGCATCATCGAATGGGATAACCTCCCAATCATCCATGGAGACCAAACACACCTCACTAGAGTACTCCAAAACCTTATCGCTAATGCCATTAAATTCAGAAGTGACAAAACACCCCATATTATTATCTCAGCAAAAAAAATGAATGATAATTGGAAAATAACCGTATCAGACAACGGAATAGGTATCGAAGAAAAATACTTTGACGTCATCTTCAATGCCTTTAAAAGACTCCACCCCATGGGAAAATATGAAGGATCAGGAATTGGACTTGCCATCTGCCGTAAAATCATTGAACGACACGGCGGAGAAATCCACGCAGAATCCCAAATGGGTCACGGAACAAAGTTTCACTTCACACTAACCCCCTCAACATCAAAGTCATAACTTAAACTGATTTGGATACCTGATAAAATGAATCAAATATAATCAATACACAGGAATAGCACCTAAGGAGTATCGGAACTGAAATTTTTGATTCCGATGGTGAAGGCTTGGGGTGGTTTTGTTGTACTATGGTATAAAATAATTTGAGGAAATGGATTTATTTTTCAAAGATGAGATGGTGGTATTCTTTGGATTGATTACTTCAATTCCTTGTCCTGCTTAGCACCAGATTGAATTAATAATTTTTTTATTTTAGGATTTTCAGCAATATCCAGAGGAGTCATTCCTTTAGGGTAAAAAATCGATGTTGATGGATAAGAACATCCTGGTTTAATTAATCGTTCGAACTGATATTCCAGGTACCGTTGCTGGGTTGATCTGACATTTGGATATTGCTTTCAATAGATGAAATATAAATTATTTTGGGATGGGTGGAAGAATTATTTGAATTATTTTAGGAATCCTTGATTGGAAGGGAACATTTATATACGGCTTAGAGGGATTGGAAGAAGTTTTGGAGGTTTATTGTTAAATTATTTAATACTTTGTTGGGATATTCGTTATCATAGGGGATTTCTTTGAAGGATTTATCGATGAGTTGGTAGAATATTATGGATTTCTTGTTGGGGTCTACGATCCAATATTCCTGTACTCCGGATTCCTCATAGACCTTGTATTTGATCTGGGTATCCAGTTCATAGGAGGATTCGGATAAGATTTCGATGATGAGATCCGGTGCTCCCACTACGCGTTTCTCGGTGATGATATCGAGTCGGTCTTTGGATACGAAGAGGAGATCAGGCTGGAAGATGTTTTTATCGTTGAATTGCACGTCGAAAGGAGCAAAGAAGAATTCGCCAGCAGTATATGTTTTTGAATAGTTCATAAATAGTTCAGCCAGCTTCCATAAAATCTTTTGATGAATTCGTATAGGTGAAGGTGCCATAGATAATACTCCCTGGATGAGTTCGTAGCGGTATCCGTCGTCGTCGAGGTGGTCATAATCCCTGACTGTTGCAGGTTTGTTGTGGTATTTAGATTTATTTTGTGTGATTATATTTTTCATATTATTAAATATAACAAGAGATTTTGAATTATTTATAGATTTATTTTGTATTTTTAGAATCGGATGGGGAATGGATTTTCGATAGTTATGGGGGAAATAATATTGACTAGTTGGAATCGATGATTGGAAAAGAATAGTTGTGTTTTGAGTGAGGATATCAGTTTGCTGAAGATCTTTTTAAGATTCTCTCAATATATCTTGATCCATCCACCTTTAAATTAATGGTAATGGGACGAATTTTTTCTCCGCGTGGATTTTTGAAAACCTCTACCACAGGACGGGATGTCAGATCATTGTCCTTTTCTATAACCAAAGCCATTTCGCGAGTGTTTAGTTTAACTATACTTCCAATGGGATAATAACTGCTTTCCTTGTAGAGATGATGCATTTTTGTTACGAATAAGTGTGCTAATTCTGGTTTAAAACGTTTTCCCGATTCCTGGATGATTAAATTAAAGGCTGATTGAAGTGAAAAAGATTTTTTATAGCTTGAATCCGAAGTCAGGGCATCGAAAGTCTCGGATAGAGATAATATATAGACACCGTCGTCAATCTGATCTTCTTTTAGACCAAGGGGATAACCTGTACCATCATATTTTTCGTGGTGTGTCAAGATAGTCTCTTTTACAAAATCACTGAGGTTCTTACAATCCTTTACGATCTCATATCCCTTTCTGGAATGCTCCTGAATAATCTGATACTCATCAGAGCTTAGTTGATCTTTTTTATTGACAATATGATAGGGGATTCTCATTTTTCCAATATCGTGGAGGAATCCTGCTAATCCTATATCTAAAATAGAATCCTCATCTTTATTCAATAACTTTGCGAAGTCCATAGAAATAATCGCTACATTGAGGGAATGGGAGTATTTTAAATCGTCATAATCTTCAATATTTAAGAGATTGATAATATTTCCCTGTACTTTATTGAATAACTCAAGATTAATCAGATAAATAATATCTTTGGTTTCATCAATAAATGTGGCTGGTAAACGATTTCGGATGGTTGTTTCAATCTTATCCATGATATAAATCGCTTGAGTTTGGGTTTCCAAGGATATTTTGCGGGGTCCTTTGTATTGTTCCGTCTGGATATATTCTTTTAGAGTGTGGTTATATCGATTTTTATCAGATTTTCGATTGGAATAATATATTGTTGTGATATCTTTTTGAAGCAATTGATCAAGAAAATCTTTTGTGAAAGGAGTATAGGCCGTTTGAAGGATTTCGCCATCTTTCTTATAGACAGGGCACGCCAATACCATCCCAGGCTTAATGTGTTTAACTTCTAATTCGACTTCATCGTCAACTTTGGTGAATGTTCTTTCAGACATAATCTTCACCTCTAAATTAAATTAACGATAATTTATAAAGTTCTCTCTCTATTAAAATTTAATGGATGGTTAATCAAAGGTCAATGAATATTGTTATTGGAAATAAAAAAAGGTGAGATGCCTTTGTGACACCTCACCCTGGGAAGTTATGTATTTACAATTATCTTTTATTATTCATTTTCTCAATGTTTGCTTCTATTTTTTCCTGAGCATTACCGTTCTTATTGTCGCTGACGTTCTCAAGAGCCTTTTCAAGACCTTTGTTTCCAGACTTACTGTTTGCTGAAGTGTTGTCAGTATTAGATTGAGTAGCACTGCTGCCTGATTGATTTACCGGTGCACTTGATTGAACAGTATTGTTAGAAGAGTTGCTTACAGGTGCTGAAACATTAACTGGTTGAGAGTTGTTAGATGCTACAACTGGGGCACTTGTTTGTACTGTATTGTTAGATGTGCTGTTTACAGGTGCTGAAACATTAACTGGTTGAGAGTTGTTAGATGCTACAACTGGGGCACTTGTTTGTACTGTATTGTTAGATGTGCTGGTTACTGGTGCTGTAGTATTAGCTGATTGTTTGTTAGCAGATGCTGTTTGTGTTGCGGGTTTGTTGTTTGCAGTTTGATTTGTGTTTACTCCTGCGAAAGATTCTGGTATACTGCCTACCCCGCCATTTTGACCACATGCTACGAATAGTCCAAGGGTTGCAAGAAGGATAAGTCCTAAAGTTGTTTTATTTATTGTTTTCATTTTGTTACTCCTTTCAATTTGTTACGTAAATATATATAGGAAGAATTGTGCCAAGTTTGCAAATTTATTAAATATATTTTTTATATTATTTATATTTTATTAAATATGCTAATTATATTTTTTATTGTTCTATGAAGATTTCGAAACAAATGAATCAACTTGCACATAATATTGGTATTGAATATGGTCATTTTAACTCATTTTGTTATTGATTTGAAGCAATATTATTAAATAATATATTATATTATAATGAATTAAAATGATAGAGAGGAAACTCCGAAGCAGGAAATAAATTGCTTATGTGTATAAGAATGACCCATTGTGTGAATTTTATTGCGGCATTGTTGGTAAAAATGTTTCATTTTTTTATAATAAGGAATTAATTCTTTGGGTGTATAAAGATTTTATATCAGTTGTAACGAGATGATAAGATCATTTTAAATATTCCAGAACTCATTTTTCGGAAGGGAAATCGTGATGTGGGTTCCTCCGGAGTTGGAAGATTTATAAAATATATATCCTTTGTGAGCTTTGGCAATGAGTTGAGCACTGTATGTTCCAAGTCCAGTTCCCTTTTTTTTACCATGAGTTACGTAACGATCAAAAAATCGATCTCTGATTTCTTCCGGAATGACACCTTGATTATGAATATCGATGAGATGATAATGGCTGTTTTCATCAATGCTGATCGTTATTTTTTCACCCGAATTGGATGACTCGAAAGCATTAATGATTAAATTACCTAGCATGTCTTCGAGAAGTCTTTTTTCGCCTGTAACGGGATATTGATCGGACCAGGAGATCGGTTTATTATTTATGTAATAATCCAGTTTTATGGATGAATCGTTTTGAAGGGGGAGGAATTCCTTATTAATTTTATTGAAGATGTCAATGAGGTTTAATGACTCTGTCTGGAGTTTATAAATACCCTTTTCAATTTTAAGAAGGTCAAGGGATTGGTCTATTATTCCATGTATTTTATGACCACTTTCATGGATGAAGGATATCATCTGTCTGTTTTCTGTAGAGAGGGATTCACTTAGAAGGAGTTCTGAGAAACCGATGATAGCATTAACCGGATTTTTTAGATTGTGCTGGATGATATGATTGACATCTTCTTTAATTATTTCCAATTCTTTTTTAGCGGTGATATCTCTTAAAACAAAAACATATTGAAAGGGCATTCCATTAAAAGATTTTATTTTAGAAATATGTATGCTGAAATATTTCTGTTCACCCATTTTAATTTCAATTTCTTTGGGTTTATTGAATTGTGTAAGATTTTGAATTATTTCATTAATCTGGTCATAAACTTCCCCTTCGAGTATTTCTATAAGATATCTGCCTTGTATATTTTTTCGGGGAATCCATAATAAATCTTCACGGGCTGTGAACAATTCGTGGATAATCTGATTTTCATCCATGAGTAAAATAATATCAGGGAAATAATTTAATATGGCTTTGAGACGATTTTCGCTTTCCACAACAGCTTTTTCGAATTCAATTGATTGGGAAACATCTCTTTTGAAAGAAACAAAGTTGATGATTTCACCAGTGCTATTCAATATCGGAGTAATGGATGAATAATCGTGATACAGAGAACCATCCTTTTTTTTATTAATCAATACTCCATTCCATGGCTTGCCTGAGGAGAGTTGTAGTGGCCTGAAAAATTTGAA
>DKAT01000076.1 GCA_002450905.1 Spirochaetia bacterium UBA6919
CGACTTGCATGCCTAATCCACGCCGCCAGCGTTCGTTCTGAGCCAGGATCAAACTCTTCGTTATAAATTTATTTTACGATTTTTATTTTACCTAAACCTAGAATTAACGGACTGCTATTTAATTTTTAAATATCTAAAGCTGTAGAGACAGGGACAGCTTCCCCTCATTTCGTGACATAAAATTAATTTTTTTAGGTAAGAAAGTCAACTACTTTTTTTGAATAATTTATCAAACTATATTTATCTATTGACAGAATTATAAATTACAATTTAAAAAAAATAAAAAAATTATATAATTCAAAATCAATAGGACTCCGATAACCCAGGATATAGGATAGATCTTACATCACTGGAATAAGTATTGACAGCATTTCGAATTAAGGTTGAAAGTCCAGCATACTTTCTTAGGAACTTTGGATTGAATGAGTCATCCAGCCCCAATAAATCATAACAAACAAGGATTTGACCGTCACAGTCTTTACCTGAGCCAATACCTACAGTAGGTATTTTCACTGAATCGGTTATTTTCTTAGCTAATTCACTTGTAATCATTTCTAGCAGAATACTAAAAGCTCCTGCCTCTTCAAGAATCTTCGCATCTTTTAGCAAACGTTCTGCTTGATTATTTGTCTTTCCATGAACATGCCTTCCCCCTAATTGATGTTCTGATTGCGCAGTAAGGCCAATATGCCCCATTACAGGAATACCAATTCGAGTTAGTTTATAGACTGTTTCTGCCATAATTTCGCCACCCTCAAGCTTCACGCCCTCAACCTCAGCCTCTTTCATCAATCTGCCAGCACTCATGACAGCTTGTTCTACACTTGCCTGGTATGACAAAAATGGAAGATCGGACATTAAAAAAGACTTTTTAACACCACGCCGAACTGATTTGCTAAGGAAAATCATTTCATCTAAAGTGATGGGCAAAGTTGTATTATGACCAGCACAAACATTTGCCGAAGAATCGCCAACCAGTATCAAGTCTACATCACATTGGTCAATAATTTTAGCGAAGGTGTAGTCATAAGCGGTTATCGCCACGATCTTTTCTTTTGATTTTTTTTCTAAAATCGTATTAATATTAATTTTGCCCATAACTAACTATGCATTATTTGTACTGTCTTGTTTTTTATAATTATTTAATATGTATTTTCTAACAGGACGAGAGCCAATCACTTGGCCAAGGATTGCTGTTGTGATTAGCATAAGAATTAACGTGATATCAAAGAACTCAAATCCAAGTCCGAGCCTTAATAATATGATAAATGGTATGGTACTATGAAGAATGAGTAACCATTGCCAGGACATTCTTTTAAAATTCTCCCTGTAATAACCTGCCGGGATATTTATTAAGAACGCAAATGAGAATAGGATAATATATTTCATTTCTTTTACCTCAAATTAATTGCTAAATAGGTATTTATAGTTCCATTTTGTGGACAAGATCGTATGCATTACGGATACAATCATTCATACCTACCCCATTAATATAATTACCAATTAGGGAAATGTGGGGATTTTTTTTTGTAATACTTTCTATTTCCTGAATAATCTTACTATAACCAATGTTATATTGTGGAATCCCTTTTTCATAATGAAAACAATAGGTATAATCAGGATTATTTTCAATTTCCATAGTCCTTTTTAATTCAGTTTTGCTCTGATCAATTAATTCATACTCAGAAATTGATCTCATTTCAGGATGTGATGCTCCTCCATACATCAAAGTAAGATTTCCACCACCTTCAGGTGCATACTCAGGATACACCATTTCATTCCATATACATCCAAGCATTTTTAGCCCTTCTTTTCTCGGAATTAGAAACCCAAATCCTTTATGGGTATATATTTTTTTTCGGTATCCAAAACATGCTACATGTATAGGAGCATATTCAATCTTATATAATAAATTACTTAGTGCATTGGATAATGGATCTACATATTGAGCTGTAACATACGCTGGGGCTGCAAAAATAATATGATCTGCCTTCAATTTTCTGATATTTTCTAAATCAGTATTAATAATTGCAGTTTGGGCTGATTGATATTCAATACTGGTTATATTTGTGTTTAAATAAATATAATTACTTAAATATTCAGATAATCGAGATACTAAAGTTTGCATGCCTCCTTTGAGTGAAATTAATTTTCGTTTATTAATTTTATTTATCTTTTCATTATATAATTGTGGAGTGTGCTTCCTGCTTGATTTAATAAAACCTCTCAAAATAGATTTATAATTATTTTCTAATTCTTTTAATCGGGGAAAAATACTTTTGGCACTCAGTCGTGAAGGATCTCCAGCATAGATCCCAGTGATAATCAATTCCACGAAATTATCCAAGATATCTCCAGAAAACCGTCTCCGGATGAAATCAGCTACCGATTCGTCATCTGTTTCCGGGGAATTACGTTTAAAAAACTCTAGCAAGATAGTTCTGATCTCTTTCCATCCAATGACTTCTGATTTAAATATATCAAAAGGCTTAGCTGGAAGTGGATTTAATTTATTATTTCTCCATACATATCTTATTTTAGAATAATCACTGCTTAATAATATTTCATTCCAAAGCCCTAAATCATTACACAATTCTAATGTTCGTCGTCCCTCAGCTAAAAATCCCCGTGGGCCTCCATCAAATATAAATCCATCTTCACTAATCGTATTTATATTACCACCAATTCTGGATGATTTTTCCAAAACAGTGATGGATATATCTAATCTCTTCTCTTCGCTTTGTTTCTTCAAATAATAAGCCGTTGCAAGTCCAGAAATCCCTGCTCCAATAATAACTATATTTTTCATTCTAATATACAATCCTTTTCAATACTATGAAGCACAAGTTTAGCCAAAGCACTAATAAATGTAGAATTGCAATTTAAAGATTCTACCCTCATAAACTTTTTTATATCCAAGGACTTAGCTATATTATAATAATATATATCTATCTCATAGTTAGTTTCATAATGATCTGATACAAAACTGATTGGTACCATAAGGATATCATGGTTAAATTGCTTTGATATATTCCGAATAGTATTTTCTGTAGATGGTTCAAGCCATTTAATCGGGCCTACTTTACTTTGATAGCTAATATAATACGGATTCTTAATTGATAGCTTAATCATCACTCGTTTCACTGTACTTTCTATTTGCTTGGGATATGGATCCCCTTTTTGGACTGTTTTTAAAGGTAAGCTATGGGCAGAAAATATAATATGGGTTTCAGAAGGAGAGTCAAATAAAGACAATTTCTCTTGTATCAGCATTGATAGAGCATCGATATAATCATCATTATCAAACCATTCTTTAATATAGATGACTGGTATCATATTTTTTATTTTCTGTAAAACTCTTTGCAACTCATTAAAACTGGATCCAGTTGTAGTAGAAGAATAATGTGGATATAATGGTAAAATTATCAATTTAGTGCATTGTAATTCTTGTATTCGTTTAATAGCTATATCAGTTGAAGGCTCTGTATATCTCATTGCAATGTGAACACTGGAATGGATTGATTTATTAAGTTCAATTTCGAGTGCCAAAGCTTGTTGTGTCGTAATTGACAGGATTGGAGAACCGCCACCTATTTTCTGATAATGCTTTGCAACATGTGGTGAACGTAATTTACTGATTAGCTTTGCAAAGATGCTTTGAAAAAATGGGATTGGAAATTGTATAATATCTCTATCAGAAAATAGGTTATAAAGAAATGGCTGAATATCATTTATAGTCTGAGGCCCCCCCATATTCATCAATAAAACTGCGTATTTCTCGCCATTAATTGCACTCATAATTTCCTATACAGTTTGTGAGAATCTTCGTTCTACTTGTTTATTTTTTAAATATTTATCAAATAACATAGCAATATTTCTAACAAACAATGAACCCAACTCTGTTACAAGGATTTTCTTTTCGCTAATCTCAATAAAATTATCATATACTAACGTATTAATTTCAACTAATTCTTCTCGAAAATAACTCTCAAACGATATTCTAAATTGGTTTTCAAATTGCCCGAAATCAAGCTCAAATTGGCACATTAAAGAATTTATCACCCATTGTCGGATTAAATCATCTTCATTTAACTTTAAACCCCGATCAACAGGAAGTAGATTTTGATCAATAGCACTATAATATTCTTTGAGAGTCTTTATATTTTGAATATAACACTGGTTTACATATCCAATCGAACTTACACCAATCCCTAAGAAATTACCTGTTTTCTGAACTGTATAACCCATAAAATTTCTATATAACTCCTTATTCTTAAATGATATTGCAATCTCATCATCCTGTAAGGCAAAGTGATCCATACCAATTGCATCATATCCCCCTTCTTCTATCAGTTTCTTTCTGGCTGATAAAAGGATTTTGAATTTCTCATCGGCACTTGGAAAATCATTTTCATCCATCTTCTTCTGATGTGGTTTCAACCAAGGAACTTTGGCATAGCTAAATAATGCAATCCGATCAGGAGAGAGATCAATAATCTGATTAACCGTTTTACTAAAGCTCTCTACAGTTTGTAGTGGTAAACCATATATAAAATCCAGATTCACCCCTTTAAATCCTACTTCACGGGAATAATTAATAAGCTCCTCAGTCAATTGATAAGGTTGTACCCTGTGTACAGCTTGTTGTACTAATGGATTAAAATCTTGTACTCCCATACTAATCCGATTGAATCCAAGATCACTTAAACACTTTATCTGTTCTTTACTTGTTACACAAGGATCTATTTCTATCGCTATCTCAGAATCCTTCTCTATGTGGAATGAAGAATCAAGAATCCCGAACAAACGTTCAATCTGATGCTCCTTTAAAAAAGTTGGTGTCCCTCCCCCCCAATGCAATTGACGCACAGGATATTTTTTTCCTAGAATTTCCTTTACCAGATTAATTTCCTTCTCCAAATAGTCCAGATAACTATCTACATAGTGTCGATTTTTATCAATAATGACATGACAACCACAATACAAGCATCTTTCTTCACAAAAAGGGATATGATTATAAATTGATAAAGACTTATCAACATCATTATTCTTAAATTCTTCAATCTGTTCAGTATATTCAGAACTCAAAAAATCATTTTTCCATTCAGGAGCAGTAGGATAACTCGTATACCGAGGACCTGGTTTATTATATTTGTTTAACAGCCTTATCATTTCTTCGGAATTAGATAGATTAACCATAAATCCCTAACTCCTTAACTAAATCAATAAGATAACGTACATTATCAAATGGTATATCTGGAAGGATACCATGACCCAGATTAAATATATAGCCGTTATGTTTTTTCATAGGCTCAATAAGGTCTTTAACATATTTATGAATTACATCTCTCCTTGAATAAAGAATATAAGGATCTAAATTACCTTGAACAGCTTTTCTATCACCAATTTCTTGTTTCACTTGAGATAAATCAGCATTCCAGTCAAGACTTAGAACATCAGCAGAAGTCTTTAGTAATTCCTTATAGAAAACCCCACTACCCTTAGAAAATATTATTACAGGAATATTATCATGTTTTAATGAGGTAACTACCTTCTCAATATATTGTAATGAAAATTCTTTAAAATCGTGGTAAGATAAAAGTCCAGCCCAGGTATCGAATATCTGGACAGCTTGAGCACCAGCCATAATTTGTGCATTGAGATATTTTATAGTTGTTTGGGTAATCTTCTCAAGAAGCTCATGCGCTAAATCCCTTTCTTGGTGTATAAAATGCTTGGTTATTTTTAAATCAGGACTTCCCATTCCCTCAATCATATAACTCATTAAGGTAAATGGTGCTCCAGAAAATCCAATTAAGGGGACAATATCTTTCAACTCCTTATTCACAAGTCTTATCGTCTCCATAACAAATGGTACTTTCTCCTCTGGTTCAGGAATTATCATCTTTTCAACATCGCCTCGATTTCTTATTGGATTGTGAAATCTAGGACCCTTCTCGGTAAATTCCAGATTCATCCCCATAGCTTCAATTGGAATAAGGATATCTGAAAACAAAATGGCGGCATCAACTTTCAACAAATCTATAGGGAGCATCGTAACCTTGCATGCCTGTTCAGGTAATTTACACAACTCAAGAAAAGAATATTTCCTTCTCATCTCCTGGTATTCCTTCATATATCGACCAGCCTGACGCATTAACCACACTGGGATTCTATCAGTTCTTTCACCAAAAGCAGCTTGTATAAAACGATGTTTGGTCATAAGCACAATCCTTTTTTCACTCAATAAGAAATTATAAGAGCAATGATCATAATTAGAAGACGTATGCAGAAAATATTAACTATAATGCTTCGTACAACCTTATTAATATAAAACAATTAAGATCATAAGTCAATTCTAATTCAATTAAACATTCAAAGATCTTAAGGTCCACTATACTAATCGATGCATGAAACTAAAATCATTTTAATATCCTCCCTATTCATGGGAAAATCATGGGAAAAACTCATGAACAATTTAATGCTTCAACTCCCTATACAAACTGACAAAAATTAATAGATAATTTTGCAATGGGGTAAGTGTTTTCTAATTCGTTCGATTTCCTGTTTTGTTATTTTTGTATTTTTTATAATTAAATATTCTAATTTTTTTAAGTTATCTACTCCAATAGGTAAACGATTGATAGGATTATTACTTATATTTAATTTACTTAATTCTGTCATGTTAGTAATCGTATTCGGTAAAAATGTTAATTTATTTTGAGATAAATCAAAATCTTTTAATTTAACTAAGTTTCCTATCTCATTTGGTAACTGTTCTAACTGATTTTCAGTAATATGAAACCACCTTAGATTAATCAACTTACCAATATCACTATATAATTTAACTAACCTGTTACGAGAAAACATTAATTCTTCAAGATTTGTTAGCTCCCCAATTTCTGGGGCAATTCTATTTAAACGATTATTACCTAAAAATAATTTTCTTCAATGCATTAAATATCGTATCTCAGTGGGAAGATTAGATATTCTATTATCTCTTAAGTCAAGCTCACTCAAGTTTTTAAGTAACTTAATTTTTTTAGGTATATAATATAATGGTTTTCTTTCTCTTGGTATGTTGAATTCCCCAATGACTAATTTTTCAACTGCTTCAGGATTTTTAAATGCCCCTTCAAAACTTGTATAGCTTATATATCTTGGCCAACATGAACAAATTATTAGAGAAATGAAAAAAACTTTTGAACTTACCATAATCCTCATTTCGTATACCTTATCATTATAATGCTTATCTAGTTAGCTCC
>DKAT01000098.1 GCA_002450905.1 Spirochaetia bacterium UBA6919
GTTTTCCTGTGGATTCTGTTTCAATGACAGTTCCATCCTTACGGATCATTCTTTGTTCACTGACAATTGTATTACCTTTCAGGATTTCTTCGCTTCGAAGAAATCCTGAAAGGTAATACAATTGTCAGTGAACAAAGAATGATCCGTAAGGATGGTACTGTCATTGAAACAGAATCCACAGGAAAACTCCTCTCTGATGGCCGTATTGAAGCTATTGTCCGGGATATCACTGATCGTAAACGGGCTGAAGATTCCTTAAATCTTTCCAATCGTGCCCTCAAAATAATCAGTAAATGCAATCAACTCCTTCTTACAGCTACTGAAGAAGAAAGATTTATGAAAGATATCTGTGATCTCCTCATCAAAGATGGAAACTACCGCATGGCATGGGCTGGATATCTCTTACAGGATGAGAAACAAACAATAAAACCTATTGCATATGCTGGATACGAGGAAGGATATATTGAAAAACTAAATATCTCTCTATCAGACAAAGTACGCGGTAGAGGTCCTACAGGAAATGCCCTCTTATCAAGAATACCCGTAGTTGTTCAAAATATATTGGATGACCCAACCATGGAACCCTGGAAGGCAGACGCCAAGACTAGAAATTATAACTCTGTAATCGCTCTCCCACTCATCCATAACGAACATCTCATTGGTAATTTAAATATCTATTCACAGGATCCATATAGTTTTGACCAAAATGAATACAATTTGCTCCAAGATCTCGCAAACGATCTTTCCTATGGAATTAATGTTATAAGATCAAATAACGAAAATAAAAAACTACAAGAAGCCCTTAAACAGAGTGAAGATTCTTATAGAACCCTCATCGAACAAGCATCCGATGGTATTTTTCTAATCGATCAGCAAGGCAATTTTCTAAATACCAATGTCAGATTCAGTGATATGTTGGGATACACAAAAGATGATTTCATTCAAATGAAAGTCCATCAAATCCTTGATCCAAACGACATCAAAAACAATCCTCTCCGCTTCCATGAAATATTGAAAGGAGATCCCATTATAAGTCATCGTAAAATGATTCGCAAAGATGGATCAGTGATGGATGCAGAATCAACAGCAAAGTTACTATCCGATGGACGGATCGAAGCCATTGTCCGGGATGTTACCGAACGAAAGCGCGCTGAAGAAATCCTATATAAACTAAATCGGGCTCTGAAAATCCTAAGTGACTGCAACCATCTACTAATCAATGCCACCGATGAAATTCAGTTCATGAAAGATATTTGTAAATTACTGGTAGACACTGGTCATTATAAATTAGCTTGGGTGGGATTTACTAAAAACGACAACGGTAAGCGGGTTATCCCTGTAGCACAGGAAGGATTTGAAGAAGGTTATCTTGAAAACATCCACATCACCTGGGATGGCTCTGAATATAGCAAAGGACCAACAGGACAATCCATCATCACAGGCAAAGAACAGGCGTCAAGAGATATTTTAACAGATCCAAACTTCATACCCTGGAGAGAACAGGCTATTAAATGTGGTTACGCCTCAAGTATTGCTCTGCCCCTCATCTCATCAAATCAAACCTTGGGTAGTATCAATCTCTATTCCAGCAAACCCCATAGCTTTGATGAAGAGGAAATCAAACTTCTACAGGAGCTAGCTAATGATCTAGCCTATGGAATTATTGTTATTAGAGCAAACAATGAACATCGAAATATGGAAGAAGCATTAAGACGAAGTGAACGATCTTATCGTGCTCTTACACAAAATATTCCAGGTATTGTTTATAGAATCCATTTACAGGAAAAGAAAAGTTATTTTATGAACGATATGTTTAATATCCTTACAGGATATAAAAAAGAAGATTTCTCTACTTGTACTTTGGAAGATATTATTCAAGTTCTTGTACTGGATGAAGACAAACAGCAGGTCAAAGACACCCTTGAGCAAGCTATTCTGGAAATTGACCCCTATCAGTTGGAGTTTCGGTTCAAAGATAAAAATGGTAATATCCGATATTTCGTGGATCATGGCCGAGTTGTGCCTGATTCCCTAGGAAATGCAAGCCACATCGAAGGAATTATCTTTGATACAACAGAGCAGGCACTATTGGAAAACCATATAAGGCAATTCAAAACTACATTAGATAAAGCACTTGATTGTATTTTCATGTTCAGAAAAGATAACCTAAGATTCTCTTATGCCAATGAAGGAGCTATCCAACATATTGGCTATTCCATGGACGAGTTATCCCAAATGACACCTTTTGCCATCAAACCAGAATACAATGAATCGTCATTCAGTCAACTAATTGAACCCCTATTAAACGGGGCAACAAAACAACTCCTCTTTCAAACCATCCACCAGCACAAAGATGGAAGAAATATTCCCGTCGAAATCCTTCTGCAATACATTGAAATCGACAATAAAAACAGCCACTTCATCGCTATAGCACGGGATATTACCGAAAGGAAAGCCATTGAAAATGCCATAAAGAAGAGTGAAACAAGGTATAAAGAACTCTCCCAACAGTTCAATGTTCTCCTCGACGCCATCCCAGATTCAATTATATTAATTGATCAGGATCTGAAAATCAAATGGGCAAATGAATCAGCTGTCAAACTATTTCATCACAATATTCTTCATGGTGAAAAACCCCATTGCTATCAATGTTGGATAGATGAACCAAAGCCATGTAGTCAATGCAATATTCAATCACAATTTCAAACAGGTGAATCCCACTCCTTCCAGTATGAAACACCTAATGGAAGAACAATGCAAATAAGTCTTATCCCTGTTAAGGATGAATGCCATGAAGTCCGACATATTATTGAAATGATTAGAGATGTCACAGAAAACAAACGCCTCAGAGAAGAGATGATCAACCGAGAGAGAATGGAGTCCATAGGAATCCTTGCAGGGGGTATTGCACACGACTTGAATAATATCCTTACATCCCTGTCCAATACCCTCGCCATAACTAAAATATCAGCCAATTCTCAGGATAAAGTCATTGAAAATGTCAATGAAGCCGAAAAGATTTTTGTTCAGGCAAAGAATTTATCCCGTCAACTAACCAGTTTCTCCAAAGGGGATAACACACAAACCCTTGAAGTTGTTTCCCTGAATAATATTATCGAAGATATCTGTAATATCGCTACCATGGGAACCAACGTTATGTGCCAGTGCAAAATAGAAAATGAATCCAGTCCTGTAGAGATTAATCCAGGCCAGATGTCACAGGTCTTCAGCAATATTCTGATCAACGCCGTAGAAGCCATGCCAGAAGGTGGACAAATTGAAGTTAACCTCAAAAATCTTGAATTGATACAGGATGAAATCCCACCACTCAAAAAAGGTCAATATGTTAAAATATCCATAAAAGATCAGGGAATTGGTATTTCCGACGATAATATAAAAAAAATATTCAACCCCTATTTCAGTACAAAAAAACGTGGAAGTGGACTCGGTTTGTCCAATTGTTATTATATTATTAATAGTATGAATGGAACCATCACTGTTGAAAGTCAGTTGTGGTACGGAACGACCTTTCATATCTACCTCCCCGTTTCTGAAAAAGGGCTGACAATTAAAAATACGGAGAGTAAGCCTATGTCACAAGGCAAAGGGTCTATCCTTCTAATGGATGATGACGAAAAAATCCTTAAAAAAACCACAGAAATACTAATTCACTATGGATACAACGTAGACTCAGTCAATGAAGGAACAGAATGTATTCGCCAATATGAAGATAACTTGAAAACCAACCATCCATACAATGCAGTCATCCTAGATCTCATGATACAAGGTGGAATGGGGGGGAAGGAGACCATTACAAAACTCCTAGAAATAGATCCCAATATCAAAGCCATCATCAGCAGCGGAAATATCCACGATCCCGTTATGACCCGTTATTCTGAATATGGATTTAAACAAGCTCTCGAGAAGCCCTATAGCATTAATGAACTCATCGAAGCCCTTGAAAAAGTTTTGGAACAATAATCCTCCTAAACCTATTTCTTCTGCTCATATTTCGGCGATAAGTCACCATACGAAATCCTTTGCCTGCTACCTATCCAAGGAAACAATAATGAAAAAATGATGAATAGAATTATGATAATTGATACAACTTTTCTTTGAATAGTCTGTGGTTTTTGTTTTGATCCAAAGGTAGCATTTTTAATCCAGCTCCAGTGTAAGATCAGATGGATAACAAGGACTATTAGAAAGCTCAGTGAGATGTAAATATGGATATCCCCCCAATCATGTCGTGACAAACCTAAATATAATTCCACAGGACGCTCCCTTCCCTTAAACAGGCTCTCAATACGACCACTTCCTGGTGGTAATACATAATTTATTATAAGTCCTGTGGAAATCATCCCCATAAAGACAATAAGGCTTATAGCATCAATAATAATATTCAATATATTTCGTTTCATATCACACCTCCCTACTATAAAATTTAATATCACTTATAGCTATGTCAATCAGAAGATATATATTTAACAAATTATTATATTCAATAGGATTATACTACTTTACAAACTATACAGCATCGGAATCAAAATAATCAGTTCCGATAGTGAAGGTCTGCAGACAAATATTAAAGCAATCATATAAACATTTTTAACAAAGAGAAGTGCAATTGTTCTTTTAATTTTATTATATTTTAGAAAAATAGTTTATAGAGTAAATAGATTTTGAAATGAGCTATTTATATTTTATAACGGTTTTATCAGGAAATAATTCTCAATGATGTATCACAAATCCAGGTATCATATTTTACTGATAGAAGACAATAAATTCGATCAAATAGCATTTCAGCAAATGATGGAACAGGATCAAGTACCCTATGACTACATCACTGCTTCCACAATAGCAGAATCCAAAATCCAATTATCAAAACATAAATTTGATCTGGTAATTACAGATCATTATCTTGGAGATGGTACTGCATTCGATATTCTCGAATATATAATAGCTTTGGATATCCCTGTGATCTTTGTTACCGGTACAGGAGATGAAGAAATTGCCGTGAGAGCCCTGAAGAATGGCGTATATGAATATCTTATCAAGGATGTCAAAGAACGCCACTACTTAAAACACCTCCCTATGGTTATCCAAAGGGCAGTTGAGCACAAGAAATCTGAACAGTCTGTCAAATTCTATTCCCATGCATTAAAATATATTAACGATAGCATATATATTACGGATGAAGTAAATAACATTATTTTTATTAATGAAACCTTTACTGAGAATTATGGATATAACCCTGACGAAATTATTGGGAAGTCATCTTATATCCTTGATCAAGAAGAACATGACAGTCTAAACTCTAATCTATCCATGACAAAGGATATTGTCCACTATGAAACAAAACATATTCATAAAGATGGTACCGTCATACCCGTATCCATATCCCGTTCGTTAATCCAGGCAGAGATAGGGGATCATTTTAATGTTGTTAATATATCCAGAAATATTTCTAACCAATTAGAAATCGTGGAACAAGCCCTCCGAGACAGTGAAGCAGCGCTCAAAGCACAATATCAGAACATTCCCATGCCCACTTACACATGGAAGTTTCAGGATGACGATTTTATTTTAGTTGATTATAATGATGCTGCCAGGAAATATATTGGCGACCTTCTGGAGAATTTTCGTGGTATTCGTTGCGAAGTATTATATAAGGATAACCCTTCTATCAAAGATGATATCTATCATTGTTATCAGAACAGGAATTCATTTGCAAAGGAGATAAGCTATTATTATCTGTCCAAGGAAGAAGAGAGAATTCTATCCGTTAAATATGCCTATGCACCACCGAATATGGTAATTGTTCACACCGAAGATATCACTGAACGCAAGAAAGGAGAAGATGAAATACTCCTGAGCGAATCAGAAAACCGCGCTCTTTTAAATGCACTTCCCGATCTTATGTTCCAGATCAGTTTAGATGGAGTGTTTGAAAAATACCATGCTCCCTATAGCGAAGATCTAGCTGTCCCTCCCGAAATGTTTCTTGGGAAGAATATTAAAGATGTGTTTCCACCTGAATTTGCCGATTTAGTTCTAAATGATGTCAAGAAATCTGTCAAAGAAAATAAGATTCTGTTATTAGAATATCAAATGCCTGATTCGAACGGGCAAATTAAAGAATATGAGGCGAGATTTTCTCCTGTCACTAAGGATAAGGTCATTATTCTTGTGAGAGACATCACGGATCGGAAGAATGCTGAATTAGAATTGCGCACCAATGAACAACGTTTAAAAGATACTCTAAAAATGGGTAAAATGGGATATTGGGAGCACGACATTAAGAACAATACTACGCTGTGGTCGGATGAAACGTATGCAATATATGGACTGGATAAAAATGATTTTGATCCCAACAAGGAAAATTATATAAAATTCATCCCCGCCGATGATCAGCCAAAATTAAATACCTTTATGCAACATGTATTTCAATCTCACACTGAAAAGAATTCCATTGATCACAGAATTACATTACAAGATGGAACAAATATATGGGTATACGTAGAAATTAAAGTTCAGTTAGATGAAAACAACACCCCTATTAAGCTCACAGGAATTATACAAGACATCACAGAACGAAAGAATGCCGAAGAACAGCTTAAAGAAAGTCATTTGCAATTCAATAATCTGTTAGGTTCAATTCAGCACGCAGTCTGGTCAGCAGATTTACAAGGAAACATTCTTTATATGAATCCCGGCATGGAAACGATCTATGGAAGACCTGTCCAGGAGTTTATTAATAATCCCAATCTCTGGTTAGAAGTCGTACACCCAGAAGATATGACACTGGGTCAGGAGTCCTTGCAAAAAATGATGAGTGAGGGATATGTAAGCACCGAATATCGTATACTTCGACCTGATGGGGATATCAGATGGATCAGGGATTCAAAAAAAATTATCCTCGATGAAAATGGGCAAATGATCCAGTTGGGTGGCACTGCAATTGATATTACCGAGAAGAAGAGGTATGAAGAGGAATTAATAAAGTCTAAAGAGATTGCAGAAAAGGCGAGTCAGGCAAAATCTGATTTCTTATCGAGTATGAGCCATGAATTACGCACCCCTATGAATGCAATCCTTGGATTTGCACAGATTCTGGAAATGGAAACCCAAGATGAGAGCCATAAGAACTTTGTAAATGAGATATACAAGGCTGGAAAACACCTTTTGGAGCTTATTGACGATGTTCTGGATCTCTCATTAATAGAGTCCAACAAAGTAAAATTATCCCCTGAATCTACAAACCTAAAAAGACTCATCCTGGATGTCATTGATTTGATACAATCTTCTGCCCAAAAAAATAATATCAAAATAATTAATAATCTGCCACCTGACAAAGAATACTCCGTCTTTGTGGACTATACACGTTTCAAACAGGTGATGCTGAATATTCTCTCCAACGCAGTGAAGTATAATGTAGATGGTGGTAAGGTAACTATCAGCATTGAATATATAGAAAGAAGTATAACAATTCTTATAGCAGATACTGGAAAAGGTATTCGGGACGAGCAAAAAGCTCATTTGTTCCAGCCATTCGATAGAGCTGGTATGGAGAATAGCAGTATTGAAGGAACAGGGATCGGTCTTGTTATCACAAAAAGGCTTTTGGAGATGATGAAAGGCAAGATAGGATACTCCAGTGAGCTGAATAAGGGTACGACATTCTGGGTTGAGATTCCTGGAAAGATTTCAGATCATGATGAAGAGATTAAGCAATATAAAATTCTTGAAGAAATCAGCTTACCAACTGGAAAAAATGATAAATCAATTCTTTATATAGAGGATAACCCTTCGAATTTACGACTAGTGGCCCAGATTATTGAGAGTAAAACAAAATATCATTTGATTAATGCACCCAATGGATCTTTAGGATTGGAATTAGCGAAAGAACATACCCCTGATCTCATATTATTAGATATAAATCTCCCTGAAATGGATGGATTTGAAGTCCTGAAAATACTTCAGGAAATGAAAGAAACGAAAGATACTCCTGTGATTGCTGTAAGCGCAAGGGCTATGGCAAGAGATATTGCTAGAGGGAAATCTGCTGGATTCATAGATTATATTTCAAAACCTATAGAGATAATCAACTTTCTTACTACAATCCACCGATATTTAGATAATGATAACCAGAAAAATCATTCACAATAAGAGCTATTGATCTTGTATTGGGATGATGAGATTATTGTGGTAATTGGATAGCAGCCTATACCCATCTTGTGTAACAAGGATAATATCTTCAATTCGGACACCTCCTTGTTGAGGATCATATAAACCTGGTTCTATAGTTATAATGTTACCAGCACAGAGTGGAATATCTTGACTGAAAAGAAAAGGAGGTTCATGGAGATCCAATCCAATACCGTGACCAATGGAATGAATAAAGCCTTTATCCATCATAGCCTCTGTGGGCTTCTGTTCACGAAGGGTATTATATCCATCCCGATTAAAAGAATTACAGGCAACCTGATAAAGTTGTGATGCTGTTACCCCCTCTCTAACATGTTTTAATACCTCTTCATGGGCATGCTGGACGGATTCATGCATATGAATGATTCTTAAATTGGGTGATCCTTTAGAGAAAGTCCTTGTCATATCGGAATAATATCGATTATGCCTGTGGAAAGGAAAGATATCAATCAAAATAGGTTCATTCGCCCTTATGATCTCATTTTCAAAATAATGTGGATTAGCAGAACTCTTTCCACAAGAAACTATGGTAGTAAATACAAGACAATCCTTTTCTAATAAGGCAATTTCAATCGATCGTTTTAACTTATCTGTTGTGAGTTCGTTATTTTGGTAGTATAACATCCCAAATCGAACGATACTCTCCCTAATAATTGTTTCAGCCCTATCCATTGCATATTCACAAGCATGCTGTACTTCTTCCACCCACAATATTTCATCTTCGGTCTTAATACTTCTTTCTTTCACAAAAAGTTCACAGGAAATATTCAATGGATATCCCATCTTCATAAGACCATTAGCAAAGAAAGCGGGAAAATCTTTTGGTACGGTTACTTGTTGTATACTATGATGATCCAATATGTCTTTGATCATCATCAGAAAGGCTAAATCTTTATGACCTAACTTCTTAATATGATGTACATAATTGAAATGGGAATAAGAATAAACATTTTGCACGTGAGTATTCTGTTGAGCTAAGTTCAGATCATTGGAATTACAGATTATACTCGTCGAATCATTTTGTGAGAGATAAACCATCATATTATTCGACAAGAAACGTGTTTTATAAAACAGATTTGAATTGTGATATGTCTCTCCAACAAGGAGTACACAAGGATCAGCCATAGACTATTCCAGATAAATAATTGATATAATTATCGTGATCTGATAGTAAATATTCAATCAGTAAACAATTTATTTTAAAAAATGCAGAAAACCACATTGATTCGCAAAATACAACACCAAATATTATCTATATCAATATTATCATGTGTTATACATATAATAAATATTCGCTGCTATGGTATAATAATTGCTCAACTTAATTAGAAAGATATTTCACATTCTATGAAATAACTTGGTATATTTATCTATCAAAATATATTTATGGAGGAACCATGTTCAAAAAATTATTAACAATTATAACTACAGGATTGTTTCTGGCAATCTTCGGCCTCACTGCATGTCAAAAACAGCAAGCACCTGCTAATAACCAGGTTACTGCAAATACTCAGACACAATCTAAGGAAAAAAAAGAATCTTCAAAAGCTCCTACGGATGGAAAACACAAATTAGTGATTCACGTCAGTTCTGGAAATAAAAAAATCCAGGATATAGCCTTAAATAATGCATTCAATGTACTTAAGCATTATGGAAAGGATAAAGTCAAAATCGAAATCGTAGCCTACGGACCTGGACTTAAAATTTTCACAAAAAAAAGTGATCAGAAAGATCGTATAGAACTTCTTTCCCAAAAAAATGTCCATCTCAGTGCCTGTGGAAACACAATTACAAATGTCACCAAAAAAACTGGTAAAAAACCACAATTATTAAAATTAGATAATTTAAAAGTAGTTCCAGCAGGAGTTGTGCGTATCATGGAATTACAAGAACAGGGATACACTTATCTAAGACCATAATAAGGCATTAAGGAGAATTTATGTTTGCTTCATCTAAAATTCTTGTTGTAATCCTAATATTCATTATGGCTTGTTCTCAAATTCAGGAGAAAAAAACTGTCTCAAAAAAACAAATCGATACTTTTATACTTGAAAAGGTCACCCATAAAGAAGTTTATGACAAAATAAAAAAAATTGCTGGGGATATACAAAAAAATCCCAATCAGTTAAATCTTTATATCCAACGGGGAGATCAATACTTCAAATTAAAGGAATATCGAAAAGCGGTTTCTGATTACTCAACAGTCATCAAGAAGGATAAGGATTTTGATGAAGCATATTTTAAAAGAGGCCTGTCCCTTGGTCGTATGGCTAAATTAGACGAGGCAATTTCTGATCTATCCTATTATATCCGACGCCATCCGGAAAGTTCCATTGCTTATACAAAGAGAGGAGTTAGATATATCTGGAAAGGGGACTTGGACAAAGCCAAAAAGGATCTTGTCAAAGCAATAAATCTGGATAAGACAAATGCAGAAGCACACGATGACCTGGGAGTGATTTATTTTAAAAAAGGGCAATATGATACAGCGATTAAACAATTTCAGTCTACAATAAAATGGGATCCATCCTATCAAAAAGCATATCATAACATTGCTATTGCCTATTTTATAACAGGACAAGATAATTTAGCACTGAATGCCGCAAACAAGGCATTAGAATTAAGTCCTGGCACAGCCAATACAATGATCTTAAAATCAGAAATACTAAAAAAACTCGGTCATCTCGATGAAGCAAAAATAATTCGTGAGAAAGCAGAACTCCTTCCTGATATCTGTCATTGGACAGAAAAAGTTACTATAAAATAACTTACAACCATCTTTAAGGGATATGTTTTAAATTATAAGCCATCCCTTAAAAACCCACTTCAAATAAAAAAAATTATAAAAATAACCTTTAGTGTCCAATATATACATGAGTATATCGAGTCCTTACCTTCCTACGCCATCCACGACTCTTACGCCTACTCCTTTCATTAATCTGGTTTATATCTTGATCAATCCGATAAATTGAAACACTACCGCAATCTGGACAATGGGTTGGTCGACTTACACCAAAAGGAATAGAAATTCGGTGACCACAGGTTAAACATTCAAAATATCGCTTCGACATACATCCTCCACAATCTCTCCACTATATAAAACACCTGTGATCCAAATTAATTTCAATTCAATTTATTTATATTGAATATCTCATAATATATATTTTTTAAATTAATTATAATTTATAGTAGATCTACCGTGATATTTATAAATTATTTTAGAAGCTCAAGAATTTGTATGAAGGGATCTTAAAGATTTCAGATGATACTGAGTAGTATCGGAACTGGAATTTTTGATTCCGATGCTGATTCGTATATGTTACTTTGTTTTAAGTATTTAATACTTAATTGATAAAAATCATTCAATATGGAAATCTAATTTTATAATTTTTTATTGAATATTAGTAAAATTTGTTGTAATGATTTATTATTTTTTGACTGGACATGCAGTTACATATCATTAAACTTGATTCTCATATCCAGCCTAAAATTGAATTCAATTGTTAAAAGATCTGCTGTCAGGCGTTATCTTCTTTTTCAATACTTCTGATTTTAATGATGAGTATAATAATTAATAGAGTTATAACAGTACTGGCAAGGATAAGCCAATTTCTCCTTGAAAAATACTCCTCATCTGCCTTTTTAGCCTCAGCTTCTACTTCCTGTCGTTCTTTCTTCTTTTCATTGACCTTGGTATGAAACAAAGTATAATCAGCCTTATGATGAATGGTTCTCAGTTCAACTTGCATCCGTTTTAGCTGATCAAGTTTTGATTTAGCTCCAGAGACCTCTACACCTCTATTTTCTGAGTTATGCAAGGATTGATTTAACCGATGAATATCTTTAAGAAGTTTAGTTAAGTTATTTTGCATATTCACAACATTTTGATAACTTTTAGTGGATTTATCCTGATGGCATTTGAAACACAGATTTGATTGCTGCTTTACTTCAGGTGTATAGGACTTCACAAGTTCATCGAAGTTATTAAACTTTTTATCAATCTTAGTCCCAAGAGTTTTTAAATCGTTTTTACTATGACAATCAGCACACGCAGTATCTTTTTTTACAAAGGCATGGCTAGGACTTTTTATATTGTGTTTAGTATGGCAAGTAGCACACTGTGGAAGACCTTTTTGGGAGAAGTCCAAGAAGTGTGTTCCCGATGTAAAGAGTTCTGCATTCCTTGGGTGACACTGCTTACATGACATGGATACAGAATCAACTCCTGGGGGAGTGGCTCCGTGATTTCCATGACAATCGTTACAGGCTGGCGCTGAGACGTCCTGTTTTTTAAGTAATACCTTTCCATGAACACTATTAATATATTCAGTAAATTGATTTGCTTGTTTAGTTTCTTTTTTGGTACCATATTTTTTCATTTTTTCTTTATCATTATGGCATTGACCACAAGTTGCTGGTACATTTACTGCGTATACCATAGATGTAGGTTTATTTTTTGGCAAGATGCTGTGTGAGCCATGACAATCTGAACATACTGCTACAACATCCTTACCTTTAATCATTTGTTTGCCATGAGTACTGGTCATATATTTAGTTAATTGATCTACAGGTAGTTTTGGATTATAATTCTTCATATATTCTGCATTGGAATGGCATCTTGCACACATCAAGGAGATATCTTTCCGTTTAGGTTTACCAATAAAACCATTAGGCTTTGTATTAAACATTCCACCCATCGCTTCCATAGAGAACTTTGCAGAATTCCCGCCATGACAGTCAGAACAATGTAAACCAACTTCCTGATGAATACTTCCCTTAAAATCAGTTACAGGTTTCTTTGCTCTGGGAGAGCCAGTTTGATGACACAGCAAACAGTTATCCTTGTCTGTCTTCTTGTGGGGATTTGCTTTGAACTTCTCAACAAAATCAGACTTCACTAAATTATTCATTTGTTTGACTACCGCAGGGAAATCTTCTTCTTTAGCAAATGCAATCGTGATGGATACAAATAGAGTGATTAGGATAAGAATATAATATCGCTTCATGAAACCTCCGTAAGATTATCAGTGTTTAGAAAACCATTCTGTAGGGACAAAATACCCTATGATTGTTAATGCAACAAAGAGAATAAAGATGGTTAATCCGAAGATAAAGATCAGATGGGACTTCTTTCCCTGAGATGCTTTTCTATCAATAAATGGGATAATTGTCCATATGATTGCTACAATAGTGAATAGGGCAATCGCAATTTCTTTCGGTATAAGCTCCAGTACAACAAACATTGCAAGGAAGAACCATTCTGGTTTAATGTTTGGAGGAGAAGATGCGAGAGGATCAGCCTTTTTTCCAAGTTCCCATGGGAAATAGATGGCAAGTATAACTAGAATATTAAGAACTATCAACCAAACCACGACATCACGTAATACAAAATTAGGAAAGAACTTCATATTATTAAACCTGGGTTCAATCCCTGTTTCAGATTTGATTAATGCTTTTCTTTCCTCAACATCAATTGGCTGACTCATACCCTGTCGTTGGATAAAGAATAGATGAAGGCCTACCAAAGCAAATATTGCCATCGGAAGGATTGCTACATGGAATCCAAGAAAGCGATGTAGAGTAGCAGCTGTCACATTATCTCCTCCCCGTAAGAACTTCATAAAAAAATCACCTACGAAAGGCATAACATCCATCATCGCAGTACCAATACGAACAGCAAAATAGCTTAACTCATTCCATGGAAGAAGATAACCACTAAAACCCTCAGCCATAGCAAGGGTTAGAAGAATAATACCTGTAATCCATGTTAGTTCCCGTGGTTTTCTATACGCCTTAGTGAACAATACGCTGAACATGTGGATAAAAGCCGCAAAGATCATGAGATTTGCAGCCCAGCTATGAACTGAGCGTATTAACCAGCCATAGGACACGTCGGACATTATAAATCGTATACTTTCATAGGCGGTATCTTCCCCTGATTGGTAGTAAAATAATAGTAATATCCCTGTAACGACCTGTACGATAAATAAAAATAATGTAATCCCACCAAAATAATACCATACATAGTGTCTGTGGACAAGACGGTTTACGAAATCAGGGAATGAAACTCTGCCCCAATAGTCCCAAATATTCCCACAACCCATAGGAACGTCTTTTTTCTTCATGAAATCAGTGAATGTTGTTATCTGATAACGCTCATCAATCCATTTATATGCTTTACTATCTTTTATACCCATACTTATACCTTCCTTGTAATAAATAATTCATCGTTCTTTTCAACCACTGATAATTCCGTCAGAGGTGTTGGAGGGGGACCTGAAATATTTTTTCCGTTGATGTCATAGGCACCACCATGGCAATTACAAAAAAAGACCTTTTTAGAAGGCTGATATTCAACGATACATTGTAAATGAGTACACTCAGCAGTAAAAGCACGATACTTACCTTCAGAATCTTTTATGAGTATAGCTGGACGTCCACCATAAGGGAATATCAGTGACTGGTTCTTAGCATTGTAGTTCTTATTTTTTGATATGCTGTCCTTTTTACCGAGAGAAACTGTTTTTTCTGCAATCTTCCTTTGTGGTGGGATAAAAAATCGTAATACAATATTAAAAAGACCTGCCAGCCATGCAAAAATACCAAAACCTAATATTATATTCAAAGCAGATCGACGTCGTATTGGCTTACCTTCTTGATTTTCACCCATAATAACCTCTTAAAATAAATGTCAGAGATGTAAAATAATTTAATGAGGTAAGTATAAAAAAGTTTTATGAAAATTACAATTATTTATGTCAAAGTTTTAAAAAAAGTTTCAACAATAAAAAATAAAATATTATTTAAACACCATTTATAGTGAATAATGTATCTAAAAATATTTTAATATATAATCAAATTATAGTTTGATTAGCCAATTATTCCTTACTATTATCTATTGCTCACATTGAGAGATATTTATAGACCCCATTAAACATCATGGTCAGACATAAAAAAATGCAATCCACAATAAAATCACAAACAAAGAATAATTTATCATCAATCATCCCCCTCATGGGAAAATCATGGGAGAAGTATGGGAAAAACTCTTGAATAAATTATAGTATTTTTACTATTAATCACCATAACAATATTATCGTAGAGCAATTCTTCAGCCTTGAAATAAGTCTTGAGCTAAAGTTCCACTAAGTGATTCTTTCATTCATAGTAAAATCTTATTTTTTGCTTAATTTAACATAGTGTCTTGGAATACATCAACAAATCATTTATTGAAAAAGATTTTGATGTCAAGAGAGGTTTCTAATGAATTCATAGATAATAGGTCGTTGAGAATTTGGATTTAAGATCTGATTAACTTACACAATTGGATTGGGATGCGATGATAATATCTTGCTCGGTAAAAAAGTCTTTCCTTTGTGGGACTGTTTATAAAGGATTCCCGTTTGTGCAGGACATTATTGCAGAGGATCCCCTGACCTGGCTCTAATTTGTGGTGAATGTGATAGAGGGACTTTTCATTTAAGAAATCCTGTAAATATCTTAATGCGGCTTGGGTCAGATCATCTTCCTTCCATTCGATATGGCGTTTTCGGATGGTGTATCGCATGTGTAAGTACCCGTTTGGATCTATTGTAAATACAGGTCCTTTCTGAATTGCTCTGATTTCTACTTCACCACTGAGATGAGCTGGTATACTCAGAACATCATCCTCCATTAATGATCGGATATAATCAATATTTTTTTCTCTTAAAACAAGATAGGCGATTTCGTGATCAATAAAAGTATTTTCTCCCCCCTGTTCAGCGGATTGGGCACAGTGGAGGATCATCGCCCTGATTTGTTTGTCCATTGGGTGATAATATCCATCGGTGTGCCAATTGATTGAGCGATCTGTATAGGGGATGAAATCTTCATTAGCCTTATGGGAGGTAATTCTCAATGTGGACATACCGTCGTTCTCACAAAATAAGTGATAGTCAGGTGTCAGGAGCTTTAGTTGCTCTGCCAGCCAAATGGGGATACTTCTATTCTCTGCATCGTGACTTTGACAGGCGTAAATGGCCATATTATATTTATAACAACGGTCTATAATAGCTGAATACTCGTTGTGGCTGAGGGATTCGGGATTCTTAACTTCCACTATCAAATTTTGAATATTGATGGGATATAATTTTAATTTCTCATCCTTCCACTTTTTAAAAGAATCGTCACTTAATAGATCGAAAGGATTTTTTCTCTGAGATTTAATCTGCATTACTTAAAGACCTGTCGCACCGTGTTGGATAATATTCGAAGCTGGATTTCTGGTGTATTAAAATATTTCGTAGCATAAAAAATAATAAAAATAATGAGAATGAATATTCATCACTGTGATGATAAAATATTTTTCTCTGATGAATTCAAGGTGCTAATACTCCATAGGATGATCACGATGATTAACAAGAATCTGAATCAGAGAATAAAAAATACTGATTGTAGGGGTATTTATCCCTGTGGCTATTCCTTTTTTGATCAGATCCCCTAAAATAGCTTCAATTTCAAGGGATTTTCCACTCTGAAAGTCTTGTAACATAGATGTTTTAAAGGAATATAGATTTTTAGGCAGGTCAATTTGTTTATCTATATATTCATCAGATATATTATATCCTAATTTTCTTGCTATGTTAGCGGTTTCAATCATAGCATTTCTTAATAAATTAACTCCATGCGATGATTCAAGGATGTTTCCTAATTTGAGTTGAGTGATAGTGGAAAGAGGATTATAGGATGCGTTCCAAACAAGTTTCCCCCATTTGATTTTCATTATATTATCTGAGAAATGAGTATCAATACCGCTTTGAGTAAACAGGGTATAAATCTCCTCTAAAAACCCTTCCATATTTTGGTTTGTATAAGATCCAAACTGAAATCGTCCGCCTGCAGAATGATGTGCTGTATTATTTGATATTTTTTTAAGTCCTACAAAACAACTAACAGGAAGTAATCTCTGGGGATCAATTTTGGTTATTAAAATGTCTTCGCTTTGTACCCCATTTTGTAGAGTCATAAAATAACTCTGCTTGTATAGCTGGCTGGGTATTTGATCCAAAAGGGGAATTACGTCATAGGATTTTGTCGCAATGATTACCAGTGAATAGGGAGTATCATCAGGGATTTTATTAGCAATGTGAACTGGAATAATGTGTCTTCCAATGATATCGCTTTGTATGATGATGCCTTCTTTTTTTATAGCCTGATATGAATCACCTCTACTTGTGAATATAATGTCCACCTTATTTTTTGCAAGAAGCCCTCCGTAAAAACAGCCCAGAGCTCCAGTACCGATGATTAATATTTTCATGTTCCCTCGTATATTGCTATAAATAAATTATCCGTTCTTTTGGATCAAGGCATTGGCTATAACAGCAATCCCTTCGCTTCTGCCAGTAAATCCTAATTTCTCTGTGGTCGTAGCCTTCACACCAATATCATCGGGGTTTACTTCCAAGACTCTTGATATATTGATTTTCATTTCCTGGATATATCCTGCTAACTTAGGTTTCTGGCAAATGATTGTGGAATCTACATTGATGAGACAGTACCCCAGGGATTTTATTTTATCATAAACCTCTTTAAGAAGGAATAAACTATTCATCCCCTTATATTTCGGATCTGTATCCGGGAAGAATTTTCCAATATCACCCAGGGAAAGACATCCTAACAAGCTATCTGCTATTGCATGACATAGAACATCAGCGTCTGAGTGTCCTGCTAGTCCTAGTTCATAGGGGATATTAACCCCTCCCAGTATTAATTTTCTTTCTTCTGCAAAGGCATGGACATCAAAACCATTTCCGATTCTATACATATTTCACCTGAATTATTAGAACATTAAGATAAATAAATTATTTAAGATAATATGAATTATAATAAATCTCAAGTTATTCTGGATAATAATAATTTGAATTTTCCTTGAAATAAATTATTCGTTATTTGAAAATTTAACTATTTTAGTACAAAGGGGTATTATGAAAAAATATATATGTGTTCACTGTCATTTTTACCAGCCTCCAAGGGAGAATCCCTGGCTTGAAGCTATTGAAGTCCAGGATCTTGCAGCACCTTATCATGATTGGAATGCGAGAATCAATGCTGAGTGTTATGCGCCCAATAGTGCTTCCAGGATTCTAAATAAGGATAAGAAAATTATTGATATTGTTAATAATTATGATAAAATCAGCTTTAATTTTGGGCCTACCCTGCTTTCCTGGTTAGAATTGAAGGATCCTCAAACCTATTCACTTATTTTAGAAGCTGATAAACGAAGTGTGGGACATCATTCAGGTCATGGCAATGCTATTGCTCAGGCTTATAATCATATGATCATGCCTCTTGCAGATAGGAGTGAGAAGATTACACAGATTATTTGGGGTATTGAGGATTTTAAATACCGTTTTAAACGGAATCCAGAAGGGATGTGGCTACCAGAAACTGCTGTTGATATGGAAACTCTTGAGATATTAGCTGATCATGGTATTCGATTTACAATACTATCCCCATATCAGGCCAAACGAATTAGAGATATCTCCAATTCAAACAAAGATTGGATACAAATAGATCATGGTAATATAGATCCTTCAAGGGGATATTTATGTCATTTAAAAGATGGAAAATCGATTACGTTATTTTTTTATGACTCTCATATTTCTCAGGCAGTAGCATTTGAAGGCTTATTGAATGATGGTTCCAAGTTTGCAAATCGTTTGATGATGGGCTACTCAGACTCTCGCAAGCATGATCAATTTTTACATATTGCTACAGATGGTGAAACATATGGACATCATTTTAAGTTTGGTGAGATGGCTCTGACCTATGCTTTGAACGATCTTGCCATGAATCATAATGTACAATTTAGTAATTATGGTGAATATTTAGAGAACCATCCTGTAGAATTTGAGGTTGAAATAAATGAAAATACGTCCTGGAGCTGTTTTCATGGTGTTGGTCGATGGAAAGAGGACTGTGGTTGTAAATTGAGCAATCATCTTGAATGGAATCAAAAATGGAGAAAACCATTGCGGGATAGTCTTGATGATCTTAACAAGAATTTAAGAGAAATTTACAATAATGAACTATCTGTATATATGAATGATCCATCAAAAATCAGAAATGAATATATAAATATTGTTTTGGACAGGACAAATGAAAATATAATATCGTTCTTTCAAAAGCATTCAAAACGACAATTATCGGATTATGAAAAGATTAAGTCATTAAAACTTTTAGAGATGCAACGGCAATCTATGCTGATGTTTACCAGTTGTGGATGGTTTTTTGATGATATTTCAGGAATTGAAACAGTTCAGATATTAAAACATGCCTGCAGAGCTATTCAGCTTGCCAATGAGTTGGGATATGGACTGGAAAATGATTTTATTCACGAACTCTCTATTGCTGAAAGTAATATCAACACCATCGGTAATGGGAAAGCTATTTATGATAATTTTGTGAAACCTTCTGAAGTTGATTTGAAAAGAGTTATAGCCCATCATGCTATGTCATCTCTTATTTCAAAAAATAATTCAGCCTCAAAGCCATTTAAAACGATTTTCTCCTATGAAGTTCAACAGGAAGATTATTTAAAAAGTTTTGTTGGTAATATGAGTTTTGCCATTGGTAGAGTAAAAGTACGTTCTACTATAACATCAGAAGAAGAAGATGCTGTATTCTCTGCACTCCATCTTGGCTTACATGATTTTCAATGTAAAATATCTGGGATTAACGAGGTTTCAGAGTATGAGAGGACAAAACACATCCTGTTTGAGACATTTCAAAATGAAAGTATTACACAATTGATCAGAAAATTAGATTCTCATTTCCCCGGAAATTATCACTCATTAAAAGAATTATTTGTTGAAGAACGTCGAAAGATACTCTCAAAAATTACTGAAGGGATTTTTAGTTCATTTCAACAAAATTATGTTAATTTATACCAGGAAAATAAAAGATTAATGGAGTATCACCTCAAACTGGAAGCATCGATTCATGAGGAGTTTAGAAAGGCTGTTATTTTTGTTCTATCTAATAGATTGCATGAAAAAATTGAGGAGGAGAAAAATAATGGAGGATCTAGAGACTATTCAAAAGAGCTAAAAAGCATCTTGGAAGAGAGTAAGATGTGGTACATTGAGCTGGATAAATCAATGTCTAGTAAAACTCTTGATAAACTAATCTTTGAGAAGATCAATTCTATAAAAGAATCCTGGTCACTTCAATTGCTGATTGATATTTACAGATATATTTCTATTTCTAAACATTTTTCTATTCCAGTTTCTATGTGGCATTTCCAAAATGATTTTTTTTCAGTCATTAAAGAAACGCCATCAATACCAGAAACTGACCGAGATCAAGCACAAAAACTATTTAAAGAGATTGAGATTTTATTAGACATGCAAATTATTCATTTTCTTCAGAATTAGATTCATCCTCACTTTTCTTTGGCTTTTCTTCATCTGATTTTTTGGGCTCATCAGTTTTTTTATCTGCTTCCTGTTCTGCTTGTTCTTTCGAAAAATCTACAATTTTGTTCCACTCTTCAGTACCTCTTCTCTTTCTTCCAGTAGCACCTTCTTCAAACTTTCCAGCTAATTTTGTGCCGTCATTAGATAGGGTTAGTGTAGACTTTCCAATGACACCAGTATTTCTGATACGATATGTATATTCAAGAATATTTCCATTTAATGTTCCTTTACCAAACCAGATAATTCTCTGATCTTTGGATACACCCCGTATTTCATACACATTTGCTACTTTTCTTATTCCAATAGAGGCTTCAAAAGTTTTATAGTGTCGTCGATTAATTTTACCTTTCCATACACCTACAATTCCAGTTGATTTTTGGGAATCTTCAGATTTTTGAGAGAATAAAAATAAATTGAGCATTGTTAAATTAATTGTTAAAATAACAAAGGATAAAATAATTTTTTTCATAGTTCAATCTCCTTGTTAAGACTAATGGTTAATATGATATAGTTTTTAGAGTGTGTCAAGTATTTTTTTTAAAACATTGAAATTATTTGAAAATTATTGACTTCTGATTATAATTTTAGTATCCTAATAGGCACTTTATGTATAGGATAATTTATTATGTCAAAAGAAAAAACCCTTTCAATAATCAAACCGGATGCTGTGAAAAAAAATATCACAGGAAAAATAATATCCCTGTTTGAGGAAAATGGTTTTAATATTATCGCACAAAAAAAAATTCACTTAACTCAAAATCAAGCAGAAATGTTTTATGATATTCACAAGGAAAGGCCTTTTTTTAAGAGTCTGGTGGATTTTATGACATCTGGTCCTTGTATTGTTCAAGTGATTGAGAAAGAAAATGCCGTATTAGAAAATCGAAAGCTTATGGGAGCAACAAATCCTGAACAGGCAGAGATGGGCACAATTCGTAAGCAATTTGCCAGTAATGTGGAAGCCAATGCTGTTCATGGATCCGATTCTCAGGAGAATGCACAAAAAGAAATTGCATTTTTCTTTAGTGAAACAGAATTTACATCCCGTTAGGTGATTCAATGGAAGAAACAAAGACAATTATTACAAAAGCTCATGGGAGTTTTAGTTGTAGAATTGATCATGAGTTACAAAAATGTAATCCTTTAACAGCCCGTGGTATTTATCTTGTTGAAGTTGAAAATGGGGTTGTGTGGGGTTATGACAGCGAAAAATACGAAATTAATACTAGTAATGACGTTGTTAGAAAAACTCAAGATGATGATTCATCGAATTATGTATAATTTTAACATGAAAATTTATTTAAGCTGTAGAAAGTAATGGATGTGTGCTAAAATAGACACATCTTCTGGAATACCGATCTCTTTATAAAACAGTTTTTTAACTACTTATAATTTTTTCTGCGCAAAAAATGCAATATTCTTTTTATTATTTAGTTAAATAGTATGTATTCTTTTTCACAACAACAGATATTTTTTATTATAAAACTACAATATAATTCTTTAATTATAAGTGATTTTTAGCCGTTCCCCATAAATATCTCCAAGTATAATGCTATCTTTACCCAAAACTTGTAATTATGGTATAATAATTGCTATAATACACAGTGGGTACATATAATAATTTTTTTATTCTACCCTGGTTATGGAGAAGATTTATGAGAAAATTACCATTAAAATATTTTATAACTATTCTGATAATATTCACAACGATTAATGTGGTTGCATTTTATATGATAACTCTAAAGATGGCTAAAAATAACTTTCAACAGTTCATGTATCAGGATAATTCAATTCCTCAACAAAATTATCCAACACCTACTAATGATAACCGAGATTACTATTTATTGATACATAGATCGTTGAAAGATAATGCCCAACATATCTCCAATATACATGAAATACCCAAAATATATCCGGCTATCAATAAAAGAAAATCATATAATAAATTAATTAAATATCCTCGCGATGAAATCCAGTATAAATACTCTTACCAGTAGTTAAATAAGTATTTCCATCGTTTTTTTGGACTCCCCATTGTTTTCATCTGTATTTTTTGTTATTATTACCCAAAATATTAATCGCATTTCAATTTCATAAGGCATTAGAATCTATGTATAGAAGAGGAATATTTTATTATTTAATCAGTTCATTTTTTCGATACATCAATGAATTTAAATATGTCTTGCTTGTATTATTTTCTCTCACAGCAGTTATATTATCTATTATCAGTCTTAACGAAAGTAGAAAGGCATTACAGAAGACTAAGCGTATTGATATTGTTTTTGAAGAAGCCGTTATTGATAATGATTACTTAATAAGCTGGATTCAGGAAGAACCTACGGATGATTCGCCAAATACTCTCACGTTCAGAATTAATTTTAAAGTAAAAAATATATCCGATCAAGCTGTCACAATAGGTAAAATAAATTATACATCCAATGGACGAAACTATCCTGATGATAATACCTTACTTACAGAACCTATCACGCAAAGGATTATCAAAACTCCCCTATCGATTAATGCCCATTTATCAAAATCTTATTCTATAGTAGTTAAATATTTCATAAAAGAAAATAACCCAATCCGCAAGGAGGTTCAAAACATATTTTCAGAAACTAAAACCCCCCTTAAAACAACTGACTTTCTTTCTATTATAAAACAAAATAACTTGGTCTTATTTAGCAAAAATACAGAGAAATCCATCATTCTCCAATTCTACCTCAAAGAAAATAATAAATACTATCAAAAAGTAATTAATATTCAATAAGATATAAAAAAGTTTAAAAAATGTTTTGAAAAATTATAAATCATAGTTATATTGTGATCAATAACTAGACTGATATGTCATTCTATAAAAAATATGATCAAAACAGAAAGAAAACAATCTATACTGTCCTCTGCTGAAAAGCTTTTTGCAGAAAAAGGATTTTTCTCTACTTCTATAGCAGATATTATCCAGGATGCAAATATAGCAAGAGGCACATTCTATATATATTTTGATAGCAAAAATGCCATTTTTGACGAACTCATCGAAGATTTCATCCAAAGTATAGATCAATCTATTTATAGAATTAACATTTCTGATCCATCCCGTGATCCATTCATACAACTCAAAGACAATATCCTTCGTGTTGCCAATCTTCTATATAATAGAAGTCATTTAACAAAAATAATTCTAACTTATGCTACAGGAATCAATCACGACTTGGATCAGAAAATTAATGATTTCTACAAAAAGATAATTAATTTGATTAACTCAGCAATAAAACTGGGTATTCAAATGGAAATAATTCGCCCCTGTCAGTCAGAGATAATAGCTCTCTGTATTTTAGGCTGTATAAAAGAAGTGGCTCATTCACTATTTACTCATGAAAACCCATCTGATAAGCTAAATGAGATTGTTGATGAGCTAATTAACTTTTCCCTCAGAGGTTTACTGAATACCTGATAAAGAAAGGAGAATATCATGGTTCATTTCAACTCATCCAATATAAATAAAAATGCATATACTGAACTTGTTATGGGTGTTGATGTCGGTTCTACTACTGTGAAAGCTGTAGTTGTAGATCCTCAAACAAAAGATGTCCTATGGCAAAAATATCAGCGTCATGAAACAAAACAACCTGAACTTGTAAAAGAGTTTTTAGTAAATATAACATCTGAATTCCCTTCTGTTCCAGAGAATAAATGGAGAGTATTTATCACAGGAAGTGGTGGTGGAAGTATAGCACCATTAATTGGAGCACGATTTGTACAAGAAGTTAATGCGGTAACACTTGCCGTTGAGCAATTTCACCCCGATGCTGGTTCTGTCGTTGAGTTGGGTGGCCAGGATGCCAAGGTTATTATCTGGAAAGTTGATCCCAAGACTGGAGATAAAAAAGTCTTCGCCAGCATGAATGATAAATGTGCAGGTGGAACAGGTGCAACCATTGATAAAATTGTAAATAAAGTAGGACTTAAAACGGAAGAACTGGCCCAGATTAACTTTGATGACTCTGTACTCCATCATATAGCTGGGAAATGCGGTGTCTTTGCTGAAACTGATGTTGTTAATCTCCTCAAATCAAGTGTACCCGCAACTGAAATTATGGTTTCTCTAGCAGAAGCAATTATTAAACAAAATCTTAGTGTACTTACAAGAGGAAATGTCCTGCGTGATACAGTAATTCTTCTTGGAGGACCCAATACTTATCTTCCATTCTTACAACAAGGATGGAAAAAACGTATACCTGAAATATGGATCGAGCGTCAGTGGAAAACTCCTGATCATGTAAACCCAGAAGACCTTATCATTGTACCTGAAAACGCTCAATACTATGCAGCATTCGGTTCTGCTCTGTTCGGTATGGCAGAGACTACCACAAATGGTGTTTTTAAAGGATTAAATGAACTTATTGATTATATAGATAATGGAAGGAAAGACAAATTATTATTAAATGGGGCAAGAAAAGGCCTTGTGAAAGATAAGACTGAATATGATGATTTCATCAATGATTATTCCATCCCTAATTTTAATTCAGCCGAATACAAAAATGACTCTGTTGTCCAGGGTGTTATTGGTGTTGATGGCGGTTCTACCTCTACCAAAGGGGTTTTAATGGATATGAACGGTAAGTTATTAGCCAAGGCATATCAACTTTCAAATGGAAATCCTATTCAGGATACAAAAGAAATTCTGCGTCAGTTAAGGGATCAGGTTCAGGATCAAGGTGCGACCCTTGATTTAAAAGGATTTGGTACAACGGGTTATGCTGCTGATGTCCTTCAGAAAGCTATGTTAGCTGATGTTAATTTGGTTGAGACTGTAGCACACATGAGATCTGCTATTCATTATTTTGGGAATGTAGATGTTATTGTTGACGTTGGTGGTCAGGATATTAAAGTTCTATTTATGGAGAATGGAAGGGTAAAAGATTTTAAATTGAACACACAATGCTCTGCTGGAAATGGTTATTTTTTACAAGGAATGGCACAGCAGTTTGGAATCGATATTAAAGATTATGCAGGCTATGCTTTCAAGGCTGACATAGCTCCTGTATTCAATTATGGTTGTGCTGTATTTATGGAACAAGACAAGGTAAACTTCCAACAGTTAGGATGGCAGAAGGAAGAAATGATGGCTGGTCTGGCACTTGTTCTTCCGTTAAATATATGGCAATATGTAGTCCAGGAGCCAAATCTTAAGAAATATGGTACTCGGTTTGTTCTTCAAGGCGGTACCCAATATAATTTAGCTGCTGTAAAATCTCAAATAGACTATATAAAATACAAAGTACCTGATGCTATTGTTTCTGTTCATCCACATTCTGGTGAATCTGGAGCTATCGGTGCTGCACTAGAAACAATACGTGTTGTAGAAGAAAAAGGGAAATCTTCTTTCATTGGGTTGGAAGACGCTATAGATATCAAATATACAACTACTACAAACGAAGATACTCGTTGTTATTTCTGTCCAAACCATTGTTCAAGAACATTTATTGATACTGTTACTCCTACAGGGCTTACTGCAAGATATATTTCAGGTTTCTCTTGCGATAAAGGTACTGTAGAAGATAAAGAAGCATTACACGAATTGAATGAAGAACACCTTAAACTTAAAAAACAGTATCCTAACCTAGTAGATTATGCTTCAAAATTAGCTTTTAGAGATTTTAAACCCAAAATTGCACCAAAAGATCATATAATAGAAGAAGAGCAATACAAAAAATCCTTCTTCACAAAGAAAAAAGTAATTAATAAAAGAAATATCAATATAGCGGATGAAAAATGGCTTGAAAAACGCTTAAACACACGCATTGGAATCCCCCGTGTCTTAAACTTGTATTCCACAGCTCCTTTCTGGCAGGCATATTTTCAGGCTATCGGTATTCCAAAGAAACACATTATATATTCTGATTTTACCAGTGACGAATTATGGGCTAATGGAAGTAAATGGGGATCAATCGATCCTTGTTTCCCATCCAAAGTAGCAAACGCACACGTTCATAATTTAATCTATGAAAAATCCAATGAAAAGCGACCCCTTGATGTGATTTTCTTTCCTATGGTAACACATCTCCAATCCCAGTTAGCGAATACATTGGATAATGCAGCCTGTCCAACTTCAGCAGGTTGTTCTGAGGTTGTCAAGGCATCTTTCACTCGCGAAAAAGATATTTTTAAAGAAAATAATATTTTATACCTAACTCCTCATTTCAAAATGGATGAAGAAAATTTATTCAAAGATCAAATGTATCGTGCATTCAAAGATATTTTCGGTGTCACAGAAGATGAAAATTCTTGGGCATTCCAGGAAGCTCAGAAAGCATTATTTGAATTTGACCGTCTCCAAAAAGAAAGAGGTAGAGAAATTCTGCAAGATCTTCAAGAAAACAATAAAGTAGGGGTACTCATGATCGGTAGGCCTTATCACAACGATCCAGGGCTCAATCATGATATTCTTGAAACAATACAGGTCTCAGGTTACCCTATACTATCAATGCAAAGTCTACCACAAGACAAAGAATTCCTCCAAAAAATATTTGGTAATGACCTCGAGCAAGGCATAATTCCAGATCCTATGAATATAACTGATGTCTGGAAAAATTGTTACTCTGAAAATAGTTCCTTTAAAATATGGGCTACAAAGGTGGCAGCTCGTCACCCAAATCTGGTAGTGGTCGATTTGAGTAATTTTAAATGCGGTCACGATGCCCCCCTCTACAGCGTTATTGAGAAGATTTTATCTGCCTCGAATACACCTCACTTTACATTTCATGATATCGATGAGAATAAACCAGCTGGCTCCATTAAAATTAGAACAAAAACGATAAAATATTTCTTAGAACGATATGAATCGGATTTAAAAGAAAAGTCTCGAAAAGAAAATGAATTAAATCAAATTATCGATAATAAAAAACAAGAACTCTTTGCTAAATGGGGAATTCACGATGAATTGTTCATCCAATCCTTCCCTATGAATGACGAACAAGAAAATAAAATTATCAATCTTACTAAGACAAAGTAAAAGGAGAAAAATATGACTGAAGAATTAACTATAGAAAAGAAAATCCAGAATGAACTAAAAGTTTTTGAACTCCAGGAAAGATTTGACAGGGGGCTTTTAGATAATAATATATCACATTGGAAAAAACCAAATGAAGGTGGGTTTTATTCTAAAGAAAGAGGATTTACAACAATTCTTGTTGGTGGGTTAACTCTGGCACATGATTACATGGTTGAAGGTGCATTAAAAGGACTTGGGTACAATATTAAGTGTCTTGATTGCCCGGATAATGAATCCTTAAGATATGGAAAGGAATATGGAAACCGTGGACAGTGTAATCCAACATACTATACAGTTGGAAATCTGGTAAAACACCTGACTCATCTTAGAGATAATGAGGGGTTATCACTTGAAGAAATTAATAAAAACTATATTTTCCTGACTGCTGGAGCTTGTGGTCCCTGTCGATTTGGTATGTATGAAGCTGAATACAGAAAGGCATTGGCTGATGCTGGATTTGAAAACTTTCGTGTACTCACATTTGAACAGAAAGTAGACGTCCAGGACGCTAAGGAACTTGGACTACAAATCAATCTAAAGTTTATTCTTGCTCTAGTTAAGGCATTCATGGCTGGTGATCTAATTAACGCCCTTGGATACAGAATAAGACCTTATGAAATCAATAAAGGTGAAACAGATAAAGTGATTGAAGAATGCAAAGATATCTTATATCATTCCTTCCTAAATAGAAAATCCCTTACTTTCGCTCTTTGGAAGGTGAGAAAGAATATATCCAAAATTAAAACGAATTTCCTACAACCAAAGCCCATTGTAGACATCATTGGCGAATTCTGGGCAATGACTACAGAAGGAGACGGTAATTATAAACTCCAAAGATGGTTGGAACAAGAAGGTGCTGAAGTTCATGTCCAGCAGGTTACATATTGGCTTAAATATATACTCTGGGAGTCTGAAAAATGGTATCTGGACAGAATCAACTTGAAATCCCATGATGAAAAAGGACTCAAAGGAAAAAATGCTAAAAGCTCCCTTCGATACATAAAACTCGGACGGGCACTTCTTAAAGCACACTACTACTTCTACTCCTGGGTCGTTGGATATAAAAACGCAAAATTACCCGATATGAAAGAAATTGCTGACTATGCTAATGAATATTATAGCACCAATCTAAGTGGTGGTGAAGGACACATGGAAGTAGGCAAATTGATCTCTGCTGCCAAACATATGAAGTCCCATATGGTACTTTCAGTAAAGCCATTTGGGTGTATGCCCTCCTCGTCAGTATCTGATGGAGTTCAGTCCAAAATTCAGGAGCTATTCCCTGATGTCATATTTTATCCAATTGAAACAAGCGGTGATGGAGCTGTAAATGTGTATTCAAGAGTACAAATGATGCTCTATAAAGCTAAACAAAAGGTGAAGGATGAATATCAGAGTGTCTTAAATGAACTCAACACAACTAATGATCTTCTTCAAAAAAATCTTATGAACAAATCTCAATTCCGGAATGCATTATACAAAGCACCGGCTAAAAAAACCTCAACGGCAAGTAATATTGCTTACAAGTTATTTCGCTAAAGTATCAATATATTTTTAATATAGATTAAATGGATTAGTGTGTCATCCCGACACGCTAATACAAAATCTATAAAACAATAAACTATTAATATTTAATTCTCACCTTATTAAAATTATTTTTTTATTAATATCCTTGACTATTGAACGATTTAAATTATATTATTTAAAATCCAACAAAAATAATTAACAATTTAGGTTGAATATGAAGAAAGTCTCTATACAATTAATCATTATAGCTATTTTTATAGCCCTTACAAACTATGCCTCATGGGCTGAATATACCGACAGAGATATATTTGAAGCTGTAAAACTAGGTAATATAAAAGAAGTTATCGATGCAGTAAGATCAGGTGCCCAATTTAATTCTAAAAATACAAAAGATCAAACCCCACTCCATGTAGCTGCTGAAAAAGGGTTTAAACAAATTGTTGAATTCTTGATTACAGGTAAATATAAATATAACGAATCCGGTTCCAATTATTCAGAAATCATTAGTTTTGAAACAACTCAAAAATCAGATGTCAATGCTAAGGATACTGACGGTAATACTCCTATACACCTCGCAGTCACATCAAATGAAACTGAAATCATTAAAATCCTCATGAATCATAATGCTGATGGTAATATTTCTAATGCCATAAACGAAACCCCTCTTCATCTTTGTGCAAAATTAGATCGGGTAAATTGTGCTAAAATTCTTGTAAAAAGAGGCGTAAATCCTAATATCGCTGTTAAAAGTGGATATGCCAAAGGGGCAACACCTATTTTCTTCGCTGTAGAGAAAAGATTCCAGGAAATGATCAAATTACTCGTAAAACTTGGTGCAAATCCAAATGCAAATATTAAATCGGATGAATTTAAAGGAATGACCCCACTGGCATACGCTGTACAATTAGGTTATATTGATATCACAAAACTCCTTATCCAAATTGGTGCTTCAGTAAATGCTCGATTAATTCCAAAAGGCGAAAACAAAGAATTCCTTGGAATTACACCTATTTTTATAGCCATTGGAAAAAATAATATAGATATACTCAATATATTGCTGTCAAAAGGTGCCAAAATCAATACTGTGGCTGATTACCCTGAATACAAAGGGAAAACTCCTCTTCATGAAGCAGTCCTGTTTAATAATCTTAGTATCGTTAAAATCCTAGTCGAAAAGGGTGCAAATCTAAATAGCAAAATCACAGCTGATCCTTACAAGGGTCTCACCCCACTTCATCTTTCTATTTTAAAACAGTATAGTGCAATATCATTATATCTTATTGAACGGGGTGCCAATGTCAATCCAAAATTAGATTCACCAGACCTCAAAGGAAGTACACCTCTACACTTTGCTGTTAAATCAGCTCAGGTAGAAATTGTTAAAAAACTGATTGAAAAAGGTGCCAATGTTAATGCCCCTATCCTTTCTGTTGATTCAAAAGGAATTAGACCCATCCATCTTGCTGTCACTACAGGTAATTTAGATTTAGTTACTGCTTTAGTTGAAGGTGGTGCCAATGTCAACGCTGAAGTAGAAAATAAGATTTTTAAAAAAATCCGTCCTCTGGACTTAGCTTCAAGCCTGGGCCTTTCAGAAATTACAAAATATCTTATTAGCAAAGGTGCCAAAAAATCTCAAAAAAAATCGAAAAAAAATTGAATTCATATGAAAAAACATTATAAATTAAACCCAATGGTGTTTAAAAAAAGGATTAATATAATCATTTATTTTTGGAGGAAAAATGTTTAAAAAAATCATTTTAATAATGTTATCCCTTTTGACAGTAACTATTTTCACAAATAATGAAGAAAAAGCTACAAGCAATACATATAGTGGAAGTTTGGTATTTGTCAGAGGAACTGCAACAGTTATTCGCTATGGAAGACGCTTTCCAGGTACTGTAGGTCTAGGATTGTATCAAAGCGATACTGTATTAACTAGTGCTGGATCCACTGCTTTCATCCGATTAACATCAGGAGCATCTATAAAAGTAAGTTCTGGATCTATGATTACTTTAAGTCTTTTAAGAGGTCGTTCTGGTGGTAATACAGGAGTTCACTTGCATCGTGGTGGTGTATATGCAAATGTAAATCGTTTGCGAGGAGGATCTCGCGGATTTAGAGTAGATACACCAAGTTCTGTTGCTGGAGTAAGAGGTACATTATTTTATGTTGAATCAAAAACTGATAAAAATTCATTAGACAGAATTGCTGTAAAACATGGTAAAGTCCATGTAAAAAATCTAAAAGAACAAAATGCTGATATTGATGCAGGATATGGTATTGAAAATAAAAATGGCAACCTTAGCAAACCTGGAAAATATTCTTGGGTAAAAAGATTAGATTGGAATATGAAAACCTTTTCCGATGTAAATATAAAAGAAAATCTTAAGCCATTTGATTATAATAAATTAGACAGGTTCTCTACTGGTCAATAATACTAGCCAGGTTTCATTTGGGCTTGTCAAAGTGATGTGGTGAACATTTGACTCCCAAATGATAAGCTTTCAGATTATAAATTGCCAACAACGAGGGTTTAGTTTTTTTCGTATATATATGCGTTTAACTTCTTCAAACTATAAATTTGCGATTTTAATTCTCCTAATATTTTTAGTCCCTCAAATCATTTTTTCTGATGTTTTTTTTATTAAGGGCTCATCTGAAACTACAAATGCTCAAATTAATCTGATATATACGGTTCCTATTAATAATGAGTATGAGAATTTTACATTCAAAATATATAAATATAAAAATTTTACAAATGGTGTAAACAAACAAATAATTTCAAATTATAATCCAAGAATTTCCCCCACCCCATCAGATATCAAATCTTATACAGACGAGTTGAATAATCAGGTCCTGCAGGTAAATTATAATTCTATTAATTCTAATATCACTATCGAATCAAATTTTACTGTCGATAACGAAGTCCATATAACACCCATTGAATACTATTATAAATTTCCATTGTCTTCTGGAGATTACAGCAAATATCAGCAATACTTAAATGCTACATCTCTTTGTCCAACAAATGTATCATATATTTATAACCTTGTTCAAAGTCTTGTAAAAGATTCAAATACGTTAGATCACGCTGTTTTAAGAATATTAAGCTGGATTAGATCAAATATTCAGCTTCACCCTTACGTTGTATATAAAAGTGCTGTATATACATATCTTTACAGAACAGGAAACCATGAAGGAATCTTAAATCTTGCTCTCACCATGCTTAGAATAGCTAAAATCCCCAGTCGATTTGTATATGGTTTCTCAATGAATCAAAGCTATCTAATCAAAGGGCAAAATGATACAGGCCAGACGCATCCTGCTGAATTTATTTTAAACTCCCCCGTAAATACTTCTTCAAATATTCTCTTACAATATCCTAAATCTACCTATAAATGGATCGAAGTATACTTTCCCAATAGAGACTGGGTACCATTTGACCTTACAACAACATATTTTTTTTTATTTTCAAATCTTATCAAACAAAATGTCGGGCTTGATAGCGACAGCAATACACCAAAAATTGTTAGCTGGAACAAAGAGCTTCCCATGGATATTCAGTTCTACGTCGAATCTCCAAAAGTTCAAAATAATTTATCAATTGCATATCACTATACAAGAGGAAATGGACAACACTTGTTTCCTATCTTCTCCTCCTCAAATAATAATTTCATCAATTCCTTGTTTAATCATGAGAGAAAATCATTTAGTGGAGTCCAGGTAAATAATGGTAATTACCACTCTATTTCTCTATATCCATACAACTTAAAATTAGATCACTCTAAAGAGCATATTGAATTAAAGGCATCTCCTGATAGAAATTTGTACCAGGGAATTTATTTGTACAAACAAATTAACATCAAAAATGTTATGCTCCCCCTTCTGAGGTTTAATAATGCCAGAGAAGGCACAATCTGGGTAGAAATATTTAGAAGTGATGGGAGCAATCCGTTATCAGGAAGCAAAGTTGCCACAAGTAATAAATTAGCTATAGAAAACCTCAATAACACCGGGCAATACAAATGGATTATATTCCCATTTGATCATAATATTCAGCAATTGGAAAAAGGGAGATACTGGATAACATTGAAATATGATACTAAAGAAGTCATTTTATGGAGGGGAATATTTGGGAATCCTTATCAAGAAAGTTTTGACACTTATTCAATAGCCCCTTATCAGAATCCCACCAAAATTTATCTTGATTTATGCTTCGTACTCAATGGCACATCTTAAAGACAATTAGTTTATGCCATAAAAGGAATTATCTTTTATAATTGAGTTAAACGATTCTTAAAATAATTATACTGATAATATTTGATATCCTTTGCTCCATGGTTTGAGAGCCTCACCATGACAGTATTGATCTTTTGACTTAAATTTTAAAAGAGTTTCAGTATAGTAATATAATATAAAACTGTAATTTGTTGAATGATAATAGTTTTCTTGCCAGTACAATTTTAGTAGTAATAAAAGGATTGATCAAATAATAGTGATTGATGGAGTGGTGAAAAAAAAATTATCAGTTTTAAGGATAAGGTGACTATGGGTTTTTCCCATACTTCTCCCATATTTTTCCCATGTAAAGGATGTGTGGTAATAAGTTATTATTCGTTTGTCATTTTTTATAAATGCTGATTATATTTTATGGTTATCCAGTCTTATACTGATAATCTTAATATTTTGAAATTGAATCAGATGGATACGTAAACCAGCCGAATTATTTTTAATGATTCAGTTATATAGGATATTCAGTATAAATGGATTATATTGAGATATATACTTATAATCTTCAGATTTTGAAATGGTCAATGGATAGTTCGACTCTGCTCACCAACCAAATCAGAGATTTGTTACTTCAATTTTAAAGGATTATCAGTTTAGATAAGCATTTTGTATTAATTAAGAACGTCTTTTTAATCTCATATCCTTTAGAAGCTCATGGTATTCCTTTAGATTTTTTTCCCATTTTGTAAGAGAATTATATTTTTTGTACCAGCTATCAAAATCTATGTTGTCTTTCTGTAAAATATTGGACTTGTAGTTTTCAATAAACGTCTGGGTAGTCCATTGATATTTGTTTTCCAGGGTACTTATATAATTTTTAATTTCATTTACCTGATTTACACAGACGTTATATTCCCGTGTCAGTGAGATTTCAAATTCATCAGTATGCATTGTGTCTCCTTAGATTAAATCAACATATTTATTTAAATTAAATATCCATTACTGAGAGGACTATCCAGGTTATCTGTAGAACTATAGGCTGTGATATAGAGATAGTTTCCCGTGGTAACATTATTTATAGTTAGGGTTACAAAGACAGTTGAGTTTACTGTTGCGCTTGTAACATAGGATGGTTTTGTACCTCCCAGCGATGAAACACTCAATGTACTACTCCCAGTTTGGGATATAACCGTTGATCTTGCCTTTGAGCTGTGATCACTGGATATTGCAGATTGAGTGCCATACCAAATATTGTATCCAGAGAAGTTTCTTTCTGAATTATATCCACTGAAGACAAAATAGACAGTAGCCCCAGAGGTATTTGTATAATTATAATTCCCACCCTGACCACTGTTACAACTGTTTGTTGTGAGACAAATATAGGGGGGATCCAGGTCATCCGCAGATGGGGCTTCACCAGTGCATTTACTGAGGAGATTGAATCCTGCTGTGCCCAGAAGTCCTAATCGTCCCCACTTGATAAGATGGTTAATAAAATCTCTTCGGCTCACTGGGGTAATTTTAATATCACTGATTTCTATCATAATATTTCCTAATATATATAAGCTTTCAAGGAGTCACTAATAATACTTCGCTTAGACCACTTTCCAAATGACTTGATGAACCATAGGCGGTAAGTCCTATATAATAACTTCCAGATAAGGATGAATTTCCAGGGGCTTTTGTAATAATATAAGTAATGGATGTGGGAGTTGATCTGGCTGTAATGACACCGGTATCTGTATCCTGAATGGTTGGATAATTAGAGTAACTCTTATTCTGCACGATATAACTTCCCTCTATAGTACCATTGACAACACCATTCACCACATGATTTATTTTTTGAGTACGTAGATCCGCATCAGAGAGAGCCATGTAGACATTATATCCTGTAAATGAAGTCTCCGGATTATATCCCGTAAAAGTAATTTTGATACCATTGGCGTCATAACTTTGTACAGTAAGGTTTTTAGGGGCATTAAGATCATCGTATTGTTCATTGGATGGGATACCACAATATCCTAGAGATAATGATATCAGTATGATTAAGGGAATTATTTTAATATATCTACTCACTATCAAGTCACTCCGAGAAAATCATTAGATATTTAGACTATAAATACGCCATGTCTTATACTTCTTACCACCCATAGATTCTCCTGCACGGATCACAAGGACATTATCCTCGAGTAACCAGGATATTTCACAGTTCTCATAATGTTTTGTATGAGCATTATTGAATGATTCATAGTATAGTACAGCATCCATTCCGATTTTTTTGTATTTTTCCAAGATTCCAAGAAGCATCAGACGAACTCGTTTAACCTTTCGTCTCTTTAAAAGTATTTTGATAATACGAAAATAATCAGAATGTCCCATGAATCCATAACTTGGGCCAATCATTTCATTGACATCAGGGATACTTCCTATAAATCCAGCTGGTTCATCCTTGACATATGCGAATTGGATGAGCCCCTGATCAGCAACAATTTTAAGATTCTGGGCTGCATGATCCATTTCTTCTTTATTAATAGGGACAAACCCCCAATTATCTTTCCATGCATCGTTATAGATAGTTCGCATTATTTCTATATCATCCATAAAGCCTTTTTTAAGATTTATGGGGCGAATTGTAATCTCACGCTCTCTTTTAATTCTATCCACAATACGAGTCAAGCGATCATGACGTTTTGTAGTAGTTTCACTCATCTTAACAGGCATAATTTGAGCTATCATATCCTTAGCCTTCTGAAAGCCATACTTCTCCAGAAATTCCTTGTAATATACTTTGTTATAGGGTGTTTCCATGAAGGGTAGATGTTCATATCCCTCAATAAGAAGTCCCCAGGATTCATTGGATGAAAAGTTTTGTGGACCAAGGATTTCATTCATACCCTTGCTTGTAATCCAGTTTACTCCTTTATCTAGAAGTGCCTTAGCCACGTCATAATCCTCTGTAACTTCAAAAAAACCGAAAGCCCCTGATTTCTTCTTGTGGTGATCATTATATGTATGATTAATAGAGCAGGAAATCCTTCCCACAATATCATTCCCCTTTTTAGCTATCATATATTGTACATCAGCATGGTTATGAAAGGGATGGTGTGACGTAAAAAGACCATGAGTACCCAATATCTTATTCCCCATAAGATCCATTTTCATAGGATAAATAAAATTGGGGTCATTACGATATAAACTTAACGGGAATCTATAGAACTCATTTAAGTGCTTGTAATCTTTCGAATTAAAAGAGATAATCTCTAAAGACATTCTGTATACCTGCCAGATTAATATAAGTTGACATTAAATTTAATTTCCAAGAGACAAATTTCAATGGGTAATAAAAATATATACTTAATTGTAACAAAATTCTTTTAAAATCACAAAAAAATCATATAAATTCTATCAATTTTATGTCATTTTTTTATAAAATACCACATTATGAAAGGATAATTTTTTTTATTTTTTCTCAAAAAAAATAATATTTTTTTTATCTTTCGATGAAAATATCACTTACGTGCCTCAATTTATATATACCTATTAATTCATAAATTATTGTTATATTTCGTGTGGTTTTTTATTGGAGCATGGTAAAAATCATAAAAAAATCACGGGTTGGGTCTTGACAAAGGAAATATAATTATGTATAATTGCAAATGTTTTACAAGTAGGATTTAAAAAAACAAAAAATCCTCAAACCAAAATAATTCAAGGAGTATGGACATGAATAAGTCTGAATTAGTGGATCAAATATCCAAAAAAAGTGGTCTTTCAAAAAAAGACAGTGAGAAAGGTTTAAACGCTCTTCTTGATTCTGTTAAGACAGAGTTGAAGAAAGGTGGTAAAGTATCTCTTGTTGGATTTGGAACTTTCCAGGTAATGAAACGCAAAGCAACTACAGGAGTTAATCCAAAAACCAAACAAAAGATTTCTATCCCAGCAAAAAAAGTAGCTAAGTTAAAATTTAGTGATTCAGTTAACTCAATGTTAAACAAAAAATAAGCTACGAGATTCATCAGAACTCACCTCCTCTCCCGAGTTCTGATGATCCTCAATTATTACAGACCATAATATTTAACCACCGCTCCTCATCTCGATTTATATATACCTTCGTTTCATTAAAGCATTTCAAAAATTTTCAGAATAAATATAAAATATTTTAGTTCTTTTATATTCATTAATTTGTTAAAATAGTAAATAGACTATCCTTGAAACGAATCACAATCGGAATCAAAATTTTTAGTTCCGATTCTCTTTGATTGAGTAGTTTTTGTAAAATAATTATATAAATTTATAAAGATTAATTAAATTCTTTGATACTTGGATAGGTGTTTTATTATATTATATTCGTGATTATTTGTGAGGTAACTTATGAAGTCTGGAAATCCAATATTTAGAGGCAAAATTTTATCTCGGTTTGATTCGATTACTGAACGCTCAGAAGGTATGATGACAGTCGGCGGGACAGTAAATAAATCAGCCTTGCTTCTAGCGATTATAATAGCGTCAGCCAGTTTTACATGGGCAACAAACAGTCCTAATATGTGGTTAATAGGGGGATTTGCTGGGAGCTTAATTTTTGCAATAATCACAACATTTAAACCTGAATGGGCACACATCACAGCCCCCATCTATGCTCTGTTTGAGGGATTTTTCCTTGGTGGCTTAACATTAATGGTTAACACACTGTATCCAGGATTGGCTCTTCAAGCGGCTGGATTAACCTTTGCCATATTATTCACACTCCTATTTGCCTATAAAATTGGGCTTATCAGAGCTACTGAGGGGTTTGTAAGAGGTGTTATAATAGCAACCGGGGGAGTTTTAATCTTCTATTTGGCTACATTTGTATTAAGACTTTTTTTGCCAGTTCCATATCTCCATCAAATGGGCTGGTTGGGATTGATTATCAGTCTTGTAATTGTTGTAATAGCGGCTTTAAGTCTCATTTTGGACTTTGCTTTCATTGAAAGTAGCATATCTGAACAAGCCCCTAAACAAGTTGAATGGTATGCAGCATTTAGTTTAATGGTCACTTTAGTGTGGCTATATGTTGAAATTATCCGTTTCTTATGGATTTTAGCAACGATTTTTGGGGATGATTGATAAGTACCTATATAAAATAAATTTATTCGGATGTTAATTTGAAAAAAGAATTGAACTTTAGTGATGTAGACGTTGTAGAACTTATTAAATTATTTGATAAATACAATATAGAAGAGCTAAACCTTGAGGATACAGGTTTAAAGATAGAGCTGAAAAAGAATATACCTCTTGATATTAGAAATAAACATTTTCAGGCAGAATATTCACAATCTCCTGTTATGCACTACCCTGTAGAACGTGTTCTAATTCCACAAGATCATGCTAACCCTGAGAAATCAAGTGAAGCAGAAGCCCCTAAGAATGAGAAGCATGAAGAGATAATATCTCCAATTGTAGGGACATTCTACCGCTCATCTGCACCAGGATCGGAGCCATTTGTTCGTGAGGGTGATTATGTAACTCCAGCATCAACGGTATGTATTATTGAGGCTATGAAAATGATGAATGAAATCAAACCGGAGTTTTCTGGAAAAGTAATTAAGATCCTAGTGGAGAATGGAGAGCATGTTCAATCTGGGCAAGGTCTATTTCTAATTGAAAAGGACTCATAAACAAAGGAGATTCTATGAATGATTCTTTCAAACCTCAAAATGAAAATAACCTTAATGACATAAATAATATCAATCCACCTGCTACTGAGAATAATTATAACTTAACAGAAAATAATTCTATTGATATCCCTACAAATTTAGAAAATATGTCCTATGAAGATGCCAAAGAATATGTAGTCAGCATTCTGGCAGTGAAAAAAAAATATGATAAAGACATAGAACACACTCAGGAAGAGTTAATTAAATATGAGAGGTATAAAAAACTCGATGCTGAACGGGGTGGACAGGATCAACTGGTTATCAACGAGAAAATCACACATCTTGAGATAACATTGCATCAATTGAAGACTGAAGAAATGGAAGTTTCTATGAAATTAGATCAGTTAAAAGATGCTCTCAAAAATAAAACCAAGTTTCAGGCTTCTATTGATACCGCTTCACTTCTTGATAATTTAGAAAAGATGACAGGAAAATCTGTATCTGACATGAAACTAGAGAAAGAAACCAATAATTTAGATATGGAAAGTAAATTAGCAGAATTAAAGAGAAAAATGAATCAGAACCCCAATTAATTTATTATACAATTGATATCTTTGTAAATATCTTTACAAGCCCCCTCCCAACACTATATAATCCTCGTAATATATTTTCTCAACTTAATTTAGATTTCAATCATGCTCATTTCTAAAATAAGGTATGATATAATTTTTTATAAAAAAAATAAAATTAGTAAATTTTCTATTGACGAATTCAATAATATTATTTATGTTTAAATTACTTTATGCTACTAATTGATTATTATCTAACATTATATAATATTACATAATTGTATAATGCTATATAGTAATGTGTTGAACTTCAATCTTGATCTATAATTGGCAGAATGCTTGTAATGTTTGCTCCGAACTTGTGTATAGTAATATAACAAATGATTTGGAGTATTACAATGAAAACAAATTACAGAACGATGAATCTTTT
>DKAT01000082.1 GCA_002450905.1 Spirochaetia bacterium UBA6919
CGTATAATTCAAAGCAGATCACAAGATTCTATCCTTCGGGAAATAGAAACGATAAGGGACACCATGCCAAACTTCACTGGAGTCATCTCTGATTTAGGAGGTCCCACAGCAAATATGTATGAACTCAAGTGCAAAGACACCAGAACAGAAGCCCTTTGTCGTCGATTATCCTGTGTCTATCCAGAAATCTGTCATAATTTAATCACCAATCATAAACCCCTTATTCAATTATATCAACAAGCCAGGGCATTACCAGGTATTAAAAAAGTCCATATAGCCTCAGGGGTCCGCTATGATCTGGCTATCCGATCTCCGGAATATGTCAAGGAATTGGTGACCCATCATGTTGGGGGATATTTAAAAATTGCGCCTGAGCACACAGAAGAAATCCCCTTATCCAAGATGATGAAACCAAGTATCGACACCTATCAGCGATTTCATAATCTGTTTGATCAATATTCCAAACAGGCAAACAAGAAACAATATCTTATTCCCTATTTTATTTCAGGGCATCCTGGTACCACCGATGAGGATATGCTGAACCTTGCATTATGGCTCAAGAAAAGAAATTATCGATTAGACCAGGTGCAATCCTTCCTACCAGCACCCATGACAATTGCTACTGCTATGTATCATACAGGTAAAAATCCTCTAAAAGGGGTAAATGTTCATTCTGAAAAAGTTTTTTCAATAAAAGGACTTACGAATAGCCGACTCCATAAAGCATTTTTAAGATATCATGATAAGAAGAATTGGCCCATACTTCGTGAGGCACTAAAAAAAATGGGCAGGGAAGATCTCATAGGCAATGATAATTATCATCTGATAGGATATTAATATCTATAATATCTTTCCCTAATTTCTAATAATTGATAATCATTTTTTTATATAATTCATACAATATATTAGAAGTCCGCCAAATTTGGAAACTATGTTATACTATATAACACATATGAATAATTTTATCAATTTCTTTAAATCTGGGTGCAATTCATGGAAAATTTCATGATACATGGTTGAATTTGATTTTCAACTGAATTTTGTGAAACACATTATAAAGGTATTATTATACTTGACATTTATTAAACCCGATAATATTTTTAATTTATATCAATATGACTAAGCAAATAGATATAATAATTTTAAGAGACTGTTTGGGTTGATAATTAGAATCACTTCATGGTGCATATTATATTTATGTCTGGATATAGAAGGATAAATCATAGAAAACCTTTTTCACGAAAGGATTTCAAATATTATAAGGCTGAGATAAAGATTGATTATGACTTCTTTCGAAAAACAATTGTTGTAAATAAATTTTTCTATATGAAATAAAATGAGTTTTATATGATTAAACAATTAGCAAAAATAATTTTATTTATATTGTGCGTATCCTTTGGATGTAATTCAGAAATTGTAAAAACTAAAAAAGAGAGTGGCTTAAAAAAATTCAGGAATGAAGCTTATTTTGCAAATAGGTATTTAAAATATTATAATGAATTAAGCTATGATTATTTTTCCAATGATAAAATATCCTATCGATTAATTTATGAAGAGGGTTGGCGTAGACATAGTTATTTATTACGTTTTGATATACATGAAGACCTTTCAGGTACTATTATTAAAAAAAATAAGGATGGAAAAGTTATTAAATTATGTAATTTTTCAGAAAAACTTTCATCCTATTTCTTAAAAAAAATCAATTTTTTTTGGGGTATAAAACGGACTTGTGTTTGACTTTTCAAGATGATGACGAGGGTTTGTGGTTGATTGAAGGTATTCATAAAGGTAAATATCATTGGATAGAAAGAGAATCTAAATATCAAGAAGGTTTTGAGAACCCAGCTGAAACTATAAACTACCTATTTAACAGAGTATTAACAGGATGCTCAGAAAGGAGAATATATGAATAAAATAGTCTTTCAATTTATTATTTTCATCCTAACACTAAATACAATCCTATTGCAATGCTCAACACCTGTTCAACAAAAAAAAGAAATACCTGAGAAAAACAAAAAAATATAACAAAGTCAAAACCAACAATTAATTGGGAAGAAGAAAAGAAAAAATATAAATTGAAAGAAAAAAAAGTCATAGATAATTTATATAAAAATTATAAAATAAAATATAGAAATAATTCTTTTTTACAATATGATGATATTAATTAATTACGGCTGAAAGAAGTCACTTTTGATTATTTCCCAAATAATGTTAAAGTATTTCGAGCCATTTACAAAAAAGGTTGGGGTACTCCATTAAATTGCATCCTAATCAATATTGATAAGAATTATCATGGTAAAGTAACTTACAAAAAAACATTTAAATATGATGATCGTTATGAAGGAGTATTTCAAGAATCAAAAAAAATTATTGATACAATTAGAAAACTAAGATTTTGGTCAGCACAATCAATTTATAAAGATCCATCTGATAATGAGCTATCATTTGCCAGTAAAAGAGACTACGGAATGGTAATCATAGAAGGATTGTATAATGGAAAATATCATTACATCTATGAGTCCGTGAGAAAGAAATTGTTTGGTATTCGTAATTCAAAATTATTTAAGTATCTAAGTTATATAGCAGATATTTAATTCAACAAGTAAATGAAAACTGAGTTTATTCATACTTAATTGATATTTCACAGCCCCCAATGAAGTTTTGGTAATGATTTTTGAACAGCTTAATTTGATTTAAGAAGTTTAAGATGATGTTTAAAAAAGTTATTTTTTGGAATCATTTTTCCCTTACTTCTCCCATGATTTTCCCATGTAGGAAGATTTGACACTATATATTTGAAAAAATTATAAACATATTGGAATGATCTATGATGTTTATTTAATGATTACTCCCATCTAAATGCTTTGATGGATACTATAAAACATAATATCATCACAATTAGCTGGGGTATAAAATGTTCTGTGAGGGTATAGAAGGGTTCCCCATAGTTAATTACCTGTCTGAGGGCAATGGTTAGATGGGATAAGGGGAGGAGGTTTACAATGGGTTTAAGGATTTCAGGGATGTTCTCGACTGAGAAGTATACTCCACCCAAGAGGAGCATGGGGAAGAATAATAAATTGGCTATAGCTGCTGAGGTTTCGGATTTCTTTGCCCTGCTGGCTACCATAAATCCCATGGCAATGAATGTTAGTAAACCAATGGTCATGACTACAAGAAGGGAAATTATATCTAGAAATAGTGATCCAATACCCTGGAATCCTTTATCTCCAAATATCTTTATTCCAAATATCAGATAGCCAAGGATGATTAACGTGAGTCCCTGGAGTAAGACTACGATATATCGATGGATGATGTGCCCCAGTATGAATACAGATTTTTTAAGAGGTGTGAGAGCTAGACGTCTTAATTTACCCTTCTCACGGTAGGAGGTGATCACAATACCGACTCCAAACAAACATGTGGACATCACAGACATGGCGATTACTCCTGGGGTCAGGAAATCAATATAGGTGAGAGGTCTTCCTTTATTTCCCAGATTCATTTTATTTATTGTGAGACCAATGGATTTATTGGTTAATTTCTCATTGAGTTTTGGGAGAAGCTGATAGAAGCTTGTTAATCCATCGTCCCCATGACTGCCGTAAGCCAAGTTGTAATACAGGTCTATTGTTCCCTGAGAATTTTTGTTTATGTTATTTTCAAAACCCTTTTTTAATACAAGAATTACCTGTCCCTTATTGAATTCTTTTAATGTGTGATATTCTTTAGAAGATGTAATGGGGATGGTTTTGATGGAGTCTGAGTCGTTTAACAATTTGATGAACTCTGCAGACCTGGCTGTTTTGTCCTGATCGTAGACATAAATATTTATTTTACGGTCTGTTTTGGAAAAGAACCATCCTATCAGTACCAGTAATATTAAGGGGAAGAAGAATGTCCAGAATACTGACATCATGTCCCTGAAAAATAATTTTTGCTCGATAATAATTTGATTGATTAATACTTTCATTCCCTTAAATCTCGTCCAGTGAGTTCTAGAAATAGGTCTTCCAAGTTGGGTCCTTTGACTATCATTTGTTCTAATTTAATATTCTTTTTATCTTTATAGCTCATAAGTTCTGCTAGTGTCTTGATTGGATCCTGTGTAAACATCGTGATCATATTATTTACTACTTTGAGGTCATTTACACCTATGATTTGTCTTAAGTAACTTAATTCTATCTCTTCTATATGGGGAATTTGGATAGTGCTTTTTAAATTTTGTTTATGGATTAAAGCCGCTGGGGAATCCATATCGATGATCTGACCTCTATCCATGATAGCTACCCGATCACATAACTCCTGTGCCTCTTCCATATAATGAGTTGTTAATACTACTGTTCTTTTCTGTTCTTTCATGCGGTTAATTATATTCCAAAGATTGCGTCTTGCCTGTGGATCTATACCTGCTGTGGGTTCATCTAAAAAAACAATTTTTGGATCATTGATTAATGCAATACCAAGGGATAGTCTCTGTTGCTGTCCACCGGATAATTGCTCGAAATAACTATTTTTCTTTTCATTGAGGGATAGGAGATCCAAAATATAATCTACATCTAAGGATTTTTTATAGTATCCAGCAAATAATTTTAACGCTTCTTTGACTTTAATTTTATTATAGATGGATGTGGACTGGAGTTGAACACCAATCCGTTGTTTGATTTCCTGGTAATTTGTATCCAGGTGGAGATCATCAATGATTATAGTACCATCATCTGCTTTTCGTAAGCCTTCCATGATTTCGAGGGTTGTAGTTTTCCCTGCTCCATTGGGTCCTAAAAATCCAAATACTTCTCCATGTTTAATATCAAAAGAAATATTTTCAACAGCCTGGAGGTTTCCATATCGTTTCGATAAATTTTTAACAATGATTGCTGACATAGTAATTAATGCTTATCCTGTTTTGGATTTTAAAATCCTTATAGTATACTAAAATTATATGTGAAAAGAAAATTCTATGGTATAAAGAATGTCATTTGATAGTGACGTCAATGTTTTTTGAGAGATAATCAGGCTGTGGATGGTAAATAGACCTTCCATTGGTGGGGAATTGTTTGGAGCTTTATATAGAAATGGATATAAGTATGGGTTGGAGGTGCATCTGGTTTTTTAAGGAGCTTGATCCCCATTTGATCGATGAGTTGATCCCCCTTCTTGTTGTTACAATGATTACAGGCTGTAACGATGTTGTTCCATGTTTTTTTTCCTCCTTTGGATAAGGGAATGACATGATCTAGGGTTAATTGATCTTTTTGGTATCGTTTCCCGCAATAGACACAACAATAATTATCCCTGAAGAAGATATTTTCTTTTGTGAAGCGGAGATTTTGGTATTTTCTGATGTTAACATATTTATTGAGTCGAACGACAGCGGGCATTTTAAAGATTATACGTTCTGAGTGGAGAAGTTTATTTTCGTATTCTTCTATGATATCTACTTTTTGTTTAAAAAATAAAATAATAGCCTTCTGCCAGGATATAATCTTAAGAGGTTCATAAGTATTGTTCAATAAAAGAACTTGCATATAAGTTACTTAGAAAAATTAAGTATAAGAGCAAAATGAAAATATAAAAATAATATCAAATCCTTTTGACATTACCAATAAATATAGCATTATTTGGATGGATGTCCAGATTTATTTTGATTTTCTTAGAAATTATTTGGTAATTCGGATAATTTTTGTGGAAGTTAAATTATTTATATAGGATTTCCGAAATATCTTATGAAGATTAAATCCTTAGGATATTTATGTTAAAAGAAAGTATTCGGTTTATATGGTTATTTATACTGATATTTATAGTAATTACAGCAGGAATTTACCTGATAACCTATAAGGACATGACTAATGGTTATTTATTTACAAAATATAGTGGTTTGGACATAAATATATTTAAACAATACTTTTATTTTGTAGTTCAAAATGCTCCAGCCATTTATTTTAGTACATTTTTTCTGACAATTTTATTTTTCTTCAATACCAGCCACTTAAAATTATATATCTCATATATCCAGGGGATAATTATAACATTAATTTGGGGTATATTATTATTTACAGGATTATATTTCATTATACCCAATGATATTGCTAAGTATCATGCTCAATTACCTCCTTCATCCAATGTTTTACAAAATATTTTGAGTGAATCAAATTTTATAAACATCAATGGAAAGGTATTATTTTATTCAAGATATAACGATTCAGAAAAATCTTTTGACAATATTGTGCTGACAAATATATCTGAAACGGATCATAAAAATATGTTATTTTCTCAATATGCTCTTCTCAAAGAAAATTATCTTGAGATACCTTCCAAAAGTTCTTATTATATATATAACGACAAGAAAATTCCATTAAAAAATGATTTAAAGATAGATTTATCCAAATATATCAATAGGTTGCGTCATGAAAAAATGGGTCTCATCCAATCAACCTGGATAAAAAATAGTTTAACAAAAGGATTTAAGTATCTAACATTAAATGATTATCCAGGATATATCAATCGTCAATACATCAGTAGTCTGTCCTTAAAAAATATCTTTTCATCTGATTCTAAAATAACTACAGATGTATGGTTGAAATGGGTAAGCTGGATTATTGAAATTATTTGTCTTATATTCATATTCATATCTCTCGGGGTGTTGATCAGTACTAGAAGTATTCCTATATTAAATATGAGTCTGTCGATAGTTGTAGGTATCTTATCAATACTAGGATTAACATTTATTTATCCCCTACACCAATCTATTTCAAAACATATTATTAATTTACTGAGTGGAATACCATATATAGAAATATTTATCACAAGCACGATCCTTCTTATACTATCTATTTTATTAATTATAGGATCAATATTAAGATATAGAATGATTTCTTTTCAAAAAATAGGGAATTAGGAATGTTTACTTATATTATTTCAAGAATATTTATATTATTTGTACTTATTTTAATACTTATATCCGCAGGATTTACATTTTATTTCAATGGATTTTATTCAAGTAATCTACCGACTATATTTTTAAACATGCTTGTCTATTTCATTCCTATTGCATTATTTTCATCAATCATATTATTTTATTCTGTATTTTTATTCAGAAGAAAACATAGTCACCTTAATAAATCAATAAGTAACCATTTATCTTTAAATTCAGGATTAACAATAATTCAAGTCCTATTTGTAGGATTTCTTTTACTAACACTGAATTTCTATTTAAATGAATTTGTCTTATCAAAAAACATTTCGTCTTATGTACAATCAAATTATATTCAACACCGAAAACAGGATACCATTGACAAACAAAACCAGGTGAAACAAATATTTAATGCTGTAGCTGATGAAATGATTCTTGGTGATTATTCAAATAGCGCTCAAATCATAAAAAAAAGATTATATCATAATTCAGAACTATCTACTATAGTCCAAAAAATCCTACTGGATATGTATAAAGATCATCAAAATATTGTGTTGCAAGCCCAAAAAAGTATTAAGGATTTCAATAAGGGGTATAATTTCTTGCAAACGAATAAATATCAACGGGCTATGCAATTTTTTTCATCTCAAAATAGTGATCTCAAAGATTATTTTATACAACGAGCAAATCAAGCTTATAATTTTCAGTCATCTACAGATAAGCAATCAATGAGAATTAAAATATTATTTGATTTGATTGATTATGGTAAAAAATATAAAGTAATTAATAAATCAGAATTTAATTACATATATGAACAATTTACATTACTTTATTTTACCTATGCAGAACAATGTAATTCAACAAATACGACGTTAGAATATATAATAGATAATCCTATCCGATCAAATATTTATTTTTTCTCGAATAAAAAAGAAGTTATACAGCGTCAAACACCAATTCGTAAAGACCTTAAATTAATATCTGGTAAAAATACCTATGCGTTAGGAAAAACTCTTATTTTAAGTGGTCAATTTCAAATCTTAAAAAATAATCAAATCTGCTTAAAAGATATTGTATTACTGACAAATCTTAAAGAAATATCCAATTCACCCATACCAAGAGCCTATTATATCCCATCGGCCCTCTTGAAAGATAATAAAATTATTGTGAGCCGTTTTGATAATTTATTGAAAGACAAGAGAACGCCCTCTGCAGTTTATGAAATTCCTAATCAAAACGAATCATTTTTAAAAGTGCCTGATAAATTTAATTTTGGTGAGATTATATATGCAAATAAATTATTACAAAATGTATCAAATGCTTCACTCCTTGACTTAATTCGGTTCACAAATCATAAAATAAATACTAGTCAGACTTTTTATATTACAACAATTTATCTGATTGAAAAATTATCATATTATGCAACAAATATTATTTTATTATTTATTTTTTCAATTGGGGGCTTCATCTTAAGAACTCGTTACGAAAAATCCCCAAACTGGTTAACCAGAATATTAATTAGTATATTTATAATTATCTTGAGTTTCTTCTTTTATTACTTAATCAAAGAAATCAGTTTCATACCCATAAAAGAAATCTGGTTTCAGTTCTTCAATTAATAAATTATTAACGACACTTAGAGTTATCCCAATTTATCATTTTATATTTTTTATGAATAATCCAAATTACTTATTTACTTGACCTTCTGATGTAATTTTATGATACTTTAAATCAAAAATAAAAATAGGACAAAATATGGCAGTTGAAAAAACAGATGAGTTAAAACACGGAACTATCAATACTACATTAAATGAAGATATTCATTTCAAAGGAGTGTTAAAATTTCAAAAATCATTAAAAATAAATGGACGTTTTGAAGGTGAAATCAATGCTCCCTCAGGAACTTTAATTATAGGAGATAATTCTTTAGTTCATGCTAAAATATTAGTAGATCGCATAAAAAATCATGGAATTATTCATGGGAACATTCAGGCTCATAATAGTTTGGAATTATTTCATACGGGTCAAATCAATGGGAATGTCGCTGCAAAGGAACTAACTGTCCAACTTGGAGGTATTTTAAATGGAACGTGCTCAATGACTGTAACGAATAACAAATAGGTTTTGGATGATTAAATCGGCATTTAAAAAAGTTTTTGATACAATTTTATCCAATAAAAATTTCTTACTGATTAAAATCATTCAATGGATTCGATATACTGGACGTCTTTTTAAAATAGCTGTTATTAAATTTCACCATGATGATTGTTTTGCAAAAGCTAGTTCACTATCCTATGTAACTATTCTTTCTGTGGTTCCTGTTGTTATCCTTATATTTGCAGTTTTTACTTCATATAGCTCTACAAAAGATATCTTTCTAAATATAGTACAACATAATATTATACACTTTTTTATCCCTGGAGAAGAAATAGGGAGTGCACTGGGAGAATATCTCAATAAGTTTTCGGCAAATATCACCAAAATAAGCAGCATTCTAGGGAGTTTATTGCTTGTAATAGCTGCTATAGATATTGTTTTAATTATAGAAAAATCTATGAACTCAATTTGGCAGGTAAAAAAAGGACGAACAATTATTCAAAATTTCCTCATTTATTGGACAACCCTGACAATCGGCCCACTATTTCTTGTTCTGTCATTTTATGTTACATCTCAGGTTGGACAAGTATTCCTATTTGGGAAGGTGTTTTCAAATATTTTTTTCCCCTTATTTGTCACCTGGTTTGGATTTTTCCTCGCATATATTTTTATTCCACGTACGAAAGTTTCTGTGAAATCAGCATCCATTGGTGCACTTGTAGCTGGAATATTCTGGGAGCTTGGTAAATATGGTTTTGGTATATACGTTTCAGTAATTGGTACAAAAACTCTTGGTGTTATCTATGGAAATTTATATATTATACCTATATTTATAGCATGGATCTATTTGTCATATGCTATCTTATTATTTGGTGTAGAAATCTCATATCTGATCCAGTACCCGGAATTGTATAAAAGAAAAAATAATAAAAGATTAAATTACAAGCACTTTAAATTATATTTCCTGCTTAATTCTATTTTCCATATCTTTGATTATTTCCAGAAAGGAAGTGGCGGTATATCCCTTGAGGAACTGGCTTCAAAAAATGGTATTACAAGGGATGATATGATGGATTATATCAGTCAGGCTGTAAATAAGCGCTATGTTAAAGAAATTGAAAATTATTCTGGAATTACATATATCCCAAACAAGCCACTCGAGCAAATTCATATTATGGATGTAGTTTCGATGGCAATTCAAGACGAACAGGAATTATTAAATGAAAACTACCCAATTGTAACTGCAATGTTTAATGAAATCATGTGTAAGTTGAAATCAGGTATGGAAAAAGAATTTGGTCAGCAAACTCTGAAAGACTTTTTGGATTATGAAACACATACTCATGAATTAATAAACAAATAGGGGTTCTCATTGATTGAAGTAGAGAAAAAATATTGGTTGCATACAATTGATGAGCAAAATAGAATAATAAATCTTCTCAATCAAAAAGCTCAATTTGTTTCTGAAAAAGAAAAGAATGACAGATATTTTATTAAAAAAAGGGCTCATAAAGATAATTTGACGATTGATGAGAAGGATATAATATTCAGGATTCGTTTCTGTGATGGTAAATATTTGATTACCTTTAAGGATAAAGTATTTCAAGAAGGTGCTGAAATAAATCTTGAAAAGGAATTTTATTTAGACGATATACAAGCATTTGATGATTTCATTCAGTATATTGGTTTTATGCCATTGATTGATAAAATAAAGCAGGTCAAAGAATTTAACTATAAAAATGTATTATTGGAATATGTTCATCTCAATGGATTAGGATATTTTCTTGAATTAGAAGTACTTTGTCAGGAAGAGAAGCATATTAATCAGGCTCTTTCGTCAATAAATGAGGTTTTAAATGAGTTTCAGGTAGAGGAAAAGAATCTTGAAACTAGAATGTATATAGAAATGTTATTGGAAAAGAAATTAAATAAATAATGTATAATAGGAGTAGAATATGTCAGAAAAGATGGAAAGTCCATTTTTAAAACCCATGCCAGGACTAAGAGTAATTGAAGGATCTCCAGCTATCCGAAGGCCTACAAAAGAAGAAATTGAATCATACCCAGCGGAAGCTAAGAATATTATTGAACAAATCATTCTATCACAAAAAAATACATTAAAAAACAAATCATTTGACTTCAAATCTTTGAAAGGAAAACACTTTCTTCTGGCTGGTGCAACAGGTTCAGGACTTGGTGGGGCATTAGCACTCGCATGTCTTGATGTGATAAAGGAAAGTGGGAGTATATTTGTAATATCTCGTGATCTCAAAAAGTCTTTAGGATATGAAACTGGTCATTACCTTGAACAGAAGGCAAAAGATATGGGGTTGGTATCAAGATTCCAGTGGTCAAACGATGGATTAGCACTAGAAGGAGATAAGTTTGATTCTATAGTCAATACTTTAAAAGAACTGGGTGCTGATAAAGTCATTTATGTCAATACTGTAGCATCTGCAAGTTCTGGAATATTACCTGGATATCCTCCTGTATATGTAAAAGATGTTGATGAACAGGGATTATTCCAATGGCAGTTATCTCCACTCGATGATAAAAGTATAGAGACCACAAAGTTATTTATGGGTACAATGGCGGTTGATTTCCCAAAAATATTGGAGAAAGCAGGTATTGAAGTTGAACTAACTGTATATGCTGATTGGAGGGGGAGCTTAGATCATATCAGCCGTGATCCATCATCATCAGCCTATGGAAGACAGGGAGCATATTCTACAAGCCTGTTTCTACCAAAAGATATTATACAGAATGATGCTTCATCTGCTTACGGAACGAATAAAAAAGTGATTGATATCTTCTATCCAGTAATGAGAACACGAGCTCTGGGATTTATTCCA
>DKAT01000091.1 GCA_002450905.1 Spirochaetia bacterium UBA6919
TAATCTCAGAATCATTCATAAGTATTTGCCTATTTTGATTAGGTGAAATAACTTTTAAAAGGTCATCACAAATACAGTAAATGACCAGTATTTGATAATCCATGTTTTCCTCCCAATAAATGTGATATTATATAATTGGAAAGATTGACATGGATTATCAACCATGACTAGCAACTTGGGTTATATATCCAATTTTTATTACAAGAAATTTAGATAGAGCCAAAAGTTGGATCAAGGAAATTTCGAATGGATCTGAAAGATATGGCATTATAGCATCTTCAAATGCAAGAAGATTAAGACCAAAGGGAATAGATGTGAGAAATAAGATTTCTCCTTCAAATTGGTTCCTGAAACCAAAAGATGATACAAGATCATCTTTTTTTTAGAAGATATTGTAACAGAATATCAGGTTCAAGGCTTGGAATTAGATTGGAGTATTATAGGTTGGGATGGGGATTTATATTTTTCAAATGATTCATGGCATTATCAAAATTTTAAAGGTAGCAAATGGCAAAAAATAAACCAAGAAATTATCCAAAAGTATATGATTAATACGTATAGAGTTCTTCTTACAAGAGCAAGACAAGGAATGATTATTTTTATTCCCGAGGGTGATGACAATGACGAAACACGAAAAAATGAGTATTATGACGGAACTTATGGATATTTAAAATCCCTTGGAATTAGTGAACTGATATAACTAAGAGTATGAAATCGATAATATAGGGATGGAGGTTGTTTTTATTCTGGATTACCTTGCTCTTGTACATCCATGCAAAATGAATGATTAAGTGTAAAAGTTATGATTTAATCTGACAGTAGGGTATTTTCTCCTGTAAGTTAATTTAAATTAAATTTGTAGTTGTGTTGTTTTTCTCATAGCCAATCATTTTGACTTGTGCCAGATGTTTATTCTGCATAAAACACTCCATAGGAGTTAATCCCATACATCTTTTCCCCAGAGAGGCGAGTGAAATTTTATAATAAATTATGTTAGTTGGCCTATCGTTTTTCCCATGCTTTTCCCATCTTTCTCCCATGAAGGGGGTGTTTGATGTTAGACGATCATTTTATTATGGATTTATAATGAAGTCAGTTTTATTTTTCGAACATAGTTAAACTATTTCTATTATAAAATGATCAAACAATTTGTGAAATCCTCTATTGATTATATCAAAAAAATCATTATTTTATTAATATCTATTAATTGTACTGCATTACTTGTATAAAACATTAGATAATCAAAAGTTTTTTATACTATTCAAAAAATAATAATGATTAGTCAATCCTCATGAGTATTTTAAATGAAATCAAATATGCCCCCAAATCTCTATTTTGAAATCCTTTTCCGAGCATTTCCATTTTTGTTGGCTGGAATTGCGTTTTATGTATTTTTATGGTTTAAACAATGGATAAAAGTATGGGATATTTCTGAAAATAGATTATCAAAAATATTATTTGTCTATAAAATACTTATAATATTTTTCTCGTTGCCCTGGCTGATATTTACTATTCTTGGCCCGATTAATTCTTCTGTAAATCCCCCTCAGTGGTTTAAACTAGGAATATTATATCCTGCTTATATATGGCATCTAACCAATATTAGTTTGTTTTTAATACTTGTTCCAACAGGAATTATCTTGTCGGCCTTCTGGGTATACAGAAAAATATCCAAACACCGCGTCGATCAGGGAAAGAGAAAATGGCTTAGAAAATCAGCTATCACAATGTCCGGTTTATTACTCCCCTTCCATGCCTTGTCTGTTTATAGCAGTGAATATACCCATGTTATTAATAAAGTCTTAGTGAAGATCGATAATCTTCCTGAAAATCTCAAGGGTATGAAAATAGTTCAGATATCTGATTTACATTTCGGTCCTTTTATGGATTCGAATCGATTTAGCGTTTTTTCAAAGGAAATCAATTTATTGAAACCAGATATGATAGTGCTTACAGGTGATCTAATTAATTCTTCTCCTTCAATGATTAAAGAAATGATGAAGGCATTTACTAATATTAATTACCCACCCGCTGGGATTTATGCCTGTCTTGGAAATCATGAATATTTTACAGGAACAAAAGTTGTTATTAATAGTTTAAATAAACTGAATATAAACGTTTTAGTTGATGATGTGAAGAAGATATCGTATCGGGAGAAGGAATTTTACATTATGGGTGTCGATTATCCCATGAAGAGTGCATTTAACTGGGATAAAAGAGAGATAATTAAAACACATTTATCAAATACACTAAGTAAGGTAGAAAATAGGGAATTACCTAAAATACTTCTGGCGCATCACCCTGATACGTTTTATGAATCAAAAGAACAAAATATTGATCTCACACTTTCAGGACATACTCATGGGGGGCAAATCGTTTTAGGGAATGATCCCAAATCACAAATCTCTTTAGGGCAGATTGGATTTAAATATGTAAAAGGACTTTATACAAATGATAATAAGCATTTGTATGTAAATAGTGGTCTTGGACACTGGTTACCCATGCGGTTTAATTGCCCACCTGAAATTACACAGATTGTTCTTCAATAATAGTATCCATCTAATTATTAAATCATTTTTATACAGGTTTGAAGTCAGAACCTCATCACCTGTATAAACTATTATTGATTTGAAAAAACATTTTTAAGATCTTTTATTGTTGAGATTAATTTTTTTAATGGATGAAAGAGATTAGCCTTTTCAACTAAATCATTTTCCTGTCGTACATTTTGAGTTGAATGATCAACTTTATCCATTTTTTTATAGGATTCTACGACATTTGAAATTAAGTATTGATTCGAATTCATTTTACTTGAATTATTCAAATATGATAATAATTTATTGCTATCATCCATATGAAAATGGGTCGTCTTTGTATCTTCTGTCTCAACTTTACCTTCAGAAGATTGATTTTCCACATCATCCTGTTTTTTATGAGCCTGATTATTTTCTTCAATCATAGCCTGCTTTGATACTTCCTGAATAATTTGTTCAGCGGCGTAGAAATTACCGCTATTAATATGTTTTTCAGCAAGTGTCAGTTTTGCAGTCGCTTCGAAAGATGTTGTGATACTATTGTTTTGTTTTTGAAGATATTGTCTAGCCAATAAAAGATGTTTTTTTAAGTTGTTTTGTTCTAACACCCTATTTGATGGCTCAATATAATAATTTTTTTGTGTTATCTGGTTATAACCAGATAAATTTAAGTTTGATACATCCATGTTGGTACTCCAATAATTTAATGTTGATCCTTCATTATATATATCGTAATACCAGGGGACAAATTTTAGTTGTTGAGAAGATTATGATTTTTTTATTCGCGATTCACACATCCAATAACCACAAAATAGGCAATCCTGATGGGTTGGATTGGTTGGAAAATTATCTTGATGTAAATTCTTATTTATTTTTGTAATAGTGGATTTTAAGTCATTTAATATTGTTTTAGTATTGGAGTTTTTCTCTGAAAAGGCATTTGTGGATTCGTTAATATCGAAGAAATAATAATTTGCATTTAATTGTTCATTAAAAAAATATTTTGCAACAAGATAATAGATTTCCATTTGGAGTTTATATGTTATTTTTTTATCTAGTAATTCACTTTGGATTTTATGTTTATCTTTAAAATTATTCGTTTTGTAATCTAATATTTTCACTAAGTTATTATCCATTTTATAAATCTTGTCGATAGAACCCTGAATGATTGTCGAATCTATTTTTAAAATAAATGGAAACTCATTATGATGTTCTTTAGGGTAATTTTGTTGTGCATGATTAATTTCTGTAAACAATTCTGAGTGGACGAATTGATTTAAGTTATTTTGTAATTTTTCATTGATATAGGTTTTATTGGCTGGACTAGCAAGAGTAGATAGTTTGATCTGATCTAAGAATTTTTCAAGGATTTTTGTGAGAGAGTGATTATCCTGATTATATATCTCAAGGAGCTTGTGGATAATATTTCCAATAAGATTTAATGGGATTTTTTCCTGTAATAGGTGATATTCTTCTATTGGAGCATCAAGGATATCGGTTGGAGGGCTTTTATAGGGTCCCAATGTATTTTGAGCTTCTTTTATTTTTTGGATATATTTATAATAAAACTTTCTTGGGCATTTGTTATATACCAACAGAGCAGATGCAGACAGGTTGGTTTGGGGTTTATGGAACTCCATGTTAATATATTTTAAAGATTTATCAATATTAATCTGATTAGATTCGATGATATTATTTGCCTGGGTAATATTAGATATCCTGTAATTTTTATGTAACATAATATTTAAATTGTCAAATGAGAAGTTTTTTTGAGTCAATGTATTTTTCTCAAGTGTCACTAAAGAATTGGTCCATTTTAGGAGTGAATTATTTTTACTATTCAACGAATCCAGTATATAATTTAAGAAATTTGCTTGTGTATCATAGATTGTATAATTGTGTTTTGGAATTTTTCCTGATAAGATAAGGATATTTTTAGCCCGCGTCATTGCAACATAGAGTAGTCGTTTATTTTCTGCAACTTCCTTTTTTTTATCCAATTCTCTTAAATAATTAAATAATTGTCCAGAAGTATTTTTCATGGAATTGATATCAAAAGTTTTTAAAGCCAATCCATGATGATGATCTATGATTAAGGAATCTTTGTTGAAGTTTGATTGACGGTCAAGATTAGGCAGTATAACAACAGGATATTCCATTCCTTTCGCTTTGTGAATTGAGGTTATGGTAATCTTATTTTCTTGATGTTCTTCTTGAGAGAGGGAATTGATATTATTTGAATGGTTTTCAATGTATGAAACAATTTCAAATAGGGTCCATGATTTTTGATTTTCAAATGATTTAATAATTTGAATGAAATCTTTAATGTTTCTAATAGCCTGTTGTTTATTTGAAAATGATGATAAAATATGCATATAGCCAGAATTTTCCATAGTTTTTTCAAGGAGTTCATAGATGTGCATACGGTCTTTTTCTAATAATAGTTTATGCATCCAAGAATTAAAATACAGTAATTTATTTTTCTCTTTCTGAGATAGATTATCATTTGCAGAAAAATTGTAATATCCTGAATAAATAGAATTAATTTTATATCCCTCAGAATGGGTTAACCAGAAAATGGACTCATCAGACAATCCACAAAATGGTGATCTTAGTAAGGCACAAAGAATTAATTCGTCAGAAGGATATTCCAGGTACTTTAAGATATTCAGACAATCTTTGATCTCCTGCTGATGGAAGAAACCCCTGGTATCGGTGATAGTATAGGGTATCCCATAATCAATGAGGACTTTTTCATAGTCTAAAATATCTGTCATAGAACGAAAGAGGATGGCGATATCTTTGAATTCAATATGAAAAGCATTATCAGAAGAGTTTACTAGAGATAATATCTTATGGGCAATGTTTTGGGCCTCATTTTCTTTGTCATCATTATGTAATATTATTTCTACATTCTGTTTTAGAGTATCTATTGATGTATTATCCTCATACACTCTGATATTTTCAGGATACAATGCCTCGAAATCCTCTATCTGTTCTGGCATGAGATGAGTGAATACTAAATTAACAAATTGAAGAATACTCGGATGACTTCTGTAATTTATTGTCAACTCATGAGTATCATTATTATTATTTTTAATATTGTTCTGTAGTTCATGAAAATCAGATATATTTGCGCCACGGAATTTATATATAGACTGCTTGCTATCTCCTACTATAAACAAGTTTGGATCGTTTTCCTGTATGTTGACTAATGTTGTTATGATTTTTTTTTGAACATAATCGATGTCCTGAGTCTCATCCACCATAATATATTTATATTTTGATCTTATTTGTTTATTTATAGATAAGGGATTCAACGTGTTTTCATCATCTGATAAAAGATCCAGAGCAAGATATTGAAGATCATCATAGGTTAAGACAGATCTATTAAGCCATTTTCCGAGATTTGTATCCCGGTAATTCTTTTTTAAAATAGAAATCCAGCCCTGGTACAGCTCAATTAGTTTATGAATCGTATCAAAATCAATTTCATCCTGATTATAATCATTTAGGGCAAATAATTCCTTTGATAAAAACCATCGAACTGGACTGAGTGATCTGTCAACGGTACTAATAATATCATTTATTTCATCCTGAGACCAGACGAGAGCATCTGTTTTTTTATCATTCTTATATTTATTAATTTCATAGATTATTTTTAAATTATCAGGTATAATTTCTCGATTGATTGAAGAAATAATCTCTTCAAGTTGGATTAGAAATTTTGTCAAAGGGGATTTTCTCGATTCATCATTTCTATAAAAATCACTGAAAGGAGATTTTGTCTGTGATAGTTCGATAAATCCTCTATGAGATTTCAATTTATGGATTTGATTTATCCTCTCATTTGTGATAAGGGTTTTCAAGTAACTAAGATATTCATTTGAGTTTTGAAACTGATGATAAAATGGAATGATAATATTATTCAATATATAGTAGTTTAATATAAGAGTAGAGATTATATTTTTTAGCTCTGAATAGGTAAAAACATTTAGAAGATCACCAATTAATTTATCAGTAGGATTATGCTGTGAATTATCATTTCTGAGTGATTCAACGACCTTATTTCTAATCCATATCGATAACTCATATTCCAGTTCAGAAGAATCAATAATGGTATACTCAGGATCTAAATTAACATCTGAAGAGTACTCTCTTATTAATCTACTACAAAATCCATGAATAGTAGATATGTTAGCATCTCGAAAATTATTTTTGATCTGAAGCCAATAGGATCTCTCTTTGGTATTGGGTGCCTTTGTAATGCGACTAATGATTGCCTGAAAGATCCGTTTTTTCATTTCATGAGCAGCTTTATCAGTAAATGTTATTGCTAATATATTGCCCACAGAAACTTTTTTTAGATCAAGAAGATGGATATATCTTTGAGCAAGGACTTCTGTTTTGCCAGTACCCGCAGATGCCGATACATACAAATGCTTATCCGTTTGTTGAACTGCTTTTTTTTGATTATCATCGAGCTTATTTAAATGTAACATAATTTTAAAACAATATCTTCAATTATAAATTAAATTAATCTATTATATAGATTTTTTTTACATCCCTCAATCATTTTAATTTAAAGCATAATTTAATATATCGACTATTAATTGATTTTACAAGGAGAATCACTTCAATTTGAAATTAAATTGAATATCAAATTTCATCAATATTCCTTCAATAATTATATACACTTATTTATAATGATCTATTAATACAAATGTCATTAAAAATAATCAGAATATCTACTTTATATGATTACATGAGTTTTTAATTAGGATATCAAAAAAAAATAATTATTTAAATCAATATTTAAACTTTCTTTAAAAATCCCGAAAAACAATTAAGTATTATTCGAAAACACATTATTTTTATAATACATTTATTTTTTTCATGAGTTGAATAATAATGAAAATCATCGTTGCAACAGACTCTCCAAAATTAAATATTTATTTTGCTATCCACTTCGTTCAGGAAGGGATTGAGCCCTTCAAGGCAAATTCATTAGATGAAATTATTAATTTAGCAGAAAGAAAATCAATTGATACCCTCTTAATTGATATGGATTCCAAAATATACAACAACTTCGTCACATTAAAAGAATTGAAAGAGAACATCAAAGATTTTAATATTATTGTGATGACATCTAAAACTGGAATGGATTTTTTTAGAAAAATTCACGAAGCAAAAATATTCGGATTAATCTCAAAAATTGATGACATGGAAACACAATTAAAAAATATTACGGTATTAACAGACGATTTAAAAAAACGTAAGAACGAGAAGAGAAAGCATATTCGTGTCCAGCCCTCACCCTTAAAACACAACTTGTTCAAACTCATGATCAAAGGCATTGAAAAAGAATACACAGGTCAAATCAAGGATATTAGCAGAGGAGGCGTAGCCATCACTTTCTCAAATCCTCCTGCTGAATCAATTTTATTCAAGGGAAAGGAGGTCAAAATGTCTGTTGAACTGGGATCAATAATCTTTCAGTCAAAAGGCATTATCGTCCTTCGATTAGGGATGGAAGCAACAATATTATTCCACGAATTATCTGACGGCAACAAAAGAAAGATTTTTGAATACATCCTTACTCGGATCGATGAATGAAACACGCTTTCCCTCTATTAGCACTCATATTTATATTAATACTAAATGATTCAACAGTTCATGCGAACACAAAAAATCTATTATATAAATCACATATCAGTTATCTTTATTTATATAAAAATAATCTCCAACTAATCCTAACTTTATATAAATCAAAATCATGGGACGACAATAAAATACTCTCTACCCTAAATACCTCTCTAAGCCTAATCCAAGGACAAATAAAGGACTTTTATCAATTAAATAATGGCAAGTTAACTACGCAACAAAAACAAATTATTTTAAACATCAGGCGATCCATCAAAATTACAAAATTATTTATCCAGGGAATAGCATCTGATGATGAGGACTGGTTAAAATCCTTCCTCCCCTCTTTCCAGAAATATAATAACCACATTAATAATCTCGTCGGAATGGAAGAATAAGTTATTAGGTTATAATGATTTTAAAGTATATAAAAAATCCTTGGGTAGAACGCGTAAATCAAATATAGACGATGAAGAATGAATTCAAGTTTAAATACTATAGATTACTAATTTATTGGGTATAAATATATATGGATATTCCCCTGATCAATAAATAAAAATACCCAAAATAACTTGTAATGTGATTAAAATTAGAATAAAGTTAATTTATAATTTTATAATTATTAAAACTATAAATCCCATGTCTATTAGTGGGACAATGGAATACAAGAGTTTTTTTATAAGAAATTATACTATAATAAAGAATTATTTTAAAAAGGTAGAGCATGAAAACTAAATTTATATTCGTAACGGGTGGTGTAAGTTCGTCTTTAGGAAAAGGAATTGCCGCGTCCTCTCTGGGTTGTCTACTGGAAAATCGTGGTTTAAAAATCGCCATGCAAAAAATGGATCCATATATAAATATTGACCCTGGAACCATGTCTCCCTACCAGCATGGAGAGGTTTATGTAACATCCGATGGTGCAGAAACTGATCTTGACCTTGGAAATTATGAGCGTTTCACCTCGTCATCTGTCTCCAGGATAAATAGTATAACCACTGGTCAAATCTACTTATCCGTTATAGAAAGGGAACGGAGAGGCGAATATATGGGACGCACTGTACAAGTCATTCCCCACATTACTAATGAAATTAAATCCCGTATCGTCACCGTGGCAAAGACCAGCGAAGCAGATGTAGTCATTGTGGAAATCGGTGGCACTGTGGGAGACATTGAAAGTATCCCCTTTTTAGAGGCTATCAGACAATTTTCCCATGATGTCGGCAAAGAAAATGTCCTCTATATCCATCTTACCCTCATCCCACTCATTTCTGTTGCTTATGAACAAAAGACAAAACCAACTCAACATAGCGTAAAAGAGCTTCGATCCATGGGAATACGACCCGATATATTATTATGCCGGACCTCAAAAGAAATGTCCGAGGACATGAAAGATAAATTAGCACTATTTTGTGACGTAGAAAAAGAGGCTGTTATTCAGGCTCTGGATATCCATACATCAATATACGAAGTCCCCATTCAATATAGTAAAGAGGGATTAGATGATATTGTCGTAGCTAAATTAAATCTCAAAAAGAAGAAAAAGAGATTAGTATCCTGGGAATCTATTTTAGAAATAGAAAGAAACCCAAAACATTCTATAGAAATTGCTGTGATTGGAAAATATATTGAATTACAAGATGCGTATAAAAGTCTCTATGAAGCTATTAAACACGGTGGTATTGCCAATGAATCTTTGGTAAAGATAAAAAGGATTCACTCAGGCCATCTTACATTAGAAAATTATATGGATGACTTAAAAAATATAGATGGGATAATCATTCCAGGAGGGTTTGGAGAAAGGGGAATAGACGGAAAACTTCTTGCATGTAGGTATGGAAGGGAACATAAAGTACCAGTTTTTGGAATATGTCTTGGAATGCAATGTATGGTAATAGAATTTGCAAGAAATATTTGTGGATTAAACGAAGCTCATTCTACAGAATTTCATGAGGAGACACCACATCCTGTCATAAGCTTATTGGAAGAGCAGAAAACGGTTAGAAATATTGGTGGAACCATGCGTCTTGGAGAAAATGAAATTGTATTAAATCAGGAATCGATATCCCACAAAGCGTATAAAACAATGACAATATACGAAAGACATCGCCACAGATACGAATTTAATAACTCCTATATAGAAAACTTTACCTCACGAGGATTAAGAATCTCTGGCATTTATCCCGATAAAAATCTCGTAGAAATTATAGAACTAGAAGATCACCCTTGGTATATTGGTGTCCAATTTCACCCAGAGTTTAAATCAAAACCAGTACACCCCCATCCCTTATTTAAGAGTTTCATAAAAAAATCAATTGAATATAATTTAAATAATAAATGATAAAAATTCCTTATTGCTTGTAATAATTATTATTTTTACAATATAACAATATTTGAATTATTAGAAACTTTTACCAATACCCATATCTACATTATGTTTAAGTGTTTCAATAATCCGCACTTCTGCTTCATGAACAGCTTTGTCCATATCATCGGGTATTTCAATTTCCCAGGTTTCTTCATCGGCTCGATTCATTTCCTCCATAATCGCTTCATGGAGATTGTGACTTGTGAAATGAGGGATTTCATTTTTTCTGTCCATCAGGTGTTTTTCAACTTCTTTCAAGTAGTTGTCTCTGTAATAAAGAACATCAACATGTTTCATAAAAAACCTCCTAATATTAACATCTGATTATATAAACACCTGAATCAGCTATCATAAATCTAAATTAATAAAATTATATTATGAAAATATCAATATTATACCAATAAATAATCTGGATTGTTAATATAATTTTAAAAAATATAAATCCATCCCCAAATAGCCTGTTCATGGGAAATAGATGGGAAAATCATGGGAAAAAAACATATTATACTTTTGCTATTTCTCTGAACAAATAAGATCTCTGTATTTTCTTACAATGATTAAGAAGTTCGCAAAAAACATCAAATATTCGCAAAATACCCCATCCCTTAATATTCTTCAATGGAACTATTCTTCGTTTCTTAAACATCTTATAAATATTATTCTTCATGGTATAACAATTGCTCAATGAATAATTAATTATTTATGTGTTCTAACATTTATTTTGATCAATTCAAATGAAGACTTATTTTTTGTATATATTATTTTATATTACAACACAGCTATTGTAAGTTATGTCTTACTGAAATAGCATTTATATAATAAATGATTATAAGAAGCTGAATAGAGCAACGAAAATTAAATGAGGTTAAAATGATTCCCCATAAATTATTCCTCAGTTGGTTATTATATATCATCATCGTTATATTCCTCTTCATCATTTCTTGGTATGCCGGTTATCTGCAAATCATCACAGCTAATGATCCCACTTATATCACTTATGGAATCATCGTTTTATTCATCCTAACTGAAATCTATATGCTCTCAATCCACATCATCGCCGATAAAGAATTGAATTATATCACTCACATCAATAAATTGTTTGAAAATAAGGAAAATCTGTCCATCTCAAAAAATGATTTCAAGGACATGATCCCTCAAAGCTCTGTCCAAAAATACATCACTAACCTCTATGATTTGAAAAGTCCTGTTAATATGAATCTACTCCATGCTATGGCAGACAATCTTCAGAATAAGAACTATGGGTGGTTCATGTCCGATCTGATGATACGACTGGGACTTCTTGGAACAGTAGTCGGATTGATTATTTCATTTATGCCATTCATAGAAAGAGCATTTACAGGAGGATCATTTGATCCAAAACAAATCCAGGGTATAATCTCTGAATTATTCCAGGGAATAGCTGCGGCATTCTTCACCACAGCCGCAGGAATCATTTTTGGAACTTTCACAAGCATCAGTTCAAGAATATACGACTCTGGTATCCATGCTATCACAGACAAAATGACCTGCATCACTGAATTAAAACTAAAACCCCTTCTTGAGAATCACAATGAGAAGAATCAATAAACGACAAAGCTTGTTATCCCTGCCTGAATCCTTTCTTGATCTCCTGTTAATCCTTATTCTCGTTTTCTCATCTCTCTCACTATTGTCTCTTATTCTCATCAATCCCACCACTAAAAAAAATGAAGTGAAGTCCAAAGCGGAATATATTCTTACCCTCGACTGGCCTGAAGGCAATAATGACGTAGACATCTGGGTCAAAACACCAAAGGGAGGATTATTATCCTATATTCAGAAAAATATTCATCTTCTGCACCTCGATAGAGACGATCAGGGGGAGAAAGATGATATCATCACAGTGAATGGAAGAAAGATAGTGAACAAAATTAATCAAGAAATCGTTACTTTCAGAGGATTCATGCCGGGAGAATATCTTGTCAATGTCTATCTATTCCGTTCAGAGGAAGTGGGAGAACAAATCCTGCCAATAAAAAAACCATTGAAAATCCGTGTGAAACTTGAGAAAGTTAATCCCATATTAAAAATATATTTCGTCGGCGATGTGGTGTTTAATTATTGCAGAGAAGAAATCCATGTATTACGGTTTAATATACAGACAAATGGGAATATAGAAAATGTTCGCACAGATATGCCGGTGAAATTTATTACCAATAATTTAAAAGAATCTGGATATATCCAATAATAGGAGGATAAATGTTTACTCTCAGCATTTTGCATATTACTATGATTTATATCTTCCTCGTTCTCCTCTTACTTATCGTGGTCATTTGGAGTAAATTATGGTGGAAGTGGAAAGCCGCTCTTATGGTATCATCTCTGCTCTTCCTCCTCACTTCCTACTACTCATTAAGTAATCTTTTAGGCTACCCCAGCACAATTATGCCTCCCAAAAACTTTTTGTTTATCGCCGCACACATTCAACCACCAGATCAGCAAAAAAACAAAAAGGGCACTATCTACCTCTGGATATTAGATAACGAGATCCATCGTCTCCATGAAATGGATTACTCTCCTCTCCTTCACAGGAAAATAGCCAAAGCACAAAGTCTCAGAAATCGGGGTCTCATGGTGAAAATACATTTAAAACAATCAGAAAACGATTTGAAACATAAGTCCAGTGGTCGAATCTCCTATTCTCAAAAAATTACTGATGCTGTTGTAGAACCTGTGAATCTTAATTTGCCTACAAAATAATATTTATTTTAACAAACATATATATCCTTTTGTGGGTTTCACTTAAAATCTATTTAGCCTCAAACTCCACATTACCCCAATAATTATCCATTTCACCTCGATTGCTTATTTTACATTTAGGCAATGCTTTTTGTAATTCTAATATTTGCCTTACTGAAACAAAAGCTCGTGTATGGTTTAAGACAGGACTACCGAGGAAAAGCAATTTTAATATCTTTAGTTCTTTTAATGGAGTAATATCTATTACATGTGAATCTATAAGATTAATAAATTCTAGTTTAACCAACTTTTTGAGGGGAGTAATGTCACTTATTTCTGAGTCACATAAGTCAAGACTACTTAAATTGGTCAGGTTTTTTAAAGGACTTAAATCCCTTACCCTAGTTTTCTTGAGGGTTAATGATTTCAGTTTTTTTTAAGCCACTTAAAGGGGTGATATCCGATACTTTAGTTGAACTAAAATCAACTAGTTTTATTCCTTTAAATATTTTAGTGTGCTGATATCATTAATTTTTGTGTTATTAAAAAAAAGTAATTTTAAATTCTTTAATTCTTTTATAGGGCTTATGTCAGTTACTTTTGTTTTTGACAGGATTAGTATCTCTAAATATATTAATCCCTTAAGTGGCGTTAAGTCACTGACTTCTGTATCAGATAGATCAAGTTCTCTCAGGTATTTTAATTCTCTCAAAGAGGTTATATTTTTGACTTTTGAGTATCGAAAGCAAAGTTTTCTTATGCCTTTTATTTCACTAATTGTGTAATTTTTGCCATATTGATTCAGCCAGCTTTGAACTTCTTTTAGATCAACTTGTTTAATTTTTTTTGGGCTCCATTTTGATCTACACACTGGTTTGTAATAATTAGAAACCCTACAATAAATAATAAAATAATTGCTTTCATTTTAATCTTGTTGGTATCATTTTTTCTGCACTCTCACTCTTCTATCTATATGTTAATTTAATATTAAACAATTATGAATACTCATCGACATTCCATTTATTAATCCTTTATAGTCAAGTATAAGATTTCTTATTGTATTATTTGTAAATTTATTTTATAAGATATTTTATTTTAAGGTTATCGATTAAATTATCTAAAACTTTTTGAAGATGTTTCTTTTCAGATGAGCTTTTCAGATTTACAAGTAGTGATTGGATATCTTCTAAAAAGTAAATCAGAAATTTATAATCCTTTTTTAATAGTTTGATAGCAGATTTAATTAATTTTAATGAGCGTTTGATCTTCTTCTGATCAAGTTTACTTGGATTAGATAATATGTATAATATCTGTCCTGTTTTTAAAAATCCTAATGATCTATAATTATATTGATTTATTATTGATATTCGAATATCATAAGGGTCATTCAAAATGGGTCTGATCTGGAGGATATTACAGAGAAAGACGATTTGATCAGATAAAGTCTTTGATGGCTTTCTATTCATTGAGAGGAGATTTTGATACTGTGAGATCTTTATTGCAAATAACATTATTACAGCATTATATTTCTTTAATATGGATAGTTGCTCTTTCATTAAAATCTTTGAATAAGAACTAGCAATAAATCCTTTGTAGGTGAGATGATTTAAAAAATGAACATCATAAATATACTTTTTCACTTCATCTTTAACAAGGATAATTTGTGATTTATGCTTTCCTACAGATGTTTTTATTTTTGATTGCACGATTATAATATCATCTATCCTTGGACTTTTTGAATAGAATTTACTTTCTTCATTTATTATAAAGTCTAATATTGATTGATTCGTGTGTTTTTTTTCTACAAGCCTTGGCATTTCCCTTAAAGGAAAATTAATTCCCTTATTTGATTTATTTCTATCAGACTTATTCTTCTTATCTTTCTTTATTATTAAGTTATGTTGAGTATCAATATGATTTTGATCGGATTCATTCTTTTCTTCAGGAATAAATTTTACCTGATCTTTCTTTTGATAAGACATTTTGGGGAAAAAATTTTTGGGTATAAGATCAGTAAATGAATTATATTGATTATCTTTAATTTTATTTTTATGAACAATTTTTTCAGGACTCTTGTGTAATATTTCCTTATTTAAATCATTATTTTTTGATGTAACAATTCTAACTTTCTCATTGAGATCAGATTTAAAATATATTTTATTTAGTAACATAAAAACTATCAGAAAAATAGCCGCAATGAGAGATCCGTAATAAATATAGCTGACAGATCTCTTCTTATCCTTAGAAATTTTTAGGAGTCCTTTATCAAAATTATTTATGGAAGAAGATAGTATAAAATGTTTTCTTAATTTTGTTTTATGAACCAACCACTGAATATTTTTCATATCCTTATTTAATGGATGGATATAAGAAAATACTTTGTTTCTATCATTAGATTCTTTATAAATAATACTTTGTAAAATAAATTCCTTTTTACTTTCAATGTGATCAGCCAGTTTTGATAACTTATCAAGTTGATTTTCTTTTGGACAAATGAGTTCAGGATCTATGAAATACAATGGATCAGCCATAGGTCCTCCAATCAGGGTAGGTATATAACTCAATCCCCTGTTCTGATAGATTATCTAAAGAAATTTCTTCATTATTAATCTGCAGAAAGACATCTCCAAATAAACGAATTGCAAGTTTATCCCCTGAAAATATGGATACAACGAAGAATTTTACTGTTACAAGTTGAATTATGCAGTTAGATGGTGTTTTATCTCCTTTAGCAAGATATATCTTCCCTTGGGTACATGAATCTTGGTAGAACTTTAATTTCCAACGTCGCTTGATTCTTGCTATGAGACCTATGGGATCATCAGGTGATAAATAGAAGTCAACATAACAACCCTTTTTGTGGTATATTGATGTATGAGAAAGATTCTGGTAATAGGATTTAAACTCTTTCTTTTTTTCAATCCACCACTGGACTTTGTCCTCTGTTGAAAAGCTATTGTATGATACACTTCTAACAATATGATTCGAAGGCTGGGTTCTGGAAGAGTTTAACCACAAAGAAAAATAAAAATCCCTGGTGTTTTTTAATAATTTATTTTCGCATCTGGCAAGGGATTTCTCTGAAAGAAGCGGGAGTAATTCTCTATTACGTTGGCTGTATGGCCGTTTTAGTGATGCGAGAGTCAAATTAAATGTATAATAGGGTTCTGTAGCTTCCAAATCTATTGAATTAACTTCCTGGTCATATATTTTAATTTCAACTCTGTCCTGAAGATTGAATAATTCTTTATTTTTAACTAAATTATAGCATTCTTTACAGGGCAGCAATTCTTTCCAACTTGATTTCGCCATATTTTCACCAATATTTATAGATATTCTTCAACTTTGTAACGAATATTTGTACGATATTTCTGGTTACCATGATTTTTAATTACTTTGAGACAATAAAATACAAAAGACTTATAATCATCATCAAGGATCTGGAAATCATTATTACCTCTAATAGATGACACATCCTTATCTCCAACAACTCTTTGGAATATACTAATTAAAATATCCTGGCAAATATCCTCGGCATTTTGATAGTCAATTCTTTTTATTTCAATAACTTCATGAAGCAATATCCGAAGTTCTCCATTGAATATAGCTTCAAGGAACTGATATTTATCTTCTGGAGTGCATTGACCTGATCTTATATGCCTGAGAGCTCGTTTAAATAGATCTTTAAACACAATAACCTGTTCTGGTAGTTTATCTACATTGTCCCAAATATTTTTAATAATACATTTTCTTGCACTCAGTGATATTTCTTCGGTATATATAGACGTTAGATCTTGAATTACATTATCCATCTCATAACCATTCCGTTTTAAATTTTGAAAAGATCGTAGGGATAAATTATTTGCCCGTTCTGACAAGTTTAACATGAGAATCCAATTTTATCAAGAAAAATCATCAATATATTTATAAAGAGATTTTAAATAGAGAAATATTGAAAATTTCTAATATTTTTTTAAAAAAATTATAATCCATAAGAGTATTAAGAATTAAAACATTATAAATCAATGGGTAAATAATTCTTGATTATTCGGGTTTTTATGAATATTTTAAATGACATGAAAATAAAAGATTTTTCATGACAGATATTTCGTAGAATCAAATATATATACAAGTGATTATTCTTTATGGATCTGGAATTATATAAACTTCATATAATGGTGCAAGGACGGGTTCAAGGTGTGGGATTTCGATATTTCACTCAGGATAGTGCCAAACAAATAGGTATTTTGGGATGGACAAGAAATACCCCTGATGGAATGGTAGAAATTGAAGGATATGGAACAAAACGTTTACTGGAACAATTTCTTAATAAGATTAAACAGGGGCCATCAGCTTCCAGAGTCACAAATACCACTGAAAAATGGGAATTAACCTCAGATATTGATTACTCAGATTTCTCGATCAAATTGTAAGATAAATATTTTATGGTATATCTTTCAGAAAACTAGTATCTCTTTAAATAATTTATTTTTTTATAAATAAGTGATTACACCATGCGACATCATAAAGAAGATTACCAGGAAATATTTATCGACCCCATCAATTATTCAAAGCATGGAACAAGGATTGCTGTTTTATATCCCAATACATATTACCTTGGAATGAGTAATCTTGGATTTCAGGGTATATTTTATCACCTTCTACAAAGTAATATTTTTAGAGTAAGCAGATTTTTTTACGAACCACAAAATCCTTACAAAACTTCTAGTCCTGAAAATCATTTTTCACTAAAACAAGCAAGTATTATTTTTATTTCCTTAAGCTTTGAAACAGATTATATTAATCTCATAGATATTTTATTAGTCAATGGAATAGAACCTCAGAAAATAAAAAGATCTTATCCCCTTATTGGAATTGGTGGTGCATTCCCTACGATGAACCCATCGTTTTTTTCTGGGATAGCTGATCTGGTCTTCCTGGGTGAATATGAAGACTACTTAGATAAGATTATCGATTTCTGCTCTGGGATTCATCAGAATAAAATACAGGATAATCTAATCCTTAAACAGAAAGCTTTAGATATATTTTCTAATCATATTTATGATAAAAGTACAATCGATAACGCAAATTCTAAAATGGCTTACCCCTCTTTAAATCAGCCAAGCTATACCCATATTCTTACTAATAACACTTCGTTTAGTAATACCTTTCTAATAGAAATTACGAGAGGATGTACTTTTCGGTGTCGATTCTGCACTGTCCCCACTCTCTATGGGAAATTACGATCATTTGATATGGATAAATTACTTCCTGTAATTGATAAGGGTCTGCTCAAAACAAATAAAATAGGTTTAGTCAGCGCATTAACCACAGAGTATCCTGAATTAGCTTATTTGGTAAGATATATCAATAATCATGGAGGGCTGGTCACATTCTCATCCTTAAGATTAGAGCAAATAAACGACGAACTTCTTGAATTAATCCATATTAACAAACAAAATATTTTAACCATAGCTCCTGAAGTTGCATCACAGAAACTCAAACGGAAAATCCGCAAACCCATTCGTATTGAGAAGATCTTTAGCTTACTTCACCGCGCTATTCCAATGGGATTTAAAAAAATTAAGTTCTATTTCATGATAGGATTTCCTGAAGAAGATCAACAAGACTTAGATGATATAATATCCTTAATGAGAGAAGTAAAATTCGTATTAAATACATATGCTCCTCAATTAAAATATATGCCAGAACTTATTTTAAGTATTAATCAGTTTATCCCCAAGTCAATGATACCTCTTTCTGAAGAACCTTTCATGGATAAAAAATCCTTTTTAGACAGACTAAACTACTTAAAAAAACAACTTATTCTCTTGGGTAACATAAAAATAAATACCGATGACTACACCGAGAACTATTTACAATGGAGGATCAGTCAGGGAACTGATGAATTAGCCCTGGAAATGATCCCTCTCATCCAAAACAATCCGTCGTTTAAATCTATATATCGTAATCTGGAAAGAAATTCAAAACATTTAATCATCCAATAAGATTTTTTATTAAATTACTATTGACAAAACTTTTTTTTTTATTAACTTATTTATTTCCATGACGATAATATTCAAAATATTTTTCCTTTCCATACTTAATTCATAAAAATACAAGGACTTTTGACATGGCAGTACAAATCCCATTAGAAAGATTATTAAACCAAGATGTCTCAAAATACAAAATAGCACGTGCAGCTATGAAACTGATTGATGATCTGTCAGAGTACAATTATTTTAGAGAAAAAAATATTAACAAACCAGCTATTTTTTCCCTGGCTAAAGTATTAAATGAAGAAGTACAATACGAAATTAAATCGAAATCAAACAAAAATATATAATTATTACATTATATTGATTAAATATTATTCAAAACATTCATTTATATCATAAATTGCATCTCATAATATGATGGACAGATTATATCAAAAATATTTATTGATAAAACAAAAATCTCTCTATGGCGTATTAATCCTCTTTCTTATAATTATTTGTTTTGTATTATTTTATTTCCTTGCTGAATTAATTAAACCCTTCATATTGGCTGTATTCCTCAGTTATTTTCTCAATCCATTTGTTACAAAACTTGAAGAGAAAGGCATTCCGACAACATTAGCCATTATCATTCCCTTATTGAGTATTCTGATTCTTCTGACACTTATTAGTTATTTCTTTATCGTCAGCTTAAATAATTTCTTTCTGGATGAAAAAAGAATAGGCCTTTATATTGGAAAATTTGAACAACTCTATGAATTAGTTAAGGATAAGGCTATTGAGTTTGGAGTCCTTAAAAAAAATCAGACTTTCGGTATCGATCAAATCAAGATAATTATCAGCGAAGGAAAAAAATATATATTAGGGATCCTCACCTCCACGACGTCATTTCTTAGTAGTTTTCTATTATTCGTGTTTTATTTATTCCTATTGCTCCCTGGTATACGGAATTTTAAAATAAAAATTAATCGTGCATTCCCATCTAAAAAAGCTTTTAAAATTAATCAAGTCAACGAAAAAGTCCTGCTCCAAATCCAGAGATACATCACAACAAAAAGCCTTTTAAGCTTTGTCACAGGGGTTTTAGTCTATATTATCTGCTTGATATTTGGTGTAGATCTTGCTCTAGTCTGGGGTGTTCTTGCATTTCTCTTGAATTATATACCGAATATTGGTTCGATTATCGCTCTGGCATTTCCAATAATCCTTTCAATACTCCAATTTTATAATCCTGTCAAAGCTGAGGTTGACCTGCTAAGAGTAGTGGGTCTATCAGTGGGTATAGTGAGTGTGCAATTTGTTATCGGAAATATTATTGAGCCAAGATTACTTGCAAGATCCCTCTCTATAAGCTCACTGGTAGTATTTCTTTCATTAGTTGTTTGGGGCTGGCTATGGGGTATAGCAGGAGTAGTATTATCTGTTCCAATCATGGTTGCTATCAGTATTATTTGTCAAAATATCCCATCCCTACGTCCAATTGCTATATTCCTCCAAAGTTCTTTTCCTGTGAGAGAGGATATTGAAAAATTAAGTCTTATCTATCACGTTGCATACTCCGATAGCAAATTAGCACAGGTTGAAAATGATTTTATCATTGGAGAACTCAATAAAGAAATCTATAATTCTCTCTCTATTAAAAAAGTCTGGAAGGATATCCAGAAAAAACCGTTGACTATAGAAGAAATTTTCCTTGATAAAGAAGTAAATACTAAAGTAGAACTTTATTTTCTTGCCTGTCATGTTGCTGTGATTGATGAGGAGTTGTCAGATGAAGAAAAGGACTGTCTTAGCTATATCCAGACTGCATCTCAGTTATCTTCTTATGTTGCATCGCTGATCCACGAATACTTTAATAAAAAATACAAAACGGATTTCCAGTTCAAAATAGCAGATCACTTAAAAGAAAGTGATTTTCAAAGGGCTTATTGTCATAAATATTTAGGAAAAATATATATAGACAATAATTTTCATGAAGATTCAAAAAGGCATCTTGAGAAGGCAATGGAATATTATATCCGCTTTGAAGAAGACAGAGAAGCAATTGAGTGTGCAAATCTTTTAAATACAATCAAATAATTAGATGGTGATTCTTGTTTCACACACCAGTAAAAAGATTATCTCATTTTATAATTCTTCTTTATGTCAGAGTAAAATAATTATTTCAGGATGACTTAACAAGTTCTATTCTAATTGATAAATTAATTACACCCTAAGAAAAAATTATCTCCCATCCAATAATATAATAATCTTACATAATAATTCTCAAATGGAATTAAAACAAAATCTCAATAAATAATCACAATCGGAACTAAGAATTTTGATTCCGATCTTGTTTAATTATTTTACCAAGGCATCAAGATTTTAGAAATGCCCTGTCGAGATTGTTTAAGTAATGAATAATGTCATGATGTGGTACTAAAATACAGGACCAGTTAAGACACTGAGTAGCGAGAAGACTTACTAGCCTGTTATGGTGAGGCTCTCCAACCATGTGATAAACAAGACCCTTCGAGAACCTCAGGATGACAAGAACATTAGTTATATAAGGAGGCTAGCAATGGCGATTATTTTAGAGGGGGTGGATCACAGTCCGGTGATGTGGGGGAAGATTGGGAAACACGTTGTCCAGAGGACGAAACTCGGGAAGATGTTTATTAAGATTAAGGTTTCACCAGCAAATCCCAGGACCCAAATCCAACAGGAACAGAGGAGTGCTTTATCAGAAGGAGTTTACCGTTGGAAGAACTTTGAGAAACTATCGAATAAGGCTTATTGGGATCTTATGGCACTGGATCATCGATTCAAGGATGGATACAGGGCTTTCTTATCCTCGTTTCTCGTGACGTATAGGATAAAGTTATCAGAATTAGGGAATCATACTCAGGCACTGGACTGTATCTCCAATACATCAAATCCTATAAACTATCAGGAATCAAAGAAAAAAATTATGATGGAAGAGAGAGATCGACGACTCATTAAGGCGATTTTCACCTATCGGAAGACGAAAACCTTTAATAGACAATTGGGACGGAGTTTAAAATATCTGGATACTCATCAGTGGCTCAATGTCACGCGATATGGGATTCTCCCAGATTCGGGAAAGGTCATAGACGATGTCTGGTACAATGTGGGGATTATCCCGCCATATGATCAAATTCCCAAGGGGGGATTTGGAACGAAAACATTTGGTACAGGGACTTTTGGCGTGAAGAGAATACTTTAATTGAAGTCTAATATTCTATTTTGCATTTTGGAAGAACTCTTTGTAAATTACTAACCTGTAATTTACCAACTTTTGTATCAGTTAAATTGAGGTATTCTAAATTGATAAGTCTTGTTAAGGGATACAGATCAGAAATATTGGTAGAATTAAGTTTAATGTGCTTTAATTTTTTTAGATGTTTTAGAGTTGTAATATCTGTTATCTTTGTCCAGCTTAAATTTAACTTTTCCAAGTTCTTAAATATGGATAGTGGAGTAATATCCTTTACTTGAGTAGCACTGAGGTCTAGATCTTGTAAGTTTTTAAGTTTTAATAAAATATTCAGATCAGATATTCTTGTCCTCTATTAGATTGGAATATAACATCGAATTATAATGGGAGTCAAGAAAAATATTTTTATCTACCGGTGATGATTGGAAATTATATAAGATTCTATATATTATACATAACTTCAAGACTATATAAATCTAAGTCTAGATGAATCATTTGTCAAATATTGTGACTAAGAAATAACTCCCAGTTGCTTTCCGATTCGATGAAATGCCTCAAGAGCTCTATCCAATTGCTCATCCGTGTGAGTAGCCATATAACTTGTACGAATTAAACATTGTCCATGGGGAACAGCTGGGGGTACAACAGGATTTACAAAGATTCCATCGTCGGTGAGCATTTTCCAGAACTTGAAGCAATCATCCATTTCACCAATGACAACAGGGATTATTGGAGTTTCAGAGACTCCTGTATTATACCCCATATCTTCAAATCCTTTTTTCATCTTGTTTGTATTATGCCACAATTTATCAATTCGTTCTGGTTCCCGTTTGATAATATCAATGGCTTTCGATACTGACTGGACTGCGGCCGGGGGCATACTTGCACTGAATATTAATGCTCTGGAATGATGTTTCAAATAATGGATAATAGGCTCTTTTGCCAGTACAGCTCCTCCAAGGGATGCGAAAGATTTTGAGAACGTTACAACGATGATATCCACATCTGCTTCTAAGCCAAAATGACTTGTTGTCCCTTGTCCCCGTTTTCCTAAAACCCCTGTTCCGTGGGCATCATCCACCAAGACCCGGGCATGATATTTTTTAGCCAGACGCACTACTTCAGGGAGTTTTATTATATCTCCCTCCATACTAAAAACGCCATCAACAACAATAAGGCGTCCCCTATTTTCCTCATCACATGTTTTTAAAATGCGTTCCAGGTCTTCCATATCGTTATGCTTAAACTTGATGGTCTTACCGAAAGAAAACCGGGCTGCATCAAAAATACTGGCGTGATCCATTTTATCAGTAATGATATAATCTTTAGGTCCAACCAGACAACCGATTGCACCAACATTTGCCTGATATCCCGTACCATATAATAACGCGGATTCAGTGCCGATGAAATCAGCCAGTTTTTCTTCTAATTTTCTATGAATATCGAGAGTTCCATTTAAGAATCTTGATCCTGCATTTCCTGTACCATATTTATTTATAGCATCAACTGCAGCCTGTTTAACTTCAGGATGACTTGTTAGCCCCATATAACTATTGGAACCAAGCATTAACATTTTTTTGCCGTTAATAAATACTTCTGTATCCTGTCCTGATTCAATTTCTCTGAAATAAGGATATAATCCTCTAGCTATATATTCTTTGGCTTCTGTATAGGAAAAACATTTATGAAAAATATCCATGGGTTTGTTTACTCACACAATAAGATAGATGAAGAAGAAATATAGAATTAAGTTCCAGCACTATAATCTGTAGCATATGCCTTTTGATCATCTGTGAGAGAGTCAATCTGAATACCCATTGTTTGAAGTTTAAGAAGACCCACTTCCTCATCTTGCTCATGAGACAGGGTATAAACTTTCTTTTCTAATCCCTTCCCTTCTTTCGCCAGTTTAATAAGTCCGAGAAACTGGTTTGCAAAAGACATATCCATAACTTCTGATGGGTGTCCTTCTGCAGCAGCTAAATTCACCAGACGACCCTGGGCAAGGACGTGTACATTCTTACCATTTTTTAAACTATATTTTTCGTTATTAGCACGTATTGTATTTTTTCCAGAAGAAATCGCCGCAAGATCCACTAAATTAAGCTCGCAGTCGTAATGACCTGTATTACAAATGATAGCCCCATCTTTGAGATTTTCAAAATGTCTTTTCACCATGACATCTTTCATTCCTGTAGCGGTGATAAAGATATCTCCTAGCTTGGATGCCTCATCCATAGTCATGACCTGAAATCCTTCCAAAGTAGCTTTAAGAGCAGCAGTAGGTAATATTTCAGTTACAATCACATTTGCACCAAGACCCTTTGCTCTCATAGCAACTCCACGCCCGCAATGACCATATCCAGCAACAACAAATGTTTTTCCAGCAATAAGAACAGAAGTTGCTCTTAATATACCATCGATAGAGGATTGACCTGTACCATAGACATTATCAAAATCCCATTTGGTGATTGAATCATTGACAGCAATAATAGGATATTTTAATGCTCCATCATCTGCCATAGCTCTTAGACGGTGTACTCCTGTTGTGGTTTCTTCTGTTCCACCAAGCATTTTACTTGCAAGATCTGATCTTTCTTTGTGGACAGTGAATACAAGATCTGCTCCATCATCCAGCGTGAGTGTAGGTTCTATTTCTAATGTTTTATTTATACACCAATAGAAGTCTTCTGTATTCATCCCGTGCCATGCGTAGATAGGTACACCGATGTGTGCTAGAGCAGCAGCAACGTCATCCTGAGTTGACAAAGGGTTACATCCACTCCAACTAACCTCAGCACCTGCAGCAATAAGGGTTTTCACTAATACAGCAGTTTCTTTTGTAACGTGAATACAGCCTGAGATTCTCATACCGCTTAAAGGCTTTGTTTTACTGTATTTTTCTTTTAACAATCCCAGAACGGGCATACGGCTTTCTGCCCACTCTATACGCAACAAGCCCTGTTCAGCTAGTTTTTCATCTTTCACCTTATATTTCATATTTCCTCCATAAAAACTTGACAGGTATGAAGTAATCTTCCCAACATAACCGTATCAACTTCTATCTCAACTTGAATTGATTATCAAATATATTAAATAATTTTAATATATCAAGAAAAATATGTAAAAAACGTATTGAATTAAAATAATTTTTAATAAAATAGATATTTATGATATAATATAAAATTCATATTCATTAATTACTGGTATTTGGAAATATATACTGAATATGAAATAAATTAGAATAAAGTGTTGACTATTTTGTGAATAAAATATTATATTATTGAGCATTTTTGATATAATATTGAAAATTGATCTGTATAAGTTATTATAATATTTTTAAACTAATAGCTATTGATACACCTTTAGTTATCTAATTGAAATGGAGTCAAATATGACAAAAGAAAAAATAAATTTCTTTAAGGAAGCACTTCTAAGAGAACGATTGGAGTTAATAGAAGAATTAGCGATCAGTAATGAAAATTTCGCAAATCTAGATAAACAACTCAAAGCAGGTGATCTTGTTGATCAGGCTTATAATTTCTATGAGAAGGAATTGTTAATTGGTTTATCAACCAGTGAAAAACAAAATTTACTAGCCATAGATAAGGCCTTGGAGAAGATTGATAAAAATAAGTTTGGGTATTGTGAGTCCTGCAATCAATCTATCGATGAGAAACGGCTTGAAGCTATTCCCTATGCAACATTATGTGTAAATTGCAAGAAAGATACCAAATCCAGACACAAACCCAAACATACAGATGACTAATTCAGATTATATTAAGGATTTTTTAAAAATCTTTGTTGATACTAAAAATTATTTGTATAATGAGAATGATTTATATCAGATTCAATTTAATGATACTTATTGTTCTGAACAAAGTGAAGAGCCATTATCAAACCAGAAAATAAATCCATTTCAACAACTTGAACAAGAAATACTATCGTGTCATCAATGCAATCTAAGTACAACGCGAAAAAATGTCGTTATAGGCTCTGGAAATATTCAGAGTCAAGTCCTTTTTATAGGAGAAGCACCTGGGTTTGATGAGGATATGAAAGGATTTCCATTTGTTGGGAAAGCGGGACAGTTGCTCGATAAAATGTTACAGGCAATCTCGATTGAAAGAAATTTTATATATATTTGCAATATATTAAAATGCAGACCTCCATCTAATAGAAATCCCCAGCAGGAGGAAATTGACTCATGCACCCCATTTCTTGATCGACAAATTAATATGATCAACCCAAAAATTATTGTCACCTTGGGGAACTTTGCCAGTAAATATATTCTAAGGACTGATACCGGGATTTCGAAACTGAGAGGGAAAACATATCCTTGGAAGGATAAAATTATTGTTCCGACTTATCATCCATCAGCACTTTTACAGAATCCGGAATTGAAAAGAGGCTCGTGGTATGATTTAAAATTATTACGGAGTTTAATCGATAAAATGGGGATCCGATTATCAAATTGATAAATCTTTTTGATGATAATTATTTGCTTTGCAGGACTTCTATTCCAGACCAGTCTTCAGGAAGAGTGATTTTAGAATAATTTATGGAACGATCATAATATATTTGAGCGAGGGTGTCGCTTTTTAAAATATCTATTACCTTTTTAAATTCCTCTGTAGCCTTTTCGAACTCTCTATTATAAAATAACTCGATTCCTTTGTCATAATGGTTTTTAGACAGATTTTTAGCATCGATGATTTCACAGGGATCACTATTATATACCTCATAGACATCGACGGATTGTTTTTTTCCCTTCACCAATACTTTATCAACAAATCGAAAGTGGAATATATCCGGGTTATGCATTCTATCGATAACATTTCTACTAATCGCAATTTTAATTTTATATTTTTTTGTGAGTCCCTCGAGTCGTGAGGATAAATTCACTGCATCAGCTATAACTGTAGTTTCCATCCTCTCACTTTCCCCAATAGTACCCAGCATGAGATCCCCTGTATGGATACCAATACCGATATCAATAGGGATTTCGTTATTTTCTACCCTACTCATATTATATTGAGAAAGAGTTTTAAACATCTCAACAGCAGTATTCACAGCGTCATCCGCCTTATCAGGAAATAACGCCATAATGGCATCTCCAATATACTTATCAATAAATCCATTGTTTAATCGGATGATAGGCCCCATTTTCATGAGATATTCATTGAGAAAATTAAAGTTTTCCTTGGGATTCATGGATTCGGATAATGTGGTAAAAGATCGAATATCAGAAAATAAGACTGTCATTTCTTTTTTTATCTGATCCCCTAACTGAACTTCTATGATGGAATCGCGATTTAAATAATTTAAGAACTCTCTTGGAATAAATCTTCGATAAGCTGTGTTTGTTTGATTTAGAGTATCGATAGCGAGATTTTGATTATGAATAGCTTCTTTGAATGAGGATTGGAGATATCCTATTTCGTCCTTTCGCGTAATGGGGATTTCTATACGATTATCGCCCTCTGAAATTTTCCTGGCACGATCAGCCAGGTTTAATATGGGATTTGTAAATATTTTTGCGAAGATAGATATAATAACTGATTGGATGATTATAAATATAATTGCAATTATGATAGAACTTTTAATGATGGATTCAATTTCCTTGTTTAAATACTCCGTAGTAAATACCATATCCATAGTTCCAGCGATGGATCCATACACAACGAGAGGGACAGTGATTTCTATAAATGTTTCTCCTTTGACATCAGTAAATTGAGTTCTGGGGAGTTGCTGACCTGCCAGACTTAATCGTATAAACTTATTATCATTGATTTTACCCGCCTTGCCATAGGGATAGGATGCAAGGATATAGAAATTATGATCGATGATTTCAACAGACTTAATATCATAATGAAATTGTGCCAATTCAATGACATTTTGAAGGACTTTTTTACTGAGGAACTTTAATTTAAACGACGTATTGATGTTTTTTGAAGTGATGTCATCGACAAGGGTTTCTTCGACGCGGGATGATTGATTTAACATGAGTGATACGAAACTACTTACCGTCATGGCCCGTAATTTAGCCTGTTCCATAACGAGATGACGTTCGTTACTAATTAAATAATATGTAAATAGAATAATTACCAGAGTTGTGAGGATGATTCCCGCAATGATTAATTGCCATAAAATGCTTAAACCGGATTTAATTTCTTTCAATTTTAATCCTTTTAATAAAATATTATCTATCGAATCGTTTTTTGAAGGATTCTGGACTTTCTGAATAAGATACTATTAATTTCCTTTTGGGCTGAGTTTAATTGATCATTTATATCTTTGATGTCATGATATACCATGGCTTCCCATATTTTTTGACTTAAAATCCGACTGATTTCCCGGTAATTTTGATCGATGGGTCTTGGACTTAGATAATTTTCATTCTTAATAATTTTTTCTATACCCGGAAGTTCTTTGGATACGTATTTTCTAAAAAGATTTTTACGGGTGGGATATAATCCATGTTTTAAGAAGTTTTGATTTTGGATTTTCTCACTTGTTAAGAAATTAATCAATTGCCAGCTTTCTTTGGCATTTTTACTGTATTTACTGATGACTAACATCCATCCGCCTGTTGTTCCATAATGTCTTTTTTGATCTTTTCCAGTTGGGATAGGCATTACAGCGATTTTATCATTCATGTTCCAGGGGTTTTGATGGGATAATTTATACATATAGGGCCAGTTGCGACTAAAAAGACTTTTTCCGTTTAAGAAATCTTTATGAGTGGACTCTTCCGTATATTTATTTACGTCTTTTGGGAGAGATCCAGAGGTTTTTAAATAGACCAAGAACTGGAGGGTTTTTTTTGCTGAAGGAGTTGTAATTTGTACATTTCCCTTTGAATCAAAGACGGATCCACCGAAACTTCTTATGATTTCATTAAAAAAACAGACTAATCCTTCGTAATTATTTCCCTGAAACGATAGTAACGACAATTTATTTTTTTTTGCAATTTTCGAAAATTTTAAAAGATCATCCCAGGTATCCGGTGGCTTGCGGTGATATTTGTTGAGAATGTCTTTTCGATAGTACATCATTCCAAAATCTACCCACTCCTGGAGAGCCCAGAACTGATTATCCACTTTCGTCCCCTGGAGAATGCCGTCTAGAAAATTATTCCGCATATCTTTTGAAAAATATTGATCCAAGGGTTGTACCCAGCCATTTTTGACGAATTCTGCCAACCATATCACGTCAATTTCATAGATATCGATATTCGAATTTGCGGTGGAGAGATATCCGACATAAGCATCATGGGTTCGATTTGAGCTTACGAATTGGGATCCCGGGGGGTATCTCATATCAACAATTTCAACACGAATTAAAGGATTTTCTTTTTGAAACTGAGTTATAAGATCATTGAGGTGGCTATGGACATTTCCAGCAATACGAATGGTTACAATATTTTTTTGATTGCATTGAAGATTTATTATAAGGAGTGATAAAATGATCCAAATCAAATATATTTTTCTCATAATAACGTATCCTTAATATTTGGATGTCTTATTATAAAATATAATGTCTTTTTTAAGAAAAAAATTAATTTGTTATACTTTTTGTCCCATTTATCTAATTCTAATAATGATTTTTAGTAATTGACACTTTGGAGGAACTCATTTTTATGGGAATTTTCTTTTATTTGGGAATGATTTTTTTTTAGATCCAAGTCATCCTGATAGCCGTATTGTAATTCTTTTTTTCTATTATATAATTTTTGGATGATATTTAATACAATTTTTTTTGCTGAAGCGTCTTCTAACTCCAAATGGTTGATAAGATTTAGCACCCCAATTGCTTGTTGTATTCTATTTTCAACCCCAGTTAAATCTAAGTCATTTATATCATAAGTCGTCATGAGATATGCCATTTTGTTGATTGATTGATTAAAATCCTGGTATTGTAATTTATTTAAAGTCATTTTAAATCTCCTGTAAATTCTATTCGTATATTATTACAAGAGATTTATCAAAACATATCAACATTTTTTTTAAGGATTAATTTTTTCTGGGGATTTTGGTGTTTTGGAATTATTTTTTTTAATATTTTTTTCTTCATTTGAAGATTCAGGCTGGAATAAGGGGTCTTTTTCTTCATTTATATTTTTGGGAGTTTTATTTTTATTTTGTTTTTCTAGTCGGTCATTTTTTTCCAAATCAATGAGTTCAGGATTTCCATCATTATTTTTTTTATCCTTCATATGGTCTAATTCTTGATTTTTTTCCTTTGGATCGGCGATTACATCATTTTTATCAAGATGAGAGACTCTTTTTTCAAGATATTCCTTGTCTTTCTTATTTTTGATATATTTTTTATCTTTCTTGTTGGGGGATTCAGAATCAATCAGGTAATCTTTTTCAGTTGCATTGGGATTTGAAGTGATAGTATTTAGCGCATCTTCTTTCTGATCATGTTTAAGATCACATTTTTTTGTGGGTTCTGTTCCTGGTTGGAGCGAAACCCTTAGAATATTTGGGCATTTATCTTTGACAGCGAGGAGTCCTGATTGGGCACATATTTCAGTTGTTTTCAGATTGACACTATCATTTTGGAAGAAGGACGTAAATCGGATTCTTTTGGAAACAGCAGTCATAAATTGTCCGAAGATAGGACCAGCAATCATTCCACCTCCACCACTGAGTGGATAATCTTTATCATGCCCAATCCATACAACAGAACATAATTCTGGGGTAAATCCAGCAAACCAGAGATCACGATATTTTTGGCTTGTACCTGTTTTTCCAGCAACATCGAACTTCATATTATATAATTTCTGTATTATCCAGCCTGTTCCTCCTGGTGTTAGTACCTGACGCATCATTTCAATAAGTTGATATGCCGATTCCCTTGACACAACACGAACTTTGGATTGATTCTTTTCATCATTTGTAAGATCATCCAAAAGAATTGTTTCACCAGCGAGGTCTTGTATTTTAAGGATAAGTCGAGGAACAACTCTATTTCCTTCATTAGCAATCATAGCGTATGCCTGAGCAAGTTCTAAGGGGGTCATAAGAGATGTACCAAGGGCGATAGAATATTGACTTCTGGGAAATCGTTTGTATGCCTCTTCATCATCTAAATCCAGTGATCTTTGGATAATATCCCTGACCTTTTTTACACCAATTTCACTAATCAGTTGTGCTGCAATTTGATTACTGGATATCTTGAGAGCTTCAGTTAATGTGATTTCCCGATCAGTGTAGGAATTCTGATAATTTCTTACCTTCCACACCTTACCATTTTTTAATTCAATGGGCTTATAGCTATCCAATCTTGTGGAAAATGGATTGATAGATTGTTTTTCAAGAGCAGCAAGATATACAAATGGTTTGAAAGCAGATCCCGGTTGACGATGCGCCTGGAATGCTCTATTGAACTGATCTTTTTTGTTAAAATTATATCCACCAACGAAGGCTGAGATATATCCATTTTTAGGATTAATTGCGACAAGGGCTCCTTGTATACCCCAGACAGAATTTCTTACTCCTGAAGCAGCTGCTAGTCTCCGATACCGATAAATACCTTTTTGGAGAGCATAGATAGCTTGTTTCTGGATATCCAGATCTATTGTGGTATATATTCTCCATCCCTTAGAGAAGAGAAAATCATGGGCTTGTTGGATATCATTATCAAATCGTTTTTTTAATTTTCTGATTATTTGTCTTTTAACCTCTTCAACTACATAAGGCGATTTGTTGTTGAACTCAATAAACTTTTTTGTTACAAATAATTTTTTGAAATTATATTTTTTCCAGAAATTGGCATGGATACTCTTATACAGTTTCTGAGGGATTAATTTCATCTCAACCATGCCTTTCAGAGTGCGTAGATGACGTGCCTTGGCGTTTTCTGGGTTTATAAACGGGGAGAAGATGGTGGGATTTGAAATTAAACCAGCAAGGAGAGCAGATTCTGCTATATCAAGATACTTGGCTTTCTTATTGAAATAGAATTTGGCAGCCTCTTCAATCCCCATTACACCGTGGCCAAAGTAAACATAATTGACATACATGAGGAGAATATCATCTTTAGAGTATTTTCTTTCGATTTCTCGGGCTATAAACATTTCATAGATCTTTCGCTTAATTGTTTTCTCACGATTTGTAAATAGGAGTTTTGCCAGTTGTTGAGTGAGAGTACTTCCCCCTTGATGTAGACGAAATTTCATAAGATTTCGGGCCACCGCACGGAGGATACCCATGATATCCACACCATTATGATTCTTATAATTTCTATCTTCAGTAGCTATGAGAGCATCTCGAAAGTGTTTTGAGACATTTTTCAGGGCTACTATTCTTCGTTGTTCCTTGGCTAACTTTCCGATTTCACGTCCCTTGATATCATAAATGATTGTTGAAAAACTGATTTGAGGAGTTTCAAAATCGGGTTGACTTGAGTTGAGATGGGGTTTTTGATATGCTTTAGAGTTTATTTGTTTATCCAGTACATGATAATAATAATTAAGAGTTTTGTTATGATTTGCTCTATTTTTTAACCACAATTTATAAACAGAATTATAATATGTCCAGGTTATCACTGTTCCAAAGATCATTAATAATAATGGAGTAAAGAAGATTATAATTCTAAGATTACTACCAAAAAAGAATCGGACTACACGATTACTCATTAACTACCCACCTCTTAATACTTTTACTCATCGCCTTAACTTATCGGATTGTTTAGAAAAAGATTGTTAAAATATGAAAAAAATATAATGTTTTCAAGGGGATATGTCAAATGCACCTTTTCATTAACCCCTGATATTTATTTATAACTCGAAAATAAACACCTCAATTACATGGTTACTGGAAAATATTTTTATTTTTGAAGAATTTGGGTATAATGATAATCGTTGTCAATAAATAATGATCTTCTTGTTGTATTTATATTTTTTTTTATTATATTATAAAATAGCGTATAGCATGTTTCTATTTTGTTAACAAAGAGATAATCCAGAATTAGAACATTTTCTCGAAGTGTATTTATAATTATATATTATTTTATAAAGTAAATCTCAATGAAACCCATAAAGTATTATGTTATCTCTTTAATTGTAATTGTTATTTCTGTATTGTTCCTATCAGGTATTTTTTATCACCGGATAAAACAGGGCTATTTGGATACAGAACAAAAGATAAATCGATATCATCTAAAGTCTTACATTCTCAGTACAGAAATATATGAACATCTAACCAATATACAAAATCAATTCAATACTGAAAAAAAAATCCCTCCTATTAATCATACCCTTGTAAATAAGAATATCAAAGACATATTAGAACTTCAAAAGCATTATCTTGGATCAAGGTTTCAGGAGTCTCTATCAAAAGTCGATCAGCGAATAATCAATCTCAACAACATTTTAAAAAATAATCAACAAATACAAAATAACAAATTATATGTTAATGAAATAAAAAATACTCTAAAAGATCTTCAGCACTTTCGAAGTATTCATTTATCTGCTGAAACCAGAATGCTTAATACCTTACAAAACTCCAAACATTTAAACATCCAGCATTTTATTATTATTTCTGCTATCATCTTATTAATAGGATCACTTTTATCAATTAAAATATTTAATCTCATGAAAACCCATTTTATCCACTATGAAAGCTCCTTAAATGAACTCCAACAAACAAAAAATAGTCTTAATTTAGCTCAACAAATTGCTCATACAGGAAATTGGGATTGGGATATACCTCAAAATCAAATTAAATGGTCTGATGAGGTCTCAAGAATATTAGGAATATCAGCTCTGACCGATCATATAAATTATGATAATTATATAAACTTCATCCACACTGATGATCGTGACAGATATAAAAAACATCTTTATCAGGCGATGTTTGAGAACAAACCACTGGATATTGAACACAGGATTATCCGATCAGATGGGGAAATCAGATATATATACGAAAATGGCGAAGTAATACATGATGACAATACACAACCAATTCGTATGCTGGGCACTGTACAAGATATTACTGATATGAAGATTTCTGAGATTGCCCTATTATCCATTGAAAATAAAAATCCTTACAGGTCAATGGACAGCTTCCTGGAAGAATGTGTCATTCAATTATCAAAGGTATATAAATCGAAATATGCATTAATCGGGGTCTTTGCAGATGAAAATAAATCAATTATACAAACCCTGAAAATATCTTGTGATCAGTTAATTGTTGATAATTTCCAATATAGTCTCACTGGCACTCCCTGTCAGGATATCCTTGATCTAAAAGCCGAATCTATCACAAGTAATCTTAAAGAAAGATATCCCAGTGATGAACTTCTTTTAAGCATGAATTTAGACAGTTATTATGGAACTCCCCTTGTTTCACCTTCTCAAGGAATTGTAGGACTAGTTTCCGTCATGGATACCAAAGAAATGCACTTAAATAACTGGACAGAACCTTTGTTGGGTATCTTCGCAACCCGCATAGCATTTGAAATAGAACAGAAAAGAACTTCTGATTCCTTATTCCATGAGAAAGAGAAAGCTCAAATAACTTTAAATTCCATTGCTGATGCTGTTATTACCACAGATCTCTACGGAAAAGTTGAGTCCATCAATAAAAGTGCTGAGTCCATAACTGGTTGGAAAAATAACGATATTCTGGGATTACCTATCTCCTGGATATTTCAAACCATCGATGATAGCAACCGAAAACCCGCTGATAATCCCATTACAAAATGTCTTGCTGAGGGTAAAATTGTTAAAATGAATGATCAATTAAAATTAATTGATAGAAATAGAAATGAAATCTATATAGAATCCTCTGCCTCCCCCATTTATAATAATTATAATGAAATAATAGGTGCTGTTTTGACATTCCACGACACCAGTTTACGAAAACAAGGTGAAGGAGTTATAAGAAATCTTGCTGTAGGTGTATCTGCCCTCACTGGAAATCAATTTTTTCGTACCCTGGTACTTTATCTCGGGAATACTCTTAAAATAGATCATGTATTCATTGGCAAATTAACAGATCCAAATACTATTGAAACCATCAGTGTTTACAGCAAAGGAAATGATGCTGATAATTTCTCCTACAGCCTGGAAAATACCCCTTGTAATTTTGCTCTCACTAAAACCACCTGTTGCTTCCCCAAAAACATTCAAAAAATCTTTCCTGAAGATCATTTATTATCAGAAATGAATATTGAATCTTATGCAGGGGCACCACTGTTTGATTCTAAAGATCAGCCTATTGGTATTATCGTTGTTATGGATGAAAGGGAAATTTATAATCCAAATCTCGTTGAATCCATCCTGCAAATATTCGCTGTACGTGTCTCCGCAGAACTCGAAAGAATCAAAGTGGAACAAACCCTTATTAATAATGAAAATCGATTAAAAAAACTCAATCAAATCCTCACTAAACTAGCATCCCTTAAAACGAGAGACTGTCTGGATATGCACGATATTATCATGAAATCCACAGAAGCCGCTACCAGTGGTTTAAATTGTCAATATTCAGGAGTATGGTTCTATAATCAGAATAAAACCCAACTAATTAATTCGGATATATATAGCCCTGTAAATGGCCACGATATCCATGAATCCGTTTTAGAAATCTCAAATTATCCAAATTATATCAACCTCCTCTCTACAGAACGCTGTATAGCCATTGAATATTGTATGGAAGACCAGCGTAGTGCGGAATTAATTGATTCTTATATCAAACCAAATAACATATTCTCCAGCATAGAAGCTCCCATTCGCATAGAAGGCAATACCAGAGGTGTTATTCGGTGTGAATGTACAAATAATATCCGTCAATGGGCTACAGAAGAAGAAAACTTCGTTGGATCCCTCGCTGATCTCATAGCCCTCTCTATCGAAACCTGTGAACGACGAAAGGTTGAATCCGAACGAATGCGATTCTTTAATGCATTTGAAGCCAGTATCAATGAAATCTATATCTTTAATGCGGATAATCTCCTCTTCCAGTATGTTAACTCTGGGGCATTGACTAACCTAGGATACTCCCTCCCAGAAATGAAACAAATGACCCCAATTGATATCAAACCAGATTACGAAATGGAATCCTTCAAAGCAATAATAAAACCCCTAACCACAGGCGAAAAAGATCAACTTATCTTCCAAACAAGACACCAGAGAAAAAATGGAACGGTTTATCCAGTAGAAGTCTATCTCCAGCTTGTTAAACAAAACACAGATGAAATATATATCGCTATCATCGTGGATATCACAGATCGAACCCGCTCAGAAGAAAAATTAAAATTATATACCAAACAATTAGAACAAAGTAACAGAGAACTCGAGTCCTTCGCATTCGTAGCCTCTCATGACCTCCAGGAGCCACTCCGAAAAGTACAGGTCTTTAGCGATCGTCTTGCATCAACCCTTAAAAATCAACTAGATAACTTGGGACATGACTATCTTACAAGAATTCAATCTGCTGCAAAACGTATGCAGAAACTCATCAGCGATCTTCTAACATTCTCAAGAATTGCCACCAAATCAAATCCATTTATCAAAGTTAATCTCAATCAAATTATAAACGGCATCTTATCCGATCTGGAAATACTCATAAATCAGGTCAATGGACAAATCATCATAGGGCCTCTCCCTGAAATTAACGCAGACCCCACACAAATGTATCAGCTATTCTTAAATTTAATTAGCAACAGCCTAAAATATATCAAAAATGAAACCCCACCTCTTATAAAAATTTCAGGACATGTAATCAAAACATCTACAATCGACGATAATCAAATTGCTGAAATCACTGTAACCGATAACGGTATTGGTTTTGATGAAAAATATCTCAATCGTATTTTCAACGTCTTTCAAAGATTACACAATAAGAAAGAATACGAGGGCACGGGGATTGGGTTGGCGATCTGTCGTCGCATTACTGAACACCACCAAGGAACAATCACAGCAAAAAGTTCACCGGATAAAGGTGCAACTTTCATTATCCAGCTACCGGTTAATCATTTTCAGTTTACTGAGGGTAATAAATGAATAAATTAGAAAATAACGCGTTAATTCTCATCGCAGAAGATGATCCGGATGATCGTCTTTTAATCAAAGAAGCTCTGGAAGAAAATAATGTCCCGTCCACTGTCCATTTTGTAGAAGATGGCGAAGAACTCCTGAACTATTTATATAATCGGGATCAATACCACAATAAAATCGATTTACAAAAACCAGCAATTATTATCCTCGATTTAAATATGCCCAAAAAAGATGGAAGGGAGGTACTAAAAGAATTAAAATCCATTCCCGAATTGAAATATATACCCATAGTCATCTTAACCACATCGAGTGATGAAGAAGACATTAAATACACTTATGCTATGGGTGCAAGTTCTTTTATCACAAAACCCTCTTCTTTCGATTCCATGGTTGATATGATGCGTGTCATTAAAGAATACTGGCTGGGGGTCACTGAATTACCTAGTGATCATACAAATAATTTATAATTGCCCTTTTATTTATTATTCACAAAAATAACAATCAATAAACATACCACCAAAGCAAACAACGTTATCCCCTCGATCAGCGCAGCTAAAATTATCATAGCTATTCTTAAATTATTAGAACTAGATGGTTGGCGAGCCATATTGGTTAGTGCAGAATTTCCAATTATCGCAATACCTACTGCACCACCAATCACTATAAACGCTGAACCCAATGCTGCTCCAAAATATGCCCATTCTAAAGACATCATTTCTCCTTGTATTAAAGTAAATTCCTTTTTTTCATAGCATATACAATAACATCAACAACGTCTTCTAAAGGAAATTTTGCTGTATTAATCACCAAATCATAATAATCAGAATTGTTTACATCAGTGAAAAAATAATCCTTAATAAATGCATCGCGCTCATTAGTCATCTTCTGAACCATCTGTTCCGCTTCATAATGCGTTATATTAAATTGATTTGATATATTATTGACCCGCCATTCAACGGGGGCCACACAGCGTATGTGAAAGCCTTTTTTCATATCCTGCGTGATGAAGCATCCTCCACGACCTACAATAATTACGTGGCCATGGGATGCTATAGTTTTGATAACTTTCGCAGTCTTCTTGAAAATCGATATCCGACTGGGTTTGTTCCCAAAATAGCTATCAAAAAATTCACTAATCGCGTTTTGAGCTGGTTTCTCAAGAGACTCAACCAATTCACGGGTTAGATGGGCGTCTTTATCAAGTAGCTCGAGAACTTCTTTATTATAAGCTACCCACGGTGGATCATATTTGTGATCTTTGTTTAAATATTCTTCTAATTTTTGACCAACAATCCAACCTTCAGATCCAAATTCACGGGATATTGTTATAAAAGGCATTCTTTCAGAAATAGAATGTTCACTCCAAGACTTAATCTGGGTACCAATTTTTCTTTCTATCGATAATTTCGTCCATTCATGTCCATCACTTGTCATAACTTACCTCCAAATATTAATAAAAATTATCCCATACTTTGCTAAAAATCCGATATCTTTGTATAGTAAAAAAAATATTATTCTATAATAAGTAAATATAATCAGGATCACTAAGATAGAGAAATGATTTCGTAAAGATTAAATTTATTATAAAATCTTTTAACAGGATATTCTTTTATACAATTGAAATATTTATAATTAATCTAGATTTATATGATGCATTTAATAAACAGTTGAATATATTTTTCTGGGTATCTAATTATATTTTATCAGAGACATCATACAATTCTGTAAAATATTTAATTAGACTATGTTTACAACTATGAATCATCGGAACTAAAAATTTTGATTCCGATTATTATTCTTCAAGATGACTTCTCCTTGACTATCTTATGGGAACTTTCTATATTATTTAGTACTTTTTTAAATCAAATATGTCAATTTTTTATAGGATAGAAGTTTAATGATCCATTCAGGAAATGTTTATAAAACAAGGTTAATGATTTTACCTTTATTTATTTACCTTGTAATAAGTTTTAATTTGTTAGGCTGTAGTAGTAGTCCGGATATTCGTTATTATATTCATTATTACTCTGAAAGCAGAGTATTCAAGAAAGAAATACCAGAAACTGCTACAAAAGGTCTTTCGCATTATAAAGTATTTTATAAGTCCGGTCGAGTAGAAAAATTTCATTATTTTCATGGTGGACGTCTTTTCTCCATACATGAAATGGTTTACAATTCATCCAATAATCTAGATTCAATAAAAAGTTTTGATTCAAAAGGTAAATTACATGCTATAGAATTTTTTAAAAAAAATGGATTACGATTAAAAACAGAATTTTATAATAAAATGAATAAAGTAAGGTTGGTGAAGTATTTTAGTGATTATGAGGGTAAACATAAAAATAAATTAAAATTAGAAAGTTTATTAACCTCTGAGGAATCATTTACTTATGATGAATACAATATATCAAAACAAATTACAAATTATAAGTATTTAAAACATAATGGTAAATTAAATCGTGTCGTTGATAAAATTGAGAATCTTAAAAATAATAAACAGGAATTTCTCCAGCAATTTACTTATAATTCTCTCGGAAAGAAAGATCAGCAAACATTTTTTCGTCAGGGGAAAAAATATAAAATAGTTTATTATAATTCTATTGGGAAGATAGAGTCAGAAGAAGAATATGATGTATCTGGAAAACTAAAATCCAAAAACGTCTATGATTCAAAGGGAAATATAATTGCGAATAAGAAGGTAAACTAATAACAGGATGAGGTTATTAAAATACCCTTCATGAAATTATTTTTAAGTCCAATTAATGTTTTGAGTTAGAAGTCATATATAATTTATTAGGAGCTCTTCTATGTTAAAAGAATCTTATCCTTATTACATAGCGAACAAACCATTATCCCCTAATAAAGATTTAGAGGTACATGATAAATATAGTGGAGAAGTATTTACCCGTGTAGCCCTGGCTGATGAACAGGCAATTGATAAGGCAATTGATAGCGCAGTGAAAGCGACAGAATCTATGAGGAAAATGCCTTCCTACAGGCGTCAGGAAATATTAAATTATTGCGTACAGCGTTTCAAAGAACGATTTGAGGAATTAGCCTATAGTCTTTGCAGGGAGGCAGGGAAACCCATTAAGGATAGTCGGGGGGAAGTTACACGATTAATGGATACCTTTCGTATTGCGGCTGAGGAATCTGTCCGATTTACAGGAGAATATCTTCCACTGGACATTACACCACGAGCTAAGGGATATTCTGGAATATGGAAACGGGTTCCAGTTGGTCCTGTCTCACTCATATCACCATTCAACTTCCCTTTAAATCTTGTTGCCCATAAAGTTGCTCCAGCCATCGCTGTTGGATGTCCTTTTGTCCTGAAACCAGCCAGCAGAACTCCTATTGGTGCTTTAATAATTGGTGAGATTTTAGCTGAAACAGATTTACCTAAGGGTGCATTTTCTATATTACCGTGTAGTCGAAGTGGAGCTGATTTATTTACTGAGGATGAGCGACTCAAATTACTTACATTCACAGGATCCCCTGCTGTTGGTTGGGATTTAAAAGCAAGGGCTGGCAAGAAGAAGGTAATATTAGAGCTGGGTGGGAATGCAGGATGTATTGTTGATGAAGATGCTGATATAGACGATGCTGTGGCACGAATTATTTTTGGAGCTTTCTATCAATCTGGACAAAGTTGTATCAGTGTCCAGAGAATCCTTATCCATGAGAAGATATATACCCAGCTAAGAGATCGTTTAGTAGAAGAGGCGAAAAAGCTCAAAATGGGAGACCCGAAAGATGAGTCTACGTTTATTGGACCTATGATCTCTGAAGGTGAAGCCAAAAGACTCGATGAATGGATACAATCAGCTATAAAGAAGGGTGGAAAGCTATTATGTGGTGGAAAGAGACAGGGTGCCATGTTGGAAGCAACTTTATTGGAAGACGTACATAAAGAGGAAAATATCTGTTCTTTGGAAGCCTTTGGGCCTGTTGCAATTCTGGCTAAATTCAGTGATTTCAATGAGGCACTTCATACCGTAAATGATAGTAAATATGGCTTACAGGCAGGGATTTTTACTCATGATATCCGTAAAATACAGAAGGCATGGGACGAATTAGAAGTTGGTGGTGTTGTTATTAATGATATCCCATCGTGGAGGGTGGATAATATGCCCTATGGTGGTGTGAAAGAGAGCGGATTGGGACGTGAAGGCATAAGATTTGCTATGGAAGATATGACAGAGATCCGACTGCTAGTAATACGAAATAGAGAATGATCATTATAACTTATATTTTTCAGAATGGATTAACCACAAAGAACTCATCCATCCTGAAGAATTTTCGTTTAGAACTCGAACTGGATATCCGCTAATCTATTTTCAAATTCATTGAGTACACGGGTTTCATCATCAATTCCTTTGGATTCAAACGTCGCCGAGAAACGAACGAAATTACCTGTATCATCCCAAGGTACTGTTGAAATGAGCTTCTCTTTAATAAGATACTGGGAGAATTCTTCACCACTCTGAAACTTGATACCCCCCTTAACCCCTTTTGGAGCTTCTACAAATAAATAGAACGTACCATCGGGTTTTTTCGCTGAGAACCCCTTTTTGTTAAGAGTATCCACAAGGCGATCCAGACGACGGGAGTATTTAGCCAATATCTCATCAGTAATCGATGGGTTTTCCAGTGCTGTAATACCAGCTTTCTGGATTCCAATAAATTGCCCAGAATCAATGTTATCCTTTACATTTGCAAATGCTTTAAGTAATAATTCATTACCACAAGCAAATCCCAATCGCCAACCTGTCATATTATATGATTTAGACAAGGAATGAAACTCAATACCAACATCCTTCGCCCCATCCACTGAGAAGAAAGACAAGGGCTTTTTATCATAAACAAGGGCTGCGTAGGCGGCATCCTGTACTATAACAATCTTATTTTCCTTAGCGAAGTGAACAACCTCCTGATAGAAACTCTTTGTGGCATTAGCCCCAGTGGGATTGTTAGGGTAGTTCAAGACAAGAATCTTAGCTCGCTTAAGTTGATCTGATGGGATTTTATCTAACTGAGGAAGAAAGCTGTGTTCTTTTGTGAGAGGCAGATTAACCACTTCCCCACCATACCATGTTGTGTGAGTCCCAAGAACAGGATAACCCGGTACTGTCATGAAAGTAATATCACCAGGATTGATTAATATTGCAGGAAACATAGCCAATGCAGGTTTTGATCCTATTGTATGATTTATTTCATTGACTGGATCAATATCAACTTTAAACACATCTTTCATATACTTCGATGCAGAATCCTTGAAAGCCTGTATACCATTGTCAGAGTATCCCCGATTAACAGGATCATCTACTTCAATTTTCAGACGATCTCTTACTACAGGAAATGCCATCTCATCTGGCTCTCCTACACCAAAATCCAATATCTCTTTACCGGGATTCTTTTTGAGTGCTTCTGACTTTGCCATTTTAATTTTCTGAAACTTGTAAATCTTTGTTTCTTTTCCAAATTGATTACCACCAAGTCGTTTTGCAATAAGCATTTGTATATACGAATCAGCCATTGGGACTCCTAATAAATCTTTTTAAAATATGCTATTTTCTGTAAAGGGATAAGTTAATCATATTTCCCCTATTTGTCAATGGGATATATCGGAAAATATTTTGATAATTCTTGACGTTTCAGAGGAAACTTGGCTATATTATTAGGCTATTACGTAAAGGTTTATTATGTTATTAGGAAAAGTAATTGGTCGGCTTGTTAGTACTCACAAATTATCGTGCTTTACAGGAGTTAAATTCCTTATGGTACAACCTCTGGATAGTCAGTTAAACCCGATTAAAGATATACTAGTCGCTTGTGATACTGTACAGGCTGGAGAAGGTGATATTATTATTTACGAAACATCTCGTGAGGCTTCATTTCCTCTTCCCGACCCCTTCTGTCCTTCGGATGCAACCATAACAGCCATTGTTGATAGTGTAAACAGGTAATAGAAGATGGTTTTAGGACGTGTCGTTGCCAATGTTGTATCCACAGTAAAGGATTCTACTTATTTGGGGCTTAAAATACTAATGATTCAACCAGTGAATGAGAATAATAAATATTGTGGAGAAGAGATTATTGCTATTGATAAGGTTCAAGCTGGTGTTGGAGATCTTGTTCTTGTAATGACAGAGGGTAATTCAGCTCGACAGATGTTAAGTTGCAATACCATCCCTACTAATATGGTAGTTGTAGGGATTGTTGATCATGTGGAAAGTTATGGATAATGCTAAACCCTTTGGCCTAATCGTCAACAAGAACGCAGGGAAGGTCGTTTCTAAGGCCTACAAACGAGAAATATTTGAGGACTTTTTTAAACGCTTTGGTATAATCCATGAAACAAGATCTCTTGATGACGTATCCCTTGCTCTGAAAGATTTTCAGCTTCACAATGTCCAGATTCTCTTTATATATGGTGGAGATGGCACTCATCAGAAAGTAATTTCTACAATTCTTCGTTCTGAAATGACATTTCCTTACATCGTACCCTTGAAAGGTGGTACCATGAATATGCTGGTTAAGGATTTGAATCTGGGAATGCCTTCCTATAAGGTGATGAGCAAGATAGTTGATATGTATTACCGATTTGATGGGAATATACCTCATTTTAAAAAGCCATATATCTCTGTGGTTAAGAAATCTGAAAATAAAATACGATATGGATTCTACTTTGCCAATGGAGTAATTTATAACATCCTCAAAAGATATTATGAGCAACCTTCCTCAGTGATGAATGCTTTGAGAGTCACAATAGGCGGACTGTTAGGTTCTATATTATCTTCCCATTCCTTCTCAAAAGAATTTTTACCACTCAATTGTACCGTTATTCAGGATGGAGAGATTTTACCCCAAAAGACATTTTTAGGAATGATGGCTGGCACTTTAAATCGGGTTGTATTTGGCATGAAACCCTTTGCCAAGACTAGCAATGAGATCGATCACTTTCATTATATTGCCTATGCCTTCCATAAACTGTCATTACTTATCTATTTTCCTTTCCTATCCCTTGGATATACCTTTAATCACTCTAAAATATTCCCCTCAACACCAAAAACTCTTATACTTCAGTGCGATTCAGGTTATGTTCTCGATGGAGAGTTGTACCATATTCATGAGAAGGATGAAATTACAATTCAAGTGGGCGGATATCTTAATATCCCAATCATAAATTAAGATAAGACCTGTATCATTTCTTCTGTATGAAACCTTTGATTTTCTTAAAAATTTATATTTTCTATGAATAAATAAACTTCAGGTAGAAAAACAATCGGAACTGGAATTTTTGATTCCGATATTCATGAGGAATGTAACCATGAAAATCATTGTATTCAATTAACTGCTTATGAAATTATTACTCTTAACTAATTATTCTGTTAAATTAATATTCCATTAGTTCCAATATTTAAAGTATCTTCAGTATCCTAGTCCCTGACATGATATCCTTAAACTCCTATCGTATAATGTCCTTTTAAATTAGAAAACTCCTTGACCATCCTTGAGAAATAGATTATTATCAATAAATGTTTTTTTCAATCTAAACATTTCTTATCCTGTCATCCGATTTCAGAAATTCAATATGGAATTTAATAAATATGAATAGTCCCTTAGATTTTCTATCTCAACCAGAAAATATTCAACATGAAGCACCCCCCTCAAGATTAGAAGAATATTTTGGGAAATTACCCCTTTCGATCTATATTATTATTTTGAATAGTCTGTATTATTTACTTATGCTCATGTTAGAAGGGAGTGAAGGGATGTGGAAACTAGGGGGACTTCACTTTGCCCTGATCACTGAAGGAGAGTATTATCGGTTTATCACAGCCTATTTCCTCCATGCCAATGAACTTCACATCCTGATGAATATGTTTAGCTTATTTATGGTAGGTCCTTTTATAGAAGGGATATTTGGGAAATTAAACTTTTTTGTATTGTATATGGTAACAGGATTAGTATCAGCCTTATCCAGTTATTTTATAAGCTCTGAAATTATGTCTGTTGGAGCGTCTGGAGCCATTTATGGTATTGTAGGCGGGTTTACAATCTTTCTTATTATTTATAAGAATGAATTAAAAATGGATGTTCGTCGACGTCTTCTTATCAATCTCTTTATTGTAATTGGACTTAATTTATCAATAGGATTAATATTTAGTGGCCTTCGCTGGGATAATGCAGGTCACATCGGCGGATTACTTTCAGGGGTTTTGATTGGGTATTTCTTAAAACCAGGTATATTTGGCAGGAGGAAGCAACCCATTATTACATGGGTTTCCCTTTTATTTCTGGTGGGGATGTTAGCCAGTTTTGCTTGGAGTACATGGAATTATATATTTAATATTTCTACATCCCGATCAATTATGGATTATTTTGAAAAAAACTATTCAATTCATAAACGAGGTTAATTTATGTCAAAAGATAAAGATGTGTTACTTGAGTTTAGTATGTCCCCATTTGATAAGGGTGAGAGTCTTAGTGCCTATGTCTCTCGTTCTCTGGAAATTATTGATAAGAGTGGAATAGATTATAAACTCAACCCTATGGGCACAGTTCTAGAAGGGTCATTTGAAGAAGTCATGAAAGTTGTTGCAGATTGTTTCAACAAAATGAAATCGGACTGCAATCGCATTACACTCTCAATCAAAATGGATTATCGTAAGGGTGCAACGGGTCGTTTAAAGAAAAAGATCCAATCTATTGAAAACAAGTTGGGTAAAGAACTGAATAAATAACATTCTTTTCTGCACAATTACTCTATAAGATGCCCCCTGTTAAATTAAGGAACATCTTATAGGTATCGTGGTATGATCCGATTTATATTCATAGGGAAGTTCCCTATTATTCTTTCCAGTGTATACATTCACCTGGGCATTGATCAATTTCTTCCTGGATAGCATCTTCACCTGCTGCAGTATTACCGCCATCAACAACGTAGGCTAGATCATCATCGTCCATGGCAAATACTTCTGGAAGATTATCGGCACACTGCCCACAACTTGTACACTCATCTTGATCAACATAAACATCTTTAGGCATTCTATACTCCTAGTTTAATTTCTCATTAATTTTTATTTAAAATAATAAAACCTTTTGAAAAATGGAAGACAGATATAATAAATTTAATTAAACGGAATCACAGGTGTTTTGTGTTCTATATATTTTTTATCACTTTTAATAATAACTTTACCGAGTCTAAAATATTGCACTAATTTAATATGGGACGGACAAACATAACTACAACACCCACACTCAATGCAATCAAATAGACCAATTTTTTTTAATTCTTCAAATCGATTTGCCTGGGATAAATCTTTCATAGTACAGGGCATAAGGTATGCAGGACAGGCTCTAATACATTCTCCACAGCGAATACAAGGCTGTTCATCATGTTCTTTAGATTCTTTTTCTGACAAGACTAAAATACCTGAAGTCCCCTTAACAATTGGTGTATCAAGATTATGCTGTGTAAAACCCATCATGGGTCCACCTATAATTACTTTTTTGGGTTTCTCAGTCAGACCGCATTCATCTAATAAATCTTTGATGGGTGTTCCAATCTTTGTTTTATAATTCCCTGGTTTCTTTACAGTGTTCCCTGTTATTGTTACAATACGATCCACAATGGGCTTATCATAAACCACTGCTTCATAAACAGAATATAAAGTCCCTACATTCGTAACAACGCAACCAACATCCATGGGTAGTCCTCCTGTTGGAACTTCTTTTCCAAGAGCAGCAAGGATGAGTTGTTTTTCTGCACCCTGAGGATAATTCACCTTAAGAGGAAGGACTCCAATATTTTTTTCCTTATTGCAAAGATCATCCATGTGACTTATGGCATCCATTTTATTATTTTCGATACCAATAATAGCCTGTTCTACATTCATGAGTTTTTTTAGAATCTTAATCCCTTCAATGATTTCTAATCCTTTTTCAAGCATTAAACGGTGATCACAGGTTAAATATGGCTCACATTCGACACCATTGGCAATAAGGGTATGGATTTTTTTTTCTTTTGGGGGATTTAATTTGATGTGTGTGGGGAATGCAGCTCCACCTAATCCAACAATCCCTGCTGATGTTATTTTTTTTAATATTTCATCTCTGGAAATATGCTCCCAACTCCCCTTTTTTTGAAATGAATTTACCTGTCCACTGAAAGTCCCTTCAAATTCTATCACGACCATATCACTTAAAAATCCGATAGGTGTGGGTTCTTTGACAATACTCTTAACAGTTCCCTGAATGGAAGAATGGATATTGGCTGAAAATGAGCCGTTTGCCTGTCCTATCAAATCTCCTTCTTTAACAGAATCTCCTTCCTTAACAATACAGGTTGCAGGTGCTCCCGCATGTTGCTGGAGTGGGATTTTAACTATTTTAGGCATATCTGCATTGATGATTGATCTTTGACTAGAAATATCTTTATTTTCTGGGGGATGTACACCGCCCCTTTTAAATCGACTTAATTTTAACATTTATATATAAACCTTTAAATGATTAATAAAGGAATAGATTATTGTAAGATATACTATGATGATATTTAGGGTAAGTAAGATAATCATTTTTTTATAAATTGTCAATATAATAATTTAAAGTTGAAATTATAGAGTCATTGCATAATTAGATT
>DKAT01000079.1 GCA_002450905.1 Spirochaetia bacterium UBA6919
CTATTATGCAGTGACTCTATTATAAAATAAAAAATTAATGAATCCACTATTCCCGCTCTCATAGTTTTATTATCTTGATATTAATTTTTAAATCTGTTATGAGAGGAACAAAAATTACATGAAATCATTAACTATTAAACTCAAATTAATTATAGGATTCACAATAGCCGTTATAGGTCTTGGTATCGTAGCCTGGCGGGGACTATCAGGCATGTCACACACCAATGAATCTTTAAATAACGTTAAATTAAAACAATTTGACCCCTCCAATATTTCAGCAAACGCCAATATCGATCTCCTCTACTGGCAACGGGGATTATTAAAACACAATCTTGAATCCGAAACTAATATCATGTCGGATATTGAAAAGACAATTGATAAAGATGAACAGAATTTCATTAAAAAAATGATTCAATTGACCAAAATGACTGAACACCTTGACAAAACAGAACTTGCTATGGTAAATGATATCTTATCGCAGTTTAAAAATGCCATCCCCATGAAAAATAAAATAATCGAACTCTCACGGGATAATAAAAATGACGACGCCAGGGATTACCGTAAAAAACATCTCAATCCGCTCGTTGACAACATGGATAAAAAATTAACAGAATTCCTTGATATGCAGGAAAAACAATTGAAAGAGGTCATGAAAGAAAGCAATACCAGTTTTGATGCTACCCTGAGAAATATTATAATTATATCAGTAATTACCACCATATTTGTCACCCTCCTTGCAGTTTACATAATATCAAATATCAATAAATCCATCACCTATGCCCGTAATGTCGTTTCCCTCGTCTCAAAAGGGGATCTGAGTCTCTCAGTCGAAGCATCGGGTAAAGACGAAATTTCACATCTGTTAAATGACATGAAAAATATGGTAAATAACTTAAAAAATGTAATCAGCAACATGACGGAGGTATCCACAACCCTCGCCGCAACCAGTGAGGAGATTAACGCCGCCGCAAATAATCTTTCGGAGAGTTCCCAAAATCAGGCAGCAAGCGTAGAGGAATCATCCGCATCCATCGAACAGCTCACATCATCCATCATCCAGGTCTCTGAACACACCGATAATATGCTAGACAAGAGTAATAACTCTTTAAAAGAAGCCCAATCCTACAAGGAATACATGAATTTCATCACCGAAGAAATGAATAATATTAGTAACAGCACAGAAAAAATTGGTGAAATCGTAAAAGTCATTAATGACATAGCAGATCAAACCAATTTATTATCCCTGAATGCCGCCATAGAAGCTGCACGAGCTGGAGAACATGGTCGTGGGTTTGCAGTCGTTGCTGAAGCCATATCCACCCTCGCTAATCGCAGTGCTGAATCGACAAAACAAATCGAAAGACTCATCTCTGAAAGTATCACCCGTATCAATAGCGGGGTTGATTCTGTGAAAAAATCCAAAGAATCATTTAATTCCATAATCACAGCCATTGAGGATAATAATTCAGTCACCAATAATATTGCAAGATCCATGGAAGAACAGAAAATGGGTAGCCAGCAAATCCAAACTGCAACAGAGCAGGTCAATCAAAATACCCAATCCATCAGTTCCAGTTCTGAGGAGCTTGCCGCCAGCACAGTAGAGTTACACAACCTCGCAGAACGCCTGAATGGAATGATAGTCACTTTCAAGACCAATGGGAAAAAAGAATTATCCTCCACCTTGACCATTACCAGAAGATGATTTGATGTATAGTAATTAAATTCAGTTATTCTTTAGTATAAGAAAATCAGGTAAATTTGATTAACAATTTAAAATAAATTTTCTGATGTCTATTGCGTTTCATTAATTATTTTTATATAATATCAATCACTCATTCATGAAGGGTATTAACATTTTATTGTGTTAGAACCGATGATCCATACTAAATTTTCATGATTACATAATAATTTTAATAAAAAAATATGGATAACCCAAAATACGAAACATTTCCAAACGCACCGATCAGAGAAGCATTACTCGATATTGGTGTAGAATTAGACAAAGATTTTGATGTCAATCGTTTTAATAAAATATATAAAACTCTTAAAGATAGATTCCCTAATGTGAAGAAGAGAAAACACTTTGTAGATATTGAAGCAAAAAGTATTGATGGAAATCTTGAATACGATAAAACATACCATGATGATAAATTGGTTGGATTTCTTTACATATCAGAAAATGAAAACAAATATGTCCAATATAGATTAGACGGATTTTCATATAATATCCTTACACCCTATTCAAACTGGGAGTCTTTCAAATTAGAAGCCCAGGAATTATGGAAATTATATACCCAGATAACGGGTAATCATATCAAAATCAATAGACTTGCCCTCAGATATATCAACGAATTTCAAATACCTATTGGAGAGGCACCTGTTACATCTTATATTATGACATTTCCACATGTCGCAACGGGAATAAATTATCCAGTCTCAGATTTCTTAATGAGGCTTATATTAGTAAATGAAGATCTTAAGGCACTGGGTATTATCACGGAAACAATCGGAAAAACAACCGAAGATACAATGCTACCCATAGTTTTTGATATTGATGTGAATAAAAATTGTAATTCAGAATTAGATCAAATAGATATCTGGGAAATATTGGATAATTTAAGAGATTTTAAAAACGACATTTTTTTTAAAAGTATTACTGACAAAGCAAAAGAGAAATTCAGAATAGGAAAAACAGAATGATTACTAAATTCAAACCTAAACAACATCCAAATATTATATGGAAAAGAGATTTACAACGAATCATGTATTCTGATAAAAAAATTGTAATTACTGCCCGTTATTTAACCCAACCCCAATTAGATAGATACAATTATATCAGAGAATCAACTCACTCTGAAGATCTTAAAGGTAAATTACCAGACTATTCAAACATATCATTTGATACTAAATACAATACTAATCTATTTTCAGACCCAATCTTAGAAGATTTTACTGAGTTCATCAAACATCGGATAACCTATCTGGATTCCCTTTATAATTTAGACGATGATTGGATATCGGGTAACAGTGCCATACCAAATGCTGTTGTAATTGAATTATCGAAAGATTTATTAAACGGATTTTTAAACTATATTTTAGATAAAAAAGAAATTAGGATACCCAAAATATTAATGAGCCCCATCCCCATAGGTGGTTTTGGATTTGATATTAGCACAAATGACAGGAATTCCTTATCCATCTCTCTTTACAATGACGGAACAAATGAAATAGAACTCCAAAAAGACGATTACTTCTCTGAAATAGAAATAAAACAAAGTCTCTTAAATGAAATTATAAAAGGTTTTGAATTAATAGTACAATAATCAATATGCAGTGGATCTCAGAAGGCGATATTCCAGACGGCGAAAAACTCTATCGATATGTAAAGCCTTGGGCATTTCCAGAGGGACAAAATGAAATTCCCTATAAAATATTTACAGATCCTGATTTATCCTGTGATTGGAAAAAGTACCAAAGAAGTCCTGAAGCATCCAGACATATTACAGAAGGAAAGACAGTTATTATATCTATTACTGTATGTGATGAAATAAGAAATCCCCGAAATCCAAAAAATTATGGAAAAAAAGAAACAGTTTGGATTCAAGAAATCATTCACGCTCCCGATAAAAATGATAATAACTTCTCCCACTCCTTAATTAAAGGTAAAAAAGGAAAAGCTGTTCAAATGGCTATACAAGAAGCATCAACAATCCACAATCCTAACACTAAAATCTAATATCCTAAATTATTTGAAAACATAATCAGACCAATTACGTCGCTAAAATAAATCATATACTTATTACTGTCTATAATAAATACCCAAAATCATTATTTTATGAAATAATTATAGCTAATTACATATATTTATACAAAAAATCATCTTGTTAAATAACAGGCACTAAGACGAAAAAGTATCGGAACTGAAAATTTTGATTCCGATGGTGTTTCGTCACATGAGAAGGGTGTGATTTTCTTTTAAATGATTTTGAATCTCTGCTTGACATTCCCTGAAGATTTCCTAAATTTCTCTTATGATTGATTTAAAGAATATACCTCCAAACCCCGGTGTCTACCTAATGAAGAATGCTGAGGATGTGATCATCTACGTTGGCAAGGCTAAGAACCTTAAAAAACGTGTTTCATCCTACTTTTCAAGAACTGCTAAAGATCCTAAGACTCAAGTACTCGTTAAAAGAATTCATCATATCGATTATATTGTTACAGACAGCGAGATGGAGGCTCTTCTTTTAGAATGCAATCTGATCAAAGAAAACAAACCTCGTTATAATATTGATTTAAAGGACAATAAATCTTATCCCTTTATTAAGATCACGGTGAATGAGGTTTTCCCACGGATTTTTAAGACACGGCGATTTAAACGGGACGGTGGAAAGTATTTTGGACCCTATCCCAACGTTGGGTTGATTTATAGAAATCTCAAGCTGATCCACCAGTTGTTCCCCATACGTTCCTGTGATCTTGAGCTCCCCTCTAAGAAAAAGAATATTGATCCCTGTTTGGACTACTTTATCAAGCGATGCGATGGGTGTTGTATTGATAAAATCTCATCGGAAGAGTATATGAAATATATTGATCAGGTTGTTTTATTTCTCAGTGGGAAATATCAGAAACTCATCAGGGAATTGACCCATAAGATGAAGGAGGCGTCCAATTTATTGGAATACGAGAAGGCAGGGAAGATAAAATCTCAGATTGAGGCGGGNNATAAATGAGAAGCAGAGAGTCTATTCTGTAGAAGATTGTGATATTGATGTCGTTGGGATATTTGAAGGAGAGAAGTTCATCGCCATCACGTTGCTATTCATTCGGGAAGGAAAGCTCCTTGGAAAGCGGATTTTCGTTGTAAAAGAAGAGGAGGTGCTCGGGATTTTCTCATCCAGTGAGGTGATGACGGAGATATTGAAAAACTATTACGTCAATGATCATGAGATCCCATCTGAAATACTTCTCCCTGTTGACCCTGTAGAAAAGGATTTATTTAAGGATTTTTTAAGTAAACTCCGTTCAGATAAGGTTCTGGTAACCATTCCCAAGACAGGGAAGAAAGGGGATTGGGTTCAATTAGCCTCCCAAAACGCTCAATTCGCTTACATGGAACAAAAAATGCTTAGTGATAAGGAACTTGTGCTGGAAGAACTCCAAAAAGTCCTTTCTCTCCCACAACTCCCCCGAAGGATTGAAGGATTTGATATAGCAAACACTCTTGGAAAGGATTCTGTAGCATCTATGGTCTCTTTTTTTAATGGGAGAGCAGATAAAAAGAATTACAGGACGTTTAAGATTAAATCCATTGAGGGTCCCAACGACGTAGGTAGTATTAAGGAAGCTGTGAGCAGGCGTTATCAGAAGCTGAAGAATGAATCTCTTGCTCTCCCAGATTTAATCCTCATCGATGGAGGGAAGGGTCAGGTGAATGGAGCGAGTGAAGTATTAAATACCCTTGAGATATCAATCCCTGTCATTGGATTAGCTAAACGAGAAGAAGAAATCTTTTTTCCACACATAAAAGAGCCTATTGTCCTTCCCAAGAATAGTCACTCCTTAAGGCTTCTCCAGGAAGTACGGGATGAGGCTCACCGTTTTGGGAATACTTTCCATAAGAAAATACGGGATAAGAAATTAGTGAAGTCCCTTCTCGATGATATTGATGGCATTGGGAAAATTCGTAGAAAAGCTATCCTACAGCACTTTAAATCGATTGATGACGTGAAAACTGCTTCTCTTGAGGAGCTTCAAAAAGTAGATAAACTGGATAAGTCTTCAGCTCAGAAAGTATACGATTTTTTTCATTAGAAATGATTTCCTATTCACTCATTTCTACATCAATGGGAGAAATCAACGCTCCAAATACCCAACCTGTAACATATTGTTTTTTATTGTCGATTTTTGGAGTTACATCATCCGGCGACTTGGCATGATACTCAACAAGATATCGTACTTTATACCAGCGATGATACCTCAGGTATCCAATATTTTGATAATTACCACTTGATATGATTTCTACTGACTGGGTTGCCGGGAGCAATTTGAGATTCTTATATTGTGTACCTGGGCCACTGCGTAATGTTGTATTATTAAATAATATATATGTTTTATCACGATTGATTGGGCTTCTGAACTTAACAGATTTTGGATTTGGTTTATCAGATGACAATTTGTCATTTGGAATATAAGTTGTAATATTATTGTATTTTAAGTGTACACGAATTTCTGATTGAGCTTCAGATTTAGTAAAATGCTTTTTCATAAATATTAAATATTGAGAGGATGAACTAATCAATCGTTTGTCATGATAATATCCGTGACCGAAGACCTGTCCAACAGTATAAGGACTGGCTGGATAAAGATTTTTTAGTATGTAATATGAAAAGGAACTAAATATTATATGACCTTTATCATTATAATAAATTGTTCTAGTAACAGAACCATCCGTATCATAATACCGTATTAATCGAATCTTATTGTTGTCGTCATAATATCGTTCTAATTTCTGTGCTAATCCATATAACCCTGCTAATTGAGTCGTTATTTTCTTAAATGTCATGCCGTTGATTTTTAGGATCTGCTTATAAATATTCTGTTCAATGGATTGTTGAGTAAATGTGCTCTGTTGGCTTGAAATAGTAAATAAAATAAGACTTATTAGAAGTATAAAAGATCTTTTCATAATATATCCCCCCTTAATTATCGAAATAATGAAGCCTATTCAAAATATACTAAAAATCATTCATATAATAAATACCATAATCAATTAAGATTTAGATACACCCCGAGATTGAATACCAGAATAGCCAAGTGACACACTATTTATCTGATGATTTTTATAATACAATAGGGACTTCTGCGGACTAATATTAGCATAACAATAGAGACAGCCTTGGGGACAGGTATCATAAGCTCCGATATCAATACTCTTAAAACACCCGCAATCCTTTCTCGTCGGATTCTTCTTTAAATCAAAAGATTTATCAGGATTAATCCTCTGAATCAATTCTCTATCAATACATATTCCTTTCTTTATATCGAAATCTACAAACTGATCCTGACAACAGGTATATAGTGTAATACCCCTCTTACTGGATAATCCTTTCATAATATCTAATAACTCTTTCTGCTGGTTCATTGTTGGATCATCAAATAATATCCCATGATTTCTTTCTATACTTGTAAACTGACGCTGTACTTTCTTATAATACCTTTGTACAAAGCTAAAATAACACCGCTGGGTATATCCTTCCAATTGAGAAGAAATCTTATCAAACTCCTGTGCATAATAATCGATCGGCATGGTATTTGTAAGGACAATGGGATCATATCGCCAGATCATCCGGGATGGGTTATAGCGTTCAGATAATATCTTAAATACCTCTATAGCCTTATCCACAGGAGGTACATTGATCTCAAGGGATTTATCCACCGCTGTGATACTGAAGTGCATATAAAATGGGTATATCTGATCAATTTGGGAGAGATAATCCATAAACGGTTCATAATTTTTAGACCAGAAAACAAACGCCAGTACTTCTTCTCGACGAAGACTCACATTATAAACAGCCTGATTAAAAGGGTTTTTATACTGAACAGAACCTTCCTTAATCCGATTCATCAACCAATCCCCATAATAAGCGGGAATATCTGTCCTTCTACTCGCTGATATCACTTGCATAGACTAACCTATCATCCTAACACAATCCAGGATACATGAAATATTAATAAAAAATACATAAAAATCATCCGAATCCTTAAAATAACGCCATTGAAAATCCGATCAATACATTGAAATTAATAGAACTAAATTCAGAGGAGTTTCTATGAGTGCACATGAAAAAAGAATGGTTAATGAAAGACTGGCTGAAGTTGCAAGAGCATTTGGTCTGAAGTTTATGATTACCGTCAACAATGCTCAAAAGGTCATTGAAGATAATTATAAGAAAATCAGAGAAATTGATCGACGTATCCAAAATCGTGTGACTGAATTGAGAATCCCATCTGCTCTATAAGCTATTTTATTCCTTAATATAGATTGCTCCAGAGGGATAGTTCTTATAAAATGTTCTATCCTTCTCCTACACGCATGATATATCTATATGGTTTAAAATTCTACCCTTGGATGCAGATTATATTTAAAAATCTACGGGAAATCTCGTATACTGCTTGACTTTTCTATAAAAAATATTTAACTTGAAAAGACTTTTCTTAATAACGAACGAGTTCTATGGCTGATTTCTCATTTGATATTGTATCCCAGGTAAATCTACAAGAAGTACTCAATGCTGTCAATCAGGCGAATAAAGAAATATCTACCCGGTATGATTTTAAGGGCAGTAAAAGTGAAGTAACCCTTAATCAGGCTGATAATGAGATAATCGTCCTCGCTGATGATGAATATAAGCTAAAAAGTGTTATAGACATCCTTCAGGGTAAGCTGGTTAAACGTGGTATTTCTCTCAAAGCCATGACCTATTCCAAATCAGAAGCTGCGGCTGGTGGCATGGTACGTCAGAAAATTGAAATCCAATCCGGTATCAATAAAGATAAGTGCAAAGAAATCGTTAAGTTCATTAAAGATTCAAAAATTAAAGTCCAGGCACAAATCCAGGAGGCTCAGGTACGCGTCACAGGACGAAAAAAAGATGAACTCCAGGAAGTCATTTCCCTTTTGAAAGAAAAGGATTTTGATATTGATATGGAATTCACCAATTACCGATAATGATCTATCAATCTGCCATCATTGGTTGCGGACGTATCGGCTCCTTGTTGGAAGAAGATCCCCTCAGAGAGAAGCCCTGTACCCATGCCGGTGCCTATCATTCTCACCCAAAAATTGAAATCATCGCTGGATGTGACATAAATCCCGAACGCCTCGACCGCTTTAAATCCCTCTGGAATATAAATAACTTATACACTGATTACAAAGAACTCCTTTCAAAACACCGTATTGATATTCTCTCCATAGCCACCGAAATTAAAAACCACGATGACATTGTTATCGATGCAGCACAAAATGGTATTCCCGTTATCCTCTGTGAAAAGCCCATTAGTCTGAGTTTGAAGAAGGCTCAGAATATGATCACTGCGTGTAAGAAGTCGGGAACTCTCCTGATCATCAACCATGAAAGACGTTTTGCATCGGATTATCATTTTGTCAAACAGAGGATTCAACGGGGTGATATTGGAGAAATCATATCTATTCATGGTAAAATATTAACCGGTGCCCCAAAGGATGGAACTCACTATAAAATCGAGGGGGGAGGGTCTCTACTTCATGATGGAACCCATTTAATTGATATGTTTCGATATTTCACGGATTCCGAAGGGGAGTGGGTCAGTGCTGGAATGACTACGAATCCCCGTATTCATGTGGAGGAGACAGCATGGGGGATGATTCAAATGAAGAATGGGATTATGTGTACGGTAGAAGCCGGTGGAAAGAGAGATTATTTTGCTTTCGAATTGGATATCCACGGGACAAAGGGACGTATTGTCATAGGAAATGGGATATTAAAATGGTATCAATCCAGGGAGAGTCAGTATTATGTGGGATTTAAAGACCTCGTTGAACAGGAATTCCCCCAATTTCCCTATCAAACGCAATTCCTCAATGAGATGGATGCTGTTGTAGATTACCTTGAGCATAAAACAATCCCCCAATCCACAGGGAATGATGGATACAAAGCTCTTGAATTAATCTATGCCCTCTATTACTCTGCTATTCGTAGTGAAAAAATATTTATACCCCTCCCCATAACCGATTCAAATCCATTCGATGAATATTTTAAATAAGAACAAACAAATATCGTTATCCTATTTCTTTAATATAAATTGACTCAGAATTGAAATAAGAAAATAATGAAACGAATCAGCATCGGAGTTAAAATTTCTGATTCCGATCATTCTTCGTTATCATGCAAATGAACCAGATCTATTAACCGTACTTAATTCATAACCATCGATTTCCTGCCGAGCTCAAAATAAGCTGTGAAGTGGAAAGAGCTCCCCTCATTTGGTTTGCTTTCAAGCCAGATTATCCCACCCATCATCTTTACAATATCTTGTGATACGGCTAAACCAAGTCCAATACCCTTATAAGATTTATGTAAAGAAGATTCTGCTTGTGTAAAGTGCTCAAATATCTTTTCCTGTTTATCTGATGGAATACCAATTCCTGTATCCTTTACTGTAATATATAAGCAGACCTTGCTATTCTTAATTTCCTCATCTAATACTGGCTTAACATTAATAAGGATACCACCATTCTTTGTGAACTTAATAGCATTATCCAATAGATTCATTAATATCTGTTGTAGTCTGAGAGAATCACCAATCAATTCATTTGGAACGTCGGATGATATATCGGATTGGATATATAAATTCTTCTCATTACATTGTGGAACATAGATATCTATAATTTTATTGATTAATTCCTGTAATTTGAAGGAAGATAATTCCAGTTTTAAAGATCCTTTACGGATTTTCGAGAAGTCGAGGAGATCATTGAGAATCTGCATAAGTGAGCGGGATGATTTCATGACAATCTCTAAATATTCTTTCTGTTCAGAATCAGGATTAGTATTATGCAAAACCAGTTCTGTCATCCCCATAATTCCATTCATAGGAGTACGGATCTCATGACTGATATTAGCTAAGAAATCATTTTTAGCCAGATTTGCCTGCTGTAAATTATAAATAGCCTCTGCCTGAGCAATTTCTTTATCTAATTTAAGCAGATGTATCTTATCAGCAAGGCTAAAGGAGAAGAGAACCACTTCAATAACTGTTCCAACTGGCATCAAACCAATTGTAATAGCATTATAGGTTATATACCCCATATTAGCAAGAGCTAAACATATTGACCCAATTAGAAATATTATCCATCCAACTACAAAGAATCGCGCCGGTTTGAATCCCCCTTTAAATGAGAAAATACTGGCTATGATCGATACTACACATCCTGTTATAACGATTATCCCAACCATGAAACTGGTAATTTTGAATAATACAAGGATCAAACCAATACTACTTCCAATAATAACTCCCTGCATGACCCTATCCAAAATCTTGTGTTTTTTTCTTATTTCCAGAAAGGATCTTGTAAACTGGATTCCAAAAATTACTGCGGAATAGGACGTCATAGAAAACCGCATTATGATTTCATGCCCTACATCGTGTGGCAGATATTGAAATACTATCCCATCATAGATCAGGTAAAGAAGTGTTATCGATATAGCAAAGCAGATGTAATATAAATAATTGATATCCAGTGTAGTTAAGTATATAAACAAATTATAAACAATCATTATAAGGAGAATACCATAGAATATTCCCAATAGGAACTGCTGATGATCAATATTATAATAAAAATCTTTTTCTGTATAGAGATTCAAAGATATAATCATTATTGATCCAGTTTCAAACCTCATATAATAGATACCCTTCTCATGAGGTCTCTCGGATAAGAAGAAAGACGGCTTTCTATAATTATAATCCCATTTGGATATGGGGATTGTCTGTCCCGATTGCTTGTGGATCATTTCACTACCCGATATTTTATAGAAATCAATCAGATTAAGCAGGACATACGATTGTTCCAGAATGAGTTTTATATTTTGATTAAGGTTATTTCTTATTTTAAATCGAACCCAATAGGCTGACTTTGTAAAACCAATATTCAGTGTTTCTTTATCCAGCTTCTTAAATCGATTTGAGAATTGATTAGAGCTCACATCTTGGATAGTCCAGGATTTGTTCTTATCTTCTAAATACTCTAAATGATGCACAAGAGAATATTCTTTCCTTACTTGATCAATGACAATCTCATCTTGTGAATAAATACAGGGTAAGAAAAATAAATTGATGGATAGTATAATAAATACTTTTGAAAGATTCCGATAAATAACCAATAGGGTACATCGAACTATAGAATTTGAGGATAACATAAATTAACAATCAGAACTAGTTTATTGGAATAATTCTCCCACGTTATAATATAACACAGAATAAAATATTGTCAATATGAAATCTCTTGACTTGCTTAATAGAACAAGTAATTCCTATTTTATCGAAAACCTGTTGATAACCATACAACACCCTGTTAATAGGTCTCCATTATTCTATGAATTTTACACGGAATATGAAAACATTTCAAACAACTGATAAAAGATTTTACCCTGCTTTGTCGATATGTTAATAAACATTATTAGAATATTGACATGTTTTCACAATCGAAAGGTATAATAATTCAAGAGTAATCAAACTATCAACAATACGTCTTATAATAATACTAATAAAAATAAATTTAAATTTATATAATATCTTAATAAACAGGAGAACCCATGAACTTTGTATGCTCAAAATCTGATATCCAAAAAGCCCTATCCCATGCAGAAAGTATCGTATCCACCCGAACCACACTGTCAATCCTATCCAATGTTTTGATTGAAACTAAAGATAATAGTATAGAGCTCTCCAGTACAGACCTCGAAGTGGGATACAGAACCTCCATCCCTTCTGAAATCAATATCTCTGGATCCATTACCATTCAGGCTAAAAAATTATCAGAAATTATAAAATCCTTTCCCGGAGGTAATCTCCAATTCTCAATGGACCCCAATAATCGTGTCACCATCAAAACAGAAGACCCTAATTTCAAGGCTAACTTCAAAATCGTCGGTATCCCCAAGGATGATTATCCAAAAATACCCACATTTATTGAACAAAATGTCTTAATGATGGATCAATCTCTCTTAAAACACCTGATTAAGAAAACCATATTTTCCGCATCCACAGACGAAGCACGATATTTTTTGAACGGATTGTATTTTGAAAAAAAGAATGAAAATCTCAATGTAGTCGCCACCGATGGAAAGAGGCTCTCCTATATAAGCACAGATCTCGGGGAAACGGAAATAGGGGATTTCGATGTGATTATTCCTTCAAAAGTACTCAATGAGCTCATAAAGGTGCTTGGGGATAATGGTCCCTGCCATATATCTCTCACAGAAAGCAAGGTATTTTTTAAAATGGAGGATACAGAGTTGGTTTCAAATCTCCTCGAAGGACAGTTTCCTAATTACGAGCAGGTCATCCCAACGGGAGCTCACAATATCATGACTCTCGAAAATATTGAATTATCCGATGCCGTCAAACGGGTATCCCACATGGTAGATCCCAAATTAGCTCAGATGGTCCTGGATGTTGAACCAGGAAAGCTAACTCTTAAAGGAAATCATCCGGATCTAGGGGAAGCGAAAGATGAATTACAGGTTGAATACGATGGAGATGAATTAACAGTCGCGTTTAATTACCACTATTTGTTGGATGCCTTGAAAGAAATTGATCACAAACAGGTGAGATTCGAGATGTCCGATAATAAAAGTCCTGTGATCGTCCGTGGAACAGATGACGAGAATTATTTTTCCGTTGTGATGCCCATGAAACTCACTGAAGAATAAGTTGTTTTATTCCATCAAATCTTTTTAAATAAGATCTATATTGCTATAACTTGATTTAAACTTAATATATTATTAGAGAGTAAATAGCATAGCACAACATCGGAACTAAAAATTTTGATTCCGATTGTTTTAGCTTTCGGAGTAATCGGTTATCTATTGATAAAATTTTTATGGAGGACTCGAAGATATTATATTGATTTTTTTAGTACTTCTTTTACCAGACTACTTTATCATCTTTATACAGTGCTCTCCCATTTTCATAATAACATTTCGTTATACCATTGAGCACGCCATTCTCATAACGTCTCAACCACTTTAGCTTCCTACTGGGAAAATATATCTTTGGTGTAGGTCACCCCTTCTTTGTGAGGTGTTTTTTGTCCTGTGTCACTGGATTTGATTGCGGTATCATCTTTCGTATATCCTGAGCCGCTATAAATCAGGGAGATTAATAGGATAATCATGATGCTCAATGATTTTAAGTTTATTTGTTTCGTAGTTTTCTCCTGTTTATAAATATTTTAAAGGGTTATGTGGAATCGGTTATCCAGGGTGTTGATGGACTTTTTAATGAGGAGTTTATATATACTGATAATCTTTTATATCTGAAATCCATTTTCCATGGTTCGAGAGCTTCACCATGACAAAGTTGTTCTTTCGACTTCAATTTTAAAAGAGTATTAGTATATTTTGATATCATTTACGATGTATGAATATTTTACCCTAAATCAACGTACTATAAAATCTCAATGGGGTCAATTAATAATCGGAGAATTGAAACGGGTTATGGATTTACAATAAGAAATTAATTCACAGGAAATATTGACCTCTCTAGTAGAATATCTTATATTAATTGCATACTACATAAATAGGTTAATATGATGACTATAACACGTTTTGAGGAAACCATTCATCGTCCACTCCTCAAGAAATCAATCACTACTCTACAAATCAATTTAGGTTATAAGTGTAATCAAACTTGTCATCATTGCCATATTTCAGCATCTCCCCGACGTACGGAAGAAATCTCACAGGATGTTATTGATGATCTCATTAAAATTATCCGGTTATTTCCACAAATTACAACGGTAGATCTCACAGGGGGAGCACCTGAAATGCATTATGGATTTAGAGATATTGTTCGGGCTACACGGGATGCGAATAAAGAGATTATTACCCGATCTAATTTAACGATATTCTTTGAAGAGGGGTATCAGGATCTCCCAGATTTCTTTGCAGAACAGGATGTCCATGTTGTTGCGAGTCTTCCTTGTTATCTGGAAAATAATGTCGATACCATGAGAGGTCGTGGTGTCTATGAGAAGAGCATATCTGCTATAAAGATCCTTAATGAAAAGGGATATGGGGATATTCATGTTCTTGATCTTGTTTATAGCCCGTCATTACCCAAATTAGAGAAGTTCTCCTTAGCTCCTGATCAGAAAAAATTAGAACAGGATTATAAAAAATACCTGAAAGAGCACTTTGACATTACTTTCAACTCCTTATTAACCTTCACTAATCTCCCTATAGGACGTTTTCAACAGCATCTTGAGAACTTAAATCTTGATAAATCTTATTTGAAATATCTCTATACGAATTATAATCCATCCACTATAGATCACCTCATGTGCCTGGATCAATTATCGGTAGATTATCTTGGAAATCTCTATGATTGTGACTTCAATCAAATTACAGGAGTAATGTGTTCCAATGGAAATGGATCTTCATATACCATAAAATCAATACTGGAAAGGAACTCCCTTGATATTATTAATGAAGTGCAAGTGAGGGACTATTGTTTCGGATGTACGGCTGGAAGTGGTTCGAGTTGCAGTGGAGCTTTGTTATAGCCAAAAAATATTTAATTCTCTTGACTAAAATCCTTTTCGTATCCAAATTTAAATCATAACAATATGAAAGGAGACCAATATGAAATCATATTCTAAATGGATAGTCATTATTATGTCTATCACATTGGTGTATACTGTATTTTCTTGTGCTAAACCAACTCAGGAAAAGAAAGACAAAATTCAATATCTATTAAATGACCACTGGAATAAAGGAAATTCAGAATATCAATTATACAAAATGACAATCCCCTGGTATGGAAAGCCACGGCAGTCCAAAGACAGTATGATGGTAATTGTAAAAGAAGGCTGGGACAGTAAAAAAAATGTCAAAACAGATAACAAGCAGAATATGGACTCTGCTACACTGAAATTCTCGACCTATGATCAGTTTAAAACAGGTACATACAACTATTCCTTTAAAGCGGATATATTTTTCAATATACCAAGCGGAGAAGTAGTGAAATATGCTATGGGAAGCCAAGATGGTTGCGGTAATCACTTCTTTATATACCAGAAAAAAGGCTCTCATGGATTATTTAAGTGGTACTCTTACTGGAATGATCATGGTGAGATTACAATGACAAAACCAGTCAATTCCTTTGACACCTTTTACGACGCTCTACCTGTCTATCTGCGGTTTAATCTCAATAAAAAATCCTACAAAGCTAAAGTGGTTCAATCTCTCGTTGCAAATCACCCTCTTATCCCTGATATTAAAGGATTTCCTAAAATCAGTGAAGCTCAAATCACCAATGAACCATCAAATGAGAAGATATATGATCGTGATGTCATTAAGACAACAGTCGTTTATGGCGGCAAACCTAGTGTTTATT
>DKAT01000066.1 GCA_002450905.1 Spirochaetia bacterium UBA6919
GAAAGGCTTTTAAATGCCTGTCTATCCTCAAAGGGAATCACATACTCGGAGCTAACTAGATAAGCATTATTGGCAATATAGCTAATGATAAGGAGAATAACACATTATGTTAAAAAAATCATTTTAATCATGTCACTATTCTTATTAATTTCCTGTGGTGATACTTTAAGATATCCATCAGGTGCCCCAAAATACAAATTAAAAAAACTTCATATGGTGATATTTTCACCTAGCACGAATGTCGGTGATCTTGCTGGTGATTTATTGCTTGCTAGTTTAAAAATAGCATTCCCAAAATCGATTCCAGTACCAAGTATTATCCTTAAACCTTTCGGTGACATCCATCATAAGCTACCAGAGTTACTTCATCATATCGCTGTAGAACATCGAGGGCGAGTTCGTCGATGTAGTCATTGGGCTAATGGTAATTCATTATTAAATGCTGCTGAATCATTTTTGACAAAAAATAATATAAAATATCTATTAACAGTTAAAATTATTATTTCACCTACTCTAATTCCTAAGGTGGCTAGCATAAAATATTTTGCCTCCTTATATAATATTAAGAAAAAGAAGGTTAGTGTTTCTGTTGAATTTGAGGAGAACGCACCTGCTTTTCATGTTGATAAGTACTTGATATTGAGGGCTGGTGAAATTAAAAAAAAATTGGAAGGAAAATAAAATCGCCAGAACAGATGTTTTAAAGGGATTTTATATAAATTCTAACAAAGCTTCACTGAGTGAGACAGAGATAATTTATTAAAGTTTGTATCAATAACTTGTTCCCAGTGGAGCTTTCAATAAAACCATTAATCAGACTAAAATATTTTTTTTTGGTGAATTGATATAGTCGAAAATCATTATATTTATAGTTAAAATACATTAATTTATAAATTCTTAAGGGATTTTATGCGATATAAAATAAAGTTACTTCTCATCTTAATTATATTATATACATTTATTTCTTGCAGTACAAAACCTCAAAATACCCTTTTGAATTGGATCAAATCAAATGGAATTAAAAATCCCTGGGGTAAAGATCATTCTATCAAATCCTTAAAATTGATTAAATCTCTTGATCTTGGTGATAAAGGGCTTGATGATACTGCTCTTCAGAATCTTTCTGCAAAGGATCCGTCCACTGGCGAAATTATCTTTCAAAAAGTAAAATCCCTGCATTTATCTGAAAATAATATTACTGGAAAAGGACTTTTTTATTTAAATCATTTAAAATCCTTAAAACATCTTTACCTTGGGAATACAAAAATTACTGATGCTGGGTTATCCAATATAAAAGATTTTTCATCACTTGAAATCCTTGTTCTATGGAATACCTCAATCAGTGATGAGGGTATTAAGCACTTAAGAAACCTGAAAAATCTCAGAGAGTTGTATTTGAGTGGAACAAAGATTACCGATAAATCTATTTCTGATTTAAAGTCTATTAAAAGTTTGAGGATACTCGATATATATAAAACCTCAATCACAGATACACAAGCTAATATTTTAATAAAATCTCTTGACCAATGCTATATAATTGGACCTGATGATTCGAAAAGTTATACTGACAAAGATATTATTAAATCTCAAAAATGGTTAGATGATGTGAGTGGAGGTGAGTTCAAACAAAGAACCCTAGAGGATATGAAAAATATGGACCGTCTTGACATTCAAGGTCCCAAAATAAATAATTTATCATTGAATCATATTATCCCGTTTGAAAATCTTGATACTTTAAATATAAACAAGCATACACATATCAATGATTCTGGTTTAGTGTTTCTCAGAGGTTTAAAAAAACTAAATACCCTTCGTTTATGGTGGACAAATACAACTGGATCAGGACTTGTTCATATTAAAGATCTGAAAATTAAAACATTATTTTTAATTCGTACACCATTGAGTGACGTAGGATCAAAATATATAGAGAATATAAAATCTTTGGAAAATCTTATACTTCGCGGTTCATCCATATCTAATAAGTCTTTGGAACGATTTAAAAATCTCCCCAATCTCATAGAACTCAATGTAGTATGGTCAACTATTAATGACGATGGTTTAGCTGTTTTAAAAGATTATAAGAAATTACGCATGTTGGATATTTCTGGCTCAAATATTACTGACAAAGGCATGGAACATCTTTCTAAACTAAAACACCTTTATAAACTTATATTATGGGATACAAATATAACAGATCATGGTCTGGAACTCTTAAAAAAGATTAAAACTCTTAAAATTATAGATCTGAGGGGCTCAAAAGTAACCAAAGAAGGTGCAGAGCAGTTTAGAAAATATTTTAAAAACTGTAGCGATTGCTCCCTTAACTATAACAGAGACCAATCAGGATAATTTTAGTATAATCCATCTAAGATGGGGGAGGATTTTAAGTGGATTCCCTTTAATTTTTATTTTACCTGAAAGAAAACTAAATACAATACTTTTTCCAATTGCAATATCTAAAAAGGTATTTAAAGTAGCAAATACACTAATATCAGGCACATCCTCATGAGTAAAGGGCATTAATCTAATTTCACCTTTCCCAATCAATAACCAAACCCCCATTTTTGCTCCTTGAATATAAATCTTAGCAGGATAATGGAATATACTCTTAGCTTTCTTTGAACAGTTCTCAATGAGGATTCGTTCAAGAAAGTAACCTAAGAGATTTAGCGATTCCCTGTCAGGAACAATTAGTGTCATTTTTCAAAACTATTTAAGTTGTTGGTAAATAACTTTGATTTTCTTTCAACTCACGACCTGCTCTGTTCATTTGATCTTTACGTAATCCAGCAAGCCTCTTTTGTCTTTTCAACTTCTTTTTCAATCGTCTCTTTCGCATTTTCTCCATCTTAATAAGCTTCTCAACATATTTTTTTCTATTCGCCATTCTAAACCTCATTTAAAAAATTATTATTTCAGAAAAACCAGAAATATAATCATATCATCCATCAATGTCAAATTCTTTTTCCATAACTCTGTAATTTATTTTGTAATTTTTAAATAATAATAACTTAAAAAATACTTGACTTTTTTATCAAGATTTCTTTTCCTTTATAATAATATCTTACATTTTAATTAAAAATACTATTTAAAATTAACTTGTTGAAATATATTAATATGGAGGGATTATGTGGACAAGTGAATCCCTTCTTTCTTATTTGATAATCATTTTGCTTGGACTAGTAGTGGGATATTCCGCTCGACTGGTCATAGAATATTTAACACTCAAGAAAGCAAAACAACGTGCTGATGAGATTATTGTTCTAGCAAAGAAAGATATAGAAGCTCAAAAGAAAGAAGCTATTCTGGAAGGTAAAGACCAAATTTTAAAAGAGAAAAGAGACTTTGAAAGAGAGATCCGGGATCAACGGCAAGAAGTACAACAACTAGAAAAGAGAATCCTTAAAAAGGAAGAAAACCTTGAAAGGAAAATTGAAAGTACAGAGCAGAAGGAATCAAAGCTTGATCAGAAAGAAAAAGATTTAGTCAAAAAAGAAGAAGATTTTTATCAAAAAACGATTGAACTGGAACATAAATTAGAAAGCCTTGCTGGTATTACTAATCAACAAGCCAAGGACATGATCATCCAGCGTGTCCAAAATGATGCAGAACTCGAAGCTCAAAAAATTGTAAACAAAATAGAACACGAAACACGATTGAAAGCAGAAAAAGAGGCTAGACGGATTGTTATCACTTCTATACAACGTCTGGCACCTGAAGTCTCGCAAGAAGCATGTGTATCATCTGTATCACTCCCAAATGAAGAAATGAAAGGACGTATAATTGGTCGTGAAGGTAGAAATATTAGAGCGCTAGAAGTACTCACCGGAGTAGATATTATAATCGATGATACTCCTGAAGCAATTGTTCTTTCCAGTTTTGATCCTGTAAGAAGAGAGAAAGCAAGACGCTCTATAGAGAAGCTTGTATCTGATGGACGAATACATCCTGCTCGTATAGAAGAAGTTGTAAACAAGGTTAGCCATGAAATTGACCAGAACATCCAGGAAGAGGGTGAAAAGGCATGCTTCGATCTTGGGATACGTGGAATGCATCAAGAACTCCAAAAATACGTGGGTAGACTAAAGTATCGTTATAGTTATGGCCAAAATATTTTATCTCACTCAAAAGAAGTCGCCATGATTTGCGGCCATCTTGCATCTGAAACAGGTGCTAATGTAGCCCAGTGTATACGTGGTGGACTCCTTCATGATGTTGGCAAAGGTGTAAATACTGAAGAAGGAGATCACGCTCAGGTAGGCGCTGAAATAGCAAAGAAATATGGAGAAGATCAAGTAATCGTAAACTCCATCGCATCCCACCATTTTGATGTGGAACCAGCTTCCCTTGAAGCTCTAATTGTTCAAACAGGTGATGCAATCTCAGCTTCCCGTCCAGGCGCACGACGCGAGTCCTTTAATGAATATATCAAGCGTCTGACAAATCTTGAAGCAATTGCCTATGACTTTCCTGGAGTGGAAAAAGCATTTGCTATTCAGGCAGGAAGAGAACTCCGTATTATCGTAAATAATGATATATTAGATGACCTCGAGGCAAAAAAAATTGCAAGAGATATCGCGTCCCGTATAGAAAATGAAATGAAGTATCCTGGTCAGGTGAAAGTGTCTCTCATCAGGGAAACGAGAGTTATTGAATATGCACGATAATTTCTCTATAAATCAATTTGCATTCTTGTAATAAAAAATTGTGAGGAAATCTTGGCTAACAATAAGAAACACATGGAGAATCTTCTCGATGATTATTTAAAGGGAAAAGAAATCTGGCGTATTTTTCGTATTATCGCAGAGTTCGTCGATGGTGTAGAAAAACTTTCAGATATCGAACCTGCAATTTCTATTTTTGGATCCGCAAGAGCTAAACCTGATCACCCTCATTATAAGGCTACGGTAGAACTTGCAAATAAATTAGCTTCTAAAGGCTATGCTATTATGACAGGTGGAGGTGGTGGCATTATGGAAGCTGCCAATCGGGGTGCAAAAGAAGCCGGTGGTCGCTCTGTAGGACTCAATATAGAGCTCCCCTTTGAACAGCAGGCAAATCAATATATCACCACTTATTTGGAATTTAGATATTTCTTTGTCAGAAAAGTAATGTTTTTAAAATACTCATCCGCAATTGTTCTTATTCCTGGGGGATTTGGTACTCTCGATGAGTTTTTTGAAACGATGACCCTCATTCAAACCGAACGGACTAATCCTGTTCCGGTATATGTCTATGGAGTTGATTTCTGGAAAGGATTATTCGACTGGTTGAAGGGATCCGTGCTCGATGGGAAATATATTAGTCCAAGAGATATGAATTTATTTAAACTCACGGATGATATTGACGAAATTGTAGAAGAAATCCATTATGCCCTGAGAGCACGTTAATTTAGAAAATCAAGCTATCAATAATTAATGCGAAAAACAGGGAGAATAAATAGACTATAGAATATCCAAATAATTTTTTCTGGAGTTCCGGGGTTTTCAATTTTTTTGCGTCATAGGATTTTTTAATAAATAACGCACCCAGAGCTATACTCACCACGAGATATACCCATCGATTTTCTGAGAAAGCAAGCATTACGAGTGTCACTCCCACAAGTATCAGTGTATATATGAATATTTGACGTAACGTACTATCCACACCCTTCACTACAGGGAGCATGGGGAGATTTGTCTTTTCATAATCATCTTTGAAATAGAGTGCAAGTGCCCAAAAGTGGGGTGGAGTCCAGAAAAATATGATCAGAAAAAGAACCCAGGGAGATCCGCTTAAAATATTATTACTAGCAGCAACCCAGGCAATCACCGGAGGCATAGCACCCGCAATTCCCCCTATTACAATATTTTGAGGGGTATTTGGTTTTAACCATAATGTATAAAATAAACTATAAAATAAGATCGTCCCGAGAGATAATAAAGCACTTAATATATTGAAAAATAATAGAAATATCATCACTCCTAGAATCCCGATCACCACGGAAAATATCAAGGCATTACGTGAATCCATTTTTCCAAGGGGTAGGGGACGGCGTTTCATTGTCCGGGTCATCTTTGCATCAATTTCCCGCTCAAAATACTGGTTCAAAGCATTGGCTGATCCACCGCTTAAAAACACCCCAAGGAGTACTAAAATAAATTCAAGGGGTTTATGTACCAGACTCCCTTCCATAAATAATGCGGTCACCGAACTGAACACCACAAGAAGCATGATAGGAGGTTTGGTCAATTGAAAGTAATCTAATATTATTTGTTTCATAGCTTTATATTCATCTCATTTATTCTATTGTAATGATTATCTGATATTTATTTTGGAAAATACAATTAATTTAATCATCTTTGGAGGATATTATAAAATAATATTTTTTTGGGAAAATTGCTATGAAAATAGTCAAATCTTTTGTAATTTTATCCACCAGAAGAACAATTCCTTGCACTAAAGGTCTTATAAATGATTAATCAATCGTAAAATCCTCTTTTAACCTAATGCCATATACAGTCTCTCAAGATTCTCGACATCCCATTCCGAACTCAATATCCATTGATAAATTATTCTCTTGACATTTGAAATGGCTAATTTTAACTTTCTTAGCAAGATTTTATGGAGAAGTTTATGAAAAAATACTATATTTTATAATTAATCCAATTCAGTAATCATTGACTAATATAACAAGGATTATTAAAATTAATATATGATAAACGATGATTTAACTTTCACAATCAATTATTTTCAGGATGAAGATGGGATATTTACAACTGTTGTACCTGAAATCAAGGGTTGTATTGCATCAGGTAAGACATTATCCGAAGCTTACGAGAATACTAAAATCGCTATTGAAAGCTGTATAGAAGCAAGAAACATTTTGAATATGTCCCTCAACAGGGATAATCCGTACAAAGATATCCATCAATACAAAATTCCAAGAGAAAATCTTGCCTAAACTTCCTGTTACATCTTATCGTGAACTGACTAAAAATTATTAAGAGCCGGTTATCAGATCATCAGAACAAATAAACATCCAGTATATTTCCATATTGAAAAAAATATTACCCTTCCCATCCCTGATCACAAGGGAGATGTCCCCAAAGGCACACTAAGGGCAATTATCAGCGAAATGGAAATAAGCATTGATGATTTTATCAATCTGTAAATAACCTTCATGAAATTCACTCTCAAGATTCTCGGCATCCCATTCCGAAATGAATATCTGTATATAAATTTTTCTTTGTATTTCATTATAATAAATATTATTTTCATTAATTATATACATCAGGAGCCATCTTCATTATGACACTATACCAGAAAACCATCCGACTCCCCAGTTTCTCGAGAGGATTTCATTTGATTACATCTCATATTCTAAAAGAGTTCCCAGAAATACAATACTACCAAACAGGCATCCTTAATCTGTTCCTGCAACATACCTCAGCCAGTTTAACAATTAATGAAAACGCAGACCCCTCAGTAAGAAAGGATTTTGAAAGCCACCTTAATTTTATGGTTCCAGAAAACGCAAATTACTACCAACACACCCTGGAAGGATCAGATGACATGCCAGCCCATTTAAAATCCTCTCTCCTGGGTTGTTCCATCAATATTCCCATTACAAAAGGACGCCTAAATCTTGGAACATGGCAGGGAATCTATTTTTGTGAACACAGAGATCATGGTGGATCCAGACTAATCGTCCTAACGGCTTACGGCAACCCCAATGAATCTAAATGAACGAAAGATCAGAAATAATCGATGAAATACACCTGATAAACCGATTCAAATAATCAAGACTATTTTTTGAGCAACATGATTTTTTAATATATTTGTAATATTTATTATACGATAAACACTATTATACATTTGTCTCACCAAGCGAATTCGTTTTATTCAATATATATGATTATAAAATTAATAACAATTTATTATTGACAAATATAACTTTGTTTGATAAATTACGATTATAACTAGTATAATTAAATGCCATAAGTATATCATCTATCATTTTAATCTGTCATTTTGTTCTTTTATAATTTATTTAGTATTTCATCTTTGTATGGTTTCTTTCATTTTTTCCTGCTATCAGATTAATAATGAGGTATATCATGAATAATTACAGATCTAAATCAATATTTTTTCTAAGCCC